>JBKYML010000030.1:0-600 GCA_046940335.1 Enterobacterales bacterium AN_CKDN230030167-1A_HGKHYDSX7
GGTCGCCACCGTTCGAGGTACCGGTACCGCCTGGGTTGCCAGGGGTGCCCGGTTCGTCAGTGACGGTCGTGGTGCGGGTTTCGCCGCCCAGGGTCAGTTTCTCGAAGTTGTCGCCGCCGCTGACCGAAGCCAGCTTGTTGACGATGTCGGCTTGGCCGCCGATATAGACGTCGTCCTTGGCAGTCACAACGACGCTACCGCTGGCGTTTCCGCTGGCGATCACGACTTTGCTGCCGTCGCTGAGCGTGAAGGTCAAGCCGCCATGGCCTGTCACTGGCAGACCTTGAGCATTGCTGAGGGTCACGGTGTAGGTAACCTGACCACCCTCGGTAACAGTGGTCTTGTCTGCGGTCAAGGTCGCCACCACCTCGTTGGTGGTGTCGAGAACCTGCAGCGATGCTTGGGTGGCATCGATCTGCAGGTTCTCGAAGCCTTTGCCGCCGGCGTCTACAGCGGATTTCACGCCCAACTGAATGGTTTGACCGTCTTTGAAGACATCATCGCCTTGCGCTGCCAGGGTATAGGTCGCAGTGGTCGCGCCCGCCTTGACGGTCACGGTAGCGCCGTTGCTGAGGGTGACGTTCAGGTCACGCTCCAGCG
>JBKYML010000031.1:0-568 GCA_046940335.1 Enterobacterales bacterium AN_CKDN230030167-1A_HGKHYDSX7
GAGGGTGAAACCCTCAGCTACGGCGAGCTGAACCGCCGCGCCAACCGCCTGGCCCATGCGCTCATCGCCCAGGGCGTCGGCCCGGACATGCGGGTCGGCCTGGCCGCACCGCGCACGCCAGCGATGGTCGTCGGCCTGCTGGCCATCCTCAAGGCCGGGGGCGCCTACGTGCCGCTGGACCCGGCGTATCCGGCCGAACGCCTGCAGTACATGATCGAGGACAGCGGTCTGACGCTGCTGCTGAACCAGGGCGAACTGGGCCTGGCCCTGGCCGAAGGCGTACGGACGCTGGACCTCGACGGCGACTACACCCAGTTCGCCGAACACGACCCGGCGCTGGCGGTGGACCTCGACCAGCTGGCCTATGTCATCTACACCTCCGGCTCCACTGGCCAGCCCAAAGGCACGCTGCTGGCCCACCGCAACGTGCTGCGCCTGTTCCAGGCCACCGAGGCCTGGTTCGGCTTCGGCCCTGAGGACTGCTGGACGCTGTTCCATTCCTACGCCTTCGATTTCTCGGTATGGGAGCTATTCGGCGCCTTGCTGCACGGCGGGCGCCTGGTGATCG
>JBKYML010000032.1:0-554 GCA_046940335.1 Enterobacterales bacterium AN_CKDN230030167-1A_HGKHYDSX7
CGGCCCGTGGAGCCGGAGGTGTAGATGACGTAGGCCAAGTTTTCAGGATGCACCGACACCTGCGGATCGTGGCTGCAAGCGCTGCCTGCTTCCAGATCCAACGCCAACGTTCGTACACCTTCGCCCACCGGCAAATCCAGATGGCTTTGGGTCAGCAGCAGACTCACGCCACTGTCCTCCAGCATGTAGCGCAGACGGTCCTGCGGGTACTCGGGATCCAGCGGCACGTAGGCACCACCGGCCTTCAGAATGGCCAGCAGCCCCACCACCATCTCCACGCTGCGCTCGGCCGCGATGCCGACCAGCACATCGGGACCGACACCCAGCTCGATCAAACGATGGGCCAAGCGGTTGGCGCGCTCATTGAGCTGCGTGTAACTCAGACGCGTCCCGCCAAACACCAACGCCTCGGCATCGGGCGTGCGCCGCACCTGCGCTTCGATCAGCTGCTGGATGCTGCTGCCCAGCGGGTAAGGGGCCGCCGTGTCATTCCACTGCTCCAGGGACCGCTCACGCTCACCAGCATCGAGCAACGGCAACTCGGCCACCGCCTG
>JBKYML010000034.1:0-509 GCA_046940335.1 Enterobacterales bacterium AN_CKDN230030167-1A_HGKHYDSX7
ACTGTCACCGAAGGCGGCCAAGTCACCTACACCGTGACTCTGACCAACGCCCAGGGTCTGCCGGTGTCTGGTCACAATGGCCTGACCTTCACCCTGACTGACGGTACCGTGGTCAAAGTCCCGACGGGCAGCACCACGGGCACCGTGACTATCACGGCGAAAGATGACGCTTACGTCGGTGGCCAAGCCGACATCGTCAACAAGCTGGTCTCGGTCAGCGGTGGCGACAACTTCGAGAAACTCACCCTCGGTGGTGAAACCCGCACCACGACCGTCACTGACGAACCGGGCACCCCTGGCAACCCAGGCGGTACCTCGAACAGCGGCGACCTGCTGACTGTCGGCATCACAGCCGACCAGACCAGCGTCAACGAGAACCAGCCGGCGACCTTCACTGTCACGATCAACCGTACGCTGGAGCGTGACCTGAACGTCACCCTCAGCAACGGTGCTACCGTGACCGTGAAAGCAGGCGCGACCACTGCGACCTACACCCTGGCGGCGCAAGG
>JBKYML010000004.1:0-472479 GCA_046940335.1 Enterobacterales bacterium AN_CKDN230030167-1A_HGKHYDSX7
GGCCGTCAACCGTTAATTTCAAAAAACCTTCATTTCCTTGAAATACGCAGGAAAGCGCCTTCGCGCCTGCCTGCGTACGCCCTTACAAGCTCGGGAAGGCGAATTGCGAGGCCTCATGGGTCTTGCGCTGTGGCCAGCGCTGGGTGATCGCCTTGCGACGGGTATAGAAGCGCACGCCATCGGGCCCGTAGGCATGCAGGTCGCCGAACAGCGAACGCTTCCAGCCGCCGAAGCTGTGGTAGGACACGGGCACCGGCAGTGGCACGTTCACCCCGACCATGCCCACTTCGATCTCATCGCAGAACAACCGCGCCGCCTCACCATCACGGGTGAAGATGCAGGTGCCGTTGCCATACTCATGGGCATTGATCAGCTCCATCGCCTCTTCCAGGCTGTCCACGCGCACCACGCACAGCACCGGGCCGAAGATCTCTTCTTTATAGATACGCATCTGCGGGGTCACTCGATCGAAGAGCGTACCGCCGACGAAGTACCCGTCCTCGTGCCCGGCCACACGATGACCGCGCCCGTCCACCACCAGCCGAGCCCCGGCGGCCACACCGTCGTCGATGTAGCCGACGACCTTGTCGCGCGCAGCCGCGGTCACCAGTGGCCCCATGTCCAGGCCACAGGTGGTCCCGGCCCCGATCTTCAATGCCTTGATCTGCGGTTCGAGCTTGGCGATCAGCGCATCGGCGATCGCATCCCCTACACAGACTGCCACCGAGATGGCCATGCAGCGCTCACCACAGGATCCATAGGCCGCCCCCATCAAGGCACTGACGGCATTGTCCAATTCTGCGTCGGGCATCAGCACGGCGTGATTCTTTGCCCCGCCTAGTGCCTGCACGCGCTTGCCGCGGCGAGTGCCCTCGGCATAGATGTACTCGGCGATAGGCGTCGAGCCGACGAAGCTCAAGGCTTTCACCTCGGGCGCCTCGATCAGCGCATCGACCGCTTCCTTGTCGCCGTGCACCACGTTGAGAATGCCCTTGGGCAATCCGGCTTCTTCCAGCAGGCGCGCGATGTACAGCGTCGAACTCGGATCACGCTCCGACGGTTTGAGAATGAAGGCATTGCCGCAGACGATCGCCAGCGGGTACATCCACAGCGGCACCATCGCCGGGAAGTTGAACGGCGTGATCCCGGCGACGATACCCAGCGGCTGGAAGTCGGACCAGGCGTCGATGTTCGGCCCCACGTTGCGGCTGTACTCACCCTTGAGAATTTCCGGCGCGGCGCAGGCGAACTCCACGTTCTCGATCCCGCGCTTGAGCTCGCCGGCGGCATCCTCGAGCGTC
The DNA here is from genome assembly GCA_046940335.1 of Enterobacterales bacterium AN_CKDN230030167-1A_HGKHYDSX7. Lineage (GTDB taxonomy): Bacteria > Pseudomonadota > Gammaproteobacteria > Pseudomonadales > Pseudomonadaceae > Aquipseudomonas. The sequence continues at coordinate 1,302 of JBKYML010000004.1, forward strand.
TTGCCGTGTTCGGTACTGATCAACTGCGCGATGGCTGCCTCATGCTGCTCGAGCAACTGCTTGAAACGGAACATCACCTGCGCGCGCTTGGCGGCCGGTGTACTGCGCCAGGCCGGGAAAGCCGCCTTGGCCGCGTCGATCGCCTGCTGCAGGGTCGCGCGGTCGGCCAGCTCGACCTGGCCGATGACCTGGCCGGTGGACGGATTGAACAGGTCGGCGGTGCGCCCACCACGGGAAACCAGCTCACCATTGATCAGGTGCTGAACAGTGCTCATGCATGACTCCAGTCGAAAAAGGGACGACGGGCGCCGCCATGACGCCCGCGTATGGCATTCAGGCGATCAGTCGACCTGGGCGAGGGTTTCGCCCACCGCATCGAACAGGCGGTCGAGTTCGTGCGGCTGAGTGTTGAAGGTCGGACCGAACTGCAGGGTGTCGCCGCCATAGCGCACGTAGAACCCGGCCTGCCAGAGTTTCATGGCAGTCTCGAACGGCCGCACGATCGCATCGCCGTCACGTGGCGCGATCTGGATCGCACCTGCCAGCCCGTAGTTGCGGATGTCCACCACATGGCGGGTGCCCTTGATGCCGTGCAGGGTGCGTTCGAAATGCGGGGCCAGCTCGGCGGCCGCCTGCACCAGGTTCTCGCGCTCCAGCAGCTCCAAAGTCGCCAGGCCAGCGGCACAGGCCAAGGGGTGCGCCGAGTAGGTATAGCCATGGGGGAACTCCACGGCATATTCCGGCGTGGGCTGGCTCATGAAGGTCTGGTAGATCTCGTGGCGCGCCACCACCGCGCCCATCGGCACAGCGCCGTTGGTGACCTGCTTGGCGATGCACATCAGGTCAGGGGTCACGTCGAACGCCTCGGCACCGGTCATGGCGCCCATGCGACCGAAGCCGGTGATCACCTCGTCGAAGATCAACAGGATGTTGTGCTGGGTGCAGATCTCGCGCAACCGCTTGAGGTAGCCCTTCGGCGGCGGTAGAACGCCTGCCGAGCCGGCCAGCGGCTCGACGATCACCGCAGCGATATTCGACGCATCGTGCAGCTCGATCAGCTTGAGCATCTCGTCGGCCAGGGCGATACCGCCTCGCTCGGGCAAGCCCTGGCTGAAGACATTCTCCGGCAGGACCGTGTGCGGCAGATGATCGACGTCCAGCAACTGGCCGAACATCTTGCGATTGCCATTGACCCCGCCCAGGCTCGTACCGGCGATGTTCACCCCATGATAGCCACGTGCGCGGCCAATGATCTTGGTCTTGCTCGCCTGCCCTTTCAGGCGCCAGTAGGCGCGCACCATTTTCAGCGCAGTGTCGGCGCACTCGGAGCCGGAGTTGGTATAGAAGACGTGATCGAGGTCACCCGGCGTCAGCTCGGCGATCTTCTCGGCCAGCTGAAACGACAGCGGATGGCCGAACTGGAAGCCCGGCGAGTAGTCCAGCACGCCCGCCTGCCGGGCGATGGCCTCGGTGATGGTCTGGCGAGTGTGGCCGGCGCCGCAGGTCCACAGGCCGGACAAGGCATCGAAGATCTGCCGCCCCTTGTCATCGGTCAGGTAGTTGCCCTGTGCCGCCACGATCAACCGTGGGTCGCGCTGGAAGTTGCGGTTGGCGGTGTACGGCATCCAGTGCGCATCCAGCTTGAGCTGACTGGCGACGCCTGTCGGCGCATTCTCGAACATGTTCATCAAGGGTCCTCGCGGATTCGGTCAGCGATGGGGTGTTGTTGCAGCCACGGTGGCACGCGGATAAAGTTCGGAAAACCCCTCGCTTCTAACCTTCAGTCAGGCGTTCACTAAACAGATGAGCCGTCGCCCCGACGTGCTGGCCCAGGTCAGCGACTTCGATATCCGTCTGCTGAAGATCTACCGTAGCGTGGTCGAGTGCGGCGGGTTCTCGGCCGCCGAAAACGTGCTGGGCATCGGTCGCTCGGCCATCAGCCAGCACATGAACGACCTGGAGCAACGTCTGGGCCTGCGACTGTGCCAACGAGGCCGCGCCGGGTTTTCCCTGACCGAGGAAGGCCGCGAGGTCTATCAGTCGTCGCTGCAACTGCTCGCAGCCCTGGAAACCTTCCGCACCGAGGTCAACGGCCTGCACCAGCACCTGCGCGGTGAGCTGAACATTGGCCTGACCGACAACCTGGTCACGCTGCCGCACATGCGCATCACCCACGCCCTGGCCGAACTCAAGGACCGCGGGCCGGACGTGCACATCCAGATCCGCATGATCCCACCCAGCGAAGTCGAGCAAGGCGTGCTTGCAGGCAGCCTGCACGTGGGCGTGGTGCCGCAGACCCACCCACTGGCAGGGCTGGACTACCAGCCGCTGTACAGCGAACGCTCGCTGCTCTACTGCGCCGTGGGCCACCCGTTGTTCTACGCCGACGACGCGCAGGTCGACGATGCACGGCTCGACGCCCAGGACGCGGTGGCGCCGACCTTCCGGCTGCCGGCGGAGATCCAGGCGTGCTATCAGGCCCTGCGCTGCACGGCCAGCGCCTCGGATCGCGAAGGCATGGCCTTCCTGATTCTCACCGGCCGCTACATCGGTTACCTGCCCGAGCATTACGCCGACACCTGGGTCAGGGAAGGACGCCTGCGCGCGCTCAAGTCGAGCTCGCGCTTCCATGACCTGAACCTGTGCTGGGTCACCCGCAAGGGACGGCGCCCGAACCTGGTCGTGGAAAGCTTCCTCGAACGCTTGGCGGCGACACGCTAAGGCTTGTCACACTGCCCCAGGCAGGTACTCTGTTGCTTCGTCATCCGCACCTTTCGTAGGGAAGCGCTCAATGAGTCTAGAAGTGCCCGCGCACCGCGCCTCCCCTTCCGGCAAGCCGGCCGGGCGTATTCGCCAGAAGAACGAGCAGGCCATCCTCCAGGCGGCCGAGGACGAGTTCGCGCGCCATGGGTTCAAGGGCACCAGCATGAACACCATCGCGACCAAGGCCGGCCTGCCGAAGGCCAACCTGCACTATTACTTCACCAACAAGCTGGGCTTGTACGTCGCCGTGCTCAGCAACATCCTCGACCTGTGGGACAGCACCTTCAACACCTTGACCGTCGAGGACGACCCTGGCGAGGCCCTGACGCGCTACATCCGCGCCAAGATGGAATTTTCCCGCCGCAATCCAAAAGCCTCGCGGATCTTCGCCATGGAAGTGATCAGCGGCGGGCAACGCCTGGGCGACTACTTCAGTGCCGACTACCGTGATTGGTTCCAGGGGCGTGCCAACGTCTTCCGGGCCTGGATCGACGCTGGCAAGATGGACCCGGTCGACCCGGTCCAGCTGATCTTCCTGATCTGGAGCAGCACCCAGCACTACGCGGACTTCGCCACCCAGATCTGCCAGGTCACCGAACGCAAGCGCCTGACCAGGCAGGACATGCAGCTGGCCAGCGACAACCTGGTCCATATCATTCTCAAAGGGTGTGGAATCACCCCGCCCGCCTGACGTGAGCCTATGCCTTCTACCCTGCTCGACCTCTGCGAGTTTCGCGAGGAGATCCGCAAGAGTCGTTTCATCACCCTGGCCGCCCCGATCACCTCGGTCGAGGACGCCGCGCGCTTCCTCGAGGCCCACGCCGACCCGGCCGCCACGCATAACTGCTGGGCCTGGAAACTGGGTGACCAGTACCGCAGCAACGATGACGGCGAACCGGGCGGCACCGCCGGGCGGCCCATCCTGGCAGCGATCGAGGCCCAGGACTGCGACCAGGTCGTGGTGCTGGTGATCCGCTGGTACGGCGGCATCCAACTGGGCACGGGAGGGCTGGCGCGTGCGTACGGTGGCGGCGCCAACAAATGCCTGCAACAGGCGCCCAAACGGTTGTTGGTGCAACGCGACACGTTCACCTGCACTTGCGCGTTCGGTGAGCTGGCCCTGCTCAAGTTGCGCCTGGCTGACGTCGATGGGCTGGTGGTCGATGAGCAGTTCACCGCCAACGGTGTCGATCTGCGCCTGGCCCTGAGTGCGGACCGGGCCGAACACCTGCAACGACAGCTGGCAGACCTGAGTCGCGGTCGCATTCAACTCATGCCGCTGGAATAAGTTGCCCACATCCGCTGTGGGCCGCCTTGTGGATAAGCTTGGGGCATACCCTTACATCCTAGGAACGACGAGGCCTGCAGAGGATTGATCATTTTTTGATCGGCCGCCTTTCTCTGCCTGTGCAAGCGGTGTCGACGGTTTTCATCCACAGCCTGATGCCGCTCACTCGCCAGCAGACCGCGAATTTCACACAATTACTGTGGACCAGCCTGTGGATAACCCGTGCGTGCCTGCGCAAGCGCGTGGTGGGGCAAGGCGCGCAGACGATAGATCATTTTTCGTACAGCATCTGACTGACCGGGCGCTGCGACCTGACGTATGCTGAGGGCTTTCCTCCATCGATTAGGAGTTCTCATGAGCGCATCCAAAACCGCGCTGGTCATCGGCGCCTCCCGTGGCCTCGGCCTGGGTCTGGTCCAGCGGCTGCACGAACAGGGCTGGAACGTCATCGCCACCGTGCGCGATCCGGCCAAGGCCACGGCGCTGCACGCGCTGGCAGGTGTACGGGTCGAGGCCCTGGAGATGAACGACGCGTCACAGCTCGATGCGCTCGAACAACACCTCGAAGGCGAGGTGCTCGACCTGCTGTTCGTCAACGCCGGTGTCATGGGCCCCCTGCCCCAGTCCGCCGATACCATTCACCTCGAACAGGTCGGCGAGCTGTTCATGACCAACGCGGTCTCCCCCATTCGCGTTGCCCGCCGCCTGGCCGCTCAGGTACGGCCTGGCACCGGCGTGATCGCCTTCATGAGCTCGGGTCTGGGCAGCGTGACCAGCCCGGATGCCGGTGAAATCTGCTTGTACAAGGCCAGCAAGGCAGCGCTCAACTCGATGATCAACAGCTTCGTGGTGGCGCTGCAGCGCCCGGACCTCTGCGTGCTGGCCCTGCACCCTGGCTGGGTCCGCACCGAAATGGGCGGCGAGAACGCCGAGATCGACGTACTGACCAGCACGCGGGGGCTGCTCGAGCAGGTCGAGGCCCAGGCCGGTCACGGTGGGCTTCGCTTCCTGGACTACACCGGCCAGACCCTGCCCTGGTAGCCGGCATGCCCCGCGCACGGCGGGGTTCGGGCCGACGCTGGCGTCACTCGGTCGACTCGTCCCCCGTGCCGGGGCTGGACCTGTACAATGCTCGATTGTTAGTTGATCGAGATTCGCACCATGTATGACTGGCTCAATGCCTTGCCCAAGGCCGAACTGCACCTGCACCTTGAAGGTTCGCTCGAGCCCGAGCTGTTGTTCGCCCTCGCCGAACGCAACAAGATCGCCCTGCCGTGGCAGGACGTCGACGCGCTGCGCAGCGCCTATGCCTTCGGCAACCTGCAGGAGTTCCTCGACCTCTACTACCAGGGCGCGAACGTCCTGCGTACCGAGCAGGACTTCTACGACCTGACCTGGGCCTACCTGCAGCGCTGCAAGGCACAGAACGTCATTCACACCGAGCCGTTCTACGACCCGCAGACCCACACCGACCGTGGCATTCCTTTCGAGGTGGTGCTCGACGGCATCACCCGCGCACTCAAGGATGGTCGTGAGCAGCTGGGCATCACCAGCGGGCTGATCCTGAGTTTCCTGCGTCACCTGAGCGAAGAGCAGGCCGAACGCACGCTGGACCAGGCCCTGCCGTTCCGCGATGCCTTCGTCGCCGTAGGTCTGGACAGCTCGGAGATGGGCCATCCGCCCAGCAAGTTCAAGCGGGTGTTCGACCGCGCCCGTGGCGAAGGCTTCCTGACCGTGGCGCACGCAGGCGAGGAAGGCCCGCCCGAGTACATCTGGGAAGCCCTGGACCTGCTCAAGATCGAGCGTATCGACCATGGCGTACGCGCCATCGAGGACGAACGTCTGATGCAGCGGATCATCGACGAGCAGATCCCGCTGACCGTCTGCCCCCTGTCCAATACCAAGCTGTGCGTGTTCGAGCACATGGGCCAACACAACATTCTCGACATGCTCGAGCGTGGCGTGAAGGTCACGGTCAACTCCGACGACCCGGCCTATTTCGGCGGCTACGTGACCGAGAACTTCATGGCCCTGCACGAACACCTGGGCATGACCCAGGCACAGGCTACCCGCCTGGCGCAGAACAGCCTGGATGCACGCTTGGTCAAGTAAGGCATCCACGCCCTGGGGAGGACACGAGTCGCACCGGTCATGTGCGATTCGCGTCGCCCCGCGTTTCGGCGTGAAGGTGGGTCAGCTAACCGACCTGCCACGTCGGCAGGCAGGCGATCTGGTTGATCTGCTGCAAGCCAAAGGCCGAGATGCGCAGCGCCCGCGACTGCTCATGTTCGCGGATCCAGCCCGACTGCATGAACAGCTTGAAGAACGCTTGCCCCAGGCTGCCCCCCAAATGCGGTCGCTGATCGCTCCACTCGCAGCAATGACAGATCACGCAGTCACGTTGCGCGCCGGGTGCCAAGGCATCGATGAACACGCCGATTGCGGCCATCTGCTGGCGCCCTTCCAGACTGACACGCTGCTGTGGCGCCTGCCCCTCCAGCCAGTTCGCCAGTACCAGCCGGTCATACAGGTCGGCAGCCAGTTTGCCTCCCAGGTGCTCGCCGCAACGCCGAGCCTGGCGCATCGACACAGGCATGTCCAAGGGCAGACGCTGGACGGGTTTGCCTGGCGTATCACCAATGCGAACACTGGCCATGGCTTCCACCGCCATGCCGACCTCGGGTGTGGCCAGCCGGAAATAACGTTTGCGGCCACGCGTTTCTGGCCGCACCAAACCGCCTGTAGACAACAGCGACAGGTGGGCGCAGACCGACGATGCGGTCAAACCGGTCATCGCGGCCAATTCCTCGGCCGGTCGCGCGACACCGTCGATCAGCGCCCACAACATGGCGCTGCGCTTGGGGTCGGCCATCAAGCTGGCGATCTGGCTGATACTGCTGACAGCTTTCATCTTTCGGGTACTCCCTGCGTCATCTGTCTGATAGCGGAACATCAGTCAGGCTCGGCGAGCGCCTCGGACAATCACCAGGGCGCGCAAAGTACGAACGCGTCAAACGGCATGACCCTTGCCAGGCTGCCCCACGTTGCCGCGCATTGCGCCCTGGTAGGGAAGCGTCTCTCGCTGGCACTGGCTGCCGGGAGCAGTATAAGCGGCGACTCCCGGGGTGCCGCTGATCTGAAACGGGTCGGACACAAGGCAGAGGCGCAGGGTCGCTCAAGCTGCTGAATCCCCTCGCCACTGTGTGACCGGCTAGTCAGACCGTGCGCATGACGTCACGCCCAATCCTTGCCAGTTCGCGCCTGCTGGCAACGGTCGCCAGGGCAGAACGAGAAAGCAGATGCCCACATCGAGCTTCCCCAGATATGGCAGAAGAATAGGAAACGTCCCTATTCAACAAGTTGTGTCAAAGCCTCACATCCAGGCGCACCGAAGAGGCGCCCGTCGCTCATGCAGCACGCTCGGCGCGGCGCGCCAGTGCTGCCAGGATGACCACCGCGGTACCACACACGCTGATGACCAGGGCCATGGGCACCGCGCTGCCATCGTGCAGCACGCCGACCAATGCCGCCGCTGCGGACGCCACGCTGAACTGCATGCAGCCCATCAAGGCCGAAGCGCTGCCGGCACGCGCCCCTTGCCCGGCCATTGCACAGGCAGACGCGTTAGGTGCGATGCACCCCAGGCTGGCGATGCAGACGAACAGAGGCACGAGCAAAGGCCACAGCGATGCAGGCCGTAACGTGGCCACCAGCAACAAGGTGAGCGCCGCAGCCACATACACCCAGACGGCACGCCCCAGCAGGACGGCCGGGCCCCGCCGCGCCAGGAGGCGTGCGTTGACCTGGCCGACGAGGATGAAACCTGCAGCGTTGATCCCGAACAGCCAGCCATAATGCTCGGCCGGTACACCATAGAGCTTGATGAACACGAACGGCGAGCCGGCGATATAGGCAAACATGCCGGCGATGGCGATCCCACCGGTCAACGCATGGCCCACGAAGGCACGATCGCGCAACAGCCGCCCATACTGGCGCAGCGCGCCCGACAAGGGCTGGCGAGGCAGGTGCGCCGGCATGCTCTCGCCCAGGCCCAGGTAGACCGCCACCAGGCAGGTCGCGCTGAACAGGCTCAGCACCAGGAAGATCGACTGCCACCCGGACACGCTGACCAGCAACCCACCGAGCATGGGTGCCAGGATCGGCGCCAGTCCCATCACCAGCATCAGTTGCGAAAACACCTTGGCTGCGTCGATCGGCTCACAGCGATCAATGACGATCGCTCGCGACAACACCATTCCCGCGCAACCGCCAAGCGCCTGGACGAAGCGTGCAGCGACCAAGGCATCCAGTGTCGGCGCAAAGACGCACACCAGCGAAGCGGCAGCGAACAGCCCCACTCCGAACAGCAAGGGCAGCCGTCGACCGAAACGGTCGGCGATCGGCCCATAGGCCAACTGCCCGATCGACAGACCGAGGAAGTAGGCCGCCAGTGTGGTCTGCACATGCTTTTCATCAGTGGCGAAGGCCTGGGCCATGGCCGGGAAGGCCGGCAGGTAAAAGTCGATCGCCAGGGGCCCGAACGCGCTCAGGGCCCCCAGGATCAAGATCATTCGAAGGTTCATCCAACATCCTTAGCAGGCTAAGCAATAGCGCAGTTTACCTGGCCTGCCTGCGCTCGGCATGAAAACCTTGCGAGCGGTCGGGTACGTCCACACGCCACTAGAGCGCCTTGACGCCATAGCCCTCTTCGGCGATGGCAGCGACGATCTGTTCGGTCGACAACGAGCTGGTCACATTCACCCATCCACTCGCCAGGTCCACCTCCACCACCGCACCGGCGTCGTGCGCCTGCAGCGCGCGGGTCACGGCCTTGACGCAATGGCCACAGCTCATGCCTTGTACTTCGAACGTTTGCATGGTCTTTCCTCCTGTCGAAATGAACGTCAGTCTCGTGCTTGCCCCCGTGGCAAGGTCAAGCCCGTGCAGCGCCTGGCGCTGGAAATCTTGCCCCAGGTCGGCCAAGCTGCGCCTTTGCCAGGCGGTCGACAGGAGAGCCGTGATGATCAAGACAACGATCGGCGTGATGGGGCTGCTGAGCGCCCTGGCGTTGCCCCCTGCCCATGCCGAAGGCAACCATGACTACAGCGTGCTGATCATTTCCCGCGAGCGCCTGGAGGTGGCGACCAGCTGCGAGATCGGCATCTACCTCAACGATCAGTTGGTGGCGCGGCTGTTCCAGGAGCAGTCCACCTCGTTCAACCTGCCGGCCGGGCAGGTGGATGTGCGTCTGCGACGCCTGCCTGGCCAGGCACCGGGTTGCAGCAATGGCCTGGAAAACCAGCGCAGCGTGCGCCTCACGCTGCCCGCCGGGCAGATCGTCAAGTACCGTATCGCCATGGAAGGCCCTGGCTTCACGCTGAGGCCGACCAGCCTGGGGTATTGACCTTGACCACATGGCAAGGTCGATGCTGACGGTATACAGCCCAGGAGCCAGACCATGCCAGCAGCCATCACCTACCACCTGCCGATCGACGGCATGACCTGCGCCAGTTGCGCAGGCCGGGTCGAGCGGGCTCTGCGCAAGGTTGCCGGGGCCGATCAGGTCAGCGTCAACCTGGCGACCGAACAGGCACGCGTCGAGGCCCTGCCGCAGAGCCTACCGACCTTGATCGAGGCGGTTTCCCAAGCGGGCTACCAGGTGCCGCTGCAGACGCTGGACCTGCGTCTCGAGGGCATGACCTGCGCCAGTTGCGCTGGACGGGTCGAGCGCGCCCTGCTCAAGGTCCCTGGCGTATTGCAGGCAAGCGTCAATCTGGCCAGCGAACGCGCCCAGGTCCAGGCGCTTGGTTCAGTCGCCATCGACGCTCTGCTGGAGGCCGTGCGCGACGCTGGCTACGGCGCCGACCGCCTGGAAGAGGCGCAAGGGTCCCATGGCGCCGACCGCCGGAACCTGCTCAGTGAGCGCACGGCCCTGATCCTTGCCCTGCTGCTGGCCGCGCCATTGGTCCTGCCCATGGCACTGCAACCGTTCGGCGTGCACGTCATGCTGCCGGTCTGGACGCAGTGGTTGCTCGCGACACCGGTGCAGTTCGTGCTCGGCGCCCGTTTCTATGTCGCCGCCTGGAAAGGCCTGCGCGCCCGTGCTGGCAACATGGACCAACTGGTCGCGCTCGGGACCAGCGCCGGCTACGGACTGAGCCTGTACCAATGGGCGGTGGCCGACGCCGGGGCGCCACCACACGTGTATTTCGAGGCCTCGGCGGTGGTCATCGCCCTGGTGCTACTGGGCAAGTACCTGGAACGCCGTGCCAAACGCCAGACCGCCAGCGCCTTGCGTGCCCTGGAAGCCTTGCAACCGGACCGGGCGATCCGGGTGATCGACGGTCGGGAAGAGGACGTCCCGATCAGCCAACTGCGTGCAGGCGACGAAGTACGGGTCAAGCCGGGCGAGCGTTTCCCGGTCGATGGCGAGATCCTCGACGGCAACAGCCTGGTCGATGAATCGTTGATCAGCGGCGAAAGCCGACCAGTGCCCAAGCGTCCCGGCGATCGTGTGACGGGCGGCGCCATCAACATCGACGGAGCAATGCGGGTCCGTACCGTGGCGGTCGGCACCGAGACCGTGCTGGCCCGCATCATTCGTCTGGTCGACCAGGCCCAGGCGGCCAAGGCGCCGATCCAGAAACTGGTGGACCGGGTCAGCCAGGTGTTCGTCCCGGTCATCCTGCTGGTGGCCCTGTGCACCCTGCTGGGCTGGCTGTGGGCAGGCGCCGAGGCTCAGGTGGCGGTGATCAATGCCGTCGCCGTGCTGGTGATCGCCTGCCCGTGTGCACTGGGGCTGGCCACGCCTGCGGCGATCATGGCCGGCACGGGCGTGGCCGCCCGTCACGGTATCCTGATCAAGGACGCCGAGACTCTGGAGCGCGCCCACGCCGTCAGCCAGGTGGTCTTCGACAAGACCGGCACGCTGACGTCGGGCCGCCCACGCCTGGTGCACTGGCAGGCCGGTGACGGCGGTGCCAGCGACGTGCTGGCACTGGCCGGCAGCCTGCAACGCGGCAGCGAGCACCCGCTGGCCCACGCGGTGCTCGAGGCCTGCCAGTTGCAAGGCGTGGAGGTGCAACCGCCTGAGCAGACCCGCGTGGTCAGCGGTCAAGGCATCGTCGGCCAGGTCCGGGGGTTGTCCCTGGCGCTGGGCAATGCTCGTCTGCTGCCACAGCACGAGCCCCTCCCCAGCCCCTTGACCACCCAGGCACAGGCCTGGGAACAGCAAGGCCTCACCCTGTCCTGGCTGATCGAGCAGGCCCCGATCCCACGTGTACTGGGCCTGTTCGCCTTCGGCGATACGCTGAAACCCGGCGCCCGCGCGGCCGTGCAGGCCTTGCAGGCACAGGGCATCGCCTGCCACCTGTTGACCGGCGACAACGGTGGCAGCGCCCAGGCAGTGGCCGAAGACACCGGCATTACCCAGGTCCAGGCCCAGGTACTGCCGGCCGACAAGGCCGCGCGGGTGCAGGCGCTGCGCAAGCACGGTGTAGTGGCCATGGTCGGCGATGGCATCAACGACGCTCCGGCATTGGCAGCCGCCGATATCGGCATCGCCATGGGCGGCGGGACCGACGTGGCCATGCAGGCCGCCGGTATCACCCTCATGCGCGGGGATCCACGGCAGGTGCCCGCCGCCCTCGAGATCAGCCGCAAGACTTACGCCAAGATCCGCCAGAACCTGTTCTGGGCCTTCATCTACAACGTGATCGGTATCCCGTTGGCCGCCTTTGGCCTGCTCGACCCGGTGCTGGCGGGAGCCGCGATGGCACTGTCCAGCGTCAGCGTGGTCAGCAATGCGTTGTGGTTGAAGACCTGGACCCCGTCCCCCCTCAGCGAGGCCCCATGAACATCGGACAAGCCGCCCGGCGCAGTGGGCTCAGCGCCAAGATGATCCGCTACTACGAGACGATCGGCCTGTTACGCCCGGCCACCCGCAGCGACAGCGGCTACCGCGTGTACCGCGAGCAGGACCTCGACAGCCTGGCGTTCATCAAGCGCTCGCGCGACCTGGGATTCTCCCTGGACGAAGTCGGCCAGCTGCTGCGCCTGTGGCAGGACGGCGACCGGGCCAGCGCCGACGTCAAGCGCCTGGCCACCCAGCACATCGATGACCTGAACAGGCGGATCGAGGAGCTGGTCGGTCTGCGCGACACCCTCGACCGTCTTGTCACCTCCTGCCAGGGTGACGCACGTCCCGACTGCCCGATCCTCGAAGGGCTGGCGAGCGGCCGCTGCGACGGTCCGACACACACCGACGAGACGCCCTGCATGTCGAATCCGACAGATCGATGTTCCGATCGCGACATCCCACGCTGAATCCAGACACGACGCCTCAAGAGAACCCCCCGCGCTGCCGATGGTGTGTGTATCTGCCAAGCTTTATAAAAAAAATCGGGAGCGTGGATGAACATCAAACAGAAACTGACGTGGGCGTTCGCCGTCATCGCCGGCCTGCCCATCGTGCTGGTGGCCACCCTCGTGGTGCTGAACCTGCGCAGCGAGTCGCGCGAGAGCTTTCTCGACAGCAGCACGCGCGAGGTGCGGCAGGTCAGCAATGCCATGCAGCTGTTCTTCAAGGCCATCGACGAGAACGTGGAAATGCTCGCCAACCACCCGGCGATCACGGCCGGCAATGGCGAGCTGAACAAGTACATGAGCGCAGCGCCCTCCCGTGTGCTGGGCGAGCGCGACCAGCGCGTCCTCGACATCTTCAACGCGCTGGGCAATAGCCATGCAAGCTACGCCTACCTGTCGTATGGCGTGAGCGATGGCGGCTACGTCTCCTACCCGGCCGGGCAGAACTTCACCAACTACGACCCCCGCCAGCGCCCCTGGTACCAGGCGGCCATGGCCCAACCGGGCAAGACCGTGCGCACCAGCGCCTACTTCTGGCCGGCGGACAATGCCGTGCTCATCGGCAATGTGCGCACGGTTGCCAACCAGCTGGGCAACCCTGGGGGCGTCGTCGGGGTCGACGTCTCCATCGGTGGCCTCACCGAGATCGTGCGCAAGATCAAGCTCGGTGACAGCGGCTACCTGATGCTGGTGGAAAACAACGGCAATGTGCTGGTCGACCCGCGTGACGCCGAACACAACTTCAAGCCGCTGGCCAGCTTCGGCGAGGGTTATGCCGAGCTGGCCCGCGCGGGCAAGGGCCTGGTCGAGGTCACCCTCGGTGGCGAGCGCTACATGGCCAACGTGTACCCCGACGAGGCGCTCGGCTGGACCTTCATCGGCCTGATCCAGGAGCGTGAGGTGATGCAGTCGGCCACTCGCCTGTCCTGGCTGATCGGTGGGATTGCGCTGGTGCTGGCCATTGTCTTCGCCATCGTCGGCGCTGCCTTCGCCCGGCTGATCGTGCGGCCGATCAACAGTGTCACTCGTGGCCTGGAGGACATCGCCCAGGGCGAAGGCGACTTGACTCGCAACCTGGACGTGCGCGGTCGTGACGAAACCGCGCAACTGGCCAGCTGGTTCAACCAGTTCCTCGGGGCCATTCGCAGCCTGATCCAGCACATCGGCGGCGCGGCGGGCAAGATCCTCACGACCTCGGCCAGCTCCACCCAGGTTTCAGGCAACATGGCCGACGCCGCCGGGCGTCAGCGCGAGGCGGTGGACATGGTCTCCACGGCCTTCCACGAGATGGTCGCCACGGCCAACGAGGTGGCCCGCTCCTGCAGCCAGGCCGCCGAGTCCGCCGACAGCGGTCAACGCCAGGCGCACGAGGGGCAACAGCAGATCGAGGCTGCCGTGCAGAGCGTGCACCGTCTGAGCCAGGAGATCGAACAGTCGGCGCAGTCGATCCAGCAACTGGAGCGCGACAGCAACGCGATCCAGTCGATCCTCGGCACCATCCGCTCGATCGCCGAACAGACCAACCTGCTGGCGCTCAACGCCGCCATCGAAGCAGCGCGTGCCGGCGAGCAAGGTCGCGGGTTCGCCGTGGTGGCCGACGAAGTGCGCGCGCTGGCCAAGCGTACCGCCGACTCCACCGCCGAGATCGACGGTCTGCTGGGCAATCTGGCCTCGCGCACCGCCGAGGTCGCCGGGCAGATGCATGCCAGCCTGGACGTGTCGCAGGACTCGGTCACCCGGATCAGCCAGGCCCGGGACAGCTTCGGGCAGATCCGCGAGTCGGTGGACATCATCCGCGACATGAACACCCAGATCGCCACGGCGGCCGAGGAGCAGCACCAGGTGGCCGAGGACATCAACCGGCACATCAGCCAGATCCACGGCGATGCGCAGCTGGTGGCCGAACTGGCCCAGGCCGCGCGCCACGACTCGGAAAGCCTGGCCGGCCTGTCCAACGAATTGGACGCTCTGGTACGGCGCTTCCGCACCTGACCCTCAGCGCCGCAGTTCGCCTGGCGTGAAACCGAAACGCTGGCGAAAGGCGGCGATGAAGGCCGAGGTCGACTCGTAACCGCAACCCAACGCCGCGTCCGTCACGCTGTCGCCGTTCTCCAGCAAGGCCAGCGACGACAGCAGGCGCATGCGTTGGCGCCAGTGCCGGAAGCTCAGTCCCGTCTCGCGCAGGAACAACCGCGTCAGTGTCTTCTCCGAGCAGGCCAGACGCTCGGCCCACACCCCCAGCGTGCAGGGTTGGTCGGGCTCGGCGAGCATGGTATTGCACAGCGCCAGCAAGCCGGGATGTCGTGGCAGCGGCAACGAGAACCCTACCTCCGGCAAGCGTTCGAGCTGGTCCAGCAGCACGGCGACCAGGCGTGCCTCGGCGCTGTCCGGCTGCGGGTAATGGGCGTCGAACCGGCAGAACTGCTTGATCAACTCACGGGTCAGGGGCGTTACTTCCAGCACCCGGCACTGAGGGGCCGCCCATGCGCAGGCATCGCGCCGTACATAGAGGCTGCGCATGTCCGCCTCGGTGGAGGTGACGACCTCATGGTCCACACCGGCGGGGATCCAGATGCCCCACTGCGGCGGTGCGAAGTAGCTGCCGCGTTCGGTGTAGACGCCCAATACGCCGGTGATCGCGTAGGAAAACTGTACCCAGTCATGGCAGTGCCGCGTGGTCCATGACCCGGCTCCGAGGCTCTCGACCCGGGCATACAGGGGTCGGGGCAAAGTCTCGAGCGCGGGAATGGGTCTTGGGCTGGCGAGGCGGTTGGGGAGTGGCATGGCGTCGTCTGGGGCAAAAGCCAGAGCATGCCAGCAAAGACCGCATCGCGTCCTCTGGCATTCGTGGGTGTCCGCTGCGAATGCTCGGGCGGGCTTGCCGGTTTGTCGTGGGCAAGTCTTGTTCGTGTCACGGTGGGTGGCTGTGACTGGGGGGCGACTGTCTTTTTCCTGCTGGGCCGCAGCGGCTGTTTTGTGGGCCCTGACGGATCCACAAATCCGTCCACGCGGTGGCACGGGATGCAGCGTAGAAAAAACCCCATGGCCTACAACAGGCGCAGAGGCCGATCTACCCGCAAGGGTTGTGAAACAGCCTCTGACAGCCCGCTGGCTAGCGCTCGATGATCGCCGTCACGCCTTGGCCACCTGCTGCACAGATGGAAATCAGGCCGCGCCCCTGACCGGCATGCGCCAGCAACTTGGCCAGGTGCGCCAGGATACGTCCCCCCGTGGCGGCGAATGGATGGCCAGCCGCCAGCGAGCTGCCCTTGACGTTCAACCGGCTGCGGTCGATCGCTCCCAAGGCGCCAGGCAGACCGAGCGTTTCACGGCAGTAGGCATCGCTTTCCCAGGCCTTGAGGGTGCACAGCACCTGCGCCGCGAAGGCCTCGTGGATCTCGTAGTAGTCGAAGTCCTGCAGGCTCAGGCCATTGCGAGCCAGCAACCGCGGCACGGCGTGCACGGGCGCCATCAGCAAGCCCTCATGACCCTTGACGAAGTCCACGGCCGCCGTCTCGCCGTCGACCCACCAGGCCTGCACCGGCAAGCCCTGGGCCTCGGCCCAGGCCTCGCTGCCGAGCAGCACCAGGGAGGCACCATCGGTGAGCGGCGTCGAGTTGCCCGCCGTCAGCGTGCCCTGGCCGCTGCGCTCGAACACTGGCTTGAGCGCGGCCAGTTGCGCCTCGGTCAAGTCGGGCCGCAGGTTGTTGTCGCGCGTCAGCCCCCGGTAGGGGGTGAGCAGGTCATCGTGCCAGCCTTCAGCGTAGGACGCCGCCAGACGCTGATGGCTGAGCAGCGCCAGCGCATCCTGCTCGCCCCTTGGAATCTGCCAGTGCTGGGCCATGCGCTCGCAGTGCTGGCCCATGGACAACCCGGTGCGCGGCTCGCCATTGCGTGGCAGCTCAGGCTTGAGATGCGAAGGACGCAGCGCGAGAAAGGGTGTGAGCCGCTGCCCGAGGCTCTTGCCTCGGTTGGCCTGCAGCAGCACCTGGCGCAGCCCCTCGTTGACCGCGATCGGTGCGTCCGAGGTGCTGTCCACGCCACCGGCAATGGCGCAGTCGATCTGCCCCAAGGCAATCTTGTTCGCCACCAGCAACGCGGCTTCCAGCCCCGTACCGCACGCCTGTTGCACGTCGTAGGCCGGTGTCTGCGGGGACAACCGCGAGCCCAGCACGCACTCGCGGGTCAGGTTCAGGTCACGCGAATGCTTGAGCACCGCACCGGCCACCACCTCCCCCAGGCGCTGGCCATGCAGGCGGTAGCGCTCTACCAGGCCCTCCAGGGTGGCGGTCAGCATGGCCTGGTTGCTGGCCTGGGCGTAGGCACCGTTGGAACGGGCGAACGGGATTCGGTTGCCGCCTATGATCGCGACCCGGCGTGCTTCACGCATGCGCATACTCCTCCTGACACATCTTGATCCGTAGAGACTAGGTGTTTTTGCCCGCTTCGAACGACCCTGGGCCCACAATGGTCCACACTGCATGCTTGCCTCAAGGAGACCCCTACATGAGTGATCGATACCTCGGCTTTGCCAATTCCCCCTTGGGTCGGCGCCTGGTCGATGCGCTGGGGCTGCCCCGCCCGGCCCCGCTGGAGCGCTGGCAGTCCGGCCGCCTGCGCCCGGTCGACGGTGCCTTGATCGTGGGGGGCGGGCCGTTGGCGAACACCGTGGAAGCGTTCGCCGCACGCCTGACCGACACCTGCTACAGCTACGCAGGCCAAGGCTTGCAGGCGCCTGCCTGGGTGGCCGGGCTGGGGCCCAAGCTCAAGGCGGTGGTCTTCGACGCCAGTCACCTGTCCGACAGCGGTCAGCTCAAGCAGTTGCGCGAATTCTTCCAGCCGCTGCTGCGCAGCCTGGACCGCAGCGCCCATGTGGTCATCCTCGGCACACCGCCAGACACCGTGTCGAACCCGGCCGCCAGCGTCGCCCAGCGTGCGCTCGAAGGGTTCAGCCGCTCGCTGGCCAAGGAGCTGCGCAAGGGCGCCACGGCGCAACTGCTGTACGTGGGTGAAGACGCCCACGACCAGCTCGAGGGTGCCTTGCGCTTCTTCCTCTCGCCCAAGAGCGCCTTCGTCTCCGGTCAAGTCCTGCGCCTGCAAGGGTGCGAGCGCCAGGTCCAGGACTGGACCCGTCCCCTGGGCGGCTGCCGGGCTCTGGTAACCGGTGCGGCCCGCGGCATTGGCGCCTCGATCGCCGAAACGCTGGTGCGCGATGGCGCCGAGGTGGTGCTGCTGGACGTTCCCCAGGCACGCCAGGACCTGGAGGCCCTGGCGGCCCGCCTGGGTGGTCGGGCGTTGGCTCTCGACATCTGCGCCGCCGACGCTGCCGAGCGTTTGCAGGCAAGCCTGGCCGACGGCGTGGACCTGATCGTGCACAACGCCGGGATCACCCGTGACAAGACCCTGGCCAACATGACACCCGACTACTGGGACCCGGTCATGGCGGTGAACCTTGACGCGCCCCAGGTCCTGACCCAAGCCCTGTTCGACGCCGGCACCCTGCGCAGCGGCGGCCGGGTGGTGCTGCTGGCGTCGGTCAGCGGGATCGCCGGCAACCGTGGCCAGACCAACTACGCCGCGAGCAAGGCCGGGCTGATTGGCCTGGCCGAGGCCCTGGCCCCTCGCCTGGCCGAGCGCGGTGTCACCATCAATGCCGTGGCGCCAGGCTTCATCGAAACTCACATGACCGCCAGCATGCCCTTCGGGTTGCGCGAGGCCGGTCGACGCCTGGCTTCCCTGGGCCAGGGTGGACGCCCGCAGGATGTGGCCGAAGCGGTGGCCTGGCTCGGGCAACCCGGCTCCGGGGCCGTCACCGGCCAGGTGCTGCGTGTCTGCGGCCAAGCCTTGATGGGGGCCTGAGCATGGCTATCGAGTGGCATGACCTGCACGCGCCCGATTCGGCGGCGAGCCTGTACCTGCGGGCGCTGCGCACGCGCACGATCCGCGGCACCACGTTACCGACCAGCGGCCTGCGCTGCACCTTGCGCATCGATCGCGACCCGCTGGCCGCCTACCGTGGCCTGTGCCGTTTTCCTGACGAGGGTCACCTGCCGGCGACCTATCCCCACGTCATGGCGTTCGGCTTGCACCTGCAACTGATGACGGCGCCAGCGTTCCCGTTCCCGTTGCTGGGCATGGTCCACCTGGGCAATCGCCTCGAGGTCCTGCGCCCGCTGGGCGGCCTCGATAGCCTGCGGTTCTCGGTGCATGCCGAGCACCTGCGCCCACACGCCAAGGGCGGCACCTTCGACCTGGTCACCGAAGCCGAAGACGGCCTGGGCGTGATCTGGCGCGAGACCAGCCGCATGCTGGTCCGCGGCCTGCGCCTCGACGCCTCGGCGGACGACACCGTCGCAGCGCCCGATGGCCCTGCTGAAGTGAAGCCTTTGACCCGCTGGTACGCCGACGGCGACATCGGTCGTCGCTATGCCAAGGTCAGCGGCGACTACAACCCGATCCACCTCAGTGTCCTCAGCGCCCGCCTGTTCGGCTTCCCCACGGCCATCGCCCATGGCATGTACAGCCTGGCCAGAACCCTGGCAGCCTTGCAGAGCCACCTGCCCAGGCAGGGTTACGGTGTCGACGTCGCCTTTCGCAAACCGGTCCGCCTGCCGACCGAGGTGATCCTGTCCACCAGCGATCTACACGCGCCTGCCGGACAGCTAAGGCTGGAGGGACATGATGGACCTCTGCACCTGGAGGGGCGCTGGTTCGAGCTGACCTGAGGGCCTCTGCCCGAGCCATTGGCGGTGTCTTACCCCTTGCGTTGCCTCGACGCGGGCCCGAAGCTATGCAGCTGGGTCCGCATTGATGAAACGAGTCCGATGAACCTGTCCGAACTGACCGCACGCCTGCATGCCATCCGCGACGCCAATGACTGGCAGCGCTTTCACAGCCCGAAGAACCTGGCCATGGCGGCCAGCGTCGAAATGGCCGAGCTGGTCGAGATCTTCCAGTGGTTGAGCGAGGACCAGTCCCGCCACCTGCCCGCCGAGCAGCTGGCCCATGCCGGTCAGGAGATCGGTGACGTGGTGCTGTACCTGTTGCTGCTGAGCAGCGAGCTGGGGCTGGACATGGACACCGTCGTGCGCGACAAGCTGACCGACAGCGAACGGCGCTTCGCCCGATGAACGACCGTCACTTCGACGCGCTGGCCGCACGTTTCGCGCAGAAGATCTATGGCGGCGCCAAGGGTGCCATCCGTCTGGCCGTGCTGCAGGCCGACCTGGCGCAGGCCCTCCCTGACCGCCCGTTGCGCGTGCTGGACGTCGGCGCCGGGCTGGGCCACATGGCGTTGTGGCTGGCCGAGCGCGGCCATCAGGTGACGCTCGCCGAGCCCGCCGCGCCCATGCTCGACGGTGCCCGTGAACGCTTTGCCGAAGCCGGCCAGGACGCCACGTTCCTTCAGGCCGACTGGCAGTCCCTGCCGGCGCAGCTCGACACGCCGTTCGACCTGGTGATCTGCCATGCCGTGCTGGAGTGGCTGGCCGAGCCGCCGGCCATCCTGCCGGTGCTGCATCGATTGACCTGCCCCGACGGCTGGCTGTCCCTGGCGTTCTACAACCGCGACGCCCTGGTCTACCGCAACCTGCTCAAAGGCCATTGGCGCAAGTTGCGCAGCGACGAACTGGCCGGCGAAAAGCAGAGCCTGACGCCGCAGACGCCCCTCGATCCGCGCACGCTGCGTACGCAACTCGAACCTCTCTGGCAGGTCGAAAGCGAAAGCGGCGTGCGCGTGTTCCACGACTACATGCCCAGGGACTTCCAGACCAAGGCGGCGCTGGCCGACCTGCTGGAGATGGAACTGGCCCACCGCCGCCACCCCAGCTTCGCCGGGCTGGGCCGTTACCTGCACTGGATCTGCAGGCCACGCTGACCACCACCCGGCAGGAGGTAACCATGTCGTATCGACGCCTGTGCCTGGCCGTGCTGCCCTTCATGCTGAGCGCCTGCCAGAGCCCCAACCCCTACGTCGCCAGTTCCCTGCCTCTGCCGCCCGCCCCGGCGCAGGCCAGCCGGACCTTCGACGCCAGTGCCTATCCGGCACCGACCCGTGACTATGGCCGCTACCGAAGCTGGAGCTGGCGCGAAGGTCGGCTGCCGAGTGGGGGTGCCAACACCGATCCTGCGCAACTGACCGACGCCATCAGTAGCGCGCTCGATCAGCAAGGCCTGCGACCGGCGCGGGACCGTGTCGGCGACCTGCTGGTCAGCGCCAACGTTCGCCTCGAGCGGCGCGTCCGTCAGGTGCGTGATTATGACGACTACCCCTACGGCGGCCCCCCCTACGGTGGTGTAGGCTACGGCGGCTATCGCAATGGCTATGGCGGCTACGCCAGCGTCCCGGTGGTGCGTACCTACGAAGTCGATGTGATGGTGGTGAACATCGACCTGTTCGATGCTCGGGACGGTCAGCCGGTGTGGAGCGCCAGTGCCGACGTCGGCAGCGACAGGTCCTCGCCCCGGGCGCGCGAAGACGCCGTGCGCCAGGCCGTCAAGAAAGCACTGAGCGGCTTCCCACCCAGTTGAATACCAATAACGGAGAAAGGTCATGATCGCTCGTGTCGCGCTGCTGTCGTTCATGCTGTTGCTGGGGGCCTGTGCCGCCGGCAACGTCTCACGGGATTTCGATGCCGGACGCGATTTCGCGGCCTACCGTACCTGGGCCTGGCAACGACCGGCACTGGAGTACCGTCCCGATGATCCACGCATCAAGAGCGACCTGACCGAACAGCGCATCCGTGAGGCCATCGGCAGCCAGCTCGACCAACGCGGTCTGCGTCCGGCCCAGGCCGGCGTACCGGCGGACATGACGGTGCGTGCCTACCTGGTGGTCGAGGATCGGCAGCAACTGGTCAGCAACAACTACGGGGGTGGTTGGGGCGGTTACTGGGGTGGGTACTGGGGCGGCCCGATGTACAACGAGACGCGCAGCGTCGACTACAAGGTCGCCACACTTCAAATCGACCTGTTCGATGGTCGTGATGGCAAGCTGGTCTGGCGCGGCAGCGCCGAACACGTCGTCGACGAATCGGCGTCGGGTCCGCAGGTGCGTAGCCAGGCCATCCAGAAGGAAGTCGAGCAGATCATGGCGCAGTATCCTCCGCGCTGATCCGCGCCTGGTGTCTCATGGCCATCGTTTCAGGTTTTTTACACGCTTTTGCAGGCTTGCGCTGCCGAAGCGGTCTACCCTGAGAACAAGGCTGCCGTCAGCCTGAACCGATGACCAACCTCAAGCGTGGTACTGGATCGATGCAGAGCATTGTTCTCTTGATGTGGCTGGCCATGTGCACCGAGCAGGACATTCGCGGACGTCAGGTGGCCGATACCCTGACCGTCGGCGTCGCCACGGGCGCCCTGGTCTGGTTGTTCGCCACGGGGCACACGTGGATCGGTGCTTCGGCCAGCGATGCGGGGTGGGGCCTTGCGATCGTCATGGCCATGACGCTGCCGGGGTATTGGCTGGGACATTTCGCTGCCGGGGATGTGAAACTGCTGGGCGCCCTGGCGTTGGCGACCAGTCATGACTATGTGCTGGGTACCTTCATTGGCGCAGGCGTGGCACTGTTGGTTTGGATACTGGGGCGCCGCCGTCTATGGACGATGCTCAATGCGCGGCTCAAGAAACGCCTGCATCAGGTGATCGAGGGTCTGGGGGACAAACAGCCTCTGGCACCTTACGTGTTGGTCGGATTCGTCTGGACGGTGCTGTGGCTGTCGTGAATCATGGTCGTGCTGCGGGTTCTCCTGCAGTCACGAGCCGCCCGCCAAGGGCATAGGAGCGTTACCGTCGACAAGGAGTTGAACGTGAGTCCGTGTAGCCATGAAGTGAAAGTCTTGATCGTCCACGATGGGGTGTGCGCCATCGATACCCTGGGCGTGCTGCTCAAGCGCGACGGTCATCCCCACATGATTGCCGATGGCTCGGCACAGGCCCTGGCGCTGTACGCGGCCAACCCCGACATTGGCCTGATCGTCTGCGCCGTGCAGGCACCCGATACCGAGCACTGGACGCTGGTCCGTACCTTGGAAAGCGCTGGCGGCTCGCAACGCGCGTTCAGGGCCATGCTGATCAGCCAGGCGGGCGACACCTCCACCGTGCTACGGGCCATGCGCGCCGGGTATGCCGACTATCACACGTGTCCTTTCGACCTGGGCGAATGGCTGACTGGCCTGCACCGCCTGGAACGCGAAGTGCTCCAACGGCGTCGCGCCCAGCAGGAGGTCGAACACCTGACTCAGCGCCTGCAGGACCTGGGCGATTTCATCGACCACCTGCACCACGATCTGGAACGCGCGCGTGGCGGCAACCTGTCGCGCCGCTCCACCGACCTCGACGTGGATGTGGAGACCGACCTCGACCTGCTGCCGGCCGTGTTCGGCGCCCTGTCGCCCCGGCAGTTGGAAGTCGCCCGCCTAGTGGGCCGCGGCCAGACCAACCACCAGATCGCCCGCGCGCTCGGCATCACCGAGAACACGGTCAAGCTCTACGTCTCGCAAGTGCTGCGCCTGACCCGCATGCACAACCGAACCCAGTTGGCCCTGGCCCTGACCCCCAGCTCGTCACCGGTAAGGCAGCGGTTGACCAACCACTGAGCGCGCAAGCGGCCAGTGACGTTGCCTGCGAGGCAGGTGGCGACGAGCCGGACGCCATCGCGGGCAAGCCCGCTCCCACAGGTAGCTGCTCCCACAGGTTGCTTCAGGCAGGCAGCACAGTTAGCTGCCTCAGATGGACAGCACAATGATTCCCATGGGTGCCTGTTTCCAGCAGGCATCAGCATGCTGGCTCCTACAGGTTGCTGGTTCAGACAGGCAGTACACTGAGCCGCACCGGTGCCTGTTTCCAGCAGGCAGAAACAGGCTGGCTCAGCATCCTGTGGGAGCGGGCTTGCCCGCGATGGCGGTCGTGATTTCACCTGATCGGGCAAAGGCTGTCTTGCCCTTCACCGACGCCTCATTCCCGCACCTCGAATGCCACTCGGGCCGTCTGTCCGCTGTCATCCAGCACGCTCAATTCGAACGATCCGGCGCGCGTGAGCGCCACCATCAACGCCTCCTGCCCTGTCGTCTCTCCAACCTGCGCGCCATTCAGGAACCACCAGCGCTGGCCATCACCACCCAGTGCCGAGACACGCAGACGCAGAGGTTCTCCACTGACGGCCGGGCGACGCAACTGATCGGCTGGGCGAATACCGACGATCGACAGCGGCGGCGCCGGTGATGCCTGTCGTGGAGGACATGCAGGATCGACGGCCGGCAAGCGTGCGGCACGGCGCTCGGCCTTCGGCAGCCAGGGCTCCAGGGGGGCCGGCCACAGCGCGAGGGTGCGCGGCGTCGCCCCTGGACAATCCTCGTTCACCCGCAGCCCCTGGGCATTGACCCACAGCGTGTCCCGTAGCCCCAGACCCAATGGCTGATCGCTGGCCTGCAAGGTCGGCGGTACCGTGCCGTCCAGCGTCCAGGCGAAGCGCTGCCGTCGGCAATTCGGGTCGGTGCGCTCGAGGGGCTGGCCCAATGGCCAGCAGATCGCCGCTACGCCGACACTCGCCGGTTTGCGCGGGGCGGGCTGATTCAGGCCACGCTGGCGATCACGGTTGCTCAGCAAATCGTGCACCTGCAGCATCAGCGGCGCCGCCGATGCCAGACCGAACTGCCCCGGCACGGGCGTGCCGTCCGGCCGACCGATCCACACACCGATCAGGTAACGCGGCCCGACCCCGATCGACCAGGCGTCACGGAACCCGTAGCTGGTCCCGGTCTTCCAGGCCAGGGGGGGCGGACCGGTCAGCTCGGCATGCGGATCACGGTCCGGCCGTGCCAGGCCCGACAGAATCCGCCGGGTGATCCAGGCCGCGCCGGGCGACATCAGCCGTCGCTCGACCAGCGGATCCTGCGGCTGCAAGCGGATCTGCGCCGCCTTGCCCTCGCGCGCCAAGGCCGCATAGCCGCCTACCAGGTCTTCCAGCCGGCTACCGACGCCCCCCAGGATCAGGGCCAGGTTGGGCTCGGCCAACGGCGGCAGCGCCAGCGGCACACCACCCATGCGCAGTTGCGCGGCGAACCGCTTGGGTCCATAGGCTTCCAGCAGTTGCACCGCCGGAAGATTCAATGACATGGCCAAGGCCGCACTGGCCGACACCGGGCCGCTGAAGCCACTGGAGAAATTCCCTGGCCGATAATCGCCGTACCGCCGCGGCACGTCCTGCAACAACGACTCGGAATGGATCAACCCGTCGTCCATCGCCATGGCGTACAGGAACGGTTTGAGCGTCGAGCCCGGCGAGCGCAGCGCATGGACCATGTCGACATGACCAAAGCGTCGCGCGTCGTCCAAGTCCACAGAACCCAGGTAGGCGCGCACCGCCATGGTCTGGGCATCGACCACCAGCAGGGCGGCGGACGTGCGCTCCGGCAGCCGGGCACGCCACCCCAGCAGCAGGTCCTCCAGACGCCGTTGCAGCGCTGCATCGAGGGTGGTACGAATCAGCGGTGGGCTGCCAGGATGGTTCAGCCGCCGGGCCAGCAATGGGGCCAGTGCTGGCTCCTGGCGCGGTGCCAGCAACAGCGGTTCCTCACGGGCTTCGGCGATGCGCTGGGCCGGCCAGATGTGGTACTCGGCCAGGCGCTCCAGCACTTTGTCGCGCGCCTGCCGCGCACGCAGCGGATGGCGGTCCGGTCGTAGCCGGCTGGGTGCCTGGGGCAGCACGGCCAGCAGCGCGGCTTCGGCCGGCGTCAGGTGCTGGGGTGACTTGCCCAGGTAGGCCCAACTGGCGGCCGCCACGCCCTGCAAGGTGCCGCCGAACGGTGCACGGTCCAGGTACAGCTGTAGGATTTCGCGCTTCGACAGATGCCATTCCAGTTGCAGGGTGCGCGCCATCTGCCGCAGCTTCCCCGGCAAGGTGCGCGGGTGGGGCTCGAGCAGTCGCGCCACTTGCATCGACAGCGTGCTGCCGCCCGACACCACGCGCCCGCCGTGCAGGTTCAGCCAGGCCGCACGCGCCAGTGCCAGAGGGTTGATGCCCAGGTGATGGTAGAACCAGCGGTCTTCATAGGTCAGCAAAGCCTCCAGGTACAACGGTGACACCTGCTCGGGGCTGACGGGGTAACGCCACACACCCTCGGCATCGGCGAACCGCCACAGCGGCGTGCCATCTTCGGCGACCACCACCCGCGCCAGGTCGTCGCCCGGCAAAGGCAAGGGCCACAGCCGGTCGGCGAGCCACAGCAGGCCCAGCAGCACCAGTGACGTACCCGCCAGGATGCGCAGCCAGCGCGGTACACGCCTCAGGTGACGCATCGGCGCCCCCGGGTCAGGGAACCGAAACGGGCGATCGGCAGCCAAAGTGTGGGCAACGGCAGCGACGCCGGCTCTTTCATCAGGAAACGACTATGCATGTAGAAGGCTTTTTCGAATGGCTGGGCCAGGCGCTGGGTGCGTTGATCCGGGTCGTCGTGGACGCGCTCAGCGGCGTATTCAACGGGCTGGCCAATGCCGGTGGCAACTTCGTCGACGGTCTCTCGCGAACGCTGGGGATGGACACGTCGCTGATCAGCATCCTGGCCTTGATCGTCGGCCTGGCGCTGCTGTACTCGGCGGTGCGTGCCTTCATGCGTGCGTCGGTGATCGCGGGCATCATCTGGGCCTTGCTGGGGTTGTGGGTGCTGAGCTGGGTCGTGCACTGAGGCACGCCCCTGCTCGGAGGCGGGGCGTTGCCGCCCTGCCCCGTCCACCCTGCCTCAACGCCCCTTGATCACCATCGGCGCTGCGGACGCGCCGACCGCTTGCAGGTTCGGCCGATACATCGACTCCACCTGCGGCGGTGGCACTTGGTAGCTGCCCGGCGTGACCGCGCGTGCCAGGTACAGCAGGTGCGTGGTCTGCTGGGCCTCGAGCTTGAGGGCCGCCACGTAGCGGTCGTCACGGAACTCCTGGTGCACCAGGTTGGCGTTCTGCATCGCATCACGCCACTCGCGCACCGTGCCGCTGGCGTTGTCCAGGCTGGCCGAGCTCTGCGCCAGGTTCTGGTTTTCCAGCTCCAGGCCTGCCGGCAGCAGGTCGACCACCAGGGCATCCGGCACCTGCGTGGCGGCTTTGACCGCCAGGTGCACCAGCACCAGGTCGCCACTGCGCAGGTTGCGCAGGTCCAGCGGCTGGCCATTCAGGCCCAGGTAGTCACGCTGGATCTGCAGACCATGGCTGCTGGCCGGCGGCGCCTGACGCGGGTAACCGGACAGGGTCAGTTGCTGGTAGAGGGTCTGGTCGCTGTCATTGTGCAGGCTCAACGGCGCGGCCAGCTGCGAGCCTTCAAGGGTCAACCCGGAGGCCGCCGACGTCAGCTCACGGACGTCGTCGCCGGTTTCCAGGCGTGCCTGCCAGTCGCTTTCCGGCTTGCCGAGCAACTGGCGGCCGGCCAGGAACAGCGCGTTACGCTCCTGGGTCGATAGCCAGGCGTTGCCGGCCAGCGCGTCGGACAAGGCGAACAGCCGCTGTTCGACCTGGTCGCTGGCCAGCTTGTCTTCCTGAAGCAGTGCCAGGATCAGTGCCTGGTCGCGCACCTCGCTGCCATAGTCGGCCATCCAGTCCTGGCCGCGCTTGACGTTCAGCCCGGCGTGGAGGGCTTCCTGGGCACGCGGTTTGTCGCCCATGGCGTCCAACGCGACGGCCAGCTGCACCAGCGGCAGCCCGGAACGGGCATCGGCGCGGCGCTCGAACAGGCTGCGCAGGGCACCCAGGGGTGCCTGTTGGCTGCGGGCCAGCACCAGCCCGGCGTATGCCTGTACGGCGAAACGGGTATGGTCGATGTTCTCGCTGTAATCGGCCTCGATCAGGTTGCGTTCCTGCACGTAGCGCAGCAGGCGCTCGCTGGCCTTCTTCAAGGCCTCGGCCGGAACCCCATAGCCCTGGTCGCGCGCGCGCAGCAGGAAGTCGGTCACATAGGCGGTCAGCCAGTACTCCTCGTCGCTGTCGGCGCTCCACAGGCCGAAGCTGCCGTTGTAGCGCTGCATGCCCAGCAGGTGCTCGATGCCCATCTCGATCTTGCGCTTGCGCGCCTCGGCCGGTTCGCCCTTGATGCCCAGGCGTTGCAGGCTCTGCGGGTCGGCGTAGAGCGAGGGGTACAGGCCGCTGACGGTCTGCTCCAGGCAACCATAGGGATAGGCTTCGAGGGCACGGATCTGCTCGGCCAGGTTCAGGGGAGGACGACTGGACAAGGCCAGACTGGCCTGCAGACCGGCCGGTTCGAAGGCTTCCAATTCACCCGGCGGCAGGGTCCAGGACTGATCCTTGAGGGCGACGCGGTAGTGCTTGAGCGTGGCGGGGTACGCCGGGCGCACGCCGAGGGTCCACTGCCGCTCGAAAGTGCCGAACGACTCGCCCGGCAGCGTCAGCCCATCGACCCGCACGCGCACCGTGCCCTGGCCCAGCCCACCTTGAGCGTGCACCGGGATCATCAGCGTGGTGCGCTGGCCTTTCTCCAAGGTCAGCGAGCGTTGCGCGGCGCCGTCCAACGCCAGCTGGCCTTCGGCGTCGAGCTGCACGCTGAGCTGCTGCGCCTGGCCGGACTGGTTGGCCAGGTCCAGGGCCAGTTGGGTCTGGTCACCGCTGGCCATGAAGCGTGGCGCCGACAGCTCGGCGATCAGCGGTGCGGCGACCACGGTGGTGGCTTCGGCCACACCGAACTGCTCGTCGCTCCAGGCCTGGGCCATCAGCCGCAGTTCGCCGTTGAAGTCCGGGATGTCCAGCGAGACTTGACCTTCGCCCTGCTCGTTCAAGGTGACGGGCAGGCTCTGCAGGGCAACGATGTTGACGGTCGTGTTGGGCCGCTTGCCGCCCTTGGCCATGGCCGCGTCGCCACCGAACGCCAGGCTGGCCAGGCGCCCCTGGCCGGCCTCGATCAGTTGGCCATAGATGTCCAACTGGTCGGCGCCGTAGGCCTTGCGCCCGAACAGACCGGTGAACGGGTCAGGCGTCTTGAACTCGGTGATGTTGAGGATGCCGACGTCCACGGCCGCCAGCAGCACGTGCACCTGCTTGGGCAGCGTGCCCTCGGCCGTGCTGGCCTTGAGCTTGACGGTCAGCGGCTGCTTGGGGCGCATCTGCTGCGGCGCCTGGAGGGCCAGGTCGAGCTTGCGCTGCGCCCGTGCCAACGGCAGGTGCAGGATACCCACCGCGCGCTTGGGCGTGGCGTTGGCCTTGCGCTCACCGGGCCGGATGACCAGCGCACTGACGTACAGGTCGTGCCGGGCCCAGCTCGGGTCCAGGCGAACCTCGAACGTCTTGCCTTCGGCGGGGACGTCGATCTGTTCCCACCACAGGGGGCCATCGCTGGATTCGACCATCAGGTAGCCACTGCCGGCGGCGGGTGGCGTGACGGTGACCTTGGCGGTCGCGCCATCGGCATACGCCGGTTGATCCAGCGCCAGCTTGACCTGATCCGGCCGCACGGCGCCGCCTTCGGCGTTGTCCTGGGCGCGGTAGCCGGCCCAGAACCGTTCGCTGGTCACCAGCCCGGTGTCCGGGTCCTCGACCTCGACGCGGTAAGGGCCCCACTCGACCTGGAAGTCGACCTTGGCAGTGGCACCGGCGGCCAGGTTGACGGTCTGCTCGCCTTCGTCGAGGAATTTCTCATTGTAGGCGTAGCTCCAGCCATCGCTCTGGGAGTAGTTCCAGTAGTAGTCACGGCGCTCACGAATCAGCCGGACCTTCAGGCCATCGACGGCCAGCTTGTGCCCGTCACGGTCCGCCACCAGCACCTCGAAGCTGACCGGCGCATCGCTGTCGGTTTCCTCACCGTCGAACAGGCCGCGTACCCCCGGCAACCGCTCGGCTGGCCAGATCGGCTGTCCCAGGCGTCGAGTGATGGGGCGGCCGCCCGATTCTTGCAGGCTCGCCTGCACGGTCAGTTGCAGCGGCGAACGGGCTTCGGCCCAGCGGCTCTCGATGGCCAGGGTCGTCTTGCCGGCCTGGTCGAGGGTGACTTCGTCGAGTTCCAGGTCCTGGCTGAGTTCGCTCTCGGTGACCGACCCGAACTGATAGCCCGGCAGCGCCTTGACCGCCTCACGCAAGGGCCGCAGGTAGGCCTGGCCACTGAGCCGGTTGCCGGCGGCCGGTGCGCCATAGAGGTAGCGTCCTTCGACACGGATCTTGGCGGTCTGCTCCGGGCTGATCGGCTGCTCGCTGCCCTTGAGGTTCAACGCCAGACGCTCGGGCAGGAAGTCTTCGACCAGGAATTCGTGCACTTGCTTGCGCCCGCCGCCCAGGTCGAACAGCAGTTGCCAGCGCCCGGTCGGCGCCTCGTCGGCCAGTTGCAACTGGTACTGGTACAACCCGCTGTCGCCGGCCTCCCAGACGAACTTGCGGCTGACCTGCTCGTCGGGGCGGCGCACTTCGACGCTGACCGGTTGGGCCTTGACCGGCTTGCCGTCCTGATCACGCAGCAGGCCGTTGAGCAACACCGTCTCGCCAGGGCGATACAGGTCACGCGGGCCGAACACGAAGAACTGCAGCGGGTTGGACGGTGGCCCGGCGATGTCGAACTCGGCCAGGTCCAGTGCGGCGCTGTCCAGGCGCAGCAGCGTGGTCTCGCTGCCCTGGGTGGCGATCAGGGTGTTGGCCTTGGCCGTGATCGGCAATTGCGCATGGCCGTCACCGTCGGTCTTGGCCTGGGCCAGCCTCTTGCCCTTGTCATCACGCACCTCGATGTCGACGCCGCTCAGCGCCTTGCCACCCTCCAGCGCCTGGGCGAACACGTCCAGGCGGTCACGGTAGCGGTGCGCCGACAGGCCGATGTCGCTGAGCGTGAACAGTGTCGCCGGCTGCGAATAGTCGTAGGTGCCGGCTGCGCGCATCACCGCCAGGTAGACGCCCGGAGCCTGCAGCGGTTTGATCCCGGCGATGGGCAGCAGCACGGTGTCGCGGGTGTTGCGCGGCGAGTCGAGGTCAAAGCGGCCGCTGTAGACCAGCTCGGCCAGGTCCAGCAGCTCTTTGGACTGGTAGTACTCCAGGCTGCTGTTGCGTCCCCAGTTGACCAGGAAGGTCGAGAGCGTCTCGGGTTTGACGCGGAAGAACTCGACGTCCACTTTGTCCACGTTCAACGCGATCACCGGCAGCCCTTCGGCCAACCGCGTCGGCAGCAGCGAGCCACGGCTGGCGAAGCCGACGGTCGGTTGCATGTCGCGGGTCTCCAGGCGCGTCACCGATTCCTCGGCCAGGCGCTTGCCAGTCACCGCCAGCAGGCCCGGCTCGACGGTCAGCACCAGCTTGCGCTGAGGCTCCAGGTGCCGCAGACGCAACTCCATCTGGTTGTCGGACAGCTCCCAGGCGCCGTCGACCTTGCCCTTGACCGTGTCGACCAGGTGAACCTTGGCGGCGAAGTCCTGATTGGCGTCCAGCGGGGCCGTGAAGCTGATCGACAGGGCGGCCGCGCCATCGAGCTGGATTTCCGAGGCGTCCGCCACGGTCAGTTCGCGGTCGGCATAACGCTTGGCCAGCACCGCCGGGTCCTGGCGCACGGGCGCCTTGGCCTGGGCGGGTGCGGTAGCGTGCGCGGTCGGCGGCGCTGGCGGCGCGCTCGATGAACCACTGTCGCAGGCGGTCAGCAACGCCAGCGCACAGGTCAGCAACAATCCTTTGTCCAACATGGAGGGCAACTCTTCGGCAGGGAGGTCGTGAGGGCTGCAATCATAGCGCACCTGTGGCCGCGCGTAGCGCTCGACTTTCGCCTAGCGGCAGACGGCAGGCCCCATGTTCCGTGGCCTGTCGACCGGTATACTGGCGCCTCGTCACAGGAGCCTGCATGTCCGTCACATCCCACGACTGGCGCCATCGGCGCACTCACCGCCAGGTCTGGGCCCTGGCCGCACCCATGATCCTCTCCAACGTCTCGGTGCCCCTGGTGGCGCTGGTCGACAGCACAGTGGTCGGGCACTTGCCCCATGCCCATCAGCTGGGCGCCGTGGCCGTCGGCGCGACCCTGTTCACCTTCATGATCGGCCTGATGACGTTCCTGCGCATGGGGGCCACCGGGTTTGCCGCCCAGGCGGCCGGCCGGGCCGATGGCGACGGTCTGCGCCAGGTGCTGGCCCAGGGTCTGCTGCTGGCGCTCGCGTTCGCCGTGCTGCTGGGTGGGCTGGCCCTGCCCTTCAGCCATCTGGCCCTGCACGTGATGCAACCGAGCGCCGCCCTGGGCCAGGCCACCGAGGCGTTCTTTTACACGCGCCTGCTGGGCCTGCCGGCGGCACTCGCCACCTATGCGCTGGTGGGCTGGTTCCTCGGCACACAGAACGCGCGCGCGCCGCTGGCCATCCTGTTGACCACCAATGCCCTGAACATCGTCCTCAACCTGTGGTTCGTCCTGGGCCTGGACTGGGGCGTCTTGGGGTCGGCACGCGCCTCGGTGGTCGCCGAATGGAGCGCGGCGCTGCTGGGCCTGGCCCTGACGCGACCGGCGCTGCGGGCCTACCCTGGACGCCTGGCCTGGGCCACACTCGGCCATTGGTCGGCCTGGCGTCCACTGCTCAGCGTGAACCGCGACATCTTCGTGCGCAGCCTGGCCCTGCAAGGGGTGTTCTTGCTGATCGCCGTGCAAGGCGCACGCCTGGGCGAGGCGACGGTCGCGGCCAATGCCCTGCTGCTCAATGGCCTGATGCTCACCGCCTATGCCCTCGATGGCCTGGCCCATGCCGTCGAAGCGCTGTGCGGCCATGCCATTGGCGCACGCGACCGTACTGCGCTGCGCCGGTCCCTGGTGGTCGCCTGTGGCTGGTCGTTGATCGTCAGCCTGGGGTTTGCCATGGTCTTTGTGCTGGTCGGGCGTGTGTTCATCGACCTGCAGACCGACATCGCCGCGGTGCGCGATGCGGCCTATCCCTTCCTGCCCTACCTGGCCGTGCTGCCACTGGTAGCGGTGTGGAGCTACCTGCTGGACGGGCTGTTCATCGGCGCGACCCGGGCACGGGACATGCGCAACGCCATGCTCTTCAGCGTGCTGCTGATGCTACCGGTGGCGTGGGGGCTGGGCGGGTTCGGCAATCACGGGTTGTGGCTGGCATTCCTGGGATTCATGGCCGTGCGGGGGCTGAGCCTGGGATGGTTGGGCTGGCGGCTGGCGCGGCGTGGGGCGTGGGTCGGGTAAGGCAAGGTTCGCCGCTGCTCACGTGGGTCCTTCAGGCTCAATCGAGGCCTAGGGCCGCTCCGATGCGGTGATGCAGGTCATCGCGGGCCATGTGGGTGTCCCCGTGCCGCGATTGGGCCCACAGGGCCCACGGAATCAGCGAACCGGTCTGCCAGATCAGTGCTGCAGCCCGAGCAGCACCACCCACCTGCCGCCCATGAAAAACCGCAGCTCAAGGCTGCGGTGCGAAGGCGTCGCGGTCACGGGCCGAATGAACGACCCGCCCTGCCCTGTCAGGAAGACAGGTAGGAGGACCGCGTCAGCCCCAGGCGCAAGGCGTCCAGATACTGCGTCCGCTCGCGCGCGGTGATCCGTGCGCTGGCGACCTTGTCGCGGTAGTGGGTCATCAGCTCTTCCGGCGACAGGTGCACGTAGCGCAGCATGTCCTCGATGGTGTCGTGGGTCTCGATCCCCGCATGGTAGACGCTGCCGTCGGCACGCTGATAGATGTTCACCGAGTCGGTGTCACCGAACAGGTTGTGCATGTCGCCGAGGATTTCCTGATAGGCGCCCACCAGGAAGATGCCCAGCAGGTAGTCCTCGCCCTCGCGCACGGCGTGCACCGGCAGGCTGGTCTCGATGCTCTGCTCGTCGACGTACTGGTTGATCTTGCCATCGGAGTCGCAGGTCAGGTCCTGCAGCACCGCACGGCGCAGTGGTTCCTCGTCCAGACGGTGCAGCGGCAGGATCGGCAACACCTGGCCGATCGCCCAGGTGTCGGGCAGGCTCTGGAACACCGAGAAGTTGCAGATGTACTTGTCCGCCAGCTTGTCGTTGAGTTCGTCGAGCACCTGGCGGTGCGAGCGCTGGCGCGCCTTCAACGAGTTGTACAGACGCCGGCAGACGGCGTAGTAGCACTGTTCGGCCAGGGCCTTCTCGGCCAGCGTGACCTTGCCATCGGCATACTGGGCCGCCACATCGCCGATGTAGTGCGTCGCGCGCCAGTAGGTTTCGGTGACCATCTCGATGTCGGTCGGTCCCAGCAGGTCGACCAGCCATTGCACGGTCTCCGGCAGGCTGTCGCGGTTCTCGATCAGCGGCATCTCGTCGTTGTGGCGCTCGACGTCGGTGACCTGTACCACGAGCATGGCGTGGTGCGCGGTGAGGGCCCGGCCACTTTCGGAGAAGATGTGCGGATGCGGCAGGCCCTGCGCGTCGCAGAACTCCTTGAGCATGCCCACGACCACGGCCGCGTATTCGTCGATGTCGTAGTTGATCGAACTGGCGTTGCGCGAATGGGTGCCATCGTAGTCCACGCCCAGGCCGCCGCCCACGTCGATGTGGTCCACCGGCAGGCCCAGGGCACGCAGCTCGCCGTAGTAGCGGATGGCTTCCTTGAAGCCGTGCTGGTAGTCGGCCAGGTTGGCGATCTGCGAGCCCATGTGGAAGTGCAGCAGGCGCACACCCTGGTCCAGTCCGGCGTCGCGGAAGCGTTGCACCACCGACAGCAGCTGCGCGGCCGACAGGCCGAACTTGGACTTCTCGCCACCGGTATCAGCCCATTTGCTCGAGGCCAGCGACGACAAACGCACGCGCAGGCCGACCTGTGGCTTGACCTTGAGATCGTTGGCCTCGTCGATGACCAAGGCGACTTCGGATTCCTTCTCGATGACGATGAACACGTTGTGACCGAGCTTCTGGCCCATCAGCGCCAGGCGGATGAATTCGCGATCCTTGTAGCCGTTGCAGACGATGGTGCCGCCCTTCGGCGCCAGGGCCAGCACCGCCAGCAGTTCCGGCTTGGAACCGGCTTCCAGGCCAATGGAGACGTTCTCGGTGGCGATGATGTTCTCGACCACCGCTTCCTGCTGGTTGACCTTGATCGGGTACAGAGCCGTGTACTGGCTCTGGTACTCGAGCCGCGCGATGTTGGCGTCGAAGGCACCGGTCAGCTGGCGCACTCGGTCCTGCAGGATGTCGGGGAAGCGCACCAGTAGCGGCAACGACAGGCCGCTCGAGCGCAGTTGCTCGACCTGCTCGTACAGGTCGATCGGCGAGCTGTCCGGACCATTGGGACGCACTTCGACACGCCCGGCCTCGTTGATCGCGAAATAACCGGCGCCCCAGTGGCGGATACCATAGACACTACGGCTGTCGCCCACGGTCCATTGGCTGCCATCGTCTTTGCGTGTGCGTCGTACGGACATTCAAGTCCCCTATTAAGAAAGTCGAGAACACGGCGGGCGAAACCCTCGGCCCACCGTGCAGAAACTGAACATGACGCGTTCCCGTGTCAGGGATAGACCCTGCTCACCGGAGCGAGTTTAGAGCCGGCCTGGCAAAAAACCTGTGGCAGCACTCAGCCGCCGGACTTCTTGGCCTTGAATCCCTGGCGGATCAGTTCGGCCAGCAGCAGCTCGACGTGATCGCCCTGGATCTCGATCACGCCGTCTTTCAGCGCGCCGCCGGTCCCGCAGCGGCGTTTGAGCGCAGCGGCCAGGTCTTTGAGCTGGTCGGGTGGCAGCGGTACGCCGCTGACCGAGGTGACGGTCTTGCCGCCACGCCCCTTGGTTTCACGGCGAACCCGGGCGATCCCGTCGCCTTCGGGGATCACCGCCTGGCCGCAGATGCAGGCATCGAGGGGCTTGGCGCAGGTCGGGCAATGGCGCCCGGCGTCGGTGGAGTACACCAGACCGCCCAGGGCGGCGAAGGATGAGGCTTTCTTGGCCACTTTTGTGCCTCTTGCTGAGGACAAAAAATGATCGACCCTTGGCACCAGGATCGACCGCGATGCCCCACTCTGGCAGGGGCGGCGCTACCGTCGCATGCAGTGCGTCGGCCCGAAAAGGTCGCGCAGTGTACCCAGATTGCAAGCGCTTGCTAAGCCGGGAATGCGCCATTTCCTGAAGCTGTCGCGACGTCAGCCACGCCGATCCAGCACATGCTGCAACGCGACCAGCGAATCAGGGCAGTAAGGCTGCCAGCGGCAGTCGGTCTCGACCTGCGCCAGGCTCATAAAGTGTGCCTCGCTGACCTCTTCAGGCTGCAGTCGCAACGGGCCGTCCCAGGTCGCCGAATAGACTGCGCACCACACCCGGTTGCCGGGCTGGTCGAAGAAGAACGTGTCGTGAAACTGCAGCGCGACACCACTTACGCCCAACTCCTCGCGCAACTCGCGCGCGGCCGAATCGTCGTAGCGCTCTCCCGCCGCGACCATGCCGCCGGCCGCCACGTCCCAGTAACCTGGGTAGATCGCCTTGCTCAACGTACGCCGATGCACGCACAGCTCACCGGCGCGGTTGAACAGCAGGATGAAGGTGCAGCGGCCGATCAGCCCACGGGCGCGCAACTCGGCGCGCGGCAGGCTGCCGAGCACCTGATCATGCTCGTCGACCCAGGCGATGGGCTCGGCATCGGAAGCCGCCCGGTGGGCGGCCTCGCGGGCGGAGGGTGGCATCAGCCCTGAGACAGCAGCTGACGCAGATCGATGACCGCGGCATTGGCGCGCGAGATGTAGTTGGCCATGACCAGCGAATGGTTGGCCCACATGCCGAAGCCGCTGCCGTTCAGCACCATTGGGCTCCACAGCTGTTCCTGCGAGGCTTCCAGCTCACGGATGATCTGGCGCACGCTGACGGTGGCGTTCTTCTTGGCCAGCACGTCGGCGAAATCGACTTCGATGGCGCGCAACAGGTGCGACAGTGCCCAGGCTTGGCCACGAGCTTCGTAGAACACGTTGTCGATCTGCAGCCACGGCGTCTCGACCACTTCCTCGTCGACCTGCGGCGCCTGGCCAGCGACCACGGCTTCGGTCTTCAGGTTGCTGTTGAGCTTGACCCGACCGACGCTCGCCGACAGCCGCTGGGACAGCGAGCCCAGACGGGTGGCGACGTCGCCCAGCCAGTTGTTCAGGTTGTCGGCACGGGTGTAGAAGATCGCGCCCTTGTCGCCCGAGGCCAGGCGCGCCTGGTAGCGGCTCAGCGACTGGATGCCCTCGCGGTATTCGGATTCGCTCGACGGCAGGATCCAGCTCTTCTGGTCGAAGTTGAAGCGCGGCTCGGCACGGGCCAGGTCGGCGTCTTCGGTGGATTGCGACTGCGAACGGGCGAAGTCCTTGCGCAGCGCGCGGGAGAGATCACGAACCTGGACCAGTACGCCGTATTCCCAGCTCGGCATGTTGTCCATCCACAGCCCAGGCGGGAAGCGGTCATTGCTGATGTAGCCGCCTGGCTTGGTCAGCAGCGTGTTGGCCACGGTCTTGAGGGTTTCGATGGTGGTGTAGCCCACGACCATCTGCTGGTTGTTGCGCTGCGCTGCCGACTGGGCGTTCTGCTGCACCGGGAACAGCTCCGGCTCCTGGCTCCAGTACCAGCTGAGGCCAATGCACACCAGCAGGTAGAGACCGATCAGGATGGCCAGCGCCTTGCCCCACAAGCCGCCGAAGTAGGTACGAGTGGCGGCGCCCCGGGCATCCACGCGCTCGCGCGGCTCGGCTTGGCCCTTTCGGTTTTTCCAGTCCAGCATGGCAGTGTCCTTTTTAGTCACGACGATTCAGGGGCTTGGACCACACGCACCGGCCAGGGTGCCACGGCAAGCATTGCCGAACTATAAAGCAAGCGCGGCCAGGAACATAAGCGGCAAAGGCCTGCCGCGCCTGCGGGTCGCTGTCGCATCGGGCAGCGTCGTTTCCACGAAACGTCCTGCCACAGGCACCTGGCACCCCCCATGGCGGCCAATGGCCACTTTTCTCGCCGAGCCCTGATTTTTTTCGTCATCACAACGTCACAGAAACACCCTAGGTTCAGCGGCCTATCGTTGACTCCCGAGGCAGAGACGGCAATGCGTCTGAAATGGCTGACCAACCTCAATACCGCGCTGCTGGTCACCGTCTGCCTGGCCTTGGCCGCCACCCTGTGGTGGTCGCAGCGCGCCCTGGAGCAGCCCTATCAGTGGATGGAGCGCTACCTGGCGCTCTCCCAGCAGTTCCAGAACCAGGTTGCACAGGGCATCGATGCCTACCAGCGCACAGGCGATGCGGTGCGCCACGCGACGGCCATGGCATCGCTCCAGCAGATGAACACCCGCCTGGACGACTGGCCGACCTCGTTAGCCGATCCGTTGCGGCCAAGCCTTGAGGCACTGCACCGGTTCATGAACGGCGAGTTGCTGGCAGCCGGCAAGCTGGCGGGCGACCCGCAAGCCTTGCTGCTCCAGGCCGAGCGCGAACTGGGCGCGACCCTCGAGCAGCTGCTGACCTATTCACGCGAGGGCGGCATTCCCGGCGAGGTCTACCGCGTCCCCTTGCTCGAGGCGACCTTGCACCTGGGCCGGCTGTCACTGGCGCGGGACAAGCTGATCAGCAGTGGCCGCGCCGAACTGGCCGACGACGTCCTGCGCGAAGTGGCGCTGATCCAGACCCAGGCCAACGCGCTCGATGGGCTGCCGCTGCTGGGCGTGACCCACGCCAGCGAGTCCGGCGCCGATGACTTTGCGGCGCTGATGGGGCTGCAAAGCCAGGCGAGCGCCGAGCGCGAGGACGCGGCCATCCCCTTGAAGCGTGAGCTGCTGAGCCTGGTCAACCGTTACCCGGCCGAGCTGCAACGCACCCGCCAGCAGATCGAGCAGCGCACGGCCCTGGCAACACGCACCGCGCAGCTCACCGACGGTGTGCGCCTGGCGCTTGCGGCCCTGGAGCCGCAGATCCGCGCCCAGCACACGTACATTCAGAACGAAGTGCGGTTGCTGCAAGGCGTGATGATCGCCCTGATCCTGGGCATCGCCTTGCTGGTGGACACGCTTCAACGGCGCCTGGCCCGCGTCCTGACCCGCCTGGCGCCTGCCCTGTCACGCTGGGCGCAGGGCGATTTCGGCCAGCCGATCAGCCTGGGCAGGAGTCACCGAGAGTTGCACGATATCCAGGGTTC
Organism: Enterobacterales bacterium AN_CKDN230030167-1A_HGKHYDSX7; assembly: GCA_046940335.1. Classification (GTDB taxonomy): domain Bacteria; phylum Pseudomonadota; class Gammaproteobacteria; order Pseudomonadales; family Pseudomonadaceae; genus Aquipseudomonas. The sequence continues at coordinate 39,752 of JBKYML010000004.1, forward strand.
GCTCAATCGTTTACGCGACTACCTGCTCGACCTGGTCGGCACCTTGCGCCATCAGGCCGAGCAGGTGGCCGACAGCAGCCATGCCCTGGCCAACGTGAGCGGCGCACTGCACGCTGGGGCCGAGCGCCAGGCAGGCGACACCGGGCAGATCCGCGACGCGCTGGGCGCGCTGGAGGCGACCATCCAGCAAGTCGCCAGTGACGCCAGTGCCGCCGCCCTGGCCAGTGCCGATGCCGGGCAGGCCGTCGAGCAAGGCCAGGTGGTGATCGGCCAGAGCCTCGAAGGCCTGCGCTCACTGGTCGACGAGGTGCAAGGCAATGCCCAGGCCATCGAGCAACTGGCCGAGGAATCGGCGACCATCGTCAGCGTGCTGACGGTGATCCGCGCCATCGCCGATCAGACCAACCTGCTGGCCCTCAACGCCGCCATCGAGGCCGCCCGCGCAGGCGACATGGGGCGTGGCTTCGCCGTGGTAGCCGATGAAGTCCGTTCGCTGGCCCAGCGCACGACGAGGGCGACAGGCGAGATCCAGGCGCTGATCGACCGCCTGCAAGGCGCGGCGCAGCGCTCCGTGCACGGCATGCGCGCCCAGCTTGCCCACGCCGAGACCACCGCCGGGCAGGCCCAGGCGGCCGACCAGGCATTGGCGCGGATCGTCGGGGCGATCGGCACCATTGCCGTCACGGCAGCACGCATCGCCGAGGCCACCGGGCAGCAGACCGGCGCGGTGAGCGAGATCCGTGACCACAGCGAGCGCATCCATCGGCTGGGGGAGGACAACCTGCAGCGGATCGGCGAGGGACGCGCGCAGGGCGAGCACCTACTCAGGCTGGGCGGGGCGTTGAATGTGGCGGTGCAAGCCTTCAAGGTATGAGGCCTGCCTTGCGGTGACTGATCGATTTCAGGGCCGCTTCGCGCCTTATCGCGGCACGGACCGCTCCCATATGGACCGTGATCGCCCATACCACTGCGGCGGGTGTAGGAGCGGCCCCTGTGCCGCGATTGGGCCCGCCAGGGCCCATCTGCATACTTGGCAGACACCGTGGTGTGGATACGGGTGCAGGAGCGACCCCGTGCCGCGAGGGATCGCGAGGACCGCAGCGGCCGTGATCGGGCAGCGTCGCGCTCAGGAGGTTCAGGTAGACACCGCCCTTGTGTGGGAGCCGGCTTGCCGGCGATGGCGCTGGCGAGGTCGATGCCGATCGTGAAGGCCGCCCGGCTGCGATGACCCCCAGGGCCGCCAGACTTCGCTATGATGCGCCCACGTTCCACCGTGCGAGACCACCATGCGCCGCCTGTTTCTCCTGCTGTTCCTGTCGCTCGCCCTCCCCGTCTGCGCTGCCGGTCTGCTCGATAACCGCCCCAGTGCCACCTTGGGTGCCGCTTCCCAGAGCGGCGCGGACTTCCTCCCCGTGCGCGAGGCCTTCGCCCTCAGCCGGGTCGACAGCGACGACCCGCAGACCCTCAAGCTGCGCTTCGTCGCCACCGAGGGCTACTACCTCTACCGCCATCGCCTGCAGTTCAAGACCGAACCGGCGGACATCGCCCTGGGCGCCCCGCGCCTGCCGGCAGGCGAGGCCAAGCACGACGAGTTCTTCGGCGACGTCGAGGTCTACCATGGCGTGCTCGACGTGGAGATTCCGCGACCGGCCGACGAGACGCGTGCCTTCACCCTACTGGTGACCTACCAGGGCTGCGCCGACAAGGGCCTGTGCTACCCGCCGGAAACCGAACGCCTGGCGATCGACGGCACTGCAAGCACCCGCGCCACGCCGCCTGCCGTGCCGACCGAGGGGTGGAGCTGGCGTTCGCTGGCGCTGTTCTTCCTGGCCGGCCTCGGCCTGACCTTCACCCCCTGTGTCCTGCCGATGCTGCCGATTTTGTCCGGCGTGGTCCTGCGCGGCCAGAACGGTGGCCTGCGTGGCCTGAGCCTGTCGCTGGCATTCGTGCTGCCGATGGCCGCCTGCTTCGCGCTGCTCGGCGCCCTGATGGGCGTGTTCGGCGCTGGCCTCAATCTGCAGGCGCGCTTGCAGTCGGCCTGGGTTCTGGTGCCCTTCTCGCTGTTCTTCGTGGTGTTCGCCCTGGCCATGTTCGGGGTCTTCGAGCTGCGCCTGCCACGGCGCCTGAGCGATCGTCTGGACCAGATCGCCCACCGTACCCAAGGGGGTTCACTGCTCGGTGCGGCGGTGCTGGGGGTACTTTCCAGCCTGCTGGTGTCGCCTTGTGTCTCGGCGCCGCTGGCCGGTGCGTTGCTCTACATCAGCGCCAGCGGCGATGCCCTCGGCGGTGCGCTCAAGCTCTTCGCCCTGGGCCTGGGCATGGGCGCCCCCCTGGTGCTGATCGCCGCCGGTGGCGCCGCCTGGCTGCCGCGCAGCGGCCCATGGCTGGGCACGGTGAAGAACGCCATCGGCGTGCTGCTGCTGGGCCTGGCCATCGGCCTGCTCAGCCGCGTCCTGCCGGGCCCGCTGACCCTGTTGGCCATCGGCCTGCTGGCGGCCGGCGTGGCGCTGTTCCTCGGCACGCTGGAGTTCGGCAGCAAGACGCCTGTGCAGCGCCTGGCGCAACTGGCCGGCCTTTGCCTGCTCTTTTATGCGCTGGCCTGCTGGTACGGCGCCTTGAGCGGTCAGAGCGATCCACTGCGGCCGCTGCCAACGACCACCTCGGCAGGCGGCTCTCTCCACGCCCAGGCCGCTGCCGAGGCCTGGCACACGGTCGAGACCCCCGAGGCCCTGGCGGCCGCCCTCGCCGAGGCGCAGGCCCAAGGACAACCCGTGGTGCTCGACTGGTACGCCGACTGGTGCATCAGCTGCAAGGTGATCGAGCGCGACGTGCTGACCGACGCCGCTGTCAAACAGGGCTTGCAGGGCTTCCGGCAGGTGCGTGTGGACATGACCCAGAGCACTGCCGCGCAGCGGGCGTTGCTCGACCGCTATCACCTGTTCGGCCCGCCTGCCCTGCTGTTCTTTTCGGCGAACGGCAGCGAACTGACCACCGATCGGGTCATTGGCGAGATCAACGCCGCCGAATTTGCCGCCCATGTGCAGACGGTGCGCGCTTCATTCGGCCTGTAAGCACCCGTTCCAAGGGGATTTTCCACTCCGAATGACCAAAGCCGCGATTCTGGTCACATACTTTCCACGATTCTCGGACAACGTGTCGGCTATTGCCGGGAACTGGACAGTCGGTGCCGCTTGCGGCATAGTCGCCGCGCTACGTCGACTTGCCCTACACGATCAAGGAACTGCGGATGGCGACCTTCCTGGTGCTGCATGGCCCCAACCTGAATTTGCTCGGGACCCGTGAACCCACGGTCTACGGTGCCACCACCCTGGCGCAGATCGACCAGGCCCTGGTGCAACAGGCGCGCGCCGCAGGTCATCACCTGCTGCATCTGCAGAGCAACGCCGAGTACGAACTCATCGAGCGCATCCACGCCGCGCGCGACGAAGGCGTCGACTTCATCGTGATCAATCCGGCTGCCTTCACCCACACCAGCGTCGCATTACGTGACGCGTTGCTGGCGGTGAGCATCCCATTCATCGAGGTGCACCTGTCGAACGTGCACAAACGCGAACCGTTCCGTCACCACTCCTACTTCTCCGACGTGGCAGTGGGCGTGATCTGCGGCCTCGGCGCCACCGGCTACCGCCTGGCGCTGGAGTCGGCGATGGAGCACCTGGCTGCGCGCGTACAGCCCTGATGCCACACGATCCCGGCCTTGAAGGGCCTGGGTCTCAAGAAACGTCTTCGCTACGTTTTCAATTCAATCCCTGACCAAACTTGGGAGCTGCTGCTCAATGGATATCCGTAAAGTCAAGAAACTGATCGAGCTGCTGGAAGAGTCTGGCATCGACGAGCTGGAGATCAAGGAAGGCGAAGAGTCCGTCCGGATCAGCCGTCACAGCAAGACCCCAGCCGGTCAGCAGTACTTTGCCGCCCCTGTCGCCGCACCGGCACCTGCCGCTGCGCCAGCACCCGTCGCTGCCGCTGCACCTGCCGCCGAAGCCGCCGCACCGGCCCTGAAGGGCACCGTGATCCGCTCGCCGATGGTCGGTACCTTCTACCGCAAGCCGTCGCCGACCTCGCCGAACTTCGCCGAAGTGGGCCAGACCCTGAAGAAGGGCGACACCCTGTGCATCGTCGAAGCCATGAAGATGATGAACCACATCGAAGCCGACATCGGCGGCGTCATCGACGCCATCCTGGTAGAAGACGGCCAGCCGGTTGAGTTCGACCAGCCGCTGTTCACCATCGTTTGAACCGCGGAGAGCCTCCGATGTTGGAAAAAGTTCTGATCGCCAACCGCGGCGAAATCGCCCTGCGGATCCTGCGCGCGTGCAAGGAGCTGGGCATCAAGACCGTCGCCGTCCACTCCACGGCCGACCGTGAGCTGATGCACCTGGGCCTGGCCGACGAGTCCGTGTGCATCGGCCCGGCGCCGTCCAAGGATTCCTACCTGCACATCCCGGCGATCATCGCCGCGGCCGAGGTGACCGGCGCCACTGCCATCCACCCAGGTTATGGTTTCCTCGCGGAAAACGCCGACTTCGCCGAGCAGGTCGAGAAATCCGGCTTCGCCTTCATCGGCCCGAAAGCGGACACCATCCGCCTGATGGGCGACAAGGTGTCGGCCAAGGACGCCATGATCAAGTCGGGCGTGCCGACCGTGCCAGGTTCCGACGGCCCGCTGCCGGAAGACGAAGAGGCCGCGCTGGCCATCGCCCGCGAAGTCGGCTATCCCGTGATCATCAAGGCCGCCGGTGGCGGTGGTGGTCGCGGCATGCGCGTGGTGCACAAGGAAGAGGACCTGATCTCTTCGGCCAAGCTGACCCGTAACGAAGCAGGCGCTGCGTTCGGCAACCCGATGGTCTACCTGGAGAAGTTCCTGACCAACCCACGTCACGTGGAAGTGCAGGTCCTGTCCGACGGCCAGGGCAACGCCGTGCACCTGGGCGACCGCGACTGCTCGCTGCAGCGCCGCCACCAGAAGGTCCTCGAAGAAGCGCCGGCCCCCGGCATCGACGAGAAGGCCCGTCAGGAAGTCTTCGCCCGCTGCGTGCAGGCCTGCATCGAGATCGGCTACCGCGGCGCGGGGACCTTCGAGTTCCTGTACGAGGATGGCAACTTCTACTTCATCGAGATGAACACCCGGGTGCAGGTGGAGCATCCGGTGTCGGAGATGGTCACCGGGATCGACATCGTCAAGGAGATGCTGAGCATCGCCGCTGGCAACCCGCTGTCGTTCACCCAGGACGACGTGGTCATCCGCGGCCATTCGCTGGAGTGCCGGATCAACGCCGAAGACCCGCGCAAGTTCGTGCCGAGCCCAGGCACCGTCAAGCACTTCCACGCGCCAGGCGGCAATGGCGTGCGGGTCGATTCGCACCTGTACAGCGGTTACACGGTTCCACCGAACTACGACTCGCTGATCGGCAAGCTGATCACCTACGGCAAGGACCGCGACGAAGCCATGGCGCGCATGCGCAATGCCCTGGACGAGATCATCGTCGACGGCATCAAGACCAACGTCCCGCTGCACCGGGACCTGGTGCGCGACGAAGCCTTCTGCAAAGGCGGCGTCAATATCCACTACCTCGAGCACAAACTGGCTGACCAGGCGTGATCGACGCGTAGGCCTCAGGGCACCTCGCCCTGGATCGTGAGACTGTTCAGCTGAGCAGCGCGCGTCCAGACGAGGCGTTTCGAAGAAATCCGGTACCAGGCTCTGGTGCCGGATTTTTTTAGGGCTGTCCAAACGTGAAGACTGGCAATGCCAAGGCACAGATATGGCTGCCGGTTAAGACAATCGCCTGCAGGAGCGATTGCACTTTCCCGTCCCGACCCATGCTTTATGGCGCCGACGATGTGCGCCTGGCATCGGAGACTGTGGGGGCTCGCCCGCGATAGCGATCGGGCCGTCGTCTGCATCGCGGGCAAGCCCGCTCCCACAGAAGGGCATCAGGCCTGGATATCCGCTGGAGGAGGACAGAGATTACGACAGGCTGCGCTGCCTCACCCTTCTGCACAAACCCCCTGCACTCAAGTAGACTGCACGCCTCTGGCAGCCTGGCGCTGCCCTTCTCGAATCTGTCACAGGTACCCGCCATGCCCTGGCTGCAAGTACGCCTGGCCATCAGCCCGGAACAAGCCGAAACCTACGAAGATGCGCTGCTGGAAGTCGGCGCCGTCTCGGTCACCTTCATGGACGCCGAGGACCAGCCGATCTTCGAGCCAGACCTCAACACCACGCCGCTGTGGAGCAACACCCACCTGCTGGCGCTGTTCGAAGCCGACACCCTGCCCGACAGCGTGTTTGCGCACCTGCGCTTGCTGACCGATGCCGAGCTGCCCGAGCACCAGGCCGAGGTGATCGAAGACCAAGACTGGGAACGCAGCTGGATGGACAACTTTCAGCCCATGCGCTTCGGCCGGCGCCTGTGGATCGTGCCGAGCTGGCACGAGGCACCGGACGCCGAGGCGGTGAACCTGCTGCTCGACCCCGGCCTGGCGTTCGGCACCGGCACGCACCCGACCACGGCGCTGTGCCTGGAGTGGCTCGATGCGCAGGCGCTGGACGGTGTTCAGGTCCTGGACTTCGGCTGTGGCTCGGGGATCCTGGCGATCGCCGCCCTGCTGCTCGGCGCCCGCGAAGCGATCGGCACCGACATCGACGTGCAGGCGTTGGAGGCCTCGCGTGACAACGCCGGGCGCAATGGCATCGCCGACGCGCGTCTGAGCCTGTTCCTGCCCGAACAGCTGCCGGCACTGCAGGCCGACGTGCTGGTGGCCAACATCCTGGCCGGCCCCCTCGTCTCGCTCGCGCCCCAGTTGTCCGGCCTGGTCCGGCCCGGTGGCCTGCTGGCCCTCTCCGGCATACTGGCCGAACAGGGTCAGGAAGTCGCCGACGCCTACGCCGACGCCTTCGACCTGGACCCGATCGTCGAGCGTGACGGCTGGGTCCGGATCAGCGGCCGTCGTCGCTGATCCCTTCGCCTTGCACTCCCGCAGATCCAGGACCGGCGTATGAGCGACAGCTTCGTCACCCAGTGCCCGCATTGCCAGACACGTTTTCGTGTCACGCACCACCAACTCGGCGTTGCCCGAGGGGTGGTACGCTGTGGCGCCTGCATGCAGATGTTCAATGCGGCCAAGCAGCTGCTCGAGGCGCATCGCGCGCAGAGCGAGGCCGCCGAACAGCCCCTTCAGGCACCTGCCCTGGACGCGCCAGCAGCGACCCTGGCAACGTCCGCCCCGGCCCAGGCGATGGTGCCCGTCCCTGACTGGACCCACAGTACGCTGGACGAGGTCGACCTCGACGAGGAACTGGCGCGCCTGGAGCAACGCGACCAGCCCGCCGAAAACCGTGCGCCACGTCAGACGGCAAGCCTGCATGCACGACGCGATGACCCTCGTGCCGAACCCCCGGATGAACGCCCGTTCGGCACGGCATCGGACGACGCTCACGAGCCGGTCCATGCCACGCTCGAGCACGACGACGCCTCGCACCACGAGGCGCCGGCCCTGCTCGAGCGTGACGAGCCGCGCCTGAGCCTCGACGCCGCCAGGGACACGCCGGTCGAGGCCGACCTGCCCCGGCTCGGCGACCTGCGCGACACGACGGAGCCCTCCGTCCCGCTGGGATCGTTGTCGACGGTAGACGTCGCGCAAGATGATCGGCTCAGCGCCCTCTCCCTCACCCCGGACGACGCGAATCGTATCGAGCCGGGCCTGGGTCAGCCCCTGCCGGAGACGCGACGCAAGGAGCCGCTGATCCACGTGATCGACGACCCCCTGCGCCTGGATTGGCAGAAACCCAAGCCCAACTGGCGCAAGCGCATCCTGTGGGGCGTACTGATCCTGCTGGCCCTGGCCGGGCTGGCGCTGCAATACGTCATCTACCACTTCGACGCGCTCGCGCGACAGGACCAGTACCGTCCCCTGTTCCAGAGCCTCTGCCCGATCTTCGGCTGCCAGGTGCCGACCCGGGTCGACATCGCGCGGATCAAGAGCAGCAACCTGGTGGTACGCAGCCATCCGGACTTCAAGGGCGCGCTCATTGTCGACGCGATCCTCTACAACCGCGCCCCCTTCGCCCAGCCCTTTCCCCTGCTCGAGCTGCGCTTTGCCGACCTCAATGGCCAGCTGATCGCCAGCCGCCGCTTCAAGCCTACCGAGTACCTCAGCGGCGAGCTGGCCGGGCGCGGCGACATGCCCAGCCAGACTCCCATTCACATCGCCCTCGACATCCTTGACCCCGGGCCCAATGCGGTGAACTACAGCCTCAGCTTTCGTTCGCCCCAGTGAACCGGGAGCGGCCGTCTCTGAGCGACAAGCTCCAAGCGGCAAGTAAAAACAGATCGCGGCGTTTCGCAGATCTGCTCTTGCTTGCCGCTTGCCGCTTGCCACCCGAACCCCGAAGCTCGTCGCCCGCCTCTCCAATTGCTCAGATTTTATCCAATTCCATCTTTATCCAGTCACCGAGAGCGGGTATCATGCGATCCCTTTTTCGAAGTCCCATGATCCGGCCCCACAACAGGGAACACCTATGTCGGCGGTACGCATCGGCCCTTACACCTTACGGAACAACCTGATCCTTGCGCCCATGGCCGGGGTCACGGACCAGCCTTTCCGTACGCTTTGCCAACGGCTGGGTGCTGGCATGGTGGTATCGGAAATGGTGACCAGCGACCTGCGCCTGTGGAACAGCCGCAAGTCACGGTTGCGTCGCATCCATGAAGGCGATCCCGAGCCACGCTCGGTCCAGATCGCTGGCGGCGACGCACAGATGCTGGCGGCTGCCGCGCGGGCCAATGTCGAGTCGGGGGCGCAGATCATCGACATCAACATGGGCTGCCCGGCGAAAAAAGTCTGCAACAAGGCGGCAGGCTCTGCTTTATTGAGAGATGAAGCGCTGGTCACCGAGATCCTGCACGCCGTGGTCGGCGCCGTGGACGTCCCGGTGACCCTGAAGATCCGCACCGGCTGGGATCGGGGCAACAAGAACGGCCTGAACGTGGCGAAGATCGCCGAGCAGGCCGGTATCCAGGCCCTGGCGGTACACGGCCGCACCCGTGCCGACCTGTACACCGGCGAAGCCGAGTACGACACCATCGCGCAGATCAAGCAGGCGGTGTCGATCCCGGTCTTCGCCAATGGCGACATCACCTCGCCGGTCAAGGCCCGCGCCGTACTCGAGGCGACTGGGGTCGACGGCCTGCTGATCGGCCGTGCGGCTCAGGGGCGGCCGTGGATCTTCCGCGAGATCGAGCACTACCTGCGCACCGGCGAAACGCTGCCGGCGCCGGGGCTGGATGAGGTGGAAAGCATCCTGCTGGGGCACCTGGCCGCGTTGCATGCCTTCTATGGGGATGTGATGGGCGTGCGCATCGCGCGCAAGCACGTGAGCTGGTACCTGGCGACACAACCGGGCGGAAAGGAGTTTCGCCAGCGATTCAATGCCTTGGAAGAGACACAAGCGCAGTGCGCCAACGTTCGCGAATTCTTCGAGGAACGTCGACAGAGCCTTGAGACAACGGAAGGACCAGGGGTGGCCGCATGACGATGATGACCGAGACTTCAGTGAGTGGAACAACGCCCGTGAGCGACAACGTCAACCTCAAACAGCACCTGAACACGCCGAGCGAAGAGGGCCGGACCCTGCGCGGCAGTGTGGAAAAGGCGCTGCACAACTACTTCGCCCACCTCGAAGGCGCGACCGTCACGGACGTGTACAACCTGGTGCTCTCCGAAGTGGAGGCGCCGCTGCTCGAAAGCGTGATGAACTACGTCAAGGGCAATCAGACCAAGGCCAGCGAGATGCTCGGACTCAACCGGGGCACCTTGCGCAAGAAGCTCAAGCAGTACGACCTGCTGTAACCGAATCCCAACCAGAAAAGGCGACTCCCATTCGATGAGGTCGCCTTTTTTGCTGACTCCACCGCGTTATGGAATCCGAAATGACCGACCAGACTACCCGCCTGCCGATCCGCCGCGCCTTGATCAGCGTCTCCGACAAGACCGGTATCCTCGAATTCGCTCGTGAACTGCAACAGCTGGGCGTCGAGATCCTGTCGACCGGCGGCACCTACAAGCTGCTCAAGGACAATGGCGTCGACGCGGTGGAAGTGGCCGATTACACCGGCTTTGCCGAAATGATGGACGGCCGGGTCAAGACCCTGCACCCGAAGATCCACGGTGGCATCCTCGGCCGCCGCGGCACCGACGATGCCATCATGGCCGAGCACGGTATCCAGCCGATCGACCTGGTGGCCGTCAACCTCTACCCGTTCGAAGCGACCATCGCCAAGCCAGGCTGTGACCTGCCGACAGCGGTCGAGAACATCGACATCGGCGGTCCGACCATGGTCCGCTCGGCGGCCAAGAACCACAAGGACGTGGCCATCGTGGTCAACGCCAGCGACTACGCCAGCGTGATCGACGGCCTCAAGGCCGGTGGCCTGACCTACGCCCAGCGTTTCGACCTGATGCTCAAGGCGTTCGAGCACACTGCCGCCTACGACGGCATGATCGCCAACTACATGGGCACCATCGACCAGTCCCGCGAGACCCTGGCCACCGACGCGCGCAGCGAGTTCCCGCGCACCTTCAACAGCCAGTTCGTCAAGGCGCAGGAAATGCGCTACGGCGAGAACCCGCACCAGAGCGCGGCGTTCTACGTCGAGGCCAAGAAGGGTGAAGCCAGCATCTCCACCGCCGTGCAGCTGCAAGGCAAGGAACTGTCGTTCAACAACGTGGCCGACACCGACGCTGCGCTGGAATGCGTGAAGAGCTTCACCAAGCCAGCCTGCGTGATCGTCAAGCACGCCAACCCCTGCGGCGTGGCTGTCGCCCTGGACGCCGAAGGCGGCATTCGCCAGGCCTACGAGCTGGCCTACGCCACCGACAGCGAATCGGCGTTCGGCGGCATCATCGCCTTCAACCGTGAACTCGATGGCGCCACCGCCCAGGCTATCGTCGAGCGCCAGTTCGTCGAAGTGATCATCGCCCCGAGCATCTCCCAGGCCGCCCGCGACGTGGTCGCTACCAAGCAGAACGTGCGCCTGCTCGAGTGCGGCCAGTGGCCTGCCGAGCGTGCCGCCGGTTGGGACTTCAAGCGGGTCAACGGCGGCCTGCTGGTACAGAGCCGCGACAACGGCATGATCACTGCCGACGACCTGAAGATCGTCACTCGTCGCGCGCCGACCGAGCAAGAGATCCATGACCTGGTGTTTGCCTGGAAAGTGGCCAAGTTCGTCAAGTCCAACGCCATCGTCTACGCCAAGAACCGTCAGACCATCGGTGTCGGCGCCGGCCAGATGAGCCGCGTCAACTCTGCGCGCATCGCCGCCATCAAGGCCGAGCACGCCGGGCTGCAGGTGCAAGGAGCGGTCATGGCCTCGGACGCCTTCTTCCCGTTCCGCGACGGCATCGACAACGCCGCCAAGGCCGGCATCAGCGCCGTGATCCAGCCAGGCGGCTCGATGCGTGACGCCGAAGTGATCGCTGCGGCCGACGAAGCAGGTATCGCCATGGTCTTTACCGGCATGCGCCACTTCCGCCACTGAGTTGACGCAATCGGCCGCACTGAAGCAGGTATCTGCTGCGTTGGGGCCGGTTCCGCCGATGCTCATTGCCATCAACTTACTGCCGATCCCAGGCAAGCGACGACCCTGTGGGAGCGGGCTTGCCCGCGAATACGAAGGTGCATTCACCGCCGCATTCGCGGGCAAGCCCGCTCCCACACCGCTCCTCGCCAGTCTCCGGATCATCTGACTTCGAGGTTTTGACATGAAAGTTTTGATCATCGGCAATGGCGGTCGCGAACACGCCCTGGCGTGGAAAGTCGCTCAGGACCCCCGCGTCGAAAAAGTCTTCGTCGCGCCAGGCAACGCCGGTACCGCCACCGAAGCCAAGTGCGAGAACGTCGACATCGCCGTCACGGCGCTCGACCAGCTCGCCGACTTCGCCGAGCAGAACGTCGACCTGACCATCGTCGGCCCTGAGGCGCCGTTGGTGATCGGCGTGGTCGATCTGTTCCGCAGCCGTGGCCTGGACTGCTTCGGCCCGACCAAGGGCGCGGCGCAACTGGAAGGCTCCAAGGCCTTCACCAAGGACTTCCTGGCCCGTCACAAGATCCCGACCGCCGACTACCAGAACTTCACCGAGATCGAGCCGGCGCTGGCCTATCTGCGCGAGAAAGGCGCACCCATCGTGATCAAGGCCGATGGCCTGGCCGCGGGCAAGGGCGTCATCGTCGCCATGACCCTGGACGAAGCCGAAGCCGCCGTGCGCGACATGCTGGCCGGCAACGCCTTCGGCGATGCCGGTTCGCGGGTGGTGATCGAAGAATTCCTCGACGGCGAGGAAGCCAGCTTCATCGTCATGGTCGACGGCCACAACGTGCTGCCGATGGCCACCAGCCAGGACCACAAGCGCGTCGGCGACGGCGACAGCGGCCCGAACACCGGCGGCATGGGCGCCTACTCGCCCGCGCCGGTGGTGACCGCCGAGGTGCACCAGCGCGTCATGGACCAGGTGATCTGGCCGACCGTGCGCGGCATGGCCGAGGAAGGCAACGTCTACACCGGCTTTCTCTATGCAGGCCTGATGATCGACAAGGCCGGCAACCCCAAGGTCATCGAATTCAACTGCCGCTTCGGCGACCCGGAAACCCAACCGGTCATGCTGCGTCTGGAGTCGAGCCTGGTGCTGCTGATCGAAGCGGCGTTCGCCAAGGCGCTGGACAAGGTCGAGGCCCAGTGGGACCCTCGGCCGAGCCTGGGCGTGGTCCTGGCCGCCGGCGGCTACCCGGGTGACTATGCCAAGGGCACGCCGATCAGCGGCCTGGACGCTGCCGCTGCACTCGAAGGCAAGGTCTTCCATGCCGGCACGGCGCTCAAGGACGGCCAGGTCGTCACCAGTGGCGGCCGCGTACTGTGCGCCACGGCGCTGGCCGACACGGTCGAGGCAGCCCAGCAGCAGGCCTACCGCCTGGCTGAGCAGATCCGTTGGGACGGCGGCTTCTACCGCAGTGATATCGGTTACCGTGCCATCGCCCGCGAGCGTGGCGAGCAACACTGATCGCCTGCGGACCGGACAGCGCCGGTGATGTCCTGCGCGCTGTCCCCGGTTCGTCGCAAGGCCCACCCCGGGCCTTGCCTTCGGCTTGGTATGCCACGCATAGTGGCGACCCCGGCACCTAGCAAAGAAGGGAACTCGTCGTGCGTCGGCTTCGGATTGCCATTGTCCTGATCTTCAGTGCGCTGACCTTGTTCTGCCTGCCGCCGGCCACCGCCAACCAAGGCGACGGCTGGGCCGTGCTGCTCGACGAGCAGGCCAACCTGCAATTGAGCGACGTGCGTTCCGATCGTTACCGCCATCAGTTCAGCCCCCTGCGCCTGAGCGAGCTGGATGCCGCCCTGCCCGACCAGGCCCTGTGGCTGCATTACCGACTCGAACCGGGTCAGCAGGAGCGCCTGCTGCGCATCTTCGCCCCCGACCTCTCGCGCCTGGACCTGTATGCCCTCGATGGTCAGACCGTGGTGCGTCAGTTGCACCATGGGCGCGACACGACCGGCAGCAGCCCGACCTTGCGCAGCAGCGACCATGTGCTGGCGCTGCCCAATGCCGACCGCCCCCTGGACATCTACCTGCGGCTGGTCTCGGAACATCAGCTGCGCCCGGCGATCACCTTGGAAACCGCTGCGGTCGCCGCTGCCCATCAATTCCAGCCACTGTTGTTCGGGATGCTGTTCGGCGGGCTGGTGATGCTGATTCTGCACAACCTGATTCGCTTCTTTCATTCGCGCTCCAGCACCTGCCTGGTGCTGGCGCTGTACCACGGGCTGATGCTGCTCAGCGCCCTGATCCTGCTGAACCTCAGCGGTCCCTGGTGGCACCTCTGGCACACCGCGCAGACGCCGGCGGCCTACCTGACGCTGGTGCTGGCGGGCATGGCCGGGCTGTACTTCACCCAGCATTTCTTCGCCCCCTGCCAGTCGGCGCGGTTGAATCGGCTGCTGCAGGTCGAGATTCTGGTCGCCGGCATCAGCGGGCTGGTCCTTTTGTTCGTCGACACCTTGCCGCTGAACCTGATGACCTATGGCCTGCTTGCCCTTGGCAGTCTGAGCATGCTGGCGGTGGCGCTCTACCATGGCCACCGCGGCTATGCGCCGGCCCGCCTGTTCATCGCCGCCATGCTGGTGTTCACCCTGGGCGGCCTGGTGCTGTTGCCGGCTCTGCTGGCGCTCACCCGGACGCCCATGCCCTGGTTGCTGTGCATCCTGATGGGCATGACGGTGATCAGCGGCGTGCTGTTCAACATGGCGGTGGGCGAGCGCCTGCGCAAGATCAGTCTGGCGCGCATCAGCGCCAGCCGGGCCCTGGCCGCCAGCGATGCCGAAACCAATGCCAAGGCCGAATTCCTGTCCAAGATCAGCCACGAGATCCGCACGCCGATGAACGGGGTGCTGGGCATGACCGAACTGCTGCTGGGCACACCGCTGTCGGTCAAGCAGCGCGACTATGTGCAGACCATCCACAGCGCTGGCAACGAGCTGCTGACGCTGATCAACGAGATCCTCGACATCTCCAAGCTCGAATCGCGGCAGATCGAACTCGACGACGTGCAATTCGACCTCAATGCGCTGCTCGAGGACTGCCTGGACATCTTCCGCGCCAAGGCCGAACAGCAGGACATCGAGCTGATCAGCTTCACTCACCCCTTGGTGCCCAAGGTGATCAGCGGCGACCCGACCCGCCTGCGCCAGGCGCTGTCGAGCCTTCTGGACAATGCCCTCAAGAATACCGAGCAGGGCGAAATCCTGCTGGCGGTGGCGCTCGAGCAGCGCGGCGAGTCGCCACGGCTGCGTATCGCGGTGCAGGACAACGGCGCGCCGATGCCCGAGGCCGAGCGCGAGGCGCTGTTGCAGTCCGAGCTGCACAGCCGGCACTTCCTGTCCGATCACGAGCTGGGCGGGCATCTGGGGCTGGTCATCGCCAAACAGCTGGTCGGGTTGATGCAGGGTGAATTCAACATCAAGAGCACCCGCGGACTGGGCAATACCCTGTGGCTGACCCTGCCGCTCGACCCGAAGCGCCTGCAACAGTCGCCGACCGACCTGGACGAGTCGCTGCGCGATGCACGGGTGCTGGTGGTCGACGACAACGAGACCTGCCGCAAGGTGCTGGTCCAGCAGTGCAGCGCCTGGGGCATGAACGTCAGTGCAGTGGCCTCGGGCAAGGAGGCCCTGGCGATGCTGCGCACCAAGGCCCACCTGCGCGACTACTTCGACGTGGTGCTGCTCGACCAGAACATGCCGGGCATGACCGGCATGCACCTGGCAGCCCGGATCAAGGAAGACCCGAGCCTGAACCATGACATTCTGGTGATCATGCTCACCGGCATCAGCAACGCCCCGAGCCGGGTGGTCGCGCGCAATGCCGGCATCAAGCGCATCCTGGCCAAGCCGGTGGCCGGCTACACGCTCAAGACCACCCTGGCCGAGGAGCTGGCACAGCGTGGCCGGGAAGCCGTCCTGCCCCTCGGCGTCGAGGATATCTCGGCGCCGGAGCTGCCCCGCGACTTCCACATCCTGGTGGCCGAAGACAACAGCATCTCCACCAAGGTGATCCGTGGCATGCTCGGCAAGCTCAACCTGGAACCTGATACCGCCAGCAATGGCGAGGAAGCCTTGCAGGCAATGCAACGCAAACGCTACGACCTGGTGCTGATGGACTGCGAGATGCCCGTGCTCGACGGCTTTTCGGCCACCGAGCGGCTACGCGCCTGGGAAGCCGAACAACAGCGCCCGCGCACCCCGATCGTGGCGCTGACCGCACACATCCTCTCTGAACACAAGGACCGCGCGCTGCAGGCCGGCATGGATGGCCACATGGCCAAGCCGGTGGAGCTGTCGCAGCTGCGCGAGCTGGTGCAGCACTGGGTCAGGCAGCGGACGTATCATGCGAGAAAGCGAACGTCGTGAGCCCCCTGTGGGAGCTGGCTTGCCAGCGATAGAGCCAGGCCAGCCCCCTCCCACAGCCCCATCAACAACCAATGCCAGACCGCCTGACACTCACGGCTTGCTGCCATACCACCGTGGCGTGTACACCCACACCCCACCCTCGGCGCGTGGGAAAGTACAGGTCGTCGACGACCCCACCAGCACCATGGTGCGCATGTCCACCATCTCCGGTACCAGCTCGCCCAGGGTCACCACCCGCAGGGCCTGGGCCGGGCGGCCGACGTCGCGGCCGAGCACGACCGGTGTCGCTGGGTCGCGGTGACGGCGCACCACGTCCAGGGCCTTGCCCAGTTGCCACGGTCGAGCGCGGGAAATGGGGTTGTAGAACGCCAGGGCCAGGTCGGCCTGGGCCGCCAGGTCCAGCCGGGTCTCGATGATCGACCAGGGCTTGAGGTTGTCGGACAGCGACATCACGCAGAAGTCATGCCCCAGGGGCGCGCCGGACAAGGCGGCGGTGGCCAGCGAGGCGGACACGCCTGGCAGCACCTCCAGCTCGACCCTGGCCCAGGCCGGGTCGCTCGATTCATGCAGGGCTTCCATCACCGCTGCCGCCATGGCGAACACCCCCGGATCGCCCGACGACACCACCACCACCGAGCGGCCTTGCGCGGCCAGTTCGAAGGCATGCCGTGCGCGCTGCATTTCTTCGCGGTTGTCGGTGCAATGCAGCACTTGGTCCGGACGGAACGGGCCGGCCATGCGCACGTAGGTCTCGTAGCCCAGCACATCGTTGGCACGGGCCAGCTCGGTCTTGACCGCGGGCACCATCAGGTCCGCGGCGCCTGGCCCGAGACCGATCACCGCCAGACGTCCGCGCGCGCGCCCTACCGTCTCGGGTACCACCGGCTGCGCAGCCACGGCCAGCGCGACACCGGCGACCTCGGTCGCGACGCGGCGTGCCTCGGGCAAGGCCTGGGCCAGCAGGGTCCCGGCAGGGGCGTCGCCGGACACGAAGCGCAGCGGCACGCCCAACGTGCGTGCGGCCTCGTGCAGGCTCGCCTCGGCCATGTGCTGCGCGCCGGCCAGCAGACAGGCCACGGCTGGCTCGGCCAGGGCTGCCTGGGACAGCGCCTGGCGAACATCTGCAGCCAGCGTCGGCCCAGGGCCTTCGAGCGCCACCACCACCTGGCGCGCATGGATCAGCAATTCGTCGCGGTTCGCCGGGCGTGCCTCGCAGCCGACATACAGGGTACGCCGTGCCTGCGCGTCGGTCGGCAGCCGTGCAGGCGCCAACCAGGGAGCCTGCCCTTCGATGCGCAGCGCTTCGCCCCCGAGCAGATCGGAGACGAAGCGCTTGCCCTGCTCGAGGTCCGCCAGCACATAGCCGCTCGGGGGATTGAGCAGGCAGGTGCCGAAACGCAGCTCGCCACTGGTGGTGATCGCCGCCGGCACCGCCAGCGCCGCGCCGATCTCGCGGGCCATGACGTTCACCCCGCCCAGCCCGCCGAGCAGCGGCACCACCGCGCTGCCGTCCTCGGCCACTGCCAGCACCGGCGGCTCGTGGTCCTTGTCGCTCAACAGGCTGGCCAACGCACGGATCACGATCCCGGCCGCACAGAGGGCGATGATCGGCGTGTCCTGCTGATACAGGGTCCGCAGTGTCTCGCCAAACGCCGTGTAGCCAAGGTCGGCCTGCTCCACGCGTCCGATCAGGCCGTGCACCTGGGCGTGGGGATACAGCGTCTGGATCTGCCGCGCGGTGGTCAAGCCGCCCTGGCCAAGCACGACGATGGCCGGTGCCTTGCGCGTGGTTAGCCCTGCCATTTTTCCCCCGGCACGATGATCAGCGAAAAGTAGGGCGAAGACTGTGGATCGACCGCGTCGAGCGGCACGATCTTCTGGTTGCCCATGGTCGCGCGCTCGACGTACAGGGCGCGCCCGTCCAGGCCCAGCTCGACCAGCACCTGGCGGACCTTGACGAAGTTGCGGCCCAGTTTCATGACCACGGCCGCGTCGGCGTCGGCCAGGCGACGCTTGAGTTCGTCGTGGGGCAGCACACCCGAGAGCACCGACAGGCTCTGGTTCCGGTAGACCAAGGGTGCACCGAGTACCGAGGCGCCCCCGAGCATGGAGCACACGCCCGGAATCACCTGGGTCTCGTACTGCTGCGCCAGGCGGTCGTGGACGTACATGTACGAGCCATAGAAGAACGGGTCGCCTTCGCAGATCACCGCGACGTCACGCCCGGCGTCCAGATGCGCGGCGACCTGCCGACTGGCCTCGTCGTAGAAATCGCTGATCACCTGCTCGTAGGACAACGGTGCCGGCAGCGCCTCGGTGGTCACTGGATACACCAGCGGCAGCAGGGTCTGCTCGGCCTGCAAGTGCGCTTCGATGATGCCGAAGGCATTGCCGCGCTTGCCCTTGGCGACGAAGTACGCCACCACGGCGACCTCGCCCAGCAGGCGCTGCGCCTTGACCGTGATCAGTTCAGGATCGCCAGGCCCGACGCCCAGCCCGTACAGTCGTCCGCGTGCGCCCATCACTCCACCTCCGTGGCCAGCGCGTTGACGGCAGCGGCGGCCATGGCGCTGCCGCCCAGGCGCCCTTGCATGATCACGAACGGCACGCCCCGGCTGTCGGCCGCCAGCATGGCCTTGGACTCGGCCGCGCCGACGAAGCCGACCGGGAAGCCCAGGATCAGGGCCGGTTTCGGCGCGCCGGCATCGAGCATCTCCAGCAGGTAGAACAGCGCGGTCGGGGCATTGCCGATCACCACCACGCTGCCTTCCAGGTGAGGGCGCCACAACTCCAGGGCCACCGCCGAACGGGTGTTGCCGACGTCCTTGGCCAGGCCCGGCACACTGGGGTCGCGCAGCGTGCAGATCACCGGATTGTTGGCCGGCAGGCGGGCACGGGTGATGCCTTCGGCCACCATGTGCGCGTCGCAGAGGATCGGCGCGCCCCCGGCCAGGGCATCACGCCCGGCTTTACCTGCGCCTGGCGAGAACTGCAGCCCGTCGATGGCGTCGACCATGCCGCACGCATGGATCACCCGGACCGCGAGTTTTTCCAGGTCGGCCGGAATCCGGTCGAGGCGCGCCTCCTCACGGATGATGCGGAAGGAATTGCGATAGATCTCCTGACCGTCGCGAATGTAGTCAATCATCGGGGTGCTCCGTCGGCAGGTCGAGCATGGCGCCTGCTTCGTTCAAGGTGAGGTCGCGTGCGCGCAGAGCACCGAAGCCCGGCAGGCGCGCATCGCGCAGATACAGGTCATAGCGGCCCGGGGCGCGGGCCAGCAAGGTGGCGGGGGCGACATGGGCCGCCGCGCAGGAGCGGACGCAGCCACTGAGGTGCACGCGGCCCGGCGCGCCCGTGGGCAACAGGTCGGCCAGAATCGTGGCATCGCCCTTGGTGTCGGCCAGCCCTTTGGCGCAGCCCACCGAGCCGGTGCAGGCGATCAACTGCGCCAAAGGCTGATCCGGACCGCTCAACAGACCGAGCTGGCGCGCTTGCGCCTGCGCGTCGATCAGCGACGCAGGCTTGGCATTGGGCACGACCAGGCTTTGCCAAGGGGTCACGCGCAGACTGCCATCGCCCAGGACGCGCGCCAGGTGCGCCGCGCCGCGCAGCATGTCCGGGGTCAGCCGCCCCAGTGGAGGTGCCAGGCCCAGGGCCTGACCGTGACGCTGGGGCAACACCCCGAGCCAGCACGGCGCCTGGGCCGGCCGCCGCCACGCGCGCACGGCCTGGTCGCCGCGCACGGGCAGCCCGAGCCCTGCGACGAAGTGCGCGGCAGGGCAGGTTTCGAGCAGCTGGCGCATGCGCGTCTGCTCGGGGCTGGCCAGATCGAGGAACCGCGTCAGTACCGCCCGTACCAGGTTCAGACCCTCGCTCAAGGGCACCGCGCCCAGCGGCGCATCGATCGCCGGGCAGCCGGCCAGACCGAAGGCCAGCCAGGGCTGCCCGTCGAGCTCGAGGCCTGACAGCCACAGGTCATGGGGGTGTTCGAGCATCGCCAGGGCTTCGCCGGCATCCAGCTGCACGGCGAACTTGGCCGACAGCTGATGGAAGCGTGGCGTACCCTCCAGCAGGGTCAGGATCTGCTCGGCCAAGGGCCGCGCATCGAACAGCCCGGCCGGGTCGAGCCCCGCCAGCGGACTGAGCATGAGGTTGCGCACGTCGTCGCTGCCGGCCTCGCGAGGCCCCAGCCCCGCCGCCAGCAATTGCTCGACCAGGCCGGGGTGGTCGGCACCGATCCCGCGAATCTGCAGGTTGCCGCGGTTGGTCGCCTCGATCACGCCACTGGCAAATCGCTGGGCCGCCTCGGCCACCGCCTCGGCTTGCGCGGCCGACAGCACGCCGCCGGGCAACTTGATGCGGCAGATGCCACCGTCGCGCGCGCCGACGATACGCCACAACCCCGGACAGGCCGAGGGACGGGGTGAGACGACGGGAGGCAGGACCGGCTTCAAGAGGGCATCCGACAATCGTGAAAGTGCGCTGGTGGTAGAAAGGCGCGGTATTATGCCTGCTTTGTCCATCGGCATGAAAAGCCAGTGGTCGAAGAGGCGAATGAATCGGGGCGCGCGCCCTTCTGGTGGACGAGGTACTGCAATGACGCCCTGGCTGACGGTGGTGGGGATCGGAGAAGACGGCTTCAGCGGCCTGGGCAAACAGGCACGGCGTGCCCTGCTGGCGGCTTCACGCGTGGTGGGTAGCCCGCGCCAGCTGGCCCTGCTGCCTCGCTGCGTGACCGCCGAGCGGCTAGAGTGGCCGCGCCCCTTCTCCCTGGATCCGGTCCTGGCCCGTCGTGGAGCGTTGGTCTGCGTGCTGGCCAGCGGCGACCCGATGTTCTACGGCGTCGGCGCCAGCCTGGCGCGTGAAGTCCAGACCGACGAGATGCAGGTCATCGCCATGCCGTCCTCGTGCAGCCTGGCCGCGGCTCGGCTGGGCTGGCCCTTGCAGGAGGTGCAGGTACTGTCGCTGGTCGCCCGCCCTCTGGCGGCGCTCAATGCCCAGTTGTACAGCGGCGTACGCCTGCTGGTGCTGAGCAACGACGGTCAGACGCCCGCGCAGGTCGCGGCCCTGCTGCGCGAACGCGGTTTCGGCCCGAGCCGCGTGCAGGTGTTCGAGCACCTGGGCGGCGCCGAGGAGCGGCACCTGAGCGACACCGCCGACGCGTGGCCTCATGCCCAGGTCGCGGCGCTCAACGTGGTGGCCATCGAGTGCCTGGCCGATCCTTCGGCGCTCCCTCTGTCGCCCGTGGTGGGCCTGCCGGACAGCGCCTTTCGTCATGATGGCCAGTTGACCAAGCGCGACGTGCGGGCCGTTACCCTGGCTCGCCTGGCACCGCGCCCTGGCGAACTGCTCTGGGACGTGGGCGCCGGCTGCGGCTCGATCGGCATCGAGTGGATGCGTGCCCACCCCAGCTGCCGGGCCCTCGCCGTCGAAGCCGACGAGGGGCGTCAGGCGCACATCGAGCACAACCGCGACGCCCTGGGCGTCCCTGGCCTGCGTCTGGTCAGGGGTCAGGCACCCGGTGCGCTGGAGGGCCTGCCACGCCCGGATGCCGTCTTCATCGGCGGCGGCGTGACGGTCGACGGCCTCCTGGCGCAGTGCTGGGCGCAACTGAAACCCGGTGGGCGCCTGGTCGCCAATGCCGTCACCCTGCAAAGCGAGCTGACCCTGGCGCACTGGCGCGCCGTTCATGGCGGCGAGCTGACCCGCCTGCAGGTGGCCCATGCCCAGCCGCTGGGCAGTTTCGACACCTGGCGCCAGGCGCTGCCGATCACCCTGCTCGACCTGGTCAAGCCCCTCGATGCGTGAAGAAACCCGCGAACAGCCCGCGCCGCTGCGCAGCGGCCTGACCACCGGCAGTTGCGCCACGGCCACCGCGCTGGCGGCGGCGCGCCTGCTGCTGACGGGCGAGTGCGACGATGCGGTGCGCATCACCCTGCCCAAGGGCCGCGAGGTGCAGATGCGCCTGGAGTTCTGTCGTCTCACGCCTCTGGGCGCCGAAGCCGGCACCCTCAAGGATGCCGGCGACGATCCGGACGTCACCCATGGGGCGCTGCTGTACAGCGAAGTACGGCTGAGCGCCGAACCGGGGGTGCGCTTCTTCGCCGGTGTCGGGGTCGGCACGGTCACTCGCCCCGGCCTGGTGCTGGCGGTGGGCGAGCCGGCGATCAACCCGGTGCCACGGCGCATGATCGGCGAGCACCTGCAACGCCTGGCCGAGGCCTGCGGCCATGCCGGCGGTTTCGAGGTCATCGTCAACGTGCGTGATGGCGACGCACTGGCGCTCAAGACCATGAATCCGCGCCTGGGGATTCTGGGCGGGCTGTCGATCCTCGGCACCAGCGGCGTCGTTCGACCGTTCTCCTGCGCGGCCTACATCGCCTCGATCCACCAGGGCATCGACGTCGCTCACACCAACGGCTACACCCACCTGGCCGCCTGCACCGGCAACGCCAGCGAAGACACCATGCGCCGGGTCTACGGCCTGCCCGAGATCGCCCTGATCGAAATGGGCGATTTCGTCGGTGCGGTGCTCAAGCACGTGCGCAAGGTACCCGTGGCACGCCTGAGCCTGTGCGGCGGCTTTGGCAAGATCAGCAAGCTCGCCGCCGGGCACATGGACCTGCACAGCCGCCATTCGAGCATCGACCTGCCCCAGCTGGCCGGATGGGCCGCGCAGCTGGGCGCCGATGCCACGCTGCAGGCCGAGATCGTCGGCGCCAATACCAGCCAGCAGGCCCTGGCGCTGGCACGGGCAGCCGGCATCGAACTGGGCGATGCGGTCTGCGCCCACGCGCTGGCCTTCGCACGCAGCGTGGTGCCACCTACCGTCCAGGTGGAGGTGTTCGCCATCGACCGGCAAGGCGGCATCGTCGGCCAGGCGGGGGTGGCATGATGCCGCGTCTGCTGCTGCTCGGTGGCGTCACCGAGGCCCTGGCCCTGGCCCGTCGCCTGGGGCCCGAGCACATCTACAGCCTGGCAGGGGTCGGCCGGGTGCCGGAGGACCTGCCGTGCCAGGTGCGTGTGGGCGGCTATGGCGGCGCCGAGGGGCTGGCCGCCTACCTGCGCGAGGCGCGTATCGACCTGCTGATCGACGCCACGCACCCCTATGCCGCGCAGATCAGTGGCAACGCGGCACGCGCGGCGGCGGCCGTCGGCATCCCCTGCTGGGCGTTGCGCCGCCCGGCCTGGCAGGCAGGGCCCGAGGACGATTGGCGCGAGGTGGCCGACTGGCCGGCGCTGATCGACGCGCTGACGCCCTTCCGGCGACCGCTGTTCACCTTGGGGCGCGAGCCGTTGCGCCATCTGGACGAGATTCCGGCACACCAGTTCTGGACCCTGCGTGCACTGGAGGCCTGCCCCGGCAATGCACGCTGCGAAGTGATCGGTGCCCGTGGGCCGTTTCGCCTGGAAGACGAGCGGGCCCTGTTTGCACGGGGGCGGTTCGACGTCCTGGTGAGCAAGAACAGCGGCAGCGGCGCTACCGAGCCGAAACTGGAGGTGGCGCGCGAGCGCGGGGTGCCGGTGCTGGTGCTGGCCCGGCCCTGTCTGCCGGCGGTGGACCGGGCGTTCTTCGACGTCGAGGCGTTGGCCGAGGCGCTGGGCATCGCCTAGGGCGGCGCCTGGGCTGACGTCATCGCGGGCAAGCCCGCTCCCACAGGCTGCTTTGCCATCGTGCGATTGCCTGCTTGAAACGGGCACCTGTGGGAGCTGGCTTGCCAGCGCTCGACCTGTCGGCCATGGGGCGGGGTTGCCACCGCTATCGCGGGCCCGCCCCTGCCCGTAGGCGCATCAATGTGCTCACAGACGGGCGCCCCCAGACTGTCCATCTGCTGGCGCCTGCATCGACGACCCGGCTCAAAGCAGGGAAATCTCCTACCTGGTTTTCATCCCCTTTTCGTGGCCGGCTTTCCACCCTGTGCCGTACACTTCGCCCCCCTCTCTTCAAGGAACCCACCCCATGGACATGCACTGGTGGATCTGGCTGGTCTTCGGCATCGCGCTGATCCTGCTGGAGCTGGCCCTCCCGACCTTCTTCATCCTCTGGTTCGGCATCGGCGCCGTGCTGGTCGCCCTGATCGCGCTGGCCATGCCGACGCTGCAGCTGCCGGTGCAGATCCTGCTGTGGGTGCTGTTCTCGAGCCTCACCACCGCGCTGTGGTTCTGGCTGTTCCGCAAGGCCCCGGACACGCGCTGGACCGCCGACAACGTGCTGGGCGAGGTAGGGTTGCTGACCGCTTCCGTCTCTCAGTTCCAGAAGGGCCGGGTCCGTTTCCAGAAGCCGATCCTCGGCAACGAGGAATGGGTCTGCGTGGCCGACACCGACCTGTCCGCGGGCGAGCGCGTGCGCCTGACCGCCATCGAAGGCAATACCGCCCGCGTCGCGCGGGCCTGACTACCGCTACAAGGAGTTCGCCCCATGACCAGTCTCATCGTCGTCTGCACCCTCGCCCTCTTCGTGCTCGTGTCCGTGTTCAAGGGGGTGCGCATCGTGCCCCAGGGCGAGGAATGGATCGTCGAGCGTCTCGGCCGCTACCACAGCACCCTCAAGCCCGGCCTGAACATCGTCATCCCCTACATGGACGTGGTCGCCTACCGGTTGCCGACCAAGGACATCATCCTCGACGTCGAGCAGCAGGAAATCATCACCCGCGACAACGCGGTCATCGTCGCCAACGCCCTGTGCTTCGCCAAGGTGGTCGACCCGCAGAAAGCCTCCTACGGCGTGCAGGACTTCACCTTCGCCGTGACCAGCCTGACCATGACCTCGCTGCGTGCCATCGTCGGCGCCATGGACCTCGACGAAGCGCTGTCGAGTCGCGAGCAGATCAAGGCACGCCTGCGCGACGCCATGTCCGAACAGACCGAGGACTGGGGCGTCACGGTACGTTCGGTGGAGATCCAGGACATCAAGCCTTCGCCGAACATGCAGATCGCCATGGAGCGCCAGGCCGCGGCCGAGCGTGAACGAAAGGCCGACGTCACCCGCGCCGAAGGGGCCAAGCAGGCCGCGATCCTCGAGGCCGAGGCGCGGCTGCAGGCGGCGCGGCTGGACGCCGAAGCGCAGATCAACCTCGCCGAAGCCTCGGCACGCGCCATCACGCTGGTGCGCGAAGCGGTCGGCAGCGAGACCACGCCGGCCATGTACCTGCTGGGCGAGCGCTACATCGGCGCCATGGAGCACCTGGCCGGCAGCGACAATGCCAAGGTCGTGGTGCTGCCGGCGGACCTGCAGGAAACCGTTCGCGGCCTGCTGGGCCGTGGCAAGACGGCGTAAGGCACACGGCCCCTCACACGACCGGGGTGCGGCACGTCACCGCACCCCGGACTCTTTTGCGTATACTCGGCGTTACAATCCCACCCTGATTCCTGACCGGATCTCTCCATGCCCCCACGTCGGCACATCGCCTGGATAGCCTGCTTCGCGGTGCTGTTCAACCTGCTGGCCATGCCGTTGTCCTCCGCCGCGTCCCGACACGCGGCGCAGCAGCTGGTGTGGGGGGCGTTCTGTTCAAGCCTGTCGGGTACGGGCAAGGTCGACCGCCAGGCTCTGGCCGCGCTCGACAAAGCCGTGATCGACCTGGCTGCGCACGACCTGGGCAAGGTCGAACTGCACCACAGTTGCTGCCTGGGCGGGGCACCGTTGCTCAGCCTGCCCAGTCATGCGCCACAAGTGCACGCTCCACCGCTGCGCTGGCTGGCCCATGCCACGCCGTCGCTCGGCGAGCATCCCACGCCTCGCCAGCTATGGCCGGCGCTCAACCCACGTGCCTCTCCCGTGGTGTGAGCCTGCTGTGACACCCGTCATGCACCTCACCCACTGGAGACTTTCCATGTTCAAGCACGTCCTGCTCCTGGCCGCCCTGATGCTGCCCGGCGCCTTTGCCAACGCCCATGAATACACCCAAGGCGACCTGCACATCGCCCACCCCTGGTCGATGCAACTGCCGCCCAATGCGCCCAGCGTGGCGGCCTACTTCGTCGTGCACAACAACGCCACGACGGACGACCGCCTGCTGAGCGTGGACAGCCCGATCACCGACGACGCGCAGTTGCATGCGCATGTCCAGACCGGCGATGGCCTGATGCGCATGCAACCGGTGCCGAGCGTCGTGGTGCCGGCCGGCAAGGACCTGACCTTCGCGCCGGGTGCCTACCACGTCATGCTCATGCAGCCGAAGGACCGTGCCCTGCTGAGCGACGGCCAGCGCTTCCCGTTGACCCTGCACTTCGAAAAGGCCGGTGACGTCACCGTCCAGGTGCTGGTGCAGCGCGAGCCGCCCAAGGCCGCTACTGGACAGCCGCACACCCATTGACCGCGCCTGACCCTTCGTGATGCGCCTGCCCCTCGGCCGACCTGCTCGCCGCCGCTCCGATCACCACCGCGTGAACGGCAGCTGGCTGAGCCTGTTCGCCATGTGGATGATTTTCATCGGCCCTCTGATCGCTCAGTCGATGCCGATGAATCACCACGCCGGCATGGCCATGGGCGGGGGCATGGAGGGGCATGCACACGCTGCCCAGGCAACCGATCCGCAGGCCCATGGTGCGATGCACCACGGGCGCCAGCACGACCCTCAGCTGCACGTGCTCTGGGAGCAGTGCGGCTACTGCAGCCTGCTGTTCAACTGCCCCGCCCTGCCCGGCACCCTGAGCCCGCTGGGCAGCCACAGCCTGCCACCTGCCATCGCTTCGGCCCCGCCGCCGTTGTCTGGCCACGCCACCCGCACCGTCTTCCCCGGCGCCAGGAGCCGCGCGCCACCGCCTTCGATCGACGTCTGAACCTTCGACCTGCGCGTGCGCCTATAGCGTGCGCGCCCGTTTCCGACTGAATCGACTGGAATCCTCATGACCGGTTGCACGTACCTTTCTGCGCGCCCGTTGCGCGCCCCCCTGACGCTGCTCTGCGGCTCGCTGCTCGCCCCCTTTGCCCTGGCGGCAGGCCCGGAGCCCGTCGCCACCCTGCGCGGCAGCGACGAACTCAGCCCCACCGTCATCACCGCCGTCGCACCCAGCTCGCCTCTGACCGTGGTCACCGATCCCCGCGAACCCCGCCAGCCCGTCCCGGCCAGCGACGGTGCCGACTACCTCAAGACCATTCCGGGGTTCTCGGCCATCCGCTCCGGCGGCACCAATGGCGATCCGGTGCTGCGCGGCCTGTTCGGCTCGCGCCTGAACATCCTCACCAATGGCGGCCTGATGCTCGGTGCCTGCCCCAATCGCATGGATGCGCCGACCTCGTACATTTCGCCGCAGACCTACGACCGGCTGACGGTCATCAAAGGCCCGCAGAGCGTCATCTGGGGCCCGGGCGGCTCGGCAGGCACCGTCCTGTTCGAGCGCGACCCCGAGCGCTTCGGCGAGCTGGGCAGCCGGGTCGACGCAAGCCTTCTGGTCGGCTCCAACGGTCGCCTCGACAGACGTCTCGACGCCGCCGCGGGCAACCAGCAAGCCTACGCGCGCTTCGTCGGCAACCGGTCGCGGGCCGGCGACTACGAGGATGGCCATGGCGACGACGTACCGTCGCGCTGGGACAAGTGGAACGGCGACGTGACCCTGGGCTGGACCCCGGACGCCGACACCGTGCTGGAGCTGACCGCCGGGCGGGGCGACGGCGAAGCCCGCTATGCCGGGCGTGGCATGGACGGCTCGCAGTTCAAGCGCGAAAGCCTGGGCCTGCGCTTCGAACGCTCCAACCTGGGCGAGGTGCTCGACTCGGTCGAGGCGCAGGTCTGGTACAACTATGCCGACCACGTCATGGACAACTACAGCCTGCGGCGCCCGTCGGGCAGCGGCATGATGGGCCGGCCGATGGTCAGCAACGTCGACCGCCGCGCCCTGGGCGCACGGCTCAAGGCCACCTGGCGCTGGGACGACCTGCACCTGATCGGCGGGCTCGATGCCCAGCGCAACGAACACCGCAAGCGGGGCGGCATGGGTGTGGATGCCCACCGTGGCCAGGCCTGGACCCAGGACGCCGACTTCCACAACTATGGCGCCTTCGCCGAGTTGACCTGGCACGCCACCGACACCGATCGCCTGGTCAGCGGCGCCCGCCTGGATCGGGCCAGCGCCCGCGACTTCCGCCAGGCGGGCGCCAGCGGCACGCGCGAACGCGCCGAGACCTTGCCCAGCGGGTTCGTGCGCCTGGAACACGACCTCGCCGCACTGCCCGCCACCGCCTATATCGGCCTGGGCCATGCCCAGCGCTTCCCCGACTACTGGGAGCTGTTCTCGCCAGGCGTCGGCCCGGTAGGCTCGCAGGACGCCTTCGAGGGTATCGCGCCGGAGAAGACCACCCAGCTCGACCTGGGCTTGAGCTACAAGGACGAGCGTCTGGAAGCCTGGGCGTCGGCCTATGCCGGGCAGATCCGCGACTACATCCTGTTCGACTACCGAGCCGGCATGACCGGTGCGGCCCGCTCGCGCGCCAGCAACGTCGATGCGCGGGTAATGGGCGGTGAGCTGGGCGTGGCCTACACGCTGCTCGAACACTGGAAGGCCGACGCCACCCTGGCCTATGCCTGGGGCAAGAACAGCAGCGACGGTCGCGCCCTGCCGCAGATGCTCCCGCTGGACAGCCGGTTCGGCCTGACCTATGCCCGCGATGACTGGAGTGCCGGCGCCCTGCTGCGCCTGGTGGCGCCTCAGCGTCGCATCGCCGAAGGCCAGGGCAACGTGGTGGGCAAGGACTACCGCGACAGCGCCGGATTTGGCGTGTTTTCGCTCAATGGTGCTTATCGGGTAAGCCAGCAGGTCAAGCTCAGCGCAGGGGTCGACAACCTGTTCGACAAGGCCTATGCCGAGCATCTGAACTTGGCGGGCAACGCCGGGTTCGGATATCCGGCCAGTGACCCGACACCCGTCAACGAGCCGGGCCGCACGTTATGGACCCAGGTCGACCTGAGTTTCTGAACCCGTGGGCGCGGTCCTGTCACCGCGCCCCGTTTGATCCAGATGGGAGCGCTCCATGAGCGAGTCACGCATTTCATTCTACAACCTGGCCTGGCGCTGGCATTTCTATGCGGGTCTGTTCGTCGCGCCGTTCATGATCCTGCTGGCGATCACCGGCCTGATCTACCTGTTCAAGCCACAGCTGGACCCGCTGCTCTACCGCGACCTGATGGTGGTCGAGACCGGCCATCACCGGCAGAGCGCCGACGCCCTGCTGGCGTCGGTGCAGCACACCTACCCCCAGGGCCACGTGGCGCAGTACCTGCCCCCGTTGAACCCGCAACGCAGTGCGCAGTTCGTGGTGCACGATGCCGGCCGTGAACTGAACGTGTTCGTCGACCCCTACCAGGGCACGGTGCTGGGCGCGCAGGACAGCAAGTACAACCTGCAGGCCATCGCCCGCGGCCTGCATGCCGAGCTGATGATCGGCACGACGGGCGATCGCCTGATCGAGCTGGCGGCCGGCTGGGGCATCGTGCTGGTGGTGTCCGGCCTCTACCTGTGGTGGCCACGCGGTCGGCGCACCGGTGGCGTGCTGTGGCCACGTGCCGCCGCGCGTGGGCGGGTGCTGTGGCGCGACCTGCACGCCGTCAGTGGCTTCTGGGGCGCCGGCTTCCTGTTGCTCCTGCTGCTGAGCGGGATGACCTGGACCGGCTTCTGGGGCAAGCAGTACGCGGACCTGTGGAACCGCTTTCCGGCGGCCATGTGGAATGCCATGCCCACCTCGGACCAGCAGGCCCGCGACCTGAACAGCGCCCACCGGCAGACCGTGCCCTGGGCCATGGAAAACACCCCGATGCCGCAGTCCGGCGCGCACGCCGAGCACGCCGGCCATCACGGCATGTCCAGCGGCCCTGCCGCGCCGCAGGTCAGCCTGCAACAGATCCAGGACATCGCCACGGCGCGGGAGGTCGAGCCGGGCTACAGCATCACGCTGCCCACCACCGCCGAAGGCGTCTTCACCATTGCCGTGTTCGCCGACGACCCACGCCACGACGCCACCCTCCACGTCGACCAGTACACCGGCAAGGTGCTGGCCGACGTGCGCTGGCGCGACTATGGGCTGGCGGCCCGCGCCACGGAAATGGGCGTGATGCTGCACCAGGGCAAGCTGTACGGCCCGCTGCACCAGGCGGTGGTGTGCCTGATCTGCCTGATGGTACTGCTGGGGTCGGTCAGTGGCCTGGTGATGTGGTGGAAACGACGGCCGGCCGGTGGCCTGGGGGTCCCGCCCCTGCGCCACGACC
The DNA here is from genome assembly GCA_046940335.1 of Enterobacterales bacterium AN_CKDN230030167-1A_HGKHYDSX7. GTDB lineage: Bacteria > Pseudomonadota > Gammaproteobacteria > Pseudomonadales > Pseudomonadaceae > Aquipseudomonas. Next base: position 69,942 of record JBKYML010000004.1, read on the forward strand.
TGCCACGCTGGAAGGTGGCCACCGGGGTGATGCTGGCACTGGGTGCGGCCTTCCCGCTGGTGGGGGTGTCGATGCTGGCGATGTGGCTGGTGGACAAGCTGCTGGTACGCCGTCGGGTGCTGGCCAGCGCCTGAGCCGTCAGCGTCACGGGTCTGCCAGGCCTCGACCCCGGTCGAGGCAATCCGTCGCGCACACTTGTCGGGGAGCCGTGGTAGCCTGTGCGGCTTTCCCTGACAAAAAGACTGAGCCTCGATGGAATGCAGCCAATGAACCGGACCCCTTCCCGTCCTGCTGACGACCAGCACCTGCAACGCAACCTGACCAATCGCCACATCCAGTTGATCGCCATCGGCGGTGCCATCGGCACCGGCCTGTTCATGGGCTCGGGCAAGACCATCAGCCTGGCCGGTCCGTCGATCATCTTCGTCTACATGATCATCGGCTTCATGCTGTTCTTCGTCATGCGCGCCATGGGCGAACTGCTGCTGTCGAACCTGAACTACAAGTCGTTCATCGACTTCTCCGCCGACCTGCTCGGCCCCTGGGCCGGCTTCTTCACCGGCTGGACCTACTGGTTCTGCTGGGTGATCACCGGCATCGCCGACGTCATCGCCATCGCCGCCTACTCGCAGTTCTGGTTTCCCGACCTGCCCCAGTGGATACCGGCGCTGACCTGCGTCGCGGTGCTGCTGTCGCTGAACCTGGTCACGGTGAAGCTGTTCGGCGAGATGGAATTCTGGTTCGCCCTGATCAAGATCATCGCCATCCTCGGGCTGGTCGCCACCGGCCTGTACATGGTGGTCACCGGGTTCGAGTCGCCGAGCGGCAGCACCGCGCAACTGGCCAACCTGTGGAACGACGAAGGCATGTTCCCCCATGGGCTGATGGGCTTCTTCGCCGGTTTCCAGATCGCCGTGTTCGCCTTCGTCGGCATCGAGCTGGTCGGCACCACGGCCGCCGAGGCGAAGAACCCCGAGCGCACCCTGCCCCGCGCGATCAACTCGATCCCGGTGCGCATCATCGTGTTCTACGTGCTGGCGCTGATCGCGATCATGGCCGTGACCCCCTGGCGCGACGTGGTACCGGGCAAGAGCCCGTTCGTCGAGCTGTTCGTGCTGGCCGGCCTGCCGGCGGCGGCGAGCATCATCAACTTCGTGGTGCTGACCTCGGCGGCCTCGTCGGCCAACAGCGGCGTGTTCTCCACCAGCCGCATGCTGTTCGGCCTGGCCCAGGAAGGCGACGCCCCCGGCGCGTTCGGACGCCTGTCGCGGCGCGCGGTGCCTGCCAATGGCCTGTACTTCTCGTGCCTGTGCCTGCTGTTCGGCGCGGTGCTGATCTACCTGATCCCGGACGTGGTCGAGGCCTTCACCCTGGTCACCACCGTGTCGGCGGTGCTGTTCATGTTCGTCTGGACGCTGATCCTGCTGTCCTACCTGAGCTACCGCAAGCACCGCGCCGCGCTGCACCAGGCCTCGCTCTACAAGATGCCCGGCGGGCGCGTGATGTGCTACGTGTGCCTGGCGTTCTTCGCCTTCATCCTGGTGCTGTTGAGCCTGGAGAGCGACACCCGCGCTGCGCTGGTGGTCACCCCGATCTGGTTCCTGGTGCTCGCGGTGAGCTACCAGGTCGTGCGGCGCAAGCGGCCGCTCAACCGCTGATCCAGACGCGCTGATCGGTGCGCCCCCTCACCCGGGGAGCGCACGCCTGGCTAGTTGGCTTCGATGCCGTGCAACACGGCTTCGGTCAACGCCAGGCCTTTCTCCAACGAATTCTCCGTCGCCATCAACAGGCTACGCAGCGGTTCGCCCGCTTTCTCCAGAGCCGTAGCATTGGTCTCGTACGCGGCCTTCAAGGCGGCGACGGCACACACCAGCGCATCTTCGCTATCGATACCTGCACGTACCACGAAGGTGGGCTCGTGGGCGTGGTTGCAGGTGCCAAAGGTCGCACACGCCGTGACGGCGCGCGGGGTACCAGGGTCGGGACGCATAAAGGATGGTGGGTTCATGAACGCACCTCTCGGCAGCAAGAGAGGGGCTTGAACGACAGGCAGGGTGGGTCTGGGAGGGCTTTCTCGAGCATGGGTCACTCCTTGCAACTCTCTGTGATGACGCTCCGTACCCATACGCCAATATAGGTGGGCGGAGCCGTGCGGGTTGGCGTGCCGGACAGAGGACCGGTGAGCCCGAAGGCTCCCGCACACGGCGCCGCCCATAGCGGGTGCAACCATGCAGGACACCACTGCCTTCAGCAGTCGTGTCCGATCTCTGTCTTGTCCGGGACGCCAATCCCGTGCCGCAGAATCTACTGCGGTGGCGCACGGTACTCAAGTCACAAGGGTGTGTCAAAATGTTCGGCGAGCGGTCAAGACGTGATCAGCCGAGTGTCCAGACCAAACCGTTCTTGGCTCACCAGTCGATAGTGACCCTCGGCAAGCTCGCAGCTGATCAGCAGATTCCATGAGTGTCGGGTTACTGCCGAAGGAATCAGGACGAATGGATGCGCAGCGAGCAACGTATCGGCGAACTTCTGTTGGTTGGGCGAAGCCGCAGCGCTCGTCAGCCATACAGGATTGGGAACGTCCTCGGGTTGCACGACCTTGATCAGGCGGTGATCCAGTACTTCGAAGCAGGTGAGCACATGGGCAACGGTATCAAGCGTGTCGAAACCGGCATGCACGGCGACCTCAAGGATGGCAGTGGCCGGGTCGGCTGAGGCGTACACGACAGTACGACCCGGTGGATTCCACCGTCCGCCGAACGTTCGGGCTCCGATGCCACTGTCCCAGGACGCTTTGTAGATCTCACGATCGAGGCGCCAGGCACGCCAAGATGACGCCCAGGGCAATCCATTCATTGATAGACGCCCAGGGCAATTCGCTCCAGATAATCCTCGACTGCCTGAAAGCCGACCGGGTTGTCGATGACGTCTAGCGGCACGTCGCCATCCAGGTACTTGCATGGACGCCCCAGCCACTCCTCGGCAAGTGCCTGGGTTCCAAAGACGGTGATGGCGTGCTCGAGCACCTTGGCGTACTGGAATGCGATAGCGCTCTGCTGAGCGTTGAGCTGCGCGGGTTGCTCGGTGCTGCCCCGTCGCTGGAGCGTCCTCACGGACCTGCCAACGATACGGCTCAGGACTTTCTGAGTCGAATACAGAAGCGAAATGGAAAGCATGTCTTGTACGTCTTTGAGCGCGAACCCCTTGCGGGTCTGCTTATAGATCATGACGTTGCTCAACTGGTCGGAACTGCCGCTGAGCAGGTATTCCGTGGGCCTGCGTGCAGCACCGGCCTTGGCGGTTTCGATGGACATCATGGCGCATCCTCCTCGTGCGACATTTGGCGCAATTATAGCGCCAAATGTCGTATACCGTATGCTCACGCTGCCAGCAGCATGTTGCAAGGATGTTCAGATTTGCCCATCTGCCCTTACGTGCCCTGATCCAGGTACGCCAAGGCATGTAGCACGGGATGTGTTTCTGCAAGACGACGTTCCCACGCGTAGGCCCTGATCATCCCATCAGAGTGCAGGGTCTGGTGGTTGAACCTTCTGCTGGTCAGGTGGGGTGAGTCGAGCTAGTGTGCAAACCTGCCATTTGCCCATCCCTGGCAGCATCACCCCAGGCTGCTTGGCCTCCTGTTCCCAGACCCTTCGTGAAGCACACCCATGACCTACCACCTGCGTGACGCCCTGCCAGACGATCTCCCCGACCTCCTCGCCATCTACAACGATGCGGTACTCAACACCACGGCGATCTGGAACGAAACGCCCGTGGACCTGGCCAATCGCCAGGCATGGTTCGAGCTGCGTGCCGCACAAGGGTATCCGATCCTGGTGGCCGTCGATGACAGCGGCGTGCTGGGGTACGCCTCGTTCGGTGACTGGCGGCCGTTCGAGGGGTTCAGGTACACGGTCGAGCATTCGGTCTATGTGCGCGGTGATCAGCGGGGCAAGGGCCTGGGGCCGGTGCTGATGGAGGCGTTGATCGAGCGGGCGCGTGCTGGCGGCAAGCATGTGATGGTGGCCGCCATCGAAAGTGGCAATGCAGCGTCCATCCGGCTGCATGAGCGGTTGGGGTTCGTAGTGACCGGGCAGATGGCGCAGGTGGGGATGAAGTTCGGGCGGTGGTTGGATCTGACGTTCATGCAGAGGATTGTGGGAAAGAGTTGAATTCCAGGGGCTGTGATGGGCACATGCCTTGGAGTTGGTGCTGATTCTGCCGAGGCGTTGATTGGCCCTGTGGGCCCTGTGGGCCCAATCGCGGCCGGTCCGGCACCCCGGCAGGGGCTGCTCCGGGAACCGCGATGGCCTGCAACGCTGGCGGGGGGGCTACGGGTGAGCGGCCCCTGCCGGAGCGCCGGACCGACCGCGATCGGGCCCGCAGGGTCCATAGAGTCAGCCACACCGGACATGCGGCTCACTCAACAGGCTCAGCCAAGCCCGCCCCTCACAGCCCTTCGAGAATGTCCGACATGTCGTCGGCGTGCTCTTCTTCCTGGGCCAGGATGTCTTCGTAGATGCGGCGGGTGGTCGGGTCCTTGTCGCCGATGTACTTGATGATCTCGCGGTAGCTGTCGATGGCGATCCGCTCGGCCACCAGGTCTTCCAGGACCATTTCGCGCAGGGTGGTGCCTGCCACGTACTGGGCGTGGGAGTTGCGGCTCAGGTTGTCCGGGTTGAAGTCCGGCTCGCCGCCCAGTTGCACGATGCGCTCGGCCAGACGGTCGGCGTGCTCGGCTTCCTGGTTGGCGTGCTCGAGGAATTCCTCGGCCGCGATGCTGGCCTTGATGCCGCTGGCCATGAAGTAGTGGCGCTTGTAGCGCAGGGTGCAGACCAGCTCGGTGGCCAGCGACTCGTTCAGCAGGCGCAAGATCTCTTCACGGTCGGCCGAGTAGCCCTCGGTGACGGCGCCGTTCTCTACGTGCTGGCGGGCACGGTCGCGCAGGACTTGAATGTCGGTCAGTTCAGCATTGCTCATCGTTATCTCCAGGAAATCAGGTCAGGGTGCTCGCGGCGACTTGCAGGCTCAGGCGCCTGGGGTCGCTCTGCGGTCTTGCTCGCGTTCCTTGCAGGTCTTGAAGCCCTTGGCATCCACGTGGCCGGTAGCGTCGAAGCGCACGTAGTACGGCTGCTGCTGGCCTTCGTGGTTCAGGATGTAATCGTTGCAGGTGCCGCCATTGGGCAGGTCGCTGACGAAGGACGGGCTGCCACCGATGGCGATGACGCGCTGCATGGTCATGCCGTTTTCCACCTGCTTGACCAGCGGCTGGTCGCGGTAGGTGACGTAGTCCACCGGGTTCTCCGGGCGGCTGCTGCAGGCGGCCAGGGTCATGCCGGCCAGAAGGATTGCCAGGGTCTGCTTGTACATGGTCCGGTCCTTGTTCAGGTCTGTTTGGTTTGGAACCGCAGCGCGTCTCAAGAGTTCGATCGCGATGGCCAGCATTGGGCCTGCAGTTTGAAAAACCCTGAAACACCTTGGCGCATGACGCTATGCCTGATGGCTGAAGGCTGGCAGACTGCTGCCTTTTCGCCGCCCACAGCGAGGCCGTATGACCTTCACCCCCCGTCAGATCACCCAGGCCAGCTGGCTCATCGTGGGGGCCGGCCTGTTGCTGGCGCTGCCGTTGAAGCTGTTGCCGAGCCTGCTGGCGGGCCTGCTGGTGTTCGAACTGGTCAACATGCTCACGCCCCGGCTACAGCCCTTGATCGCCGGTCAACGGGCGCGCTGGCTGGCGGTGGCCCTGCTGGGCACGCTGGTGGTCACCAGCCTGGCGTTGCTGTTCGCCGGGGCGATCAGCTTCGTGCTGCACGAGGCCGAGAATCCAGGCGCTTCGCTGGACCGTTTCATGGGGGTGGTCGACCGCGCACGCGCGCAGTTGCCGCCGTTCATCGACAGCTACCTGCCTGCCAGCGCGGCGGAGTTCCGGGTGGCCATCGGCGAATGGTTCAAGAGCCACATGGGCGAGTTGCAACTGCTGGGCAAGGGCGCGGCACACATGTTCGTCACCTTGCTGATCGGCATGATCCTGGGCGCCATCGTCGCCCTGCAGCGTCTGCCGGACGTGTCACGGCGCAAACCCCTGGCGGCGGCACTGTTCGAACGGCTCAACCTGCTGGTCCAGGCGTTTCGCAACATCGTCTTCGCGCAGATCAAGATTTCCCTGCTCAACACCGTGTTCACCGGGATCTTCCTGGCGCTGGTGCTGCCGTTGTTCGGCGTGCACCTGCCCCTGACCAAGACCCTGATCGTGCTGACCTTCCTGCTCGGCCTGCTGCCAGTGATCGGCAACCTGATGTCGAACACCCTGATCACCATCGTCGGCCTGTCGTTGTCGATCTGGGTAGCGGTCGCCGCGCTCGGCTACCTGATCGTTATCCACAAGGTCGAATACTTCCTCAACGCCCGTATCGTCGGCGGCCAGATCCGCGCCAAGTCCTGGGAGCTGCTACTGGCGATGCTGGTCTTCGAGGCAGCCTTCGGCCTGCCCGGCGTGATCGCCGGGCCCATCTACTACGCCTACCTCAAGAGCGAGTTGCGGCGGATCGAGCTGGTCTGAGGGGGTAAGCCGCCGCCCTCAGCCGTACCGCTTGCGCGCCTCGATGGCCAGGCCGCTGCCGATGCTGCCGAAGCGGTTGCCTTCTACATGACGGGCATTGGGCAGCATGGCGGCGACGCTCTGGCGCAGGGCCGGAATGCCGCTGGAGCCGCCGGTGAAGAACACGGTGTCGACCTGGCCGACGCCCACGCCTGCCTGGCTCAGCAGATCGGTCACACTGCCGCGCACCCGCTCGAGCAAGCCGTCGATGGCCTGCTCGAACAGCGGACGGGTCAGGTCGGCCACTAGGCCCGGCTCGACGCGACCGAGGTCGATGCGGCGGCTCGGCTCGTCGGTCAGGGCGATCTTGCTGGCCTCCACTTCCATGGCCAGCCAGTGACCGGCGCGTTGCTCGATCAGCTTGAACAACCGGTCGATACCTTGGGCATCCTCGATGTCGTAACGCATGCTGCCCAGCGCCAGTTGGGACTTCTGCGCGTACAAGGCATTGATGGTGTGCCAGGTGGCCAGGTTCAGGTGGTAGCTGGTGGGCATCAGGGCCTGGCTCTTCATGCGGCTGCCATAGCCGAACAGCGGCATCACCCCGTGCAGGCTGAGCTGCTTGTCGAAGTCGGTGCCGCCGATGTGCACGCCGCCGGTGGCCAGGATGTCGCCCTGGCGCTCATCGAGCTGATGGCGCTCAGGCGCCAGGCGCACCAGGGAGAAGTCCGAGGTACCGCCGCCGATGTCGACGATCAGCACCAGCTCCTCGCGGTCGATGCCCGACTCGTAGTCGAACGCCGCAGCGATCGGTTCGAATTGGAACGACACGTCCTTGAAGCCCAGCGTGCGGGCGACCTCGGCCAGGGTGTCTTCGGCTTCCTGGTCGGCCGCCGGATCATCGTCGACGAAGAACACGGGGCGACCGAGCACCACCTGGTCGAAGCTGCGCTCGGCCGTGGCTTCGGCCCGGCGCTTGAGTTCACCGATGAACAGGCCCAACAGGTCCTTGAACGGCAAGGCCGTGCCCAGCACGCTGGTGTCGTGCTTGATCAGCTTGGAGCCGAGCAGGCTCTTGAGCGAGCGCATCAGCCGGCCTTCGTAGCCTTCCAGGTATTCGTGCAAGGCCATGCGGCCATAGGCCGGACGTCGCTCCTCGAGGTTGAAGAACACCACCGACGGCAGCGTGATCTTGCCGTCCTCCAGCGCGAGCAGGGTGTCGCCGCCCGGTCGATGCCAGCCGACCGTGGAGTTCGAGGTGCCGAAGTCGATGCCGCAGGCGCGGGCCGGGGTGTGATCTGACATGCTTGCAGGTGTCCGGAGGCAAAAACGGCCGCGCAGTGTATGCGAGTGAACGCGAGAATCAAGACCGATCGTCTGCGCCAGATCCACCCACAAGGAACCTTGAAAGGCTATGCTTGGCCCTTATCTTCAGCAGCAACGCCTATTTTCTCGAGGGTGAGCCCTTAGATGGACTTCAAAGACTATTACAAGATACTCGGTGTGGAGCCGACGGCGGACGACAAGGCGATCAAGGCTGCCTATCGCAAGCTGGCACGCAAGTACCACCCCGATGTCAGCAAGGAACGGGACGCCGAGGACAAGTTCAAGGAGGCCAACGAGGCCTACGAAGTGCTTGGCAGCCCGGAAAAACGTGCCGAATTCGACGAGATTCGCAAATACGGCGGCCAGCATGGCCGGCCATTCCAGGCGCCGCCTGGCTGGCAGGGCCGGGGGGGTGCCGACAGCGGATTCGAGCAGGGTGATTTCTCGGACTTCTTCAGTTCGATCTTCGGCGCGCGCGGTGGTAACCCCTTCGGTCGTGGCCCACAACAGAGCGCGGGCAGACGAGGGCAGGACGTGGAACTGGAACTGGCGGTGTTTCTCGAGGAGACCCTGAGCAAGGAGTCCAAGCAGGTCAGTTTCCAGGTGCCTCAGGTCAATGGCCAGGGTCAGCGGACCGGCTTCACCACCAAGACCTTGAACGTCAAGATCCCGGCCGGGGTGACCGATGGCGAGCGCATCCGCCTCAAGGGCCAGGGCGCGCCGGGCATGGGTGGCGGGGCCAATGGCGACCTGTACCTGACGCTGCGCATGGCGCCTCACCCGTTGTTCGATGTCGAGGGCCATGACCTGATCATCACCGTGCCCCTGGCACCGTGGGAAGCCGCCCTGGGTACCAAGGTGGCGGTCCCGACCCTGACCGGCAAGATCAACCTGACCATCCGCCCCGACAGCCAGACCGGGCAACGCCTGCGCGTCAAGGGCATGGGCCTGACCACCAAGCAGGGCGAGCGCGGCGACCTGTATGCTCAGCTCAAGGTGGTGATGCCCAGCCAGTCCAACGCCGACACCCGCGAACTGTGGAGCAAGCTGGCCGACAAGGCCGCGTTCAACCCGAGGACTCAATGGAGTAGCTGATCATGAGCAGCACCCTGATCGTTCAACTGGACATGCGTACCCTCTGCCAGGAAGCCGACCTGACGGCGGACTGTGTGATCGAAATCGTCGAACACGGCATCGTTGAACCGTCGGGGCGTACGCCCGACGACTGGCGCTTCGATGACCAGGCGCCGCACCTGGCCCGGAGAGCCGCTCGATTGCGTGATGAGCTGCAATTGGAATGGGAAGGTGTGGCGCTGGCGTTGGAGCTATTGCAGGAGGTGCGCGCGTTGCGCAGTGAGAACGATCGGCTGCGACAGCGGTTGGGGCGGTTCACGCAGGTGTGAGGCCTGTACGGGGCCTTGATCAGGTGTCGGCTCCATCAAGGCTAGTTGGCGTGAGGCGCCGTGGCCGTACCGACGCTATCGCTGGCAAGCCAGCTCCCACAGTACTGTGATCGCCTGTACCACTGTGGTGCAGCTACGGGTACAGCGGCCCCAGCCGAGGTGCCGGCTCGGCCATGATTGGGCCCGCAGGGCCCACAAGCCAGTCCATGCAGCCAGGCATGTACCAGGTAGGAAAAAGCAGCTGCTTCCACACCGTCATCCGTAGCTGGGCGATCAAAGACAGCCCAGTGCGTGAGTGGATCATGAACCCTTCAGTGCTTCGGGCTTTCGCGCAGCCTGTGGGGCGTGGCCCCCTCACATCCTTCAGATGTTCACACGCCCGGTGTGGGAGCTGGCTTGCCAGCGATGAGGCCGGGGCAGGCGCAGGTGCCCTTGCCTCTTCCGCGGCGCGCCTGCCCCCCCTCGCCTCATTTCTTGCCCGCCTTTACCTTCTCCAGCAGCGGTCGGCACTGGTCCGGCACGTCGTCACCCGGCGCGATCAGGGCCAGCAGCCCGGCGGCCGGGCCGACGGTAGCACCAAGAGCCAGCATGCCCGCGCCGCGCAGCGCCAGCGGTACGGCCTTCACGCCTGCATTGGGTTTGGCAAAGGTGCCGCGTACATACAGCGGTGAGCGCAGCGAGAACAGCCGGAAGCCCTTCGACTCAGGCGACACTTCCAAGTCCATCCGCTCGCTGGCCAGGTTGACGTTGCCGTCGACGTAGATGATCGCATTCTCGGTGTCGAACACGAACACCCGCGTGCTCGCCAGGCCATCCTTGACCCCCACGTCGGCCGCCGCGCAGTTGATCTTCACCTCTTCGTCGCCGAACAGCTTGTCGACCAAGTAGTTGCCGACGTTCAAACCGGCGATTTCCATCAGGCTACGACTGATCGCGCCATCGTTGATCAACAGGCGCAGGTCGCCATTGGAGCTGCCCAACAACGCCGCCACCGAGTTGCCACGCCCGCGCAGGTCGGCATCGCCGTTGAGTTCACCGAAGCTGGTCTGCATCGGTGCGAAGCTTGGGAACAGCTGCTTGAGCTTGAAGCCACGGGCACTGAGCTTGGCATGGCCCTGGAGCGGCACGTTGCGCCCATCCAGACGAATACGCGACTCCAGGTTGCCGCCTGCGACACCGAAACGCAGCGGGTTCAGGCGCAGCAGGCCATCTTCGAGCAGCACGTGGGCCGACAGGTCGCTGAACGGCAGCTCCTTGCTGTGCACGATGCGCTTGCCGGTGAACTTCACGTCAGCGTCCATGGCGCGCCAGCGTTCGGTGCGGAACTCCTCCACGGGCAAGACCTTGTCCGTCGGCTGTTTGCTGGCGCCACCGCGAGCCTTCTGTTCGGTGTTGGAATCGGCGCCAATCAACGGCGCCAGGTCCTCGAACAGCAGCTGGTTCGACACCAGCTCACCGCTGAGCTTGGGCCGGGGTTGGGTGGCGGCGTACGCCAGGGTGCCGTGAATGTCACTGTCGCCGATCTTGCCGTTGAACCCTTCGTAGCGGAACCGCATGCCCTGCTTGTCCTGCAGGTTGGCCGTCAGGTGGCCGTCGGTAGAGTAAGGTGGTGTGTCCGGCAGCGTCACGCCGGTCAACGGGTACAGGTTGCCCAGGCTCTTGCCCGACAGGCGCAGGCGCAGGTCGAGCGCCCCCAGGTTGAGCGGGTCGGTCACGGTACCGGCCAGGACCACGCGCGTGTCGGCGGCACGGACGTCGGCCTGGACAGGGAACGGCTGGTCGCTGTCGCGCAGGGCCAGCAGTCCACCGATCTTGCCGCTGCCAGATACCGGCTCGCCCTTGTACCGCCCTTCAGCCTTCAGGCCGAAGGCGTAGTCCTGGGCATTCCCGGTCTTTTCCACACGCTCCTTGCCGACGATCTCGCTGAACGGAATCGGCTTGCCCAGCGGATCGATCTGCACCTTCACGCTCGCCTTGAGCATCTGGTCGTCATAGCGCACGTTGCCCTGGTCGAAGCGGATCGAACCGATGTCCAGCGCCCAGCTCGACGGTTCGGCCTTCTCGTCCTTAGGCCCCAGGTCGAAGGTCCAATTGGCGCGGCCATCGGCCAGACGGGTCAGTTGTGCATCGGGTTTGGTCAGGTCGATGCGCGGGATGGTGATGCGTTGCGCCAGCAGGGGCAAGGGCGACAGACGAAACTCCACGCGTTCCAGGCCCACCATGCGCGGCTCCTTGGCCCAGTCCGGGTTACCCAGCGTCAAGTCTTCAGCGATGAACCGTGGCCAGGGCACCCAGGCACGCCAGCCACCCTCTTCGGGTTCGCGCTGCCAGCGCACGGCCAGGTTGCCATTGATGGCGAACGGTCGGTGCAGGGCGTCGGAGACTTTCTCGTTGAGCATCGGCTTGACCCGATTCCAGTCGAAAGTAGCGATGATCACCACCAGTACCGCCAGCAGTGCGACGAGGCTGGCAAGGGTCCAGGCGATGATTCGGGCAGGGCGCGTCATTGCGAAGTTCTCCTGATGGCGGGCCGAAGCCGAGGATGATGAAAGCGGTCGTATTACGTCGGACTGACGAAAGCCCGCCAGGTTTTATCCAAGGCGCGAGATCACGTTTTTTTCGCCGTCGTCCCTCCTATAGGCTAGACCGCCCTGCCCGTCCCCGTTCTGCAGGTTGACCGTCGCCGCCGCCAGACCCGCGCGCCAGAGCCTCTACAACGATCATCATCCGTGTCGATGATCACCATCACCCAGATGAACTTCTCGTCACGCGCACGCGGCGTAGCATGGGCCTCGTTCCCCATTCAATTGCCCATCACAGGAGCATTCCCCATGAAATCGTTCTTGCTGCTCAGCCTGAGCCTCTCACTGCTGTCGACCCAAGCCTTCGCCCTGCCCGCGCCGGATCAGCCCACGATCGGCGAAATACGCTCGGCGCCCAGCACCCAGGTCTTTCTTACCGAAGGCGGCGCCGACCGCCTGCTCGAACGCGCCGCACAGCTCGCCGAGGGCGGTTCCGATCGTCTGCTCGAGCGCGACACTGCGGTAGCCGAAGGTGGCGCCGATCGCCTGCTCGAGCGGGCCGAAGCGGTGGCTGAAGGCGGCTCCGAGCGTGTACGCAAGGCCGGTCATCTCGGCTGAGCCAGGAACGTTGAAGGACCTGGACACGCGATTCAGCCTGCATTGACCCGGCTCGGTGCTTTTCTCTAGAGTGCGGTTCCACACCAGCCACAGATTGCCCGCCATGCTGCCGCGCGCCGAACAGAAACTTCAGACTCGACAGGCCCTGCTCGATGCCGCCTGCCAGTTGATGGAGAGCGGGCGTGGTTTCGGCAGCCTCAGCCTGCGCGAGGTCGCGCGCCTGGCCGGCATCGTTCCCACCGGCTTCTACCGGCACTTTCCGGACATGGACGCCCTGGGCCTGGCCTTGGTCGGCGCCATCGATGCCACGTTCCGGCAGACCATTCGCCTGGTGCGACAGAACGAGCTGGAAATGGGCGGCATCACCGATGCGTCGGTGCGAATCTTTCTGGACGTGGTCGCCGCCCACCGTGCGCAGTTTCTGTTTCTGGCCCGCGAGCAGTATGGCGGCTCGCAGGTCGTGCGCCAGGCCATCGCGCGGCTGCGTCATGGCATCAGCTCGGACCTGGCCACCGACCTGGCGCTCATGCCGCGCTGGCAGCACCTGGATGCGCCGGCGCTGGCGGTGATGGCCGACTTGGTGGTCAAGACCGTGTTCGCCACCTTGCCGGAGCTGATCGACACCCCGGACGTCGAGTGGCCGGCATCCTTGAGCGCCCAGGAAAAGATCATTCAGCAGCTGCGTTTCATCTTCGTCGGCGCACGCTACTGGCAAGGCCTGGGCAACCCAGGCTGAGGCCGCGCAACGGCCGATTCTGCTACCATGGCGCACCGCCCGACCGTCCTGAGCGCTTTCATGTCCACGCCCTCGCCTGCCCTGTTCGACTTCGATGCCCGTCTGCGCCGCTTCAGGCAGCACCTTGACGATGTCCTTGTGCCGTTGTGGCAAGGTCCCGGATGGAATGCGGACATGGCCTTGCCCTACGAAGCCCTGGACGCCGAACACCGTCCCTTGCCCGTGGTGCGCTACCGTGCCATGGCCTGCGCGCGTCAGTTGTACCTGTTCAGCAGCCGCCTGGGCGAGCCCGGCGCTGCGGCGCGTGCCGCGACCTTGTTCCGTTCGTTGCGCACGCACTTTCACGATGCCGAGCACGGTGGCTGGTTCTACAGCATCGATGCGCAAGGCCAGCCGTTGGATCGACGCAAGGACCTCTACACCCACGCGTTCATCGTGTTCGCCTGCGCGCATTACTGGGGTCAGGTGGGCGAACGCCTGGTCGAGTCCACGCTGGAAGGGGCGTTGAGCATCGTTGCCGAGCGCTTCGCCCGTGGCGATGGCCTGTACGAGGCCAGCCTGGGCGAGGATTGGTCGGACCTGGGCAGCGGGCCCCTGCAGAACCCGCAGATGCACTTGGCCGAAGCCTTCCTGCAGACGTTGGCCGTCAGGCCGGACGAGGCCGTACAGCACGCGCTGACCGGGCTGTGCGATGCCCTGCAGCGCGACTTCGTCGACCCCGACACCGGCGTGATGCTGGAGCGTCCACGGGGCGCGGCGGATAACTGGTTCGAGCCGGGGCATCAATTCGAATGGTTTTTCCTGCTCGACACCTCGCCGCTGCTGCGTGACACGCCGCTGCATGCGTCCATCGACCGGGCGTTCGGTTTTGCCGAGCAGTACGGGGTGAAGGATGGGGCAGTGCTGGCAATGCTGGCTGTGGATGGCCAGGCACTGGATGCCACCCAGCGGATCTGGGCGCAGGCGGAATACCTGCGGGCGCTGGTGCTGCGTGCGGGCGGCGAGGCGAAGCTGGCTGGGCAGTTGCAGGTGCTGGAGGCGCGGTTCCTGCGTGAGGCGGGCTGGTATGAATGTCGGGATGGAGAAGGCAACGTCAGTCGGCATGATATGCCGTCGACTACGCCCTACCATTTGGAGACTTGCCTGCAAGGTCTCCTCAGCGCCACCTGACCTGACATTTTTGCCAGTTTCGACGAGATCAAGGCGTTAGTAGATTCAAGGCCTCACTCATTGGAGGCATCAGCATGGACAGAGCAGCGTTTGAGAGTTTTCTTGAAGCCCAGATCAACGCGGCAGCCAAGCAGATCGTCGACAAACAGAAAGCTGACCTGGACCACATTGCCCATGGCAAGCTTGGTTTCCTGCTCAGCCTTCGTCGAGTGGTAGACGGCACTGCAACCCGGGAAGACCTCGGGTTGCACGATGCCATCAACGATGTGTTGCAGCGCTTGGACCTGCTAGGAACAAACGTTACTTACCTGAATAAAATTCCTAAATAGCGCCTGTGGGCGATTCGCCTGCAAGGCTTGCCGCGGCTGGGCTAATGCATTCGCGGGTGAACCCGCGAATGGGCTCTTGGATCAGCCTTTGACCGAACGATCGATGGAGAACCCTGCCCAGTCCTGGCTCACCGGCATCAGCTCCAGGCTGTTGATGTTGATGTGCGCCGGCTGGTTAAGGATCCAGAAGATGGTCTCGGCAATGTCCTGCGGCTGGATTGGCTCGGCACCGGCGTAGGTGGCGTCGTAGCGCGCCTGATCGCCGCCGAAACGTACCAGCGAGAATTCGCTTTCGCACAAGCCCGGCTCGAGGTTGGTGACACGCACGCCGGTGCCGCGCAGGTCGCAACGCAAGCTCAGCGAAAACTGGCCGACGAACGCCTTGGTGCCGCCGTACACGTTGCTGCCTGGGTAAGGGTAGTTGCCGGCCACCGAGCCGACGTTGAGGATGCTGGCGCCGCGCCCGTGGGCGATCAGGCGTGGCAGCAGCAGGCGGGTGGTGTAGATCAGGCCCTTGATGTTGGTATCGACCATGGTTTCCCAATCGTCCAGGCTGCACGCCTGGGCAGGCTCGACCCCCAACGCCAGACCGGCGTTGTTGACCAGGGCGCGCAGGGTCGCGAACGCCGGCGGCAGGTCGGCGATCGCCTGCTCCATGGCTTGGCGATCCCGGACATCGACGACCAGCCCGTGCACCTGGGTCTTGGCCGACAGCTCGGCGCACAGCGCGTCCAGCCGCTCCTTGCGGCGCCCCGTCAGGACCAGCGACCAGCCGGCTTCGGCGAATCGCCGGGCAGTGGCTTCACCGAAGCCGGAGGTGGCACCGGTGATGAATACGGTGGACGTCATGCTGTTCTCCTTGATCGATAGGACGTGTGACAGGGGCGAAGCATGCCCCGACGAGCGGGTATCGGCAAGCCGCATGCAGCTGATCAAAAAATGAACAAACCTCTGGAAGCCACGCGGCGCAAGGCCGACAGCCGAGTATACGCACCTTATCCACAAGCCTTTCCCCACAGGCTGGGGGCAAAACCAGGTTTTCTATCGAGAGGCATGGACAAAGCGGTGGAAAACTCGGAAATTGTGAAGACAAAGCCGCTTTGGAGGGACAATGACGGGGCTATCCCCGCCTTTTCCACAGACTTACTCACAGAATTTCCACAGTACGGCAGCGCAGCGATCGGCACGCATTGCGCCCATGTGTGGCCGACACCCTTGTTTTGATCAAAAAGCGAACAACCCTCTGTAGGCCACGTCATTCAAGGCCTACAGAGGGTTGCGCCCATCTTATCCACAGCCGGCTCCACACGAACCGTGCACAACATGCGCCAGCAGGCTTCGCCTACCTGAGACCTGAGGACGCCTGTCAACGCCATGCAGGTGCGACACGTTGTCCACATCACGGTGACCACAGGCGAGGGGCCTGATCAGGTGCCGTTCACCCGACGTGATCAGTGCCCTCCCAGGTAGGCATTGCGCACTTCATCGTTGGCCAGCAGCTCCTGCCCCGTGCCCGTCATGCGGATCTGCCCGTTGACCATCACATAGGCACGGTCCGAAAGCTTGAGCGCGTGGTTGGCGTTTTGTTCCACCAGGAAGATGGTCATGCCTTCCTGGGCCAACTCACGCAGGGTCGCGAAAATCTGCTTGACCACGATCGGCGCCAACCCCAGCGAGGGCTCGTCGAGCAGCAGCAGGCGCGGCCGGCTCATCAGCGCACGGGCAATGGCAAGCATCTGCTGCTCGCCACCGGACATGGTCATCGCCCGCTGCGTGCGACGCTCCTTGAGCCGTGGAAATAGCGCGTACATGCGCTGCATGTCCGCGTCGGCATGCTTGTCGCCGATGGGGATGGTGCCCATCATCAGGTTCTCTTCGACCGTCATGTCCGGAAACACCCGCCGCCCTTCCGGGGATTGGGCAATGCCGTTGGAGGCGATGTAGTGCGGTGTCTTGCGCGTGATGTCGGTGCCTTCGTAAAGAATCTGCCCCGAAGCGGCGCGTGGCTGGCCGAAGATCGACATCAGGAGCGTCGACTTGCCCGCGCCGTTGGCGCCGATCAGGCTGACGGTCTCGCCCTTGTCGATGTGCATCGATACCTTGCGCAGGGCCTGGATCGGCCCGTAGAACACGTCCAGATCGCGCAGTTCGAGAATCGCTCCGCTCATGCCAGTTCCTCTTCGTCAGCGCCCAGGTAGGCCGCGATCACCGTGGGGTTGTTGCGGATGTCCTGGGGGGCGCCCTCGGCGATGACGTTGCCGTGGTCGAGCACGACGATGTGGTCGGAAATGCTCATGACCATGCCCATGTCATGCTCGATCAGCACCACCGTGATGTCGTGCTCGTCGCGCAGCACCCGGATCATCCGACTCAGGGCTTCGGTTTCCTGGGGGTTGAGGCCGGCAGCAGGCTCGTCCAGGCAGATGATGCCGGGCCGCGTGCACATGGCCCGAGCGATCTCCAGCCGGCGTTGCTGGCCGTAGGACAGTTCCCCGGCCAGGCGGTTGGCACAGTCGACCAGGTCGACCACCTCCAGCCAGTAGAAGGCATGGTCGAGCGCCTCGCTCTCGGACTGCCGGTAGCCCGGCGTATTGAGCACGCCGGCCAGCAGGTTGCGGTTGACCCACATGTGCTGGGCCACCAGCAGGTTCTCCACCACCGACATTTCCCGGAACAGGCGGATGTTCTGGAAGGTGCGTGCCAGGCCGGCGCGGTTGACCAAGTGGGTGCCGCCGAACATCTTGTAGTACACGCGGTTGGCGAAGCGCGACGGCGAGAAGAAGTCCGTGGCCTCGAAACGCTCGCCCAGCAGCTGGATGATGTCGGTGCGCGCGCCGCGCAGGTTCAGCTCGATCCGACCGCCACTGGCCTTGTAGAACCCCGTCAGGCAGTTGAACACGGTGGTCTTGCCCGCGCCGTTGGGGCCGATCAGGGCAAAGATCTGGTTGCGCTTGACCTTCAGGCTGACGTCGCTGAGCGCCTTGATCCCGCCGAACTGCATCATCAGGTTGTCGACCGACAACACGATCTCATCGCTCATGGCGCCACTCCTTTACGGGGAACTACGCCGGCGCGACTGATACGGATCAACCCACGCGGACGCCAGATCATCATCAACACCATCAGCACGCCGAACAGCAGTACCCGGTACTCGGAGAAGCTGCGCAGCAGCTCGGGCGCTACGGTCAGCACGAAAGCGGCGATCACCACACCGACCGTCGAACCCATGCCGCCCAGTACCACGATGGCCAGGATCAGCGCCGACTCGAAGAAGGTGAAGGACGACGGGTTGACGAAGCCCTGGTAGGTGGCGAAGAACACCCCGGCCAGGCCGGCCGTGGAAGCGCCCAAGGTGAACGCCGACAGCTTCACCAGCACATGGTTGAGCCCCATCGAGCGGCAGGCGATCTCGTCCTCGCGCAGCGCTTCCCAGGCCCGGCCGATGGGCATGCGCGTCAGCCGGTGCTTGATGTAGAGCACTGCCAGCACGACGATGAACAGCACGGCGTAGATGAACAGGAATTTCAGGTTGGGGTTGTAGTCGATGCCGAAGAACTCGTGGAACGGTACGCCTCCGTCCTTGGCCCGCCGCCCGAACTCCAGGCCGAAGAAGGTTGGCGACGGCGCCGGCATGCCGTTCGGCCCGCCGGTGAACGACAGCCAGTTGTTCAGCACCAGGCGGATGATCTCGCCGAACCCGAGCGTGACGATGGCCAGGTAGTCGCCGTGCATGCGCAACACCGGGAAGCCCAGCACACAACCGGCCAGGGCCGCCGCGATGGCCGCCAGCGGCAGCACGCTCCAGAAGCCCAGCCCCAGGTACTGGTAGCCCAGCGCCAGGCCGTAGGCGCCGATGGCGTAGAAGGCGACGTAGCCCAGGTCGAGCAGACCGGCCAGGCCCACCACGATGTTCAGGCCCAGACCCAGCAGCACGTAGATCAGCCCGAGGATGACCACGGTCAGCAGGTACTTGTTGGCGAAGATCGGAAAGACGATGGCGATCACGATCAGCGCCGGAATGATCCAGCGCAGCCGCGACTTGTAGTCCGGCGCCAGCACGTGCACGCCCGAGCCACCGCGCTCGAATCCGTGCAGCACGCGCTGCCCGGCGGCGGTCTGGAAGTACAGGCTGAGCACAAAGCGCCCGATCATCACCACGCCCACCAGCCAGGCGACCCGTGCAGGGTGGGCATTGAAGCTGTAGCCATCGAGCACCACGCCGACCACCGGGCCGAACACGATCAGCGCCAGCAGGCCGGCCACCACGGTTTCCAGCAGGCTGCGCTTGAGGCTGAAGGCCGGTGCGGCAGGGGCGGACGCGACAGAAGAAGGAGAAGACGTCATGTTCATACCTTGGCCACCAATGGACGACCCAGCAGGCCCTGCGGCCGGAAGATGAGGATCAGTACCAGCAACGAGAAGCTGAACACGTCCTTGTAGTCGGAGTTGATCAACCCCGAAAACAGCGATTCGGAGATCCCCAGGATGATCCCGCCGAGCATGGCACCGGGCAGAGAGCCGATGCCACCGAGCACGGCGGCGGTGAACGCCTTGATACCGATGATGAAGCCGGCGTAGAAGTCGAAGGTGCCGTAGTTGAGGGTGATCAGCACGCCCGCGAGCGCAGCCATCACCGCACCGATGACGAACACGTAGGAAATCACCCGGTCGGTGTTGATCCCCAGGATCGAGGCCATCTTGCGATCCTGCTGAGTGGCGCGGCACATGCGCCCGAGCTTGGTGTACTTGATCACGTAGGTGAGCACGCCCATGCCGACGAAGGCGGCGATCAGGATGAAGATCTTGGTGTAGGTCAACTGCACGAACCCGCTGCCCACGTCGATGCGCAAGGCCCCTTCGAGCAGCGTGGGGACACCCTGCTGGCGAGCACCCTGGCTGATCTGGGCGTAGTTCTGCAGGATCAGGGAAATGCCGATGGCACTGATCAGCGGTGCCAGGCGCGTGGAGTTGCGCAGGGGTTTGTAGGCGATGCGCTCGATGGTGAAACCATAGACGCCGGTCACCACGACGGTGAACAGCAACGTGCCGAGCATCAGCAACGGGAAGGATTCGATGCCGAACCAGGCCAGCAATGCCAGGCTGATCGCCGCGAGGTACGCGGAGATCATGTACACCTCGCCGTGCGCGAAGTTGATCATGCCGATGATGCCATAGACCATTGTGTAGCCGATGGCGATCAGGCCATAGACCGACCCGAGGGTCAGGCCGTTGACCAGTTGCTGCAGGAAAATACCATCCATAACGCAATCTCACCTGATCGAGACCGCACCCGGAGGCACGCGCACGATCGCCTGGAACACGACCTTGCGCTGCACGACCTGATGGGTTCACGAATGTGGAGGGGTGCCGCGAAACCGCCCGGGCACCCGCCCGGACGGCTCATCGTTCTTATTGTTGTTGTTCGAGCTGGTGGTACTTGCCGTTGGCGTCCCACTGGTAGACCACGTAGTCGGAGACGGTCAGGTCGCCCTTCTCGTCCCACTTCTTCTCGCCCATCACGGTCTTGACCGGGTTGGCCTTGAGCCACCTGGCGGCGTCCTCGCCCTCGTTCGACTTGGCGCCGTTGAACGCGGCAGCCAGGGCCTGGATCGAGGCGTAGGCGTACAGGGTGTAACCCTCCGGCTCGGTACCACCCTTGCGGAACTGCTCGACCACCGCCTTGCTGTCCGGCAGCAGGCGCGGGTCGGCGCCGAAGGTCATGTAGACACCGTTGGTGTACTGCGCACCGCCTGCGGTCGCCACCAGTTCGTCGGTGACGATGCCGTCATCGGACATGAACGCTACGTCCTTGAGCCCCTGCTCGCGCAGCTGACGCACCAGCGGGCCGGCCTCCGGGTGCAGGCCGCCGAAGTAGACCACGTCGGCACCGGCGGCACGGATCTTGGTCACCACGGCGCTGAAATCCTTCTCGCCACGGGTCAGGCCCTCGTAGAGCACCGGCTTGACGCCCCGCTTCTCCAGCTGGGCCTTGGTCGCGTCGGCCAGGCCCTGGCCGTAGGTGTCCTTGTCGTGCAGCACCACGACCTTCTTGCCCTTGAGCACGTCGACGATGTAGTCGCCAGCGACCACCCCCTGCTGATCGTCACGGCCGCACATGCGGAACATGCCCATCATGCCGCGCTCGGTGACCTGTGGGTTGGTGGAACCTGGGGTGATGGCGATCACACCGGCCTCGTCGTATACCTCCGAGGCCGGAATGGTCGAGGACGAGCAGAAGTGACCGACCACGCCAACGACCTTGTCCTGATCGACCAGACGGTTGGCGATCGACACGGCCTGCTTGGGCTCGCAGGCATCGTCCCCCTTGACCAGCACGATCTTCTCGCCGTTGACCCCACCTGCGGCGTTGATCTTGTCGGCCGCGGCCTGCGCGCCTTTCATGTACTGCTCGCCGAACGCCGCGTTCGCGCCGGTCATGGGCCCGGCGACACCGATCTTGACGTCGGCCTGTGCATAGGATGAAAGGCCCAGCACCGACGCCACGGCAATGGCCAATACGCCTTTTCTGTAGAACGACTGCGACATGAGGTAGTGCTCCCGGAATTGTTATGGTCTAGGCACTGCAACTTCAGCCTCTAGCCCTGAGCAAGCGGCGTGCCATGCACCGGCTTTCGTCGGGTCCTGCATGACGAATACGCCAGACAGAGCGCCGCGTGAGGTGGCGTCACGGCACGTGCAACCGTCAAGCACGTGCCTGTCGCTACCTTCCGTGCGCGGACGGCGCAACCACAATGCGCCATCATTGCAACCTGAAACGCGCCAGTACCTGCACGGGCGTGTAACAGCCGGCGTCACCGAAGTGCACAACGCCGGTGCGTGACTGCTACTGCGGGCACTGTTGCGAGGCTTGGGGGCCTGCAGGGCGTCAGTGCTTGCGCAGG
The DNA here is from genome assembly GCA_046940335.1 of Enterobacterales bacterium AN_CKDN230030167-1A_HGKHYDSX7. Taxonomy (GTDB): domain Bacteria; phylum Pseudomonadota; class Gammaproteobacteria; order Pseudomonadales; family Pseudomonadaceae; genus Aquipseudomonas. The sequence continues at coordinate 91,486 of JBKYML010000004.1, forward strand.
CCCGGCGCTTCATGCATCGCTAAAGCCGACGGCATTGGGCACAATGGCCGCTATCCCGCGCGCCTGGTGGTTTCGGCAGGCGCCGCCGACTTGGAGTCCCTACATGAGCGAGAGCGCATTCGCCGAGCGCATCGTGCACAACCTGCTCGACACCGATTTCTACAAGCTCACCATGATGCAGGGCGTCCTGCACAACTACCCGGATGCCGACGTCGAGTGGGAGTTTCGCTGCCGCAATGGCGAAGACCTGCGCCCTTACCTGGACGACATCCGCCAGCAGCTCGAGCAACTGGCCGACCTGACCCTCGACGAGGGCCAGCTGACCTTCCTGGAGCGCATCAGCTTCCTCAAGCCGGACTTCCTGCGCTTTCTGGGCCTGTTCCGCTTCAACCTGCGCTACGTGCGCATCGGTATCGAGCACGATCAGCTGTTCCTGCGCCTGCGCGGCCCCTGGCTGCACGTGATCCTGTTCGAAGTGCCGTTGCTGGCGATCATCAGCGAGGTGCGCAACCGGCACCTGCACCCGCAGATGCGCCTGAGTGAGGCCCGCGACCAGCTGTACCGCAAGTTCGACTGGTTGCAGGCGCACGCCAGCGCCGACGAACTCGATGCCCTGCAGGTAGCCGACTTCGGCACGCGGCGGCGCTTTTCCAGCCAGGTCCAGGCCGAAGTGGTGCGAGTGCTGCGCGATGACTTCCCGGCGCGCTTCGTCGGCACCAGCAACGTCGACTTGGCCTGGAAGCTCGGGATCAAGCCGCTCGGCACCATGGCCCACGAATGGATCATGGCCCACCAGCAGCTCGGTCCGCGTCTGATCGACAGCCAGATCGCCGCGCTGGACTGTTGGGTACGCGAGTACCGTGGCCTGCTGGGCATCGCCCTGACCGACTGCGTCACCATGGACGCCTTCCTGCGCGACTTCGACCTGTACTTCGCCAAGCTCTTCGACGGCCTGCGTCATGATTCGGGTGATCCGATCGCCTGGGCAGAGAAAGCCATCGCACACTATCGCCAGTTGGGCATCGACCCGATGACCAAGACCCTGGTGTTCTCCGACGGGCTCGACCTGCCACGCTCGTTGGCAATCTTCCGAGCCCTGCGCGGTCGGATCAACGTGAGCTTCGGCATCGGCACCAACCTGACCTGTGACATCCCGGGCGTGACGCCGATGAGCATCGTGGTCAAGATGACCGATTGCAATGGCTCGCCGGTGGCCAAGATTTCCGACGAGTCCGCCAAGACGCAGTGCCGCGACGAGAACTTCGTCACCTACCTGCGCCATGTGTTCAAAGTCCCCAACAAGGAGTAACCCATGCAAGCCAGCCAGCAGGAGATCATCCAGCAGCTCAAGGTCCAGCCGCCGATCGCCGATGACGCGGCGCTGGAGACCGAGATCGCCCGGCGTGTGGCGTTCATCAAGCAGTGCCTGGGCAATGCCGGGCTGAAGTCACTGGTGCTCGGGATCAGTGGCGGTGTCGACTCGCTGACCGGTGCGCTGCTGGCGCAGCGGGCGGTGCGTGAACTGCGCGAGGAGACCGGCGACTCGGCGTATCGGTTCGTCGCCGTGCGCCTGCCCTATCACGTGCAGCACGACGAGCACGATGCCCAGGCCTGCCTGGACGTGATCAAGCCCGACGAGATACAGACGGTGGACATCGCACCGGCCGTGCGTGCGCTGGTGGCCAATGTGAAGGCCCTGGACGACAGCACGGCAAACACCAAGGACTTCGTGGTCGGCAACGTCAAGGCACGCATGCGCATGGTGGCCCAATACACCATCGCAGGCGCCTGCCAGGGGCTGGTGATCGGCACCGACCATGCGGCCGAAGCGGTGATGGGCTTCTTCACCAAGTTCGGCGACGGCGCGTGCGACCTGGCACCGCTCAGCGGCCTGGTGAAGCACCAGGTTCGCGCCATGGCCCGCCTCATGGGCGCACCGGCGAACCTGGTCGAGAAGGTGCCTACCGCGGACCTCGAGGACCTGGAGCCCGGCAAACCGGACGAGGCGGCCCATGGGATCACCTATGCCGAAATCGACGCGTTCCTGCACGGCAAGCCAGTGAGCGATCACGCCGCCGAGGTCATCCTGTCGGCCTACCGCAAGACCCAGCACAAGCGCGAGCTGCCGTTCGCGCCGTGATCCTGCCTCAGGGGGCGGGACGGCCGTTGCCCGCTCCCTGGCAGCCTCGGGCGTGCGTCACTTGACGATGACCTTGCCCTTCATCAGCGCCATGTGCCCAGGGAAGGTGCAGAAGAACGTGTAGTCGCCACCGGCCTCCAGCTTGGCCAAGTCGAGGGTGATGGTGTCCTGCCTTTCAGGGGCGCCGATCATCTTGGTGTAGGCGATGATGCGTGGATCGTCCGCCTTGAGGTATTCCTTGTCCAGTCCTTGGCTCATGCCTTCGTTGGCGATGGACTGGGCATCCTCCGTCTTGCTGATCACCAGGTTGTGACCCATCACGTTCTTCGGCAGGTTGCCCGAATGGGTGAGCGTGACCGTGAACGCCTTGCAGCGCTTGTCGACGGTGAATGATTGAGTGGTGTAGGACATCTGGTCGGTGGACTCGACCGTGACCGCACACTCGGCGGCGAAGACGCTGGCGCTGGCGAGCGTGAACAGGGATACCGCGACCGCTTTGAGGAACATCGTGAATCTCCTTGGCAGGGGTGGCCGGCTCCGGTATCGACCGATCGGGCTCCGATGAAAGCAGGCAATGGAAACCGATCGGTTGAAACCTTGTATGAGCGGCATACAAAAAATCTTGGGGCGCATCTTGCCCCTTTGATAGACGATTGAACAATCGTTCATTTAGGAGTCGTCACCATGTCGCTCACGCATTTCATGAAAGGTTTCCTGGCCGCCTACGCCTGTGGCGCCACCGGTGCGCCTGTCTGCGAATTCGCTCGCCCCGAATGACGGGTCTGGCCGTGAACGGCCGGGCGCCTTACCCTGGGCCCAGTCTTTCACTGGAGATGATCGATGTCCCTACGTTCCGTGTGTGTCTTCTGCGGCGCCAGCACTGGCGCCAACCCTCTTTACCGTGAAGCGGCGGTCGCCCTGGGCCGCACCTTGGCCGAGCGTGGAACGACGCTGGTCTACGGCGGCGGCGCCGTGGGCCTGATGGGCATCGTCGCCGATGCGGCGCTGGCGGCCGGCGGCGAGGTGATCGGCATCATCCCGCAAAGCCTCAAGGATGCCGAGATCGGTCACACCGGCCTGACCCGTCTGGAGGTGGTGGACGGCATGCACGCGCGCAAGGCCCGCATGGCCGAGCTGAGCGACGCCTTCATTGCCCTGCCGGGCGGGTTGGGCACGCTGGAAGAACTGTTCGAAGTCTGGACCTGGGGGCAACTGGGGTATCACGCCAAGCCGCTGGGGTTGCTGGACGTAAACGGTTTCTACGAGAAGCTGGGCAGCTTCCTCGACCACATCGTCGACGAGGGGTTCGTACGGCCCCAGCATCGTGCGATGTTGCGGCTGGGTCGTGAGGCGGGGGAATTGCTGGAGGGCATGGCGCGGATGAAGACGCCGGTGGTGCCGAAGTGGGTCGAAAGCAATCCGGGGTGAGCCTGCGGGCTGCAGCATTCGAGCGCGGTTTTTGTGGGCCCTGCGGGCCCGATCGCGGCACAGGGGCCGCTCCTACACCCGCCGCAGTGGTGCAGGCAAGCGCGGTCCATGTGGGAGCGGCCCCTGTGCCGCGATCGGGCTCGAAAGGCCCACCAAATCAGCCATCCCCTGTGCTAGACAACCTGCCCTGACCCTTAGCTGTGGAAGCGGGCTTGCCCTCAGCGCGGCAAGGCCGGCTGACGCGGCTTGCGTCCACCCTTGCCGCCCTTGGCAGCCTCCTTGCGCTCCTTGGCCGCCTTCTGGTTACGCGCGAAAGCTTCGGCCTTGGCCTGCTCGCGCTTGTCCCAGGGCTTGCTGCCATCACTGGCGCGCGGTGGCAGGCCGGTGTGCTGACTGAGGATCTTCTGGTCCTTGGCCACCTTGTGGCTGCCGGCCGGCGTGGAGTTCTTGCGGCGTGCACTCTGGTAGCTGTCGGACTGCGGCTGATGCAGCGGGATCAACTGGTGCTTGCCAGGGCCGATCAGGTCGGCGCGGCCCATGCGCTCGAGCGCTTCGCGCAGCATCGGCCAGCCCTTCGGGTCGTGGTAGCGCAAGAAGGCCTTGTGCAGGCGACGCTGCTGCTCGCTCTTGACGATCTCCACGCCTTCGCTCTTGTAAGTGACCTTGCGCAGCGGGTTCTTGCCCGAATGGTACATGGCCGTGGCCGACGCCATGGGCGACGGATAGAACGCCTGCACCTGGTCGGCGCGGAAGCCATTGCCCTTGAGCCACAGCGCCAGGTTCATCATGTCTTCGTCGGTGGTGCCGGGGTGGGCGGCGATGAAGTACGGGATCAGGTACTGCTCCTTGCCCGCTTCCTTCGAGAACTTCTCGAACATGCGCTTGAAGCGGTCATAGGTGCCGATCCCCGGCTTCATCATCTTGTCCAGCGGACCACGCTCGGTATGCTCCGGTGCGATCTTCAGGTAGCCGCCGACGTGGTGAGTGACCAGTTCCTTGACGTACTCCGGGGACTCGACGGCCAGGTCGTAGCGCAGGCCCGAGGCGATCAGGATCTTCTTCACCCCCGGCAGCGCGCGGGCCTTGCGGTACAGCGAGATCAGCGAGCTGTGGTCGGTGTTGAGGTTCTCGCAGATGCCGGGGAAGACGCACGACGGCTTGCGGCAGTGCTTCTCGATGTCAGGGCTCTTGCAGGCGATGCGGTACATGTTGGCGGTCGGGCCGCCCAGGTCGGAGACCACGCCGGTGAAGCCCGGCACCTTGTCGCGCATCTCCTCGATCTCGTGCAGGATCGACTCGTGCGAGCGGTTCTGAATGATCCGCCCTTCGTGTTCGGTGATCGAGCAGAACGTGCAGCCGCCGAAGCAGCCACGCATGATGTTCACCGAGAAGCGGATCATCTCGTAGGCCGGGATGCGCTCCTTGCCGTAGGCCGGGTGCGGCACGCGCGCGTAGGGCATGCCGAACACGTAGTCCATTTCCTCGGTGGTCATCGGAATGGGTGGCGGGTTGAACCACACGTCCGCCTCGCCATGCTTCTGCACCAGGGCCCGTGCGTTACCAGGGTTGGTTTCCAGGTGCAGCACGCGGTTGGCATGGGCGTACAGCACCGGGTCGTTGCGCACCTTCTCGAACGACGGCAGGCGGATCACCGACTTGTCGCGGGTCATGCCCGGGCTGTCGAGGATCTGCACCACCTTGGCCTCGTTCGGGTCCTCGACCTCGCCCTTGGCCTGCTCGATGGCGCACGCCTGGGTGTCCTGCGTGTTGACGTAGGGGTTGATGATCTTGTCGACCCGGCCAGGCCGGTCGATGCGGGTCGAATCGATCTCGAACCAGCCCTGGGGCGTGTCCCGGCGCACGAAGGCGGTGCCGCGCACGTCGGTGATGCTTTCGATGCTTTCGCCGAACGCCAGGCGCTGGGCCACCTCGACCACGGCACGCTCGGCGTTGCCGAACAGCAGGATGTCGGCGCAGGCGTCGATCAGGATCGAATGGCGGACCTTGTCCTGCCAGTAGTCGTAGTGCGCGATGCGGCGCAGCGACGCCTCGATGCCGCCGAGCACGATCGGCACGTGCTTGTACGCTTCCTTGCAGCGCTGGCTGTACACCAGGCTGGCACGATCAGGCCGGCTGCCGGCCAGACCACCGGGGGTGTAGGCGTCGTCGGAGCGAACCTTCTTGTCGGCGGTGTAGCGGTTGATCATCGAGTCCATGTTGCCGGCCGCGACCCCGAAGAACAGGTTCGGCTCGCCGAGCTTCATGAAGTCGTCCTTCGACTGCCAGTTCGGCTGGGCGATGATGCCCACGCGGAAGCCCTGGGCTTCCAGCAGCCGGCCGATGATCGCCATGCCGAACGACGGGTGGTCGACGTAGGCATCGCCGGTCACGATGATGATGTCGCACGAATCCCAGCCGAGCTGATCCATCTCCTCCCTGCTCATGGGCAGGAATGGCGCCGGCCCGAAGCATTCGGCCCAGTATTTGGGATAGTCGTAGAGAGGCTTGGCTGCGTGCATGTCAGTGACCAGTCTTGGGTGCAGGGAAAATCGCGGGCGCGGAATATAGCACAAAAATTGATCACATCCGACGGTGGTGGTCGGATTTATCCCTGTGATCCAGGCACCTGCTGTTCGCAGAAGGAAACTCGGGTCATGTTCACGAGGACGATAGGCTGCCCACACTGCCTTGTTGGAAGACCGCGTCAACTTACGCGGATCGACCTGTCGATTCTGCCAGTTGTCTGACCTTTGCCATAGACCTTAGGGTGCAGGAAAGACGCTTGCTCGGGCGCTTGGCCACAGGAACTCAATCATGAAACTGTTTTACAAAGCGCAGCGACTGTGCACCCTGTCAACACGGACACACCATGAACGGCACTTTGATTTCGACGGCCACTTGCTTGCGCTGCAACGTGACAGCTCCAGCGTTCTCATAGCCAGCGACAGCATTCTGTCACCCTGCCACTTCTTGCAGGTAGCCGGCCCTACCCATGAAAGCTTCGCGCCCTACGGCACACGAAATGGACACACTGACCTGCCAGGTTTCAAAGGTGAGCATCAGGATCCGCGCAGTCATTGCTATCTGCTAGGGAATGGGCATCGCACCTACAGTCCGACCTTGATGCGCTTCATGCGACCCGATCACGAAAGCCCATTCGGAAAAGGTGGCTTGAACAGCTATGTGTATGTTTCAGGTGACCCAATCAACCGGATTGACCCAACCGGACGTTTTTTCGAACTGGTCAAATCGGCGTTCTACAGGCTGCTCACAAAAAAAACCTACCAGGGACGTATCGAAGCACAATTTGGCGGCATTGTTGTCTTTTCCGGACCGGAGCGAACGGATGGTCGCTTGCCAACGCTGTACATCAACGCTCATGGTTCATCAGCGGGCTATATCAGTGGGGGGCGTCACGGAGCAGCGCTTCACAACGCTGGCAGTCTGTATCGCACGCTCAAGAGCCTGAACGTATCAATAGAGGGTCGCCAGACCCACGTGTTTGCGTGTGAAACGGCCCTGCCGAATCCTGCCACAGGTAGGTCGTTCATTGACGAGCTGAGCAGCATGACCGGCGCGCAGTCTTCCGGCTATATGGGGACGGTTCCCATCCATGGCTACGAACAAGGAAATACCTATGTCGTGCGGAAGATGTTTACACTTCCTCACCACGGCACTGTTTCGACTAAAACCAGGGCAGGCACGATCCGTAATCCTGAAAAGCTCGGTATACGGCCAGACTCGAATGTATGATCGCTGCTCCATTTTTTTCGGACTCGCAGAACGTAATACGATCCCGACAGGAACACCGTACTGATGAATAACCCAGCAGCTACTTACTCGTCATCGTCGAAATTGTAACTCCCCGGCGCCAGGTTCTCGAACCGGGTGTACTTGCCGATGAACGCCAGCCGCACGAAGCCGATCGGGCCGTTACGCTGCTTGCCGATGATGATCTCGGCGATGCCCTTGTGCTCGGTCTCCGGGTGATACACCTCGTCACGGTAGACGAACATGATCACGTCGGCGTCCTGCTCGATGGCGCCCGATTCACGCAGGTCGGAGTTGACCGGGCGCTTGTTGGGTCGCTGTTCGAGGGAGCGGTTGAGCTGCGACAGGGCGACGACCGGGCAGTTGAACTCCTTGGCCAGGGCCTTGAGGGAGCGGGAGATCTCGGAGATCTCGTTGGTCCGATTGTCACCGGCCGAGCCAGGGATCTGCATCAGCTGCAGGTAGTCGACCATGATCAGGCCGATCTCGCCGTGTTCGCGGGCCAGGCGTCGGGTGCGGGCACGCATTTCCGAGGGGCTGATGCCGGCGGTGTCGTCGATGAACAGCTTGCGGTCGTTGAGCAGGTTCACCGCCGAGGTCAGCCGCGGCCAATCATCGTCGTCCAGCTGACCGGAACGCACCTTGGTCTGGTCGATGCGGCCCAGGGAGGAAAGCATACGCATGATCAGCGATTCGCCAGGCATCTCCAGCGAGAAGACCAGCACGGCCTTGTCGCTGCGTAGCACGGCGTTCTCCACCAGGTTCATGGCGAAGGTGGTCTTGCCCATCGAGGGACGGCCGGCGACGATGATCAGGTCGGCCGGCTGTAGGCCGCTGGTCTTTTCGTCCAGGTCGGTGTAGCCGGTGGAGATACCGGTGATGTCACTGTCGGAGTTGAACAGCGTGTCGATCCGGTCGATGGCCTTGACCAGCAGCTCGTTGACACCGACCGGACCACCGGTCTTGGGCCGCGCCTCGGCGATCTGGAAGATCTGCCGTTCGGCGTCGTCGAGAATTTCCTCGGCGTTGCGCCCCTGGGGGTTGAAGGCATTGTCGGCGATGTCGGTGCTGATGCTGATCAGCTGCCGCAGCGTGGCACGCTCGCGGATGATCTGCGCATAGGCCTTGATGTTAGCCACCGACGGGGTGTTCTTGGCCAGCTCGCCCAGGTAGCCCAGGCCACCGATCTGCGACGACACCCCTTCCTTCTCGAGCTGCTCGTGCAGCGTGACCACGTCAAACGGCTGGTTGAGGTCGACCAGCTTGTGGATCGCACGGAAGATCAGGCGGTGGTCATGCCGATAGAAGTCACCGTCCGAGACTTGGTCCAGCACTCGCTCCCAGGCATTGTTGTCCAGCATCAGGCCGCCGAGCACGGCCTGTTCGGCCTCGACGGAATGCGGGGGTACCTTGAGCGCTGCGGTCTGCAGGTCCAGTTGTTCGGCGTTTGCGATCTCGTTCATGTCCACCGGGAAATCTGGGTGATGAAAAACACAAAGGGCACGACCTGCTGTGCAGGACCGTGCCCGATGTTAACCGGCCGGACCACGAGGGGCCAGCCGATCGGTACCGCTTAGGCTGCGACGACGACCACGCGAACGGTGGCTTCAACGTCGCTGTGCAGGTGCACGGCAACGTCGTATTCGCCGACGTTACGGATGGTGCCATTCGGCAGACGCACTTCAGCCTTGGCCACTTCGACGCCGGAGGCGGTCAGGGCGTCAGCGATGTCGTGGGTGCCGATCGAACCGAACAGCTTGCCTTCATCGCCCGCGGTAGCGGTGATGGTGACTTCCAGCTCGGCCAGTTGGGCAGCGCGCGTTTCAGCGGACGTCTTACGGTCGGCAGCGGCTTTTTCCAGCTCGGCGCGACGCTCTTCGAACGCAGCCAGGTTGGCAGCGTTGGCAGCGACGGCTTTGCCGAACGGCAGCAGGAAGTTACGGCCGTAGCCAGCCTTTACTTTCACTTTGTCGCCCAGGTTGCCCAGGTTGGCGACTTTTTCCAGCAGGATCAGTTCCATTTGGTAAAACCTCTTAACTTTTAACCTTCACCGTTCGCGGAATCGTCACCCTTGGGTGACAGGCGACCGCGAAAATCAATCAGGCTATCGACAATGGCCAGAACCACGAGCAACGGATAGGTCAGTTGCATGAACAGCACGAGCGTTACGTACATCCCGGTCAGCCAGAACCTGGCCAGCCGTTTCTGCGCCACCAGCCCGTGCAACAGGGCTGCCCCTGCCAGCATGAGCGGTACGCTGCACAGCGGGGTCAGCATCGCCAGCCCCAGATTGGGACCGAACAGCATGCCGACCACCAGCAGCGACGCTGGCGCCACGGTGAATCGCACCGCATGGAACTCGCGGCCGAAACCACCCGGGTTGTACAGTGCCGCCTGCCAGTACCGGCCCAACATCAGGGACAGCACGGTCACCAGCTGCAAGGCGGCGGCCACCAGGCCGACGAGCACCGGCACGAGTATCGCCCCGAGGCGTCCCTGCTCTTCTACCGAAAGCTTCTGGTAGAAACCGCCGAGCATCTGCGGCAACCCCTTCGCCAGGGCCTGCGCCAACGCTTCGATCGGCTCGCGGAACACCGAACCCAGGATGACCCCGTACAACAGGCCCAGCCCGACGCTGTACAACAGCACCCGGTTCCAGGAATGACCAGCGCGCAAGCACGCCGCCAGACCCAGCGTTCCCAGCAGCACCATCAAGGTGCGGGGTTCGCCGAAGAGCCACCATGCAAGCCCCGGCAAGACTGCCCAGGCAATGACCGAGGTGGCGTCCTTGAAACCGCGCCGCAACAGCACCAGGCTCGCCGCGGCAGCACTCAACCAGAACAACAGCGGCAACGCCGCACAACCGACCACCACCAGGGTGGCCTGCACACGACCGCGCATGATGAAATCAGCTAACGCTCGCATGCTCTATCCTTGCTACCTGTCGACTACCCGGTCTCAGCGGCCGTGGCTGTCGGTGTAGGCCAGCAGGGCCAGGAAGCGGGCGCGCTTGATAGCGGTAGCCAGCTGACGCTGATAACGAGCCTTGGTACCGGTGATACGGCTTGGAACGATCTTGCCGGTTTCGGATACGTAAGCTTTCAGGGTGTTGAGATCTTTGTAGTCGATCTCTTTCACGTCTTCAGCAGTGAAGCGGCAGAATTTACGACGACGGAAGAAACGTGCCATGTAATGGGCTCCTCAAGAAGGTCCGTGGATTACTCGTCAGCGTTGTCGCTGTTGTCGCTGTCATTGCTGTCGTCGCCGTCGGCGGACTCAGAATGCTCAGGACGTTCACGACGCTCACGGCGCTCGCTGCGGTTCTCTTCGGCCTTCAGCATCTCGGACTGACCGGTAACGGCTTCGTCGCGACGGATGATCAGGTTACGGATCACGGCATCGTTGTAGCGGAAGTTGTCTTCCAGCTCGGCCAGGGCCTTGCCGGTGCACTCGACGTTCAGCATCACGTAGTGAGCCTTGTGAACGTTGTTGATCGCGTAGGCCAGTTGACGACGGCCCCAATCTTCCAGACGGTGGATCTTGCCGCCGTCTTCTTCGATCAGCTTGGTGTAGCGCTCAACCATGCCGCCGACTTGCTCGCTCTGATCCGGGTGGACCAGGAAGATGATTTCGTAATGACGCATGAATGCTCCTTACGGGTTGTAGTCTGCCAGCGAACTGGTCAGACAAGGAGTGAATGACACTGTGTGTCTCGCCAAGAGAAAGGCGCATGCGCACCTGCCTGCGGGCAAGGGGCGCAATTGTAGAGAAGGGCGAACGGGCACGCAAGCGCAGTGGTGATTATTTGAACAGCCGCCGGGCGGCTGCTCACACCGGGGATATCAGCGCTTGGCCTGGCGCTGGCGCACGGCTTCGAACAGGCAGACGCCGGTGGCCACCGAGACGTTGAGACTGCTGACGCTGCCGGCCATCGGCAGCTTGACCAGAAAGTCGCAGTGCTCGCGGGTCAACCGACGCATGCCCTTGCCTTCGGCGCCCATGATCATCACCAACGGCCCGGTGAGGTCCTGCTGGTAGATCTCCTGCTCGGCCTCGCCGGCCGTGCCGACCACCCACAAGCCGCGCTGCTGGAGTTTCTCCAGGGTACGCGCCAGGTTGGTGACCGCCACCAGCGGGATCACTTCGGCCGCGCCACAGGCGACCTTGCGCACCACGGCGGTCAGGGTCGCGGACTTGTCCTTGGGAATCACCACGGCCGTGGCCCCGGCGGCGTCGGCGGTGCGCAGGCAGGCACCGAGGTTGTGCGGGTCGGTGACGCCATCGAGCACCAGGATCAGCGGTGGCCGCTCACTGCGCTCGAGCAGCTCCTCGAGCATGGCCTCGCCCCAGACCTGACTGGGGCTCACCTCGGCGACCACGCCCTGGTGCACGCCCTCGACCCAGGCATCGAGCTCACGGCGCTCGGCCTGGCCGACCGGCACACGATTCTGCGTGGCCAGCTCCAGCAGGCGCTGCACGCGTGGTTCGCTGCGCCCATCGGAGAGCCAGATCTGCTTGACCCGCTTGGGGTGGTGGTCGAGCAGCGCCTGGACGGCATGCACCCCGTAGATTTTTTCCAACTGACTCATGAGGTGCTCTTGCCCTTGCGTGACGAACTCGACTTCGACGGCCCTTTGCGGTGCTTGGTCGGCTTGCTGCTCGACTTATCCGACCTGTCCGACTTACCGGACTTGCCGCTGGCACTGCCGCCGCGCGCCTCGCTCATCAGAGCCTGCTTCATTTCGCGACTCTTGCGCACTTCGGCGTTGCGCTGCACGGCCTGTGCCGGGAAGTAGGCCTCGGCGGCCTCGCCCTTGCGGGCACGCGTCGCCTTGGGCTTGAGATCAGCGGCCTTCTCGGCCTTGACAGGGGCCTCGGCCTCGCTGCGCGCACGGCCGGCCGACTTGCCGGTCGCGGCGTTGTCTTCTCGGCCGCCACGCTTGCCCTTGTCATCGCTGGCCGTCGTGGCGCCGCGTGACTTGCGGCCGATCGGCGCATCGAGCGTCGACTGGGCCACTTCGAAGTCGATCTTGCGCTCGTCGAGATCGACGCGCATGACCTTGACCTCGACGGTGTCGCCCAGGCGGAAGTGGCGACCCGTGCGCTCGCCGGACAGGCGATGGTGCACGGCATCGAAGTGGTAGTAGTCACCCGGCAGCGCGCTGACGTGGACCAGGCCTTCGACGTAGATGTCGGTCAGCTCGACGAAGATGCCGAAGCCGGTGACCGCGGTGATCACGCCCGGGAAGATCTCGCCGACGCGGTCTTTCATGTACTCGCACTTGAGCCAGTTGACCACGTCGCGCGTGGCCTCGTCGGCACGGCGCTCGGTCAACGAGCACTGCTCGCCCAACTGCTCCAGCGCAGGCTCGTCGTACGGGTAGATACGCGCCTTGGGGATGCTCGCCGCGCCGGCACGCTTGACGTGCGGCGTGTCGACCTTGGAGCGGATCACGCTGCGGATGGCGCGATGCACCAGCAGGTCCGGATAGCGTCGGATCGGCGAGGTGAAGTGCGTGTAGGCCTCGTAGTTCAGGCCGAAGTGGCCATTGTTTTCGACGCTGTACACCGCCTGGCTCAGCGAGCGCAGCATCACGGTCTGGATCAGGTGGAAGTCGGGACGGCCGGCGATGCTTGCCAGCAGGGCCTTGTAGTCCTTCGGCGACGGCTCCTTGCCCTTGTGCAGGGACAGACCCAGCTCGCCCAGGAAGGCACGCAGCTTCTCGAGGCGCTCCGGCGGCGGGCCGTCGTGCACCCGGTACAGGGCCGGGACGCCGTGCTTTTGCAGGAATTCGGCGGTGGCCACGTTGGCCGCCAGCATGCATTCCTCGATCAGCTTGTGGGCATCGTTGCGCACGGTTGGACGGATTTCCGCGATCTTGCGTTCGGACCCGAAGATGATGCGGGTCTCCTGGGTTTCGAAGTCGATCGCACCGCGGGTCTGGCGCGCGGCCAGCAGGACCTTGTACAGCGCATAGAGCTGCTTGAGGTGCGGCAGCACCTCGCTGTATTCCTCGCGCAGGGCCTTGCCTTCGCGAGTCCGGGCGTGCTCGAGCATGCTGCTGACCTTGTTGTAGGTCAGGCGTGCATGAGAGTGGATGACGGCCTCGTAGAACTGGTAGTCGACCATCTGGCCGGACTTGTTCATGGTCATCTCGCAGACCATCGCCAACCGGTCGACGTGCGGGTTCAGCGAGCACAGGCCGTTGGAAAGCTCCTCGGGCAGCATCGGCACCACACGCTCGGGGAAGTACACCGAGTTGCCGCGCTGCTGCGCCTCGTCGTCCAGGGCCGAGCCCAGGCGGACATAGCTGGACACGTCAGCAATGGCGACGTACAGGCGCCAGCCACCGGAGAACAGCCGCAGCTTGCCCAGGGGCTCACAGTAGACGGCGTCGTCGAAGTCGCGGGCGTCTTCGCCGTCGATGGTGACGAACGGCAGGTGACGCAGGTCGATGCGTCGCTCCTTGTCCTTTTCCTCGACTTCGGAGCGGAACTTGCGCGCTTCCTTGACCACGGCCTCGGGCCAGACATGGGGAATGTCGTAGCTGCGCAGCGCGATGTCGATCTCCATGCCCGGCGCCATGTAGTTGCCGATCACCTCGACCACGTCGCCCTGGGGCTGAAAGCGTGGGGTAGGCCAGTGGGTGATCTTGATCTGCACGAACTGCCCGATGCGGGCGCCGCCGTTACGACCCGCCGTGACCAGCACTTCCTGCTGGATCTTGGGGTTGTCCGGCGTGACGTAGCCGATGCCGCCCTCTTCGAAGTAGCGACCGACCACGCTTTCGTGGGCACGGGAGACGATCTCCACCAGCGTGCCTTCGCGGCGGCCACGACGATCGACGCCGGAGACGCGCGCCAACGCGCGGTCGCCATCGAACACCAGGCGCATCTGCGTCGGGCTGAGGAACAGGTCTTCGCTGCCGTCGTCGGGAATGAGGAAGCCGAAGCCATCGCGGTGGCCCGACACGCGGCCGCAGATCAGGTCGAGCTTGTCTACCGGGGCATAGGTGCCACGCCGGGTATAGATCAGCTGACCGTCGCGCTCCATGGCGCGCAGGCGGCGGCGCAGGGCCTCGATGTCGTCTTCTTCGTGCAGGCCGAACTCGGCGGCCAGTTGTTCGCGCGCAGCCGGCTCGCCACGATCGTCGAGGTGCTGCAGGATCAGCTCACGGCTGGGGATGGGATTCTCGTATTTTTCCGCTTCTCGGGCGGCCTCGGGATCGAGGGATTGCCAATCGGCCATCAGGAGGGGTTCACCTTGGTGTATATAGGGAGTGAGTTTGGCATAGACGTATTGAAACCGGAAATGTCGGCGTTGGACAGCCCCGTCGGCAGGCATCGGGCGCTGATACCGGCGAATGAAATCAAGACGTTGAAAAATTTCGCTATTTTTTTTGATCAGGGGCTTTACAGCCTCAGGACCCGCCCGTATAGTGCGCACCACAACGACGGACACCCGACGTTGTAGTCGAGAATGACAACGATGTAAAGCAGTAAAGCATCCTGTGATTTCGATGATGTGCCCAGGTGGCGGAATTGGTAGACGCGCTGGTTTCAGGTATCAGTGACTTAACGGTCGTGGAAGTTCGAGTCTTCTCCTGGGCACCAAGATTTTCAAGTGATAGACACTTCGGGTCTGTCACCGCAGCATCAGACGTAACGCTCGAACGTTGCAGTCTGAAGAAGTAAAGCTTTGCCCAGGTGGCGGAATTGGTAGACGCGCTGGTTTCAGGTATCAGTGACTTAACGGTCGTGGAAGTTCGAGTCTTCTCCTGGGCACCATCTAAAAACCCACTAGCTTGCTAGTGGGTTTTTTCTTGCCTGTCGTTTGGCGATCACGCCGCGATGCCCGCAACACCTCGTCTCCCCCCGCCGCTGCACTCGATGAATTTTCCTCCATCCGGCCACTTGAGAAACGATTTCGTTTACCATTGTTTCCTAATATGTAGCCGTAAGCGAGGAACCACCCGCATGACGATCCGTCCGCACACGCTGATGCGTACCCTGGCCGCCGCCGCGCTGAGCCTGGTCATCGGCACGCCTGCCGCCCTGGCCGATGCGCCCGTCACGCTGACGATGTACAACGGTCAGCACAAGGAGATCGGCGAGGCCATCGCCAAGGCCTACGAGGCCAAGACCGGCATCCATATCGACATCCGCAAGGGCAGCAGTAACCAGCTGGCCAGCCAGATCATCGAAGAGGGCGACCGCTCGCCGGCCGACATCATCTACACCGAGGAATCGCCGCCGCTGAACAACCTGGGCGAACTGGGACTGCTGGCGAAGATCGACGATGCCACGCTGAACATGCTGCCCAAGGAATATGTCGCTGCCAATGGCACCTGGATGGGCGTGACGGCGCGCACGCGGGTCGTGGTGTTCAACCCGAAGAAGATCGACGAAAGCGAACTGCCCAAATCGGTCATGGATTTCGCCAACCCGGAATGGGACGGTCGTGTCGGCTTCGTACCGACCAGCGGTGCCTTCCAGGAACAGGCCGTGGCCATCCTAAAGATGCACGGGCGTGAAGCGGCCGAGGAATGGTTGACCGGGCTCAAGGCCTTCGGCAAGACCTACACCAACAACATGGTGGCGCTCAAGGCGGTCGAGAAAGGCGAAGTCGCTGCGGTGCTGGTCAACAACTACTACTGGTATGCCCTGGAACGCGAGCGCGGCAAGCTGGACTCCAAGCTCTATTACCTGGCCGATGGCGACGCCGGTGGCCTGGTGACCATCTCGGGCGCCGCGGCCGTCAAGGCCAGCAAGCATCCCAAGGAAGCCCAGGCGCTGCTGAACTGGATGGCCAGCGAAGAAGGCCAGCGCGTGATCACGCAGACCACGGCCGAATACCCCCTGCACAAAGGCATGGTGTCCGACCGCGGCCTGAAGCCGTTCGACGAGCTGCGTCCGCCGAAGATCACGCCGGCCGACCTCGGCAATGCCGAAGAAGCCCTGGAACTCGAGCGTGAGGTCGGTCTGCTCTGATGACTGCCGCCCTGCCCGAGCCGGCCCTGGTTCGTTACGTACCCCGCCGCAAGCGCCCCTCGATCTGGGTGGTGCTGCCGGTGCTGTTCCTGGTAGCGATGAGCCTGCTGCCCCTGTTGTACGTCGCCATCAAGACATGGGAGGCCGGCTGGCAGGAAGCGCTGCACCTGCTCTGGCGGCCCTTCGTCTGGGGCCTGCTGCGCAACACGCTGCTGCTCATGGTCGGCGTCACCGCCACCTGCCTGGTGGTCGGCCTGGCGCTGGCCTGGCTGCTGGAGCGCAGTGACTTGCGGGGTCGGCGCCTGTGGGGCGTGGTACTGTGCCTGCCGTTCGCGGTGCCGTCGTTCGTCTCCAGCTTCACCTGGGTGTCGCTGAGTTCGGGCTTCGAAGGGCTGGGCGGGGCGATCCTGATCATGGCGCTGTCCAAGTACCCGCTGATCTTCCTGCCGGTGGCTGCCACCCTACGCAACGTCGACACCTCCCTGGAGGAGTCGGCGCGCACGTTGGGATGCAGCCGCTGGGGCGTATTCTTCAAGGTCACCCTGCCGCTGCTGTGGCCGGCCATGATCGGCGGCGCCCTCTTGATCGCCCTGCACATGCTGGTGGAGTTCGGCGCACTGTCGATCCTCGGCCTGCAGACCTTCACCACGGCGATCTACCAGCAGTTCGAGCTGGAGTTCAGCAACGCCAATGCGGCCATGCTGTCGGCGGTGCTGCTGGCGCTGTGCCTGGTCATGCTCTGGCTCGAACTGCGGGTGCGCGGCAAGGCCCGCCACGTGCGCATCGGCCAGGGCGTCGCGCGCCGCGCCGCGCCGGTCAGGCTGCGCGGCTGGGCCGTGCTCGGGCAGCTGTTCTGCCTGGGGCTGGCCATCCTGGGGAGCGGCATCCCGCTGGCGATGCTCGGCTACTGGCTCAGCGTCGGTTCGTCGGCGGCCTTCCCGGTCGCCGCCATCGGCAAGGCCCTGCTGACGTCGCTCTCGGTCTCCCTGGGCGGCGCGGGCTTCTGCGTGCTGCTGGCATTGCCGATCAGCTTCCTGGTGGTGCGCTACAAGGGGCGCCTGGCAATCTGGGCCGAGCGGCTGCCTTACCTGCTGCATGCCCTGCCCGGCCTGGTCATCGCCCTGACCCTGGTGTTCTTCGCGCTGCACCACGTGCCAGCGCTCTACCAGACCACGGCCTTGCTGATCCTGGCCTACGCCATGCTCTTCCTGCCCCTGGCGCAGGCGCCGGTGCGCACCGCCCTGAACAAGGCCTCGCCCACCCTCGAAGAGGCCGCCCGCACCCTGGGCGCCAGCAGCTTCGCGGCGTTCTGCCGAGTCACCCTGCCGATCATCTTCCCGGCCCTGGCGGCGGCGTTCGCGCTGGTGTTCCTGGACGCGATGAAAGAGCTGACGGCGACCCTGTTGCTCAGCCCGACCGGCATGACCACCCTGGCGACCGAAGTGTGGGCCCACACCGCCAACGTGGAGTTCGCGGCGGCCGCGCCGTATGCGGCGCTGTTGATCGTGGTGTCGGGATTGCCGGTGTACCTGCTGACGACGCGGATGTACCTGAACAAGGCGTGAGGAAAGGTCCAGGCGCGGGTTGGCCTGGACTGTTCACGCGGAGCATCGATCGGGGGGTGGTTCAGGCCACGACGTACACCTTCACGAACTCGCACCACACGTAGAACGCAATCAGCGAGACGATGACGAGCAGGTGCCCCCACCCCAAGGCGGCCAGGCAGTATCGCATGGATCTGGGAAGCCGCTCGACGTCCTGCTTGTTCAGCATCCCTCTTCTGATAGCCAATGTACTCATCGATAAAGAAAAACTTGCGTTGAGCGCTCGCGCGTACTTGTCCCGCATGCGCTCGTTCGAATGTCTTTCATCGGAAGCGACCGCCTTGCTGTTCGACAGCCATGAGTCGACTTTTTTCAGGCCTCCAAACGCGATGAACAGCCAGATGCATACGGTCAAAATGCCCCATAGACCTAGCGTGACATACAGGACATTCGACTCCCATCCGCTCAGCGGGTCATGCGCTCCCGATGAACTCCAGTGTCCTCTCACGTCACGCGCAGCAGCATCAACCACCCTCCTTCGGCCAGCACAAGAGAAAATCCAGAATGCAGGTCATGCGCCCACTATCTGATACATGAGCACCAATAAGATGACCACGCTCGAGTGAACGATGAACAGTCCAATCAGCAAGCGTCGCCAGCACACAGGAAAGACCTGACACTCTGCCTTACTCAAAAGCGCTTTTGCAGGGCAAACGTGACGGACCGTAAGGGCCACTGCGATGCCCAGCACACGCATTACTTTCCCAAAGATACCGGCTTCGGCATGCAGCGACCTAGTGCTCAATACCCTTTGCTGGCAGAACACGAAGGCTTCCTGTAATCGGCATAGCGTTACCGTAATAATGCCCCATGCCAGCATCACCTCATACACCCTGTGAATCCGCTCTTCGTCCCCTCACGCTGATAGGCGCCCTGCCCCGCTCACGCCTTGAACTGCCCCAGGCTCGCCCGCAGCTGCCCTGCCAGGTCGTCCAGCACCTTGCTGCTCGCCGTGGTTTGCATCACCACCGCAGCGGAGCGCTCGGCCTGGGCATGGATGGTCTCCACCCGACCGCGCACGGCCTGGGCGCCGCTGGCCTGTTGCTCGGCAGCGCGGGTGGCCAGGCCGATGGCGGCATGCACCTGCTCCACCGCCGCTTGCACCGATTGCTGGCGCCGTTCATTGTCGCGCAGCACCAACAGGCCTTCGTTGGCCTTGACCCCGGCCTGGCCGATGCTGGCCACCGCTTCCTTGGCGCCTTTCTGCAGTGCGACGATGTGCGCCTGGATATCACCCGTGGAACGTTGCGTCTTGCTGGCCAATGCACGCACCTCGTCGGCCACCACGGCGAAGCCGCGTCCGGTTTCACCCGCGCGGGCCGCCTCGATGGCGGCGTTCAGGGCCAACAGATTGGTCTGCTCGGCAATGCCGTGGATCACTGTCA
The DNA here is from genome assembly GCA_046940335.1 of Enterobacterales bacterium AN_CKDN230030167-1A_HGKHYDSX7. Lineage (GTDB taxonomy): Bacteria > Pseudomonadota > Gammaproteobacteria > Pseudomonadales > Pseudomonadaceae > Aquipseudomonas. The sequence goes on from JBKYML010000004.1 coordinate 110,805, forward strand.
GCACCACCTCGATCTGCTGACTCTGCCGGGCCAGCCGCTCGATCACCTGGGCGCCGGTATCCACCTGGCCGGCCAGGTTCTCGATCAGCCCGGCCAGTTGCGTGGAGCTGCGGCTGTTCTCGTCGGTGGCCTGACGGATGTCCACCACCTGCTGCAAGGCCGCCTGCATGGCATGGCTTTCGGCCTGGGCTTCATCGGCCATGTTCGACAGGTCACGCAGGCTGGCGGCCACCTCGTCACGTTGCAGGGCAGCGGCGGTGTCGGCACCGGCATTGCGCTGGGCCATGGCGTCGATCTCGACCCCGGTGCGCTGCGCCACGGCGCCAGCTTCACGCACGATCGGTTGCAGCTTGTCGATGAAGCGGTTGACCGCCGAGGCCATGTCGCCGAGTTCGTCGCGGCTATCGAGCGGCACCCGTCGGGTCAGGTCGCCTTCGCCGGCAGCCAGATCATCGAGTGCCCGGATCAGCAGCCGCACCTTGCTCAGCACCCGACGGCCCAGCACCATGGCCACCAGCAGCAATACGGCCAGGCCGATCACCGCCAGCATCAGACCGATGCGCCAGCGCAGTTCGCTGGCCGCCTCGCGCACGGCCTGCGTGGTGTTGGCCTGCATGGCCGCAGCGCTGCCCTGGGCTTTCTCCAGACGTTGGCGCAGCACGTTGCCGCTGTCGGCGGCCGCCCCCACCAGGCTGTCCTGGACCAACTGCCCGGCACTGCCGATCAGCGCGGTGAAACGCTGGTCGAGGGCTTTGAGCTGCTGGTCGATGTCAGCGGTGGACACCCCCAGCACCACCTTGCCGATCTCGGCACCGTTCGGGCTGATCGAGGCCTCGACGACGTACACGGCCGGATCGCGGCGGGCGGCCTCGATCACCTTGTCCAGCGCCCGCTCACCCTGCCCCTTGGCCAGCAAGGCCTGGTTGATCGGGTTCTGGCGGTTGAGGTAGCGGGTCAGGTGCTGGCCCTGGGCATCGTCGTAGATCACGAACAGCACGTTAGGGTTGCGCTGGGCACGGCGGGCGAAATCCGACAGCACGGGCACGTCGTTGTCCCAGATGGCGCGCGGTGCCACTGACGCCAGCAGCTGCGCCATGTCGTTGGCCGAGTCCTTGAGGTTGTTCTCCAAGGTGGTGCGCAGCTGCTGCTGCTCGCCCTGCAAACGGGCAGACAGGCCTGTACTCAAACGCTGCCGAGTGCTGTCGGACAGGCTGTCCAGGCCCGAACGCACCTCTTGACCGGCCTGTTGCAGTTCGCTGGCCAGCTCGCGGCTGTCGTCACCGAAGCGCTGCTCCAGATCCGACTGCAACTGGGTGACGGTGCCACGGGTCAGCAGGACCGCGACCAGCACCTGAACCAGTAAAGCGATACCCAAGGCCACGAACACCGGCCGCAGGAGCCGGCTTCGTAACAGTGAAAGGATGGCGGACACGGCGTAACCCTCGTGTTTCTGGAGCCACTATTTTGATGGCACTGACAGAAACGCCTTGCAGCAAGGGTCATGCCGATAATGGCTACGTGTCACGACGGGCTTGAGCTTGTCTGAAAAGCCCTCGATCCTCCTCGGGATCGCTGGGCCACCGAACGACGGCGGCCGGATACGAAAACGCCGCGCCCTTTCGGAGCGCGGCGCTGGATCGATCAGCCGAAGCGGATCAGGCGAACGGATGACGCAGGACGATGGTTTCGTTGCGGTCCGGACCGGTCGAGATGATGTCGATCGGCGCGCCGACCAGCTCCTCGATGCGCTTGATGTAGTCGCGCGCCGCCGCTGGCAGGCCGTCGAGGCTCTTCACGCCCAGGGTCGACTCGCTCCAGCCTGGCAGGGTTTCGTACACCGGCTGCAGGCCGATGTAGCTGTCGGCGTCGGTCGGCGCTTCGATCACATCGCCGTCGGCGTTCTTGTAGCCGACGCAGATGTTGATGGTTTCCAAGCCGTCCAGCACGTCCAGCTTGGTCAGGCAGATGCCCGAGATGCTGTTGACGTCGATGGCGCGACGCAGGATCACGGCATCGAACCAGCCGCAACGACGCGCACGACCGGTGGTGGAGCCGAATTCATGGCCCCGCTTGGCCAGGGTGGCGCCGGTCTCGTCGAACAGCTCGGTGGGGAACGGACCGGAGCCGACACGAGTGGTGTAGGCCTTGGTGATGCCGAGGATGTAGTCCAGGTACATCGGGCCCACGCCGGAGCCGGTGGAAATGCCGCCCGCAGTGGTGTTGGAGCTGGTCACGAACGGGTAGGTGCCGTGGTCGATGTCCAGCAGCGAGCCCTGGGCGCCTTCGAACATGATGTCCTTGCCAGCGCGACGCAGCTTGTGCAGCTCGGCGGTGACGTCGAGCATCATCGGCTTGAGCTGCTCGGCGTATGCCATGCACTCGTCCAGGGTCTGCTGGAAGTCGATGGCCGGCTCTTTGTAGTAATTGACCAGCTGGAAGTTGTGGTAGTCCAGCAGCTCGCCCAGCTTGGCGGCGAAGCGCTCGCGGTGGAACAGGTCGCCCACACGCAGGCCGCGACGTGCGACCTTGTCTTCATAGGCCGGGCCGATGCCACGACCGGTGGTGCCGATCTTGGCTTCGCCACGGGCCTTCTCACGAGCCTGGTCCAAGGCCACGTGGTAGGACAGGATCAGCGGCGCGGCCGGGCTGATGCGCAGGCGCTCACGGACCGGTACGCCCTTCTCCTCGAGCTTGGTGATTTCACGCATCAACGCGTCCGGCGCGACGACCACGCCGTTGCCGATCAGGCACTGCACGCCTTCGCGCAGGATGCCCGAGGGGATCAGGTGCAAGACGGTCTTTTCGCCATTGATCACCAGCGTGTGGCCTGCGTTGTGACCACCCTGGTAGCGCACCACGGCGGCAGCGTGCTCGGTCAGCAGGTCGACGATCTTGCCTTTGCCCTCATCACCCCACTGGGTGCCCAGGACGACGACGTTCTTACCCATGATTACTTGTCCTCATTCACGCAACTTGGTTGCCGGCCGACGGCCGGCGAAGAAATTCAGCGGGTCAGCGGCAAAACCTGCCAACGCCCGTCTTGCAGGATCAACTGGCGGTCACAGTCCGCCTCGAACGCCGCGCTCAACGGCTGCCCCGGCAGGGCCTGGACTACGCGCTGGCCGTCCTGGCGCAGCTGGCAGACCGTCTGCCACAGTGCCGCATCGCTGTGATCGGGGGTCCAGATACCACCGGTAGGCAGCACGACTTCGGCACGTCCCAGGGTGACCAGGGTCTTGAGGTCGGTGGAGAAGCCGGTGGCCGGGCGCGCGCGCCCGAAGTCGGCGCCGATGTCGTCGTAGCGACCGCCCTGGGCGATGGACTGCCCCACGCCCGGCACGAAGACCGCGAACACCACGCCCGTGTGGTAGTGGTAACCACGCAACTCGCCCAGGTCGAAATACAGCGGCAAGTCCGGGAACCGGGCCGCCAGGCGATCGGCGATCGACAGCAGGTCGTCCAGGGCGGCCAGCACGGTAGCGGGCGCACGACCCAGGCGACGGCGTGCTTCGGTCAGCACTTCACGGCCGCCGCACAGTTCGGTCAGGGCGCGCAGCATGTTCGCCAGGTCCTGGGGCAGATCGGCGGTCAGGGCATGCACCTCGTCGCTGGCCTTGCGCTGCAGGGCGTCGAACAGCTGCTGTTCGGCCGTGCCGGATAGACCGGCGGCGCGCGCCAGGCCTCGGTAGATCCCGACATGCCCCAGGTCCATGTGCACGTCCGGCACGTCGGCCAGCTGCAACATGGCCAGCATCAGGCTGATGACCTCGACATCGCTGGTCGGACTGGCGTCGCCGTACAGCTCGGCACCCAGCTGGATCGGGCTGCGCGAGTTGGACAGCGCACGCGGCTGAGCATGCAGGACACTGCCGGCGTAGCACAGACGGCTCGGCCCTTCACGGCGCAGGGTATGGGCATCGATGCGCGCAACCTGCGGCGTGAAGTCGGCCCGGAAGCCCATCAAACGGCCGGACTGCGGATCGACGACCTTGAAGGTACGCAGGTCCAGGTCCTGGCCCGCGCCGGTCAGCAGCGACTCGAGGTACTCGATGTGCGGCGTGACGACCAGTTCGTAACCCCAACTCTGGAACAGGTCCAACACCTGCCGACGCGCGATCTCGATACGCGCGGCTTCAGGCGGCAGTACTTCCTCGATGCCATCTGGCAGCAGCCAGCGGTCTACCGTTGCCATTACGCCATTTCCCCTTTGGTTCGGGCGGCCTGCCTGCCGGCGAGCCATGAGTGAAACGAAGGTCCGCGCCCAACGGCGGGCAGCACCGATCCCAGCGCAACCGCCGTGCGAACATCCTTGAATACATTGCATCCGAGCCGATTCTCAGACAACGAACCGTGCAGACGCAAAAAAGCCGGGAATTTCCCGGCTGACTGATCATACACCCGTTTTCCGTCGGTATGCACCCCGCCTGGCATTTTAGCTGCCAGGCGGGACACATCGACCACACCGGTATCAGGGTTTGCTTTTTTCCAGGAAGCGGAAGAACTCGTTCTTCGGATCCAGGACCAGCACGTCACTCTTGCTGGAGAAGCTTTCGCGGTACGCCTGCAGGCTGCGGTAGAACGCGTAGAACTCGGCGTCCTGATTGAAGGCCCCGGCGTAGATCGAGGCCGCTTGCGCATCACCATCACCACGGGTTTCCTCGGCTTCGCGATAGGCCTCGGCCAGCAGGACACGGCGCTGACGATCGGCGTCGGCACGGATGCCTTCTGCCAGCTCGTTACCCTTGGCGCGATGCTCGCGCGCCTCGCGCTCACGCTCGGTGCTCATGCGGTCGAACACGCTACGGTTGACTTCCTTCGGCAGGTCGATGGCCTTGACCCGCACGTCGACCACCTCGATGCCCAGCTCCTTGCTGGCCATGCGGTTGAGCGACGCGGTGATGTCCGCCATCAGTGCATCACGTTCACCGGACACCACTTCATGCAAGGTGCGCTTGCCGAACTGGTCACGCAGGCCGCTCTCCAGACGACGCGACAGACGTTCGTCGGCGATCTGCTTCAGGCCGGAGGTGGCGGTGTAGAAACGCTCGGCGTCCTTGACCTTCCACTTGGCGTAGGCATCGACCATCACGGCCTTCTTCTCCAGCGTCAGGAAACGCTGGGTCGGGGCGTCGAGGGTCATCAGCCGCGCATCGAACTTGCGCACCTGGTTCACGTACGGCACTTTCACATGCAGACCTGGCTGCACGTCAGGCTGCACCACGCGACCGAACTGCAACAGGACCGCGCGTTCGGTCTGCGCCACGATGTAGAAACTGTTCCACGCCACGATGGCCAGCACCACGGCGGCAATCAGGGCGATCAGCGATTTATTGCTCATCAGCGACTCTCCCTGGTACGTACCGACTGCTGTTGCTGCTGGGCGTCGGCATTCGCCCGATTGGCCGCCTCACTGTTCGACAGCGAGGTCGAGGCGCTCTGCGCAGGCGCGTTACGGCTCCCTTCGACCATCTTGTCCAGCGGCAGGTAGAGCAGGTTGTTCTGCCCTTCCTTGGTGGTGACCAGGACCTTGCTCGAGTTGCTGTACACCTCTTGCATGGTTTCCAGGTACAAGCGCTGACGGGTCACGTCGGGCGCCTTGCGGTACTCGGCGACCAGCTTGGTGAAGCGGTCGGCCTCACCCTTGGCGCGTGCGATCACCTCGTCACGGTAACCATTGGCGTCTTCGAGAATCCGCTGCGCCTGACCGCGCGCCTCGGGAATCACGCCATTGGCATAGGACTCGGCCTGGTTGCGGGCGCGCTGCTCGTCCTCACGGGCGCGGATCACGTCGTCGAAGGCTTCCTGCACTTCACGCGGGGCGGCCGCGCTCTGTACGTTGACCTGGGTGACGGTGATACCGGTGCGGTAGGTGTCGAGGAAGCGCTGCAGGCGTTCGCGGATGTCCACGGCCATCTGCTCGCGGCCTTCGGTCAGCACCTGGTCCATGGAGGTGGAGCCCACCACGTGGCGCAGGGCGCTGTCGGTCGCATGCTGGAGGCTGATCTCCGGCTGATCGACGTTGAGCACGAAGTCCTTGAGGCTGCTGATCTTGTACTGAACGGTCAGTGGCACTTCGACGATGTTCTCGTCTTCGGTGAGCATCTGCCCCTGCTTGGTGTAGGCCCGTTCGCGCGTCACGTTTTCCATGTACTTGCGATCGATCGGCGGGAAGTAGATGTTCAGGCCTGGACCGACGGTTTCGTGGTACTTGCCCAGGCGCAGCACGACGGCCTGCTCCTGTTCGTCCACGACGTACACGGCGCTGTACAGCCAGATGGCCGCCAGCACGGCCAGGCCGATGCCCAGCAGGCCGAAGCCGCCACCCTTGCCGACACGCCGGTCTCCACCACCGCGTTTCTTGTTACCGCCGAACATGCCGTTCAGGCTGTCCTGCAGCTTGCGGAAGGCCTCGTCGAGATCCGGTGGCCCCTTCTTGTCGCCACCGCCGCCGCCACGGCGACCGCCCCAGGGATCCTGATTGTTCGAGTTGCCACCCGGCTCGTTCCAAGCCATAGCGCTCTCCATCTGATAAAGCAAAGACGCGCCCACGGCGCGCCGTCCAATGCTACAGAATGCCTGTCACGGCTGCCCGGCGACGTGGTCGGGCATTTATTGCAAAGTGTGTTGCTCGAGAAACGCTTCCGGCTCCAAGCCGGCACGGCTGACCAGACGGTTGAGCTCGACCCGCGGCAGACGCACCGCCAACAGGCTGCTGCCTTCTTCATCATGCGCTTCGCCCTGCACCGCGCCCAGTTCGAAGAACTGCGCACGCAGGCGCGACAGTTGCTGCCCCAGACGCAGGGTGCCGACGAACAGGTCGTCCCCCAGCAATTCCGCGATCGCCTGGCCCACCAGCTCCAGGCCACGGCCATCGCGTGCCGACACCCACACCCGCTCCGGCTTGCCATCCGGGTCGCGCTGGATCTGCGGCTCGACGTCTTCGAGCAGGTCGAGTTTGTTATACACCTCGAGGATCGGCAAGCCTTCGGCGCCAATCTCGCCCAACACCGCCAGCACCTGTTCGATCTGTTCCATGCGCTCGGGCTCATGGGCATCGATCACATGCAGCAGCAGGTCGGAATTGCTCGACTCTTCGAGCGTAGCGCGAAACGCCTCGACCAGCTTGTGCGGCAGGTGACGGATGAAGCCCACGGTGTCGGCGAGCACGATCGGCCCCAGGTCGTCCAGTTGCAGACGGCGCAAGGTCGGGTCGAGCGTGGCGAACAGCTGGTCGGCGGCGTAGACCTCGGACTGGGTCAAGGCGTTGAACAGGGTCGACTTGCCGGCGTTGGTGTAGCCGACCAGCGACACCGAGGGGATGTCCGCGCGACGACGCCCGCGGCGAGCCTGCTCGCGCTGGCTGCGGACCTTTTCCAGACGTGCCTTGATCTGCCTCAGGCGAACCCGTAGCAGGCGGCGGTCGGTTTCCAGCTGGGTCTCGCCGGGACCGCGCAGGCCGATACCGCCCTTTTGCCGCTCCAGGTGAGTCCAGCCACGCACCAGGCGCGTGCTCATGTGTTCGAGCTGGGCCAGTTCGACCTGCAGCTTGCCTTCGTGAGTACGTGCCCGCTGGGCGAAGATGTCGAGAATCAGGCCCGTACGGTCGAGCACGCGGCACTCGAACACACGTTCGAGGTTGCGCTCCTGGCTGGGCGTGAGGGTGTGATTGAAGATGACCAGGTCGGCTTCCTGGGTCTTGACCAGGTCGCGCAGTTCCTCGACCTTGCCACTGCCGATCAGGTACTTGGCCGTGGGCTGATGACGCGCCACGTTGGCGAGCGCGACGATGTCGGCGCCTGCCGACAGCGCCAGCTCCTGGAACTCCTGCGGGTCTTCGCGCGCCTCAGGGTTCTGACCTTCCAAGTGAACGAGCAGCGCTCGTTCACCACCACCGTGGCGCTCAAAGAACAAGGGAGACTCCTATCAAACGTTACCTGGCTCGGCGTCGCCGCCCTCGGAATCGGTAGGGCTCGGCAGGCGAACAGGACGGGCGGGCACGACCGTGGAGATGGCGTGCTTGTAGACCATCTGGCTGACGGTGTTCTTCAGCAGAACGACGAACTGGTCGAACGACTCGATCGAGCCTTGCAGCTTGATGCCATTGACCAGGTAGATCGAGACCGGGACTTTTTCTTTTCTCAAGGTGTTCAAGTAAGGGTCTTGTAGCGAATGCCCTTTTGACATATGCCGCACTCCTGTAAGGATCAATAGTGAAAAACGGTAAAAAACGGTGGATTCATGCCGGTCACTGTAAGGATAGCCGGTATGTGCAAGGACTCAGCCCAATATGGAGACGGTCCTGAGGTATTTCAAGGTGCGCGACAGGTTGTCATCGGCCAGGCTGTCCAGCCAATGCAGGCCAGGCCAGCTCCGCAGCCAAGTGAATTGCCGCTTGGCCAGTTGCCGGGTCGCGATGACGCCACGCTCCTGCATCTGCGCCGCGGTCAGTGCGCCATCGAGATGGTCCCAGACCTGCCGATAGCCCACTGCTCGTATAGACGGCAATCCGGCGTGCAAGTCACGTCTGTCTCGCAGTGCACGTACTTCCTCGACGAACCCCTGCTCCAGCATTTGGGCAAATCGTAACGCAATTCGTTCATGCAGGACGTGACGATTCGCCGGCGCGATGGCCAGGCTGGCGACGGTGTACGGTAATGCCGCGCCATCACCGGCCTGCGCGGCTTGCTGCTGACGGACGCGGTGGGCGGTCATGCTCTGGCCGCTGACGCGGTAGACCTCCAGCGCCCGCACCAGTCGTTGGGGGTCGTTGGGGTGGATGCGCGCAGCCGATTCCGGGTCGACCTCGGCCAGCTGCCGGTGCAGTTCGGCGAGGCCGAGCGTGGCCATTTCGGCCTCGAGGTCGGCGCGCACCTGGGCGTCGGCCGGCGGCATGTCCGCCAGGCCCTCGACCAGGGCCTTGTAGTAGAGCATGGTGCCGCCGACCAGCAGCGGAATGCGCCCACGCGCGCTGATCTCGGCCATCGCCGCCAGCGCGTCGTGGCGAAACTCGGCAGCCGAGTAGCTTTGCGCCGGGTCGCGGATGTCGATCAGGCGATGCGGATGGGCCGCGAGCACGTCCTTGGACGGCTTGGCCGTGCCGATGTCCATGTCGCGGTAGATCAACGCCGAGTCGACGCTGATCAGCTCGCAGGGCAGAACCTGGGTCAGCGCGATGGCAAGATCGGTCTTGCCGGCCGCCGTCGGGCCCATGAGAAAGAGTGCAGGGGGCTTGCCGCTCATGTCACCGACCGCGCAGGAAAAGTTTGTCGAGATCGTCCAGGCCCATCTGGGTCCAGGTCGGGCGGCCGTGGTTGCACTGGCCGCTGCGCTCGGTGGTTTCCATGTCGCGCAGCAAAGCGTTCATCTCCGGGATCGCCAGGCGACGGTTGGCCCGTACTGCGCCGTGGCACGCCATGGTGCCGAGCAGTTCGTTGAGGTGGGCCTGGATGCGATCGCTGGTGCCATATTCCATCAGGTCGGCCAGCACGTCCTGCACCAGGCGATTGGCCTCGGCCTGCTTGAGCAGCGCCGGAATCTGCCGGATCGCCAGGCTTTCCGGGCCGAGGCGCTGCAGCTCGAAGCCCAGGCGGCGGAACCAGTCGGCGTGCTCCTCGGCGCAGTCGGCCTCGCGCTGGCTCAGCGCCAGTGACTCGGGCACCAGCAGCGGCTGACCGCTCAGGCCTTCGCTGGCCATGGCCACCTTTAGGCGCTCGTACATGATGCGCTCGTGGGCAGCGTGCATGTCGACCAGCACCAGCCCGTTGGCATTCTCGGCCAGGATGTAGATGCCCTTGAGCTGGGCCAGGGCATAGCCCAGGGGCGGGATGTCGCCCTGCGCCTCGGGCAGGCCGGCCGGTGCCGCGCCGGGCAGCGGCGAGAAGAACTCGCGGTAGACGGCCTGGGCTTCGGCCGCTGGCACGGGCGGCGCCGGCCGCGGTGTGTAGGTGTAGCCCTGCCCCCCGCCGCTGCCGCCACCATGACGGCTGCCGGTCGGCGACATGGCTGCGGTCGGTACAGCGGGTGTCGGCTCCAAGGTCGAGGCGGCCAGGCGCATCTCACCCTGCGGGCCGAACACCCCAGCCTGCAACCCGGTCGGCTGTACGGCCTGCTCGACCGGCGCGGCCGTGGGTGCGTGATCCTGCGGACGTACATCGGCCAGGGCGCGATGCAGCGTGCCGTAGAGGAAATCGTGCACCGTGCGCCCTTCGCGGAAGCGCACCTCGTGCTTGGTCGGGTGCACGTTGACGTCGACCCCGGTCGGGTCCAGTTCCAGGAACAGCACGAAGGTAGGATGCCGGCCGTTGAACAGGACATCGCGGTAGGCCTGGCGCACGGCATGGGCAACCAGCTTGTCGCGTACCGCGCGGCCATTGACGAAGAAATACTGCAAATCGGCCTGGCTGCGCGAGAACGTCGGCAGCCCGACCCAGCCCCACAGCCGCAGGCCGTTGCGCTCGATCTCGATCGGCAGGGCCTGTTCGAGGAAGCCTGGGCCACAGATGGCCCCGACCCGCCGGGCGCGTGCGACGTCGTCGGGGGCTTCGTGCAGGGCCAGCACCACCTTGCCGTTGTGACGCAGATGGAAGCCCACGTCGAAGCGTGCCAGCGCCAGGCGTCGGATGACTTCCTGGAGGTGGTCGAATTCGGTCTTTTCGCTCTTGAGGAACTTGCGCCGCGCCGGTGTATTGAAGAACAGGTCGCGCACCTCGACCGAGGTGCCGACGGGGTGGGCGGCGGGCTGGACGCGTGGCGTCATGTCGCGACCTTCGGTCTCGACCTGCCAGGCTTCACCGGCATCGGCGGTGCGCGAAGTGAGGGTCAGGCGCGCCACCGAACTGATCGAGGCCAGTGCCTCACCGCGAAAGCCCAGGCTCAACACGCCTTCGAGGTCCTCGAGTTCACGGATCTTGCTGGTGGCATGGCGCGCCAGGGCCATGGGCAGGTCTTCGGCAGCGATGCCCTGACCGTCGTCGCGTACGCGCAACAGCTTGACCCCGCCCTGCTCCACCTCCACGTCGACACGTCGGGCCCCGGAGTCCAGGCTGTTTTCCAGCAGTTCCTTGATCACCGAGGCGGGGCGCTCCACCACCTCGCCGGCCGCGATCTGGTTCGCCAGTCGCGGGCTGAGCAACTGGATGCGTGCGTCACCCTTCATCATTGCGACGCCAGCGTGGTGTTGGGGATGTTCAGTTGCTGGCCGACCTTGAGCGCATCGGTCTTCAGGCCATTGGCACTGCGCAGCCCCGCCTCGCTGACCTGGTAGCGCACGGCGAGCATCGCCAGCGTTTCGCCTGGCCGGACAGTGTGCTCGCGTGGGCCCTGGGCGATCTTGCCGCTGTCACGCAGCCAGGCGATGTAGGTGCCCGGTGGCGGATTCTGCTGGAAGAACTGCTTCACGCCACTGGTGATCGAACGCGCCAGGGCTTGCTGGTGGCTCTGGGTGGCCAGCTTGGCGGCTTCGTTGGCGTTGGAGATGAATCCGGTCTCGACCAGGATCGACGGGATGTCCGGCGACTTGAGCACCATGAACCCGGCCTGCTCGACCCGGCGCTTGTGCAGCGACGTGATGCGCCCCATGTTGCCGAGCACCTTCTGCCCCACGTTCAGGCTGGAGCTGAGGGTGGCGGTCATCGACAGGTCGAGCAGCACCCCGGCGAGCATGCGGTCCTTGTCGTCGAGGCTGACGTTGCCAGCGCCACCAATCAGGTCGGAACGGTTTTCGCTGTCGGCCAGCCAGCGCGCCGTCTCGGACGTGGCGCCGCGGTCGGACAGGGCGAACACCGAGGCCCCGAAGGCCGCCGTGGACGGCGCCGCGTCGGCATGGATGGAAATGAACAGGTCGGCACCTTTCTTGCGCGCGATCTCGGTGCGCTTGCGCAGCGGGATGAAGTAGTCACCGGTGCGGGTCAGTTCGGCCCGGTAGCCTTTTTCGGCGCCGATCTGGCGCTGCAGCTCCTTGGCGATCTGCAGCACGATGTCTTTCTCGTGCTGACCGCGCGAGCCGGACGCCCCTGGGTCTTCGCCGCCGTGACCGGCGTCGATGGCGACCACGATGTCGCGTTTGCCGCTCGGCGCGGGTGGCAGCTTGAGCGTGGACTGCGTCGGTGCGGACGGTACGGGCACCGGCGCGCGGGTGACGGTCGGCGCCGGCACCGTGGCTGGGGCGATGGCAGGCGCAGGCGCAGGCGTACTGGCCGCGATCGCATCGGCTTCGCTGTCATACAGGTCGACCACCAGGCGGTTGCCGTACTGGGCATTCGGCGCCAGGGTGAAGCTCTTGGGCGTCACGGCCTGCTTGAGGTCGATCACCACGCGCAAGTCAGTGGGCGTGCGCTGGGCCGAGCGCAGGCTGGTGATCGGCGTGTTGGACGTCGCGACGTTGAGCGGCCCGCCGAGGGTCGCGCCATTGATGTCGATGACCAGACGGTTCGGCGCGCTCAAGGTGAAGACGTTGTGCTGTACCGGGCCGGTCAGGTCGAACACCAGGCGTGTGTTGTCCGGCGCGCGCCACAGGCGCACGCTCTTGACCTGTGTAGCGGCCAGCGCATCGATGGTCACTGCCGTCAACAGCAGCCCAACCAGAGTGACCAGTGCGCGTAGGCGCATACCTTTCCCCATTTACTGTGTGAATTCGGCCGCCAGCGCCGTGCACCAGCCATCGGCGCGTGTGCTGTGCGGCGTCAGGTGCAGCGATCGGCCGCTGCCTTGCGGGCGTATGGTAATGGTCAGGTCAGGCTTTGGCAAAATGCCCTCACCCTTGCCCGGCCACTCGAACAGGCACAGCGGGTCACCCTCGAAATAGTCGCGAATGCCCATGAATTCCAGCTCCTCTGGATCGGCCAGCCGATACAGATCGAAATGATAAGCACGGACCTCACCGATCTCATAAGGTTCGACCACGGTGAAGGTCGGGCTCTTGACCGCACCGTCATGACCCAGGCCACGGATCAGGCCACGAGAGAGCGTGGTCTTGCCCGCGCCGAGGTCGCCCTCGAGAAACAGGATGCCATGCCCGGCGGTCAGCCCGGCCAGGCGTGCGCCGAAGGCGACGGTCGCCGCTTCATCGGCCAGATACAAGGTTATGCCAGACACGTTGAATGCTCCTCCAACAAGGTTCTGATGACCGGGATCAGGTCGCTGGCCGCCAGCCCGCGCCCCTGCCGGCCCAGTTGCTCACCGGCGCGGGCATGCAGCCAGACGCCGAGACACGCCGCTGCCCAGGCCTCCAGCCCCTGCGCCATCAGGGCCGCGAGCACGCCGGTCAGCACGTCGCCCAGCCCAGCGCCAGCCATGGCCGGATGCCCGTGATCGCAGCGTGCCAGCCGTCCGGTCGGATCGGCCACCAGCGTCCCGGCGCCCTTGAGCACGCAGACCACTCCGTAGCGGTGTGCCAGTGCACGCGCCGCGCCCGGCCGGTCGGCCTGCACGTCCTGAGTGGACAGGCCCAGCAGTCGTGCGGCTTCACCGGGATGGGGCGTGATCAGGCTGTCACCGGGCAAGGTCATGGGTGTGTGGGCCAGCAGGTTGAGCGCATCGGCGTCCCAGACCTGCGGGACGCGCGCGGTGACCACCGCCGACAGCAGACCGCGCCCCCAGGCCGCCTGCCCGAGCCCGGGACCGACCACCACCACCGAGGCGCGCTCGAGGACCGGCATGAGCTGGTTGGCCGAGGCGACGCCCAGGCACATGGTCTCGGGGAGCCGGGTCAGGCCGGCACTGACGTGCTCGGGCCGGGTGGCGACGCTGACCAGGCCGGCGCCGCAGCGCAGCGCCGCTTCGCCACTGAGCAGGACCGAGCCGCCGGTACCCAGGTCGCCACCGACGATCAGGACATGCCCGAAGTCGCCCTTGTGCGCGCCTGGCGAGCGAGGCGCCAGGCCCACGAGGTCCTCGCCGTGAATCGGTTGAGGTGTGCTTTGGCTGTGTTTGGTCTGAGGCATAAGGTCAACGGCTCCGATGTCTGGCAGAATTATACGCACCTGAGTCTGTAATGCCTTGCCCATCCATGTCTGTGCACTCTCTCGATCTCGCCGCGCTGGCCCTGTCCGTCAAGGACTGGGGGCAAGCGCTGGGCTTTTCCCACGTTGGCATCGCCGGTATCGACCTGGGCGAGCACGAACATCACCTGCGTCGCTGGCTGGAGGCCGGTCACCACGGCGACATGGAGTACATGGGGGCCCATGGCAGCAAGCGGTCGTACCCAGCCGAGCTGGTGCCCGGCACGGTGCGGGTGATTTCCCTGCGCATGGACTACCTGCCGGGCGATACCGCCATGGCCCAGCGCCTGGCACAGCCCGAGAAAGCCTACATCTCGCGCTATGCCCTGGGCCGCGACTATCACAAGCTGGTGCGCAAGCGCGTGCAGCACCTGGCCGAGCGCATCCAGGCCGAGATCGGCCCCTTCGGCTTCCGCGCCTTCGTCGACAGTGCGCCGGTGCTGGAAAAGGCCTTGGCCCAGCAGGCCGGCCTGGGCTGGATCGGCAAGAACACGCTGCTGCTCAACCGCAAGGCCGGCAGCTATTTCTTCCTCGCCGAACTGTTCGTCGACCTGCCCTTGCCGGTGGACGAGGCCCAGGCCACCGAGCACTGCGGCCGCTGCCAGGCCTGCCTGGACATCTGCCCGACCCAGGCCTTCGTCGGCCCCTACCAGCTCGACGCACGGCGCTGCATTTCTTACCTGACCATCGAGTTGAAGACGGCCATTCCGGTCGAGCTGCGCCCGCTCATCGGCAACCGCGTCTTCGGCTGCGACGACTGCCAGATCACCTGCCCGTGGAACCGCTTCGCCCGACCGACCGGGGAAAGCGATTTCCTGCCTCGCCATGGCCTGGAGAACGCTGACCTGGCGGCGTTGTTCCTGTGGGACGAAACGACATTTCTGAGCAGGACCGAAGGCTCGCCCCTGCGCCGCGCAGGGTACGAGCGCTGGCTACGCAACCTGGCGGTGGGCCTGGGCAACGCGCCGTCCACCATCCCGGTGCTCGAGGCGCTGCAGGCGCGACGCGATCACCCCTCCGACCTGGTGCGCGAGCATGTGGCGTGGGCGCTCGAGCGGCATGGGGTGTAGCGAAGGGCAAGCCGCGAAGGTGCAGCCCCCACTCAGGGCTGGTCGTTGTAATGAAACTTGGGCATTTCCCAGTGAAAGCGGATGGCCAGCAACCGGATCAGGAACCCGCCGAACAATGTCAGCAGCATGGACTGCTCCGGCGGCACCTCGAAGTGCACGCAACCCAGGTAGAACCAGGCCGCCGCGAAGGACACGCTGGCGTACAGCTCGCGGCGGAACACCAGGGGAATGTCGTTGCAGAAGATGTCGCGCAGAATGCCGCCGAACACTCCAGTGATGACACCGCTGATCGAAGCGACCAGCAGGCCTTGCCCCATTTCCAGGGCGGTCATGCAGCCGATCAGGGTGAAGGCCACCAGGCCCAGGGCGTCGAGCACCAGGAACAGCGAGCGCAAGTGGCGCATCAGCGGCGCGATGAAGACCGTCAGCAGCGCCGCGAAACTGGTCAGCACCAGGTATTCGGGGTGCTTCACCCAAGTCAGGGGATAATGCCCGAGCAACACATCGCGCACCGAGCCGCCACCGAGCGCGGTGATGCAGGCGATCAGCACCACTCCGAACCAGTCCATCCCCCGTCGCCCTGCGGACAGTGCGCCGGTCATGGCTTCGGCAGTGATCGCGATCAGGTACAGCATCAGCAACATGGCAGGCCTCCGACAAAAAGGCGCGCAGTCTACCCTAGCTGCAAGCTGCAAGCTGCAAGCCAGAGCGCCACGCCGCCTCAATGTCCTATCGACACGCGACGTATCGCACCACCGTCCGCTTATCGCTTGCAGCTCGCCTTCCTTCACACCTTGATGAAATGCTCGCGGTAATGCCGCAACTCGGCGATCGACTCGCGGATGTCGTCCAGGGCCAGGTGGGTATTGCCCTTGCGGAACCCATCACGTACCGCTGGCGCCCAGCGTGCGGCCAGTTCCTTGAGGGTGGAGACGTCCAGGTTGCGATAATGGAAGTAGGTTTCCAGCTCGCGCATGTGCCGGTACAGGAAACGTCGGTCCTGGCAGATGCTGTTGCCGCAGATCGGCGACTTACCCTTGGGCACCCATTGTTCCAGGAACGCCAGGGTCTGCGCCTCGGCCTTGGCCATGCCGATGCGACTGTCGCGCACGCGCTGGGTCAGGCCCGAGGCACCGTGGGTACGGGTGTTCCACTCGTCCATCCGCGCCAGCACTTCGTCGCTGTGGTGGATGGCGATCACCGGACCTTCGGCCAGGGTGTTGAGGTCGCTGTCGGTGACGATGGTGGCCATCTCGATGATGACGTCGCTGTCCGGGTCCAGCCCGGTCATCTCCAGGTCGATCCAGATCAGGTTCTGTGGGTTCTGCATGCTTTGAGGCTCCTCGACTAGGCCGTCATGGTAGCCCAGTTGCGTCGCGCATGCGCCGTCGACACGTGCGCGATCGCAGGGGGTGGGCATGCTAGACTGCCAACCGTTTATTTCTGCTCGCCACCACGGAACATTCATGGCCAAACGCCAGCTCAACCGTCGCCAGAACTGGCGCATCGAAAAAATCCAGGGCGAGCGCGCCGCACGTGCCGCCAAACGCGAACAGCAGGTGCTGCAGGAGCTCGAGGGCGGCGACCTGGGTCCGGAGCGGCTGGGCCTGGTGATCGCGCATTTCGGCGTGCAGGTCGATGTCGAAGCCCAGGACGGCGACGCGGCAGGCGAGATCTTCCGCTGCCACCTGCGCGCCAACCTGCCTGCCCTGGTGACGGGCGACCGTGTGGTCTGGCGCGCCGGCAACCAAGGCATCGGGGTGATCGTCGCGCAGATGCCGCGCAGCACCGAACTGTGCCGCCCGAACAACCATGGTCAGCTCAAGCCGGTGGCGGCCAACGTCGACCGAATCGTCATCGTCTTCGCCCCGGCCCCCGAGCCACAGGCCAACCTGATCGACCGCTACCTGGTGGCGGCCGAACATGCCGGCATCCAGCCGCTGCTGCTGCTCAACAAGGCCGACCTGATCGACGACCATAATCGTGCGTCGCTGGAAGCCCTGCTGGCGGTGTATCGCAGCCTAAACTATCCGCTGCTGGAAGTTTCCGCCCACGGCGGCGATGGCATGCAGCGCCTGCAAGAAGCGCTGGACGGTTTCACCAGCGTGTTCGTCGGGCAGTCCGGGGTCGGCAAGTCTTCGCTGGTCAACAGCCTGCTGCCCGAGGCACGTACACGCGTGGGCGACTTGTCCGACTGGTCCGGGCAGGGCACGCACACCACGACCACGGCACGGCTCTATCACTTCCCCAACGGCGGCGACCTGATCGACTCGCCAGGCATACGTGAGTTCGGCCTGATGCACGTGAGCCGGGACGACGTCGAGGCCGGCTTCATCGAGTTTCGCGACTTGCTGGGGCGGTGTCGGTTCCGCGACTGCAAGCATGACCGCGAGCCGGGCTGCGCATTGCTCGGCGCCTTGGAAGAGGGAAGGATCCAGCCGCAGCGGATGCACAGCTACCGGTCGATCATTGCCAGCTTGCCGGAGGATGAGTACTAAGGGCGGGCTGATGTGCGGGCGCCGTCATGACCGTTGCGAGGGCTGAGCGTGGGTGCGTTGCCTGATGCTTGGAGGGGCTGGCTTTATGGGCCCTGCGGACCCAATCGCGGCACGGGGGCCGCTCCTACAGGGGACCGCGATGGCCTGCTTCACCGCGCCAGGGTGGAGCGGCCCCTGCCGGGGCGCCGGACCGGCCGGGATTGGGGCCGAAGGGCCCACGAGCCCTCGGCGCAGCCTTGGCATGGACCCACGCGAAGGACAGTTGCGTCCAAAGGAACCTTGCCCGCACGCTGAAATGCGAGCAGAGCCCCTCAGCCTTCTCTGGCTTCGTCCAACTTCAGCGTGCCATTGTCGAAGATGTTCAGCTTTTGCCGCAGCTCGCGCGGCTGCATCGGCGCCGCGCTGCTCTGATCGGGCGCGGCGGCGCCAGGTGCTGGCGGTGCGGGCGCCGTTGCCGGTGCAGTGGGCGTCGACGCACCGGGAACGCCGCTCGGTGCAGCCTCTGGCGTGGCCGGGGCGCCCTGCTCGCCCTCGATGTCGCGCTGTGCCTTCTTGGTCAGGACGATGATGTCGATGCGTCGGTTGACCGGATTGTACGGATCCTTGCGGTCGAACAGCGATGAGGAGGCGTAGCCCACCACCCGCGCCACCTGATCGTCCGGATACCCGCCCACCACCAGCGCCCGCCGCGCCGCATTGGCGCGGTTGGCCGACAGCTCCCAGTTGCCGAACTCGCCATTGCCAGCATAGGCCTTGGCATCGGTGTGGCCGCTGACGCTGATCTTGTTCGGCACACCCTTGATGGTGTCGGCCATGGCCAGCAGGATA
This sequence comes from Enterobacterales bacterium AN_CKDN230030167-1A_HGKHYDSX7, assembly GCA_046940335.1. Classification (GTDB taxonomy): domain Bacteria; phylum Pseudomonadota; class Gammaproteobacteria; order Pseudomonadales; family Pseudomonadaceae; genus Aquipseudomonas. The sequence goes on from JBKYML010000004.1 coordinate 129,198, forward strand.
TCCTCGAAGTACGGCTGCAACCGCGCGCTGCCCAGCGCGAACATCGGCCGGTTCTCGGCGTCCATGATCTGGATGCGCAGACCGTCCTGGGTGATCTCGAACAGGATCTGGTCCTTGAACTTCTGCAGCTCGGGGTTCTGCTCGACCTTGTTCTGCAGCTCCTGCAACAGCAGTTCCAGGCGCTCGTGCTCCAGCTGCTCGGCCATGGTCTGCACCTGGTCCTGGTCCAGTTCCAGGTTGTCGCGCTTGAGCGGTTCGGTCTTCTGCTCGGGGTTGATGGTCTTGTCCGGCGCCAGCTCCGGCGAGCCGCCCAGGTCGATGACGTAGGGCGTGCCGCTTTCCGTGAACCCGATCGGGTCCTTGAAGTAGCCGGCGATGGAGAGCTTCTGCTCGGGTGTGGCGGTCGACAGCAGCCACAGCACCAGGAAGAACGCCATCATCGCCGTGGCGAAGTCGGCGAAGGCGATCTTCCAGGCACCGCCGTGGTGCCCGCCGCCGAAGCGCTTGACGCGCTTGATGATGATCGGCTGATTGTTCTCCATGACTCAACGACCGCGGACGGCTTGTTCCAGCTCGGCGAAGCTCGGGCGGTGCTTGGGGTACAGCACCTTGCGCCCGAACTCGACGGCCAGCGACGGCGGCATGCCGGAAGCGGACGCCACCAGGGACGCCTTGATCGCTTCGTACAGGTTCACTTCCTCCTTGGCATCGTGGGCCAGGCAGGTGGCCAGCGGGCCGAAGAAACCATACGCGGCCAGAATACCGAAGAAGGTACCCACCAGCGCTGCGCCCACGTGCATGCCGATCGCCGCCTGGTCGCCATCGCCCAGCGAGGCCATGGTCACCACGATGCCCAGTACCGCCGCGACGATGCCGAAACCCGGCATGCCGTCGGCTACCCCGGTCACCGCATGGGAGGGGTGCTCGAGTTCTTCCTTGAGGCTCAGCAGTTCCATGTCGAACAGGCCTTCGAGCTCGTGCGGTGCCATGTTGCCGGTCGACATGATGCGCAGGTAGTCGCAGATGTAGGCCGTCATGCGCTCATCGGCCAGCACCCCAGGGTACTTGGCGAAGATCGGACTGGCGGCAGGGTCTTCGATGTCGGCCTCGACCGCCATCATGCCTTCGCGACGGCTCTTGTTGAGGATCTCGTAGACCAACCCGAGCACGTCGAGGTAGAACGCGTGCGTGAAACGCGAGCCGAACATCTTCAGCGACTTCTTGATCACGTGCAGGGTCATGTAGCCAGGGTTGGCCTGGAGAAACGCACCGAAGGCGGCCCCGCCGATGATCATGACCTCGAAAGGCTGGATCAATGCCGCGATCTTGCCGTGGGAAAGCACGTATCCGCCGAGCACACTCGCGAATACGACGATGATGCCGATAATTTTAGCCATGGTTCAAAGCACTTGCTGTCGTGGTCAGGGGGTGGGGCGGGCGCTTTAAAACGCTTCTTCTCCTTATCGGCAGAACTGCGCCAGACTATAGTCAGTCCAATCGAAAAGCCAGTTGAAGGCCGATGTCAGAATGCCAGATGACGCCAGAGTGACCGCCACCCAGCCCCCTGCCACGCTCGACGCCTGGGTCAAGCTGCTGGACGGCGTGCGCCTGCCGGTGCCCAAGGCCAGCCATGACCGGGTGCTGTCGGCCATCAATGACAGCCGGCGCTCGCTACGCGACATCGCCGACCTGATGCAGGGCAGTCCGGCGCTGGTGCTCAGCGTGATGCGCGAGGCCAACCACTCGGCCAACGCCAGCCAGGCCGAGCCTGCCGAAAGCCTGGAGGTCGCCCTCAACCGCCTGGGTCTGGAGCGTACGGCGCGCCTGCTGGCACGCCTGCCGGCGATGGACGGGGAAGCCATCCCGCCGGTCCTGCGTCAGTTCCAGCTGATCAGCCAGCATGCCAGCCAGCAGGCCAGTGGCCTGTTCGCCAGTCGCCTGGCGCGACTGTGGCAGGAAATCCACTGGGGCAGCCTGCTGTTTCTGTCGCCCCTGTGGCCGCTGGCGGCGACCTACCCGGCCCTGCTCGATGCCTGGGAGCTGCGGGTGATCCACAAAGGCGAGGACGCCACGGCGGTCGAGCACGAGCTGTTCGGCGTGCGCATCATGGAACTGTGTCAGGCCGTGGCTACCCACTGGCGCTTGCCGGAATGGGTGACCCAAGGCTATCGCCTGTTGCTCGAGGAGCGCGAGCAACTGGTGCAGGTGCTGAGCATCGCCCGCGAACCCGAATCGCTGGTGCAGCAACAGCGGCTGGACGAAGAACCTGGCCTGCGCCGCTGGTTCAACCAGCCGGCCAACACGGTGCTGCTGGCCAACGGCCTGGCGCTGGCGGCGCAGGTCGGCTGGGACAACCCGCACCTGCTGCGCTGGCAGCTGCTGACCGGTTTGTACTTGCAGACCTCGCTGGACGACGTGCAGCAGCAGGTCCACCAGCAGGCCGCCGCCAGTGCCCGCCGTCATGCGCGCAAGGCCCTGTTCCACCCGGCCGAAGCGCTGATCTGGCCTTGGGACCAGCGCCGCCCCCATCCAGACATGCTGGCACCTGCGCCTCCCAGCGCACAGGACATGCAGCAGTGGCGTCGGTTGTGCAACGAACTGCTGACCCAACCCAGCCCCTTCACCAACCTCGTGCACCTGGCCACCCAGGCGCGCGAAGCGCTGCTGGTCAGTGGCATGCAGCGGGTCCTGCTGCTGGCGCTGGACCGGGTCAGCCAACGCCTGCGCGTCGTGCAGAGCGCCGGCCTGCCGGCCGAGGCCACGCGTCTGGCGCTCACCCTCGACCAGAGCCCCGTCCTGCAGAAGCTCATCGGCCAACCGGGCCAATTGCGCTTCACGCCCGAGAACCGTACGCGCCTGTCGAGCCTGCTGCCTGCCCCTCTATGGGCGCTATGGCGCAGCGAGCACCTGCTGATGCGCTCGCTGGCCGTCAATGGCCAGGTGGCGATGCTGATGGTCGTCGACCAGCATGGCCGCCCATTGAGTGACGTCAGCGTGCAGGCCGCTGGCAAGACCGCCCAGTGCATCGAGCGTGCGCTGGCCACCTACGGTAGCCGCAACGCTTGAGCCTTGCGCTACAATCGCCCCTTCAACTTCCCTGTGGAGACTGCGGATGCCCGACTTTTCCGGCCTGCCCCTGGTAATCGAACCGACCGATCTGCTGCCTCGGCTCGACAGCCCCGAGCTGATTCTGGTCGACCTGACCAGCGCAGCCCGGTATGCCAGTGGGCACCTCCCTGGCGCACGGTTCGTCGACCCCAAACGCACGCAGCTGGGTCAGCTGCCGGCGCCCGGCCTGCTGCCCACCCAGACCGACCTGGAGAAGTTGTTCGCCGAACTGGGACACCGCGCAGACGCCGTCTACGTGGTGTACGACGATGAAGGCGGCGGCTGGGCCGGGCGGTTCATCTGGCTGTTGGACGTCATCGGCCACACGCAGTACCACTACCTCAACGGCGGCGTGCTCGGCTGGCCGAGCGATCGTCTCTGCACCGATGTCCCGGCGCCGGCGACCGCCCCCGTGCACCTGCACCTCGACCCGGCGCCGACCGCCACGCGCGAGTACCTGCAAAGCCGCCTGGGCCAGCCGGACCTGGTGGTCTGGGACGCACGCGCCCCGGCCGAATACCGTGGCGAAAAGGTGCTTGCAGCCAAGGGCGGGCACGTGCCGGGCGCGATCAACTTCGAATGGACCGCCGGCATGCAGCACGACGACCACCTGCGCCTGCGTACCGACCTGGCATCGGTGCTTGCAGGGCTGGGCATCACGCCGGACAAGGAAATCATCACCCACTGCCAGTCTCACCATCGTTCGGGCTTCACTTACCTGGTGGCCAAGCACCTGGGTTACCCACGGGTCAAGGCATACGCCGGTTCCTGGGGCGAATGGGGCAACCACCCGGACACGCCTGTCGACGTTTAAAGGAAACCTATGAAATCCCGATTGTTCATCCTCAGTCAGTACCTGCTGCCGCACCACCTGCTGTCGCGCCTGGCCGGCTGCGTCGCCGAGTGCCGCGTGCGGTGGTTCAAGAATGCCTTCACCGCCTGGTTCGCCAAGCGCTATCAGGTGGACATGTCCCAGGCGCTGGTCGAAGACCTGACCGCCTACGAGCACTTCAACGCCTTCTTCACCCGTGCGCTGAAAGCCGACGCCCGTCCGCTGGATCCGACGCCCGGCGGCATCCTGTGCCCGGCCGATGGCGCAGTCAGCCAGCTGGGCCCCATCGAGCACGGCCGGATCTTCCAGGCCAAGGGCCACAGCTACAGCGCCCAGGAACTGCTGGGGGGCGATCCGGCGATGGCGGCACCGTTCATGGGTGGGGAATTCGCCACCATCTACCTGTCGCCAAAAGACTATCACCGTGTGCACATGCCGCTGGCCGGCACGCTGCGCGAGATGGTCTACGTGCCAGGTCGCCTGTTCTCGGTGAACCAGACCACGGCAGAGAACGTGCCTGAGCTGTTCGCTCGCAATGAGCGGGTGGTGTGCCTGTTCGACACCGAGCGCGGCCCAATGGCCGTGGTGCTGGTGGGCGCGATGATCGTCGCGTCGGTCGAGACGGTCTGGGCCGGGCTGGTGACGCCACCCAAGCGTGAGCTGAAGACCTTCCGCTACGACGAGGCCAGCCGTACGCCGATCCATCTGGAGAAAGGCGCGGAACTGGGTCGCTTCAAGCTGGGCTCGACCGCCATCGTGCTGTTCGGGCCGCAACAGGTGAAATGGCAGGACCTGCTGGGCGCAGGCTCGGTGGTGAACATGGGCCAGCTGCTGGCCGTGCCTGCCGAGGCCTGAGGGCCGTTCGAACAGGTGGCTGAGACGCTCGAGCCACCTGTCCTTCCGAGGGCAGCCTCACCGCCCTCATCGCGGGCAAGCCCGCTCCCACAGAGCAGGAAATAGCGTCTTGAGCTCAAGGCAGCAATGTACAGGTCTGCAGGCCCAATCGCGGCCGGTCCGGCGCCCCGGCAGGGGCCGCTCCACTCGCCGCAGTGGTGCAGGCAATCGCGGTCCATGTGGAGGCCCCGTGCCGCGATGGGCCGCGGAGCGGCCCTGAATGGATCAGCCGAACAGGGCCGGCAGCCTTGCAGTACGCCCGGCGCCTAGCGCGCCTTGCCGCCCGCCTCGCGGTCACGCAAGCCCAGCAGGTACAGCACACCGTCCAGCCCCAGGGTCGAGATGGCATGGCGCGCCGACTGGCGCACCAACGGCTTGGCGCGGAAGGCCACGCCCAGCCCGGCCAGGGCCAGCATCGGCAGGTCGTTGGCGCCGTCGCCGACCGCGATGGTCTGTTCCAGGCTGAGCCCTTCCTTGTGCGCCAACTCGGTCAGCAAGTCGGCCTTGCGCTGTGCATCGACGATCGGCTCCACGGCCACACCGGTCACCTTGCCGTCCACCACCTCCAGCTCGTTGGCAAACACGTAGTCGATGCCCAGTCGCGCCTGGACCTGCTTGGCGAAATACGAGAACCCGCCCGACAGGATGGCGGTCTTGTAGCCCAGACGCTTGAGTTCGGCGAACAGGGTTTCGGCGCCTTCGGTCAGGCGCAGCGACGCGCCGATCTCATCGAGCACGCCCACGTCCAGCCCCTTGAGCAGCGCCATGCGCTCCTTGAAGCTGGCGCGAAAATCCAGTTCGCCGCGCATGGCGCGCTCGGTGATGGCCGCGACCTGCTCGCCCACGCCAGCTGCCTTGGCCAGCTCGTCGATCACTTCGGCCTCGATCAGCGTCGAGTCCATGTCGAAGACCGCCAGGCGACGGTGGCGACGGAACAAGTCGTCGTTCTGGAACGCCAGGTCGATGTCCAACGCATCGGACAACCCCAGGAAATCGGCACGCAGCGCCTGTGCATCGTCCGGCGTACCGCGCACGGTGATCTCGATGCAGGCCTTGCTCTTGTCCACCGGTGCATCCAGCGCCACACGCGATGACAGCCGCTCGATGCGTTCGATGGTCAGGCCATGTCGGGAGATTGCCGCGCTCACCTGCTGCAGCTGCTCCGGGCTGACCTTGCGGCTGAGCAGGGTCACGACATGGCGCGCTTCGCGCTGCCCTTCCACCCAACGCTGATAATCCGTCTCGGACACGGGGGTGTAGCGCGCCTGCAGGTCCAGCTCGTGCGTCTTGGACTGCACGGCCTGCAACAGCGCCGAGGCCGCTTCGTTGTCGGGAATGGTCACCAGGATGCCGAACGACAAAGTGCCGTGCATCACCGCCAGGCCGATGTCGAGGATGCTCACGCCGCCCTGGAGCAGGACGCCGGTGATGGCCGCGGTAAGACCGGGACGGTCCTCACCGGTGATGTTGATCAGGACGATTTCGCGCAAGACCAGGCTCCAAAATGATGAAAAAGGCGCATTCTACCGATTTTCCGTGACAATCGGGCATGGCGGACGCTTTGCCGACAAAACTCCGCTCGCTATACTGCGCACCACTTTTCCGCCATAAAGAGCCGAGCTCTGTGAACCGGCCCACGCCCGTCAAGCCAGACAACTTCTTCGTGATGCTCTTCCGTGCCCTGCGCCAGCGTCGTCTCCCGCTGGTGTTGCGGATAGCCTTCAACAACCTTTTCCTGGTGGCCCTGGCCCTGGTGATCTACGCCTGCGTGATGGGGCTGCAGTTCAAGCAGGCCATGCACGAGCAGGCGGACGCGCTCGGCCAGAGCCTGATCACCCAGACGGCCACGTCGGCCACCGAGCTGCTGGTGGCCAACGACATTCTCAGCCTCAACGTGCTGCTCGGCAACCTGGCGAAGAACCCGCTGGTGGCCCATGCCGCCATCTACAGCGTGGACAACCGGATCCTCGCCGAAGCTGGGCAACGCCCTCGCAACGGCCTGCTCGGCGAGGCCAAGGGCGTGTACCAGACGCGCATCACTTTCCAGGACGTGACGGCCGGGCAACTGCGCATCAGCCTGGACATGGAACGCTTCCATCAGCCGATGCTGATCAGCCTGCAAAGCATGGGCGTGCTTGCAGCCATCCTGGCCGTGTTGTGCTTGGTGCTCAGCCTGCGCACGGGGCGCTCGATCACCACGCCGCTGCTGCAGTTGCGGGTCTGGTTGCGCGAGCCGCACCCCTACACGCCGGCCACCGACCGTCAGGACGAGATCGGCGACATTGCGCGTCAGTTGCATGCGCGCCTGGCGCCTCCGCCTCCTGAGCCGGACATCGACGAGCACGACGAGGTCTACGACGACGCGCACGATGATGAAACGTTCGTCGACACCCCGCCAGCGACCACACCGACGGCACGCCCGGCGGTCGCCTCGCGGACCGTCAGCGAGGACGAGCACGACGATGAGGCGTTCGCCGATCTGGTGGTGGACCAGCCTGCTGCGGCCGTCAAGGCCGAACCGCAGACCAGCGCGGTGCTCGCCGTGCAACTGGGCTCCCAGGACCAGTTACGGCGCCTGCCGCGCACCCGCCTGAACGAGCTTCAGGAACGCTACCGCGACTGCCTGGAGCAGGCGGCCTCGCTGTACGAAGGCACCATGTACACCTTGAACGATGGCAGCACCCTGCTGCTGTTCAACAGTGGCGACAGCGGCGAAGACTACCTGACCAACGCCATTTGCTGCGGCGAGCTGCTGCGTGCGCTGGGGCATGCGTTGCAGATCGAGGTCGCCGACAGCGGCATCACCCTGCAGATGCAGCTGGGCCTGATGCTGGGCCAGGACCTGCACGGCCTGAGCCAGGTCGACCTGCTGTTGACCGAGAAGGCCCAAGGCGCCCTGGCGCTGTCGCAGCACAGCCGTAACCTGCTGCTGGTCGAGCGCAGTGTGGGCGAGGATGCCCTGGTGCGCCAGCGCGCGCGTATCCGACCGATCGCAAGCCCCGAAGGCGCCAGCTGCGTCGAGCGGCTGATGGAGCCCTACCCGTCCATGCTCGAGCGTCAGTTGGCGCGGATGCACGAGCGACGCGGGCAGTGAAGACGAAGGTGGTCGAATGACCACCTTTTTTCGTTGAGCGTCGAGCCTCGACGGTCCTATCGCTGGCAAGCCAGCCCCCACAGGTACTCACTTCAAGCAGGCATCAGCGCGATGGCGACGCTGCCTGTGGGAGCGGGCTTGCCCGCGATAGCGGTCGTAGATTCGACACATGGCCAACAGGATCAATGCTGGCCTGTCAGTCTTGAGGTGAATGGAACTGCCCCTATCGCTGGCAAGCCAGCTCCCACCAAGGCCAGAGCAGGCTTGAGAGAGGTGGCGAGGCGGCTGGCCTCCCACCCTTGTGCTGGCAACCTGGCGCTCTCAGAACCGGTAGACTTCCAGATCGGTACGGATCGGCGTGGCCATCGGGATCTTCGGCTTCTGGGCATCCTTGCGCACTTGGGTGGGCGCGGCCGGCTTCTTCGTCGACTCGTCGGCAATCGCCGGCTGATTGGCCAGGGGTTTGACCGCCGTGCTCAACTGCTCGGCCAGCCTCTGCAGCAGTTGTCCCTGCGCCTTTACCTGGGACGACTCGCTGCCTTCATGCGGCTGTTCGAGGTGGACGATGCGGTTGTCACGCACCTTGCCCCGACGATCGAGCAGGCGCCACTGCGCGTCCAGAACCGCTGGCTGGTCGGTGCCCGAGTCGAGCCGGGTGATCGAGAGCAGCACCTGCACGTCGGGGCTGAACCCGGCGGTGGCCGGTGCCAGCACCACGCGCTGGCTGTCCAGACGCCAGGCCAACTGGCGCACGAGCAACTGATCGATGTCCGACGACAGGCTGCCGGCCCAGCGTCCGGCGGTCGCGCCGGTCAGGCTGCCGTCGGCCTGGCGTTGCAGCAAGGTTTCCCGCTGCAGGTAGTCAGCAACCGATACGGGGCCGAGCACGACGGCAAGACCCGCATGTTGTGACGGCTGACCCGGGTTCCCGCTGTCGAGCTGATAGAGAGCCGTGGGCTGATGGACGCTGCATCCGGCCAGGCCCAATACGCCAGTCATCAACCATACAAATGGAAGGCGCAGAACGTTCATTCATCCCATCCAGGCGGTCGCCATGGCGGCGGACCGCAGTGATACGTGTCAAGTTCGGTAGGGGCACACAGCGACGCTGGCGCCAAGAGGCGCCTATCATCCGCGAAATGTCCGGGCAACTCCAGCCTTTCCGCCCGGACGTCCCTTGAGCGAAGGTCCCGGCCGGGCTGGGCTCAGTCGACCGTCAGCGCGTCGACACGCTGGAAACCACGTGGCAGTTTGTTGCCGCGCCGTCCACGCTCGCCTTTGTAGTGATCAAGGTCCGCGCCCTTGAGCGACAGCGTGCGCTTGCCCGCACTGAGCACCAGGGTCGCGCCCTCGGCCAACACCGCCAGGTCAGTCACGTACTCCTCGCGATTGGCCACGCGCTCGCCCGGGATGCCAATGATCTTGTTGCCCTTGCCCTTGCCCAGCTGTGGCAGGTCGGCCACCCTGAACACCAGCAAGCGACCCTCGGTGGTCACCGCGGCCAGCCAGTCCTGCTCGCGGTTGGGCACGGGGCGTGGGCTGAGCACCTTGGCCCCGGCCGGCAGGCTGAGCAGCCCCTTGCCGGCCTTGTTCTTAGTCTGCAGGTCCTCGCCCTTGACCACGAAGCCGTAGCCGGCGTCCGAGGCCACCACGTACAGCGCGTCGTCCTCCGGCAGCAGCAGGCATTCGAAGCTCGCCCCCGGCGGCGGCGTGAGGCGCCCGGTCAGCGGCTCACCCTGACCACGGGCCGAGGGCAGCGTATGTGCCGCCACCGAGTAGCTTCGCCCGGTCGAATCGATGAACACCGCCGACTGGTTCGAGCGCCCTGGCGCAGCAGCCTTGAAGCCATCCCCGGCCTTGTACGACAGGCCGGTGGCGTCGATGTCGTGGCCCTTGGCGCAACGCACCCAACCCTTCTCCGAAAGCACCACGGTCACCGGCTCGGTCGGCATCAGCTCGTTTTCCGACAGGGCCTTGGCCTCGGCGCGCTCGACGATCGGCGAACGGCGGTCGTCGCCATAGGTCTGGGCATCCTTGATCAGCTCGCTGCGTACCAGCTTCTTGAGCTTGGCTTCGCTGCCCAGCAGCCCCTGGAGCTTGGCCTGCTCCTTGAGCAGTTCGTCCTGTTCGCCACGGATCTTCATCTCTTCCAGGCGTGCCAGCTGGCGCAGGCGCGTCTCGAGAATGTAGTCGGCCTGGGTCTCGCTCAGGCCGAAACGGGCGATCAGCGCCGGCTTGGGGTGGTCCTCGGTGCGGATGATGTGGATCACCTCATCCAGGTTGAGGAAGGCGGTGAGCAGGCCTTCGAGCAGGTGCAGACGCCGCTCGACCTTGTCCAGGCGGAACTGCAGGCGCCGGCGCACGGTGTTGACGCGGAACTGCAGCCACTCCTGCAGCAGCGTACGCAGGTTCTTCAACTGCGGGCGACCGTCCAGGCCGATGATGTTGACGTTGACCCGGTAAGTGCTCTCCAGGTCGGTAGTGGCGAACAGGTGCTGCATCAGCTCCTGGGCATCGACCCGGTTGGAGCGCGGGATGATGACGATGCGGCATGGGTTCTCATGGTCCGATTCGTCGCGCAGGTCGGCGACCATCGGCAGTTTCTTGGCCTGCATCTGCGCGGCGATCTGCTCGAGCACCTTGGCGCCGGACACTTGGTGCGGCAGCGCCGTGACGACGATGTCGCCCTCCTCCACCCGGTACACCGCACGCATGCGGATCGAGCCACGACCGCTCTCGTAGAGTTTGAGCATCTCGGCCCGTGGCGTGATGATCTCCGCCTCGGTCGGGTAGTCCGGCCCCTGGATGTGCTCGCACAGCTGCTCGACCGTCGCCTTCGGCTCGTCCAGCAGCCGTACGCAGGCGGCGGCCACTTCGCGCAGGTTGTGCGGCGGCACGTCGGTGGCCATGCCGACCGCGATGCCGGTGGTGCCATTGAGCAGGATATTGGGCAGGCGTGCCGGCAGGACCGACGGCTCCTGCAGAGTGCCATCGAAGTTCGGTACCCAGTCCACGGTGCCTTGGCCGACTTCGTCGAGCAGCACTTCGGAGTAGCGCGACAGACGCGCCTCCGTGTAGCGCATGGCGGCGAACGATTTGGGATCGTCCGGTGCACCCCAGTTACCCTGGCCGTCGACCAGCGTGTAGCGGTAGCTGAAAGGCTGCGCCATCAGCACCATGGCTTCGTAGCAGGCCGAATCGCCGTGCGGGTGGAACTTGCCGAGCACGTCGCCCACGGTCCGCGCGGACTTCTTGTGCTTGGCGTCGGCATCCAGGCCCAGCTCGCTCATGGCATAGACGATGCGCCGTTGCACAGGCTTCAGGCCATCGCCGATGTGCGGCAGGGCGCGGTCCATGATCACGTACATGGAGTAGTTGAGGTAGGCCTGTTCGGTGAAGTCAGCCAGGGAGCGGCGCTCGACGCCGTCGAGACTGAGTTCCAGGGAGTCGCTCATGCGGGCCTCGTCATTTCAGGTTCTGGCGCAGCAGCAAGGTGCCGCTGCGCTGGGTGAATTCAAGTTGTTTCAGGGCGCTCATGCCGAGCAGGATCTGATCGCCATCCAGGCCCGGCACGACCATCGCACGCACGTCCTGCAGGCGGATGTCGCCCAGCTGCAGGCTGTTCAGGCGGGTGCGATAGCCTTCGGTGCGCCCGTTGGCGGTGCTGACCAGCACTGGCGCGCCGCGCGCGAGGTCGAGCTGCCGGGCCACGCGCTCGGGGATCGCCACGTCGGTGGCGCCGGTGTCGAGCATGAAGTGCACGGGCTGCTCATTGATCGCGCCGTCGACGACGAAGTGGCCCTGATGGTTGCCCACCAGACGCACCTCGACGAAGCCAGGCCCGTGGGCCGACCGCACCTCGGTGTTGGGGTTGTGCTGGCGCTGTTCCCAGGCACCGAAGAACCGGGTGGCCAGGAACAGCGCCGCCGCCCAGGCCAGGATCATCAGCACCTTGCCCGCGCGCTTGCCGGGTGGGGTGCTCACGGCGCGACGCCCCAGCCGCCCTTGGGCGCGGCGAAGCGCCAGACGATGGGCCGGGTTTCCCCGTCGGCACGCCGGGCATTGTTGTTGTCCAGGCCGACCCAAGCCCCTTGACGGTCGATCACCAGCGCCTCGGCCAGCCCGTAGGGCTCGTCATAGCGACGGCCTTCGGCCAGCCCGCCCTCGGCGAACGACCAGCAGCGTTCCACCTCGCCGCTTGCAGGTGTGCGCCGGCAGATACGGTAGGCGTTGCGCTCGAGGGTGAACAGCTTGCCCTCGAACCAGCTCAGGTCGGAGAAATCCCGCGCGATGGGGCGGGTTCGGCCGGTCTGGCTGGGCGGAGGGGACTTGCCCGCTTCACTGAACAGCACGCAGCCCTCCACACAGGTCCATACCGCCTGCTGCCGGTGCAAGGCGACCAGCCCGCGCCGCTCACGCTCGGCCGCCAGCCACAGACGGTCGCCCGTCGGGTTCACCGCCAGCCCCTCGAACAGGGCATTGAAGTGCAACAGCATCCCGCTGGCACGTGCCTGACGCACCATGGCCGGATCGATCTTGAGCCACTCGACCTCGCCGGTCGGCGGTACCCGCAGCACGCTGGCCTGCGCCTCGCTGACCACATAGGCAGTACCCTGCTGGTCGCAGCTGATGCCCTCGAAGTCCAGGGCACCCCCACGCAGGTAGGCGGCTGCCCAGGTGCTCGACTGCAAGCCCCAGGGCAGGCCGCTGTCCGGCGCCGAGGGCGCCTGGAAGGTCCGTGCCTCGGCCTGCCAGGTGTCAGCCTGCATGTCGAGCCGGTAGATCTGGTCGTCGTCGCGGTCCGACACGGCCCACAGCCGACCCTGGCAAAGCGCCAGGCCCGACAGGTTGCCGCCGCGCATGCCCTCGACGGGGTGCTCGGCGACAAAATTCAGCTCGGGCCACACCTGCGCCTGCACGGGCATCGCCATCGACGCCAGGCAGGCCAGGCCCAGGATCAGAAGGCCACGGGTCACACCAGGACCTCGGCCAGGTTGCCCTTGGTCTCCAGCCAGCTCTTGCGGTCGCCCGCACGCTTCTTGGCCAACAGCATGTCCATGATTTCGCGCGTGCCTTGCAGGTCGTCCAGGGTCAGTTGCACGAGCCGGCGGGTGTTGGGGTCCATGGTGGTCTCGCGCAGCTGCGGTGGGTTCATCTCGCCCAGCCCCTTGAAGCGGGTCACCTGGGGCTTGCCACGCTTCTTCTCGGCCACCAGCCGATCGAGGATGCCGTCGCGTTCGGCCTCGTCCAGGGCGTAGTAGATCTCCTTGCCCAGGTCGATGCGGTACAGCGGCGGCATGGCCACGTAGACATGGCCAGCCTCGACCAGAGGACGGAAATGCTGAACGAACAGCGCGCACAGCAACGTGGCGATGTGCAGGCCGTCGGAGTCGGCGTCGGCGAGGATGCAGACCTTGCCATAGCGCAGCTGGGTCAGGTCGGTAGCGCCCGGGTCGACCCCGATGGCCACGGCGATGTTGTGCACCTCCTGACTGGCCAGGACCTCGCCCCCGTCGACTTCCCAGGTGTTGAGGATCTTGCCGCGCAACGGCAGGATGGCCTGGAACTCCTTGTCACGGGCCTGCTTGGCCGAGCCGCCGGCCGAGTCGCCCTCGACCAGGAACAGCTCGGCGCGCATCGGGTCCTGCCCGGCGCAGTCGGCCAGCTTGCCCGGCAGTGCCGGGCCCTGGGTCACGCGCTTGCGCTCGACCTTCTTGCTGGCCTTGAGCCGTCGACCGGCGTTGCTGATGGCCAGCTCGGCCAGTTGCAGGCCCAGTTCGGGGTGGGCGTTGAGCCACAGGCTGAACGCGTCCTTGACCACGCCGGAGACGAACGCGGCCGCTTCGCGCGACGACAGGCGCTCCTTGGTCTGGCCGGAGAACTGCGCGTCCTGCATCTTCATCGAGAGCACGAAGGCGATCCGTTCCCACACGTCTTCGGGCGCCAGCTTGACACCCCGTGGCAGCAGGTTGCGGAATTCGCAGAACTCGCGCATGGCATCGAGCAGGCCCTGGCGCAGGCCGTTCACGTGGGTGCCGCCCTGGGCGGTGGGGATCAGGTTGACGTAGCTTTCCTGCAGGCTGTCACCGCCCTCGGGCAACCACAGCAAGGCCCAGTCCACAGCCTCCTTGTTGCCGGCCAGGCTGCCGCAGAACGGCTCGTCGGGCAGGCGCTGGAACTCGCTGACCGCATCGACCAGGTAGGAACGCAGGCCGTCCTCGTAATGCCACTCGACCTTCTCGCCAGCGCCCTTGTCCTCGAAGCTGATCGACAGCCCGGGGCACAGCACGGCCTTGGCCTTGAGCACGTGCTTGAGGCGGCTCACCGAGAACTTAGGCGAGTCGAAGTACTTGGGATCCGGCGCGAAATACACGCTGGTGCCGGTGTTGCGCTTGCCGACCGTGCCGACCACCTGCAGCTCGCTGGCCTTGAAGCCGTCGGCGAAGCTCATCTGGTATTCGTTGCCATCGCGCTTCACGCGGACCCGGACCTGGCTGGACAAAGCGTTGACCACCGAGATGCCGACCCCGTGCAGGCCGCCGGAGAACTGGTAGTTCTTGTTGGAGAACTTGCCGCCGGCGTGCAGCTTGGTGAGGATCAGCTCGACCCCGGACACCCCTTCTTCGGGGTGGATGTCCACGGGCATGCCGCGGCCGTCGTCGGACACTTCCAGGGAATGGTCGGCGTGCAGGATCACCTGGATCGAGCGGGCGTGGCCGGCCAGGGCTTCGTCGACACTGTTGTCGATGACTTCCTGGGCCAGGTGGTTGGGCCGACTGGTATCGGTGTACATGCCCGGTCGCTTGCGGACCGGATCGAGGCCGGAGAGGACCTCGATGGCGTCTGCGTTGTAGGCGCTAGCGCTGGGATTGGCCATGGATTCTCGTCGTCAGTCTGGTGAATGCAAAAAATCAGGAACTCGACACATCGAGCGCCGCGTCGCGCTCCGGTGCGATGCCCGCGAAGGCCAGGACCTGGTCCAGACGCTGGGCGAAGCCTTGGAAACCGTGGTCGCCGCCGACCTCGATGCGCAGGTCGCAGGCCTGGTAGTAGCGTTGCGCCTGGCGGTAGTCGAGGGTTTCGTCGCCGGTCTGCAGCCAGACCTGGATACGCTCGCCGGCGTGCGGCGCGGGGACCTCCAGCTCGGCCAGGGCCTGTACGTGGTCCAGGGTCAGCTCCCAGGTCTCGTCGGTGTAGAGGTTGCGCTGGGTGCCGAGGTAGCCGTCGAACAGCCGGTGCGGTGCGACCGCCGGGTTGATCAGCAGGGCCTTGAGGCCATGGCGCTCGGCCAGGTAGGTGGCATAGTAGCCGCCTAGCGAACTGCCCACCAGCAGTGGCTGACCGAGGGCGACGATGGCAGCCTCGAGCTGGTCGACGGCCTGGCGCGGGTGATGGTGCAGTGCCGGAATGCGCAGCCGTTCGGCCAGTCCGAGCTGGCCCATCGCCGTTTCGAGCTGGTGTGCCTTGCGCGATAGCGGCGAGCTGTTGAAACCATGGATGTAGAGGATCGAAGCCGACATGCTGCTCCTGGGGTCTGCGGCGACAGGCCCGTCGAGGGACGGGCGCGGGGACGCGCAGTGTAGCCTGTTCACCCCAGGTTGGCGTAGCGCCAGGGTGTTACAACCTGCTCAATAACCCGGGCCGTCGAGGTCCAGTGTCACCTGAAAGCCCTGTGCACGCTCGACCCCGGTGTCCAGCCGTCCGTCTGGGTACAGGTGCAGCCAGCGGTAGCCAGGGTGCTCCTCGCTCACCACGAAGTCCTCGCTGGCCGGCGCGAACTGGATGCAGGTGGACGGCGAGGCCAGCAGCCGCAGACCGTCCACCTGCCGGTCGCAGGCCTGGTGCACGTGCCCCCAGAGCAATGCCTTGACCTGAGGACGCCCCCGCAGGTGCATGAACAGGGCCTCGGCATTGCGCAGGCCGATGGGGGCCATCCAGGCACAACCGATGTCCACCGGCTGGTGGTGCAGGCAGACCAGGCAGTGCCGCCCGCCCGCACCGTCCAGGGCCTGTTCCAGCACCGCCAGTTGCGTGTCGTCGAGCCAGCCGTGGGTCGCACCCGGTACCGTGGACACCAGGGTGACGATGCGCCAGCCGTCCACGTCGGTCACCGCCTGCAGACGGTCGCTGCCCTCGGTCACGGCCGCCATGGTCTCGAGGCGGTCGTGGTTGCCAGGCAGCCAGCGTGTCCGGGTGGCCAAGGTGGCGGTGGCCTCCTCGAACGCCTGGTAGGACGCCGCGCTGCCATCCTGGGACAGGTCCCCGGTGCAAAGCAACACGTCGAGACCAGGGTGCTCACGCCGCACCTGCTCGGCCACATGGTGCAAGCTGTCCCGGGTGTTGACCCCCAGCAAGGTCTTGTCTGGACTGGCGAACAGGTGCGGGTCGGTCAACTGCACCACGCGCACGGGTGCACTGTGTTGTGAAGCATCGGATGGCGACACGGGACCGTCTCCTCAAGGCGGACAGCGAACGAATGATGACGGGCGGTGGGCGCAGGATGCTTGCCGTACAGGCTCAGCGCACGGCTTCGAGCTCATGGCCGCAGGCCAGGCAATGGCTCAGCCATTCGCCCAGGAACAGGTTGAGCTGGGCCTTTTCGTCAGGCTGATGCATGGCGTCGTTAGGGTAAGGGTAGATGCTGCGCAGGCGCCGTGCATGCTCGGCGCTGATGACCTCGGCCATCTGCGCGTCATGGTACACCTGCACCTCCAGCTGCGGCACCGGCAGCCAGGGCAGGCTGTGCTCCTGACGTACCCGCAGCGTGGTGGTGTAGGGGCAGGCGAGCACCACGTCGAGCACCAGCACGCCGAGCATCTGGTCGCCCTGGGTCATGCCGATGCGCCGCGAGCCCATGCCATCGCGCATGCTCGGCAGCAGTTGCATCAGCCGCGCATAGTTGGCCTCGCAGGCGGCCTGCAGGCCGACCAGATCGACGCGGTAGCGTTCACGCAGCGGGCTCACGACCACAGACCCCTGACTTCGTCGCGGTTGAGCGCCAGCCATTGGATCGCGATGATGCTGGCGGCGTTGCCAATGCGTCCGTCACGTACGGCCTGCAGGGCGTCCTCGAACGACCAGACCTTGACGCGGATGTCCTCGCCCTCTTCTTCCAGCCCGTGCAGACCGCCCGCGCCCTCACTGTCGCAACGCCCCAGGAACAGGTGCACGAACTCGTCGCTGCCGCCCGGAGACGGGAAGTAGCGCGTCATCGGCCACAGCGCGGAGAACCTCAGGCCGGCTTCTTCCTCGGCCTCTCGGTGAGCGACCTCCTCGGGCCGCTCGTCCTTGTCGATCAGGCCGGCCACCAGCTCGATCAGCCACGGGTTCTGCGTCTTGTCCAGGGCCCCGACGCGGAACTGCTCGATCAGTACCACTTCATCGCGCTGGGGGTCGTAGGGCAGCACGCACACGGCGTCATGGCGCACGAACAGCTCACGGCTGATCTCGCGGCCCAGGCCGCCAGCGAACAGCTCATGACGCAGGCGCACCTTGTCCAACCGGTAGAAGCCCTGATAGCACGTGACCCGCTCGACGATCTCGACCGTCCGGGGCATCGAATTCAACGAATCTGACATGTATGACCTCGTTTACCTCAGTTACCGCATCGCGCCATCCTACTCTGCGCCTCGACGGGTTTCATCCCTTTCCGCCAATCGCGGCGGCGCAGGACAGCCAGATGCCGCTCTGTTAGCTTAGTGCCGAACCGAAGGCCGTGCAGACGGTCGAAGGCCGATCTACCTTTGTCTTGCAAGGATCCACATGACGCTGGTCAAACTGACTTCCGTAGCTGTGCTGGCCCTGGCGCTGGGCGCTTGCCAGAGCCTGTTCGAACCCAACTACCGGGCCCCGCTGGAGACCAAGCGCGAGGCGTGGGAACACGTCAAGCCAGGTTGCAACGAGCGCGACTGCCCCCTGGTGAACATCGATGTGGTGCATTTCCCGACGCTGCCCAAGCTCGACGCCATCGTCGAGCGTCGCCTGCTGGCGCTGACCGAAGACAACCAGAAAGGCACCGCACCCACCTCGCTCCAGGCCTACGAAGCGGCCTACCTGGCCAGCGCCGAGAAGCGCAACAGCAGTTACCTGCAGGCCAAGGTACGCGAGCAGCATGACGGGCTGGTGATCATCGAACTGTCCAGTTACCTGGACAGCGGCGGCGCCCACGGCATGCCCGGGCGTGGCTTCATCAACTACTCGCGCAAGCTGGACAAGGTCCTGACCCTGCAGGACATGCTGGTGCCGGGCCAGGAAGCGACCTTCTGGAAGACCGCCGAGGAGTCTCACCGTGCCTGGCTGATCAGCACCGGCATGGACAAGGACCCGGAGTTCGTCAAGACCTGGCCCTTCCGCCAGACCCCGCACATCGCCCTGACCTATGGCGCGGTGATCCTCAAGTACGAAGTCTATGCCATCGCGCCCTACGCCATGGGGCACATCGAGCTGAAACTGCCCTACCCGCGCCTGAACGGCGTGCTCAAGCCGGAGCTGTTCCCCGGCCGCGGCTGAGACTCGCCAGCCCATGCAGCGCCCCTGCCACCACCACGGCGGGCAGGGTCGCCCCCACGTCCGGCGCCAGCTGGGCCAGCAGGTGATAGACCCCCACCCCGGCGATCCAGGCCACCAGCGCCGTGCCGTGCAGGTCGCCAACCACCGCCGGCAGTCGTCGGCGCCGGACCAGGAAATGATCCGTCAGCACCACACCGAACAACGGTGCGAACACCGAGCCGATCAACAGCAGGAAGTGCTCGTACTGCGCCAGCGGTGCCAGGCAAGCGATCAGGGTGCACAGCGCGCCGATGGCCAGCGCCAGGTGTTCGACCTTCAGGCCCAGCAGCAGGCCGCTGGACACTGCCGCCGAGTGGATGTCGGCGAAGGCGTTTTCCGACTCGTCGAGCAGGATCAACAGCAGCGGGATGCCCAGGCCGGCCCCGGCCAGCGCCAGCAGCAGCGCATTGGCCTCGCCCGCCGTGGCGAACGCCAGGGTATACGCCACCCCCAGGCTCATCAGCCAGCCGTTGCCGAGCAGATAGCCCAGCGCCGTCCCGGCGAAGACCCGGCCGGCCCGCTGGCCGAAGCGCGAATAGTCGGCGATCAGGGGCAGCCACGACAGCGGCATGGCGATGGCGATGTCGATGCCCACGGCCAGGGGCATCGAGCCATCGCCGGCACGTGCCCAGATCGCGGCCAGGTCGGCGCGGGCGAGCAGGTTCCAGGTCAGCCACAGGCAGGCGCCCAGCAGCAGCCAGATGCCCCAGGTGCGCAGGATCTTGCGCACGAAGGCCAGCGGGCCACAGACGGCCAGCAGCGTGGCCAGGGCGCCGAAGCACAGCGTCCAGAGCACGGGGCTGCTCCAGGGACTGGCTTCGCCGAAGGCACGGGTGCCGAGCAGGCTCGCGGCATCGCGCATGACGATGAGCTCGAACGCGCCCCAGCCGATCAGCTGCAACACATTCAACAGCGCAGGCAGCCGAACGCCATGGCGTCCCAGGCTCAGGCGCAGCGAAGCCATCGCCGACAGGCCGGTGTCGGTGCCGACCACACCGGCGGCCGCCAGCAGCAGCACCCCGACGGCGGTGCCGACGACGATCGCCAGCCAGGCGCCGGCCAGGCCCAGGCCCGGCGCCAGCAGCGCGCCGACCTGCAGTACCATCAGGCCGGTGCCAAGGGAAAACCACAGGGTGAACAGGTCGCGGGCGCCGAACGGGCGGCGGTCCACGGGAACGGGACGATCAGGGGAAAACGGACTGGGCGTGGTCACGGTACAGGCTCGCTTCGAGGGATGAGCACGGGCCCGTCGAGGACCCGCGATGGAGCGTGGCGCGCCCGCCCTGAGCAAGCGACGGGCGCGAGCGGCGGCCGTCAGACCTTCTGGTACAGCTGGCTACCGGTCTGGCGGAAGCGCTCGGCCTGTTCGCGCAGGCCTTCCTCGACCGCCACGTCGACCGCCTCGATCCGCTGGTTGGCCGCGTACTCGCGCACCTCCTGGGTGATCTTCATCGAACAGAACTTCGGCCCGCACATCGAGCAGAAATGCGCGACCTTGGCCGACTCCTTGGGCAGCGTCTCGTCGTGGAAGGCGCGGGCGGTGTCCGGGTCCAGGCCGAGGTTGAACTGGTCCTCCCAGCGAAACTCGAAACGCGCCTTGGACAGGGCGTTGTCGCGGATCTGTGCGCCCGGATGCCCCTTGGCCAGGTCGGCGGCGTGGGCCGCGATCTTGTAGGTGATGATGCCGGTCTTGACGTCGTCCTTGTTCGGCAGGCCCAGGTGTTCCTTGGGCGTGACGTAGCAGAGCATGGCGCAGCCGAACCAGCCGATCATCGCCGCGCCGATGCCCGAGGTGATGTGGTCGTAGCCTGGCGCGATGTCGGTGGTCAGCGGCCCGAGGGTGTAGAACGGCGCCTCGTCGCAGCACTCGAGCTGCTTGTCCATGTTCTCCTTGATCAGCTGCATCGGCACGTGGCCGGGACCTTCGATCATGCACTGCACGTCATGCTTCCAGGCGATCTTGGTCAGCTCGCCGAGGGTTTCCAGCTCACCGAACTGGGCCTCGTCGTTGGCGTCTGCGATCGAGCCGGGACGCAGGCCGTCGCCCAGCGAGAAGCTGACGTCGTAGGCCTTCATGATCTCGCAGATCTCCTCGAAGTGGGTGTAGAGGAAGTTCTCCTGGTGATGGGCCAGGCACCACTTGGCCATGATCGAGCCACCGCGGCTGACGATGCCGGTGACCCGCTTGGCGGTCAGCGGCACGTAGCGCAGCAGCACACCGGCGTGGATGGTGAAATAGTCCACGCCCTGCTCGGCCTGCTCGATCAGCGTGTCGCGGAACAGCTCCCAGGTCAGGTCCTCGGCCACGCCATTGACCTTCTCCAGGGCCTGGTAGATCGGCACGGTGCCGATCGGTACCGGCGAGTTGCGGATGATCCACTCGCGGGTCTCGTGGATGTGCTTGCCGGTGGACAGGTCCATCACGGTGTCCGAGCCCCAGCGGATGCCCCAGGTGAGCTTGGCCACCTCCTCCTCGATGGACGAGCCCAGGGCGCTGTTGCCGATGTTGCCGTTGATCTTCACCAGGAAGTTGCGGCCGATGATCATCGGCTCCAGCTCGGTGTGGTTGATGTTGGCGGGGATGATCGCCCGCCCACGAGCGATCTCCTCGCGCACGAACTCGGCGGTGATGACCTTGGGAATGCTGGCGCCGAAACTGTGCCCGGCGTGCTGCTGCGCGAGCAGTCCGGCGGCGTGGGCCTCCTGCAGCTTCATGTTCTCGCGCAGGGCGACGTATTCCATCTCGGCGGTGATGATGCCCTGGCGGGCATAGTGCATCTGGCTGACGTTGGCGCCGGCCTTGGCGCGACGTGGATGGCGCACGTGGGCGAAGCGCAACCGGGTCAGGTCATCGTCCGCCAGGCGCTGCTGGCCGAAGTCGGAACTCAGCCCCGCCAGGCGCTCGGTGTCGCCCCGCGCGTCGATCCACCCGGAACGCACATCGGCCAGGCCACGACGCACGTCGATGGTCACCTCGGGGTCGGTGTAGGGGCCGGAGGTGTCGTAGACCAGCACCGGTGCGTTGGCCTCGCCGCCGAAGTCGGTCGGCGTGTCGTCCAGGCTGATCTCGCGCATGGGCACGCGGATGTCCGGACGCGAGCCCTGGACGTAGACCTTGCGCGAACGGGCGAAGGGCTGCACGGACTGCTGATCGACGCGCGCCGATTCGCTGAGGTTGATCGTTTTTTCTTGTCTGCTCATCAAAGGCTCCCGGACATGTTCCTGGCGGATGGATGTCGGGGGAAGAACCTGAGCGGACGCGGACGCACCCGTGGTGGGCGCTGTGCCGATACGTGACGTGCCGAGGCTCGAACGAGCCGCTGGAACATCCCGGACCTGGCACAAGAGATTCGCCGGGATGGCGAGAAATCTTGTTCCCTACGCAGGCGCTAACCTGATCAGGTTCAACGGGATCCGGAACTCTCCGATCTCAGCCTCCGATTCGAGGCACCCCGACAAGAACACGCGCAGTCTAGACTGCACGGGCCGACAACGCCAGGCGCATGCCGTGGGGAATGATCGGCGGCGCACATGGTCGATTGTTGCCGAGTGCGCGCCCCACTACACTGGCGCTCACGCCCGGATCGCCCACCCCAGAAACCGTCACCGTTCAAGGACTGCCCTATGCTGCGCAAACTTTCACTGGCCATTGCCGTGTCCTGTGCATCCCCCGCAATGGTCTGGGCAGCACCGGCGTCCATGACGGTGAAAACCGATCTGGTCAGCGTGTACCAGGAGGCCGTGCTCAACAATGCCGACCTGGCCGCCGCCCGGGCCGACTATGGCGCGCGGCGCGAGGTGGTGCCCCAGGCCCGTGCCGGGCTGCTGCCGAACCTCTCCGGTGGCGCCGAGGTACTGAGCACCCGGACCAAGGTGGACCAGCCGGCCTACATCGCCAACCGCAGCGGCAACACCTGGAGCGCGACCCTGTCGCAGCCGATCTTCCGCGCCGACCGCTGGTTCCAGCTGCAGGCCGCCGAAGCGGTCAACGAGCAGGCGGCGCTGGAGCTGTCGGCCACCGAGCAGAACCTGATCCTGCAGACGGCCGAACGCTACTTCGCCGTGCTGCGCGCCCAGGACAACCTGGCCTCGACCAAGGCCGAGGAAGCGGCCTTCAAGCGCCAGCTGGACCAGTCCAATGGCCGTTTCGACGTCGGCCTGACGGACAAGACCGACGTGCTGCAGGCCCAGGCCAGCTACGACACGGCGCGCGCCAACCGGATCCTGGCCGAGCGCCAGGTGCAGGACGCCTTCCAGGCCCTGGTGACCCTGACCAACCGCGATTACCTGGCATTGCAAGGGGTGGTCCACAGCCTGCCGGTGAGTGTGCCGACCCCCAACGATGCGCAGGCCTGGGTCGACACCGCCGCCCGCCAGAACCTCACCCTGCTGGCCACCAACCACGCCGTGGACGCCGCCGAGGAAACCGTGCGCCAGCGCAAGGCCGGGCATGCCCCGACCGTGGACGCCGTGGCGCGCTACCAGAAGGGCGACAACGACAACCTGGGCTTCAGCAACCCCTCGCCCCTGCCCGGCGTGACCTACGGCGGTGACGTCGAACAGACCAGCATCGGGCTGCAAGTGAACATCCCGATCTACAGCGGCGGCCTGACCAGCTCCCAGGTGCGCGAGGCCTACCAGCGCCTGGTACAGGCCGAGCAGCAACGCGAAGGCCAGCGCCGCCAGGTGGTGGAAAACACCCGCAACCTGCACCGGGCGGTCAACACCGACGTCGAGCAGGTCAAGGCGCGCAAGCAGTCGATCATCTCCAACCAGAGCGCCGTGGAGGCGACCGAAATCGGTTATCAGGTGGGCACCCGCAACATCGTCGACGTGCTCGACGCCCAGCGCCAGCTCTACGCCTCGGTACGCGACTACAACAACAGCCGTTACGACTACATCCTCGACAACCTGCGCCTGAAGCAGGCGGCCGGTACCTTGAGCCCAGGGGACCTGCAAGCGCTGAGCGGCTTCCTCAAGCCCGATTACAACCCCGACCGCGACTTCCTGCCGCCGGACCTGGCGGCTGCGGCGGCCGAGAATTTCAAGCGCAAGCCGTGAGGGGGTGCGACAGCGTTCGCGCGGGTGAGATGCTGGTTTGTCTAGGCCCCAGGCTCATCCCAGGGCGAGTGTGCTAGCGTTCCGCCAAGGGGCATACGGCATGGGGCGGCGTGTCGTGGTTCCCTGTGCTGGCGCCTGTCTTCTACTTGATTCACCGACTGCATTGGCTGATTTTGTGGGCCTTTCAGGCCCACCTCCCGTTCGAAGAGAACCACAAAAAACTCACCCAACAAGCTGCAACCGTCTACTCCACCGTGGTGTGCCTACAGGTGGAAGCTGACGTCCCAGCGATGCAGGCGCCCAAGTCACCCACTCCACCGCCACCCACCTCACGGCTTGCGCAGCATGTCCACGGCAAACCCACCCAGCACCCCACCACTGACCCAACGCTGCGCCCGCAAGGCGCGAGGACGACCGCGCAGAAACCGGCTGACACGCGCCGCCGCCACCACGATCAGCCCATTGACCGTCACCGCGATAGCGATCTGCACCAGCCCCAGCTGCAGGAACTGTTGCAACGTAGCGCCCGCCGCAGGGTCGATGAACTGCGGGATCAACGCCGAGTACATGAGCGCGATCTTGGGGTTGAGCAGGTTGGTCAACAAGCCCATGGAGAACAACCGGCGTGGCGAATGCGGCGGCAAATCCCGCGTCTCGAAGGGCGAAACACCACCGGGCTTGAGCAGGTTCCAGGCCAGGTACCCCAGATAGAGCGCACCCGCGACCCTGACCACGTCATAGGCCATCGGCACGGCCTTGAACAAGGCAGCCAGACCCAGGGCCGAGGCCAGCAGGTAGACGACGAAGCCCAGGGCGACCCCGGCCAGGGAGATCATGCCAGCGATACGGCCTTGGGACAGGGCGCGTGAGACAAGGTAGGCCATGTTCGGGCCGGGGGTGAGGACCATGCCCAGGGCGATGAGCGACAGGCCGATGAAGGCTTCGAAGGCGATCATGGGCATTCCTTTTGAGAGATGGCGAGCGCTTGAGGGCTCAAAGGGGCACGAGCCGCACCAGCAAGTGTCTTCTTTCGATGTCGCGCATCAGCGCCTCGGACACAATCGGGTCGAGCCACACAGCCTTGTCCAAGAAAAAGATATCCAGCCCGTCCGCGCTGGTGGCATCGATGCACAGCTTCGTGATGCCCCGCACTTTATAGTCGAAACCCAACGCGTTTTCCTGGATTCTGCGCAGGATCAGAGGCTTTCCCGAGTAGTTCGAACGCTCATAATCCAAGCATGCCTGCAACCGCTGCGCGTACATGAGGAAATAGCGCTTTTCAACAGCCGACCCACTGGCGTAGATGACATCCGCTTCGATGAAGTGCAGATCGTGACGCGAGGCGCTCAACACCTGCTTGAGCGCGTGCGAAGCAAAGAACGCTCCTGACCCCGCCAGGAAGAAATCCGATTTCAGTCGACGTATTTTCTTGTCCATGACAACCGTCACAGACAGTCCCTCCAACTGAACGTGTTGCCCGACGTGGTAATACGCATCCAGGCTCGGCAAAAAGGTCACGTTCCCGCTGGTGTAGCCGCCTTCCACCCACTCATGACACATCGAATAAAACTGCATGCCCTTTGCTCCGCTTCAGCAGGCGGGTGGTCATAAAGCCTTTCACACGTCCTCGATGAAATCGACGCGTGCACCAAGCGCGCTCAGAATCAGCTTGTAAAACGCGTCCACGTCGTCAGCGACCTTGTACAGAGGCCCTGACTCTTCCTGCTCGGCTATATCGAACTCATTGGGGTCGTCAAACGCATGCAAATGTGTCCTGTCCCAGTAATAGACGCCGCGTGCCTGGGGGTCGGCGATCCAGACGAAGGGATTGCCACCGCCATCCTCGCCGATCGCAAAGGCGCCTTCGATGAAGTCCAACTCATCGATGAATTCCTTGTTGAAGCTGATCAGATCGTTGCAGCGTGCGGCCGCACGCACGCCGAACAGCCGGTCGAAGCTTATTTCACCTGCCTCCACGGCACTCAACCGCAGTTGCACATGATCCGGCGCAGCGATATGGAAGCCATTCATGCGCATCAACAGGCGCCTGTACGGCTCAGGCAACACCACTTCACAGGTGGACTCGATCGCATTCACCTCAGAGCAGGTCAGGCCGGGTCTGTACACGATGGGCATAAGCACTTTCCGTTTGACGCGCCTTCACGGCGCAGGATGGCAGGCAAGGGGCACGTGACATCAAGGTTGGACGGACATGTGAGGCAGTCACCCCGCCTCGTCGCCTCAGTCGATCAGCTTGCCCAGCCCTTCCAACAACCGCCCCAACGCCCCCTGATTCGCGAGCATCACCGTCCGGCCCGCCTCGCCGCTGCGACGAGCCTCCTGGGGCAGCTCGATCAGTTGCCGCACCGCCTCGCCCAGCCCCTCGGCATCATCCACCTGCCGTAAGGCCCCGGCGTCGCGCAGCAGGGCGCTGATGTCGAGGAAGTTGAACACGTGCGGCCCCATGATCACCGGCAGCGACAGCGCGGCAGGCTCCAGGGGGTTGTGCCCGCCGGTGGCGACCAGGCTGCCGCCAACGAAGGCGATGTCGGCCAGGGCGTAGAGGAACAGCAGTTCGCCCATGGTATCGCCGAGCATCACCTGGGTCTGCGCCTGCACCGCCTCGCCGGACGAACGCCGCACGGTGGTGAAGCGCTCGGCGCACAGCGCGTGCACCGCCGCGAACCGTTCGGGGTGGCGCGGCACCAGGATCAGCAAGGCGTCGCTGTGCAGCGCCAGCACCTGGCGATGGGCCTCGAGGATCAGTGCGTCTTCGCCTTCATGGGTGCTGGCGGCGATCCAGACGGGCCGCGCGGTGGCGCCCCACTGCGCGCGCAGCGCCTGGGCGCGGGGGACGAGCGCAGGGTCGACGGTGAGGTCGAACTTGATCGAGCCGGTGACCTGGACGCAGTCGGGACGCGCGCCAAGCTGACGGAAACGCTCGGCTTCGGTCTCGGTCTGCACCGCGATCAGGCTCATTTGCGCGAGCATGGGGCGGGTCAGGCCGGCGAAGCGTCCGTAGCCGCGGGCAGAGCGCTCGGACAGTCGGGCGTTGGCCAGGGCCACGGGGATGCCACGCCGGTGGCACTGGTCGATCAGGTTGGGCCACAGCTCAGTCTCCATGACGATGCCCAGGCGCGGCTTGAGGTGATCGAGAAAGCGGCCGACGGCCCAGGGCAGGTCGTAGGGCAGGTAGCAGTGCTGCACCCGGGGTTCGTCGGCGAACAGGGCGCGGATGCGCTCCGAGCCGGTCGGCGTCATGCAGGTCACGGTCACCGGCAGCGCCGGGTAGGCCTTGAGCAGCGCACGGACCATGGGCGCGGCGGCGATGCTTTCGCCGACCGACACGGCATGCACCCACAGGCCACCCTGGCGCAGCGGCGGCAGGCCACAGGCGAAGCGCTCGCCCAGACGCTGGCGGTAGGCAGGCGCCTTGCGCCCGCGCAAGAACAGGCGCAGCGCGATCAGCGGCAAGCCCAGGTGGAAAAGCACGGTATAGAGAGTTCTGTTCATGGCGCGAGAGTGTACTAGGCTCTCCTGCCCTCGCCCATAGGAGCCGAGACGGGTGCAAGGTACGGTCACGCCGCGTCTGATCGCCGCGCAGGTCGTGCCTAGCCGATGGCACGCAGGTGCACGGCAAAGCGTTCGGCCAGCCAGTGCGCCGCCGGCCCCAGGGGTTCGTCGCGGCGCCAGGCCAGTTCGACCACCAAGGCCGGCGGGCGCCAGTCGCTGGCCAGTTCGACCATGTGCGCCTGGTAAGTCGGGTACTGCACCACGTGCCGTGGCAGCCAGGCCCAGCCCAGGCCACGCATCAACAGCTCGGCCAGGGCATAGAAGCTGTCGGCGCGCCAGATGTGCGGGCTGATCGCCTCGCCGCCGGGGGTGTCGCTCTGCTGGGCCGTGATCAGCAGTTGCCGGTGGCGGGCGAGCGACTGCCGGGTGACGCGCGACTCGCTGGCCAGAGGATGGCCGACGGCGCACACCGTGACCATATCCACGCTGCCCAGCGAGCGCCGCTCCAACGCCTCCGGGATACGCGCGTGCTGAAAGAACAGCCCCAGGTCGGCCCGCCGTTCCAGCAGCTTGCCAGCGACGTCGCCATGGGCGCCGCTGGCCAGTTGCACCTCCAGAAACGGGTAGCGGCTGGCCAGCTCGTCGAGGCTGTCGATGACCGGCTGGTAGGGCATCGCCTCGTCGTGCGCCACGCGCAGCAAGGCTTCCTGACCGCGCATCAACGCTCGGGCGCGGCCGTCGAGGCGCTCGCTCTGACGCAACAGCTCGCGGGCATCGTTCAGCAACGCCACGCCTGCTGCGGTCAGCTGTGGCTGACGACCGCTGCTACGCTCGAACAGGGTCACGCCCAGGTCGGTCTCGAGGGCGGCGATGGCCGTACTGACCGCCGATTGCGCCTTGCGCAGCGCGCGGGCGACCGCGGAGAACGAGCGGGCATCGGCCACCTGCACGAACAGACGCAGGTGTTCTAGGTTCCAGCGTGGCGTCATTGACCTATCTCGAAGGCAGATGGGTAATGACTTTATCCCATCTGGGCAGGTCGTAGAATGTCATGATCCAAGGAGAACCATCATGAATGCCTACCTGTGCCTGGCCATCGCCATCTGCGCCGAAGTCGTCGCCACCGCCTCCATGAAGGCCGTCAAAGGGTTGAGCACGCCGCTGCCCCTGCTGTTGATGATCGGTGGCTACGCCATCGCCTTCTGGATGCTGACGCTGGTGGTGCGCAGCATCCCGGTAGGCATCGCCTACGCGCTCTGGTCCGGGCTGGGGATCGTGCTGATCAGCCTGGCCGCCTGGCTGATCTACGGACAGAAGCTGGACCTGCCGGCGGTACTGGGCATGGCCATGATCGTCGGCGGCGTGGCGGTGATCCAGCTGTTCTCGCACAGCAGCGGCCACTGACCGGTCGCCACGCCGGCAGGCTGCACGGCGACACAGCCTGTATACTGCGCCCCTGTCCCAGCTTTCGAGGTACCTGCATGCCATCTGCCATTTCCACCGATGTCCTGGTCGTCGGGGCCGGAGTCGCCGGGCTCTGGCTCACTGCGCGCCTGCGCCAGCAGGGCTACTCGACGGTGCTGGTGGAACGGGCCAGCCTGGGCGGGGAGCAGACGGTCAAGTCCCAGGGGATCATTCACGGCGGAGCCAAGTATGCCTTGCATGGCGCGCTGACCGGGGCGTCCGAGGCGATCGCCGACATGCCGCGCCGCTGGCGCGAGGCCCTGGCCGGCGAAGGCGAACTGGACCTGCGCGACACCCGCCTGCTGTCCGAGGCTCACTACCTGTGGTCGCCCGGCACCCTGGCCGGCAACCTGACCAGCTTCTTCGCCAGCAAGGCCGTGCGCGGTCGGGTCGATCAGGTCAAGGGCGAGCAGCTGCCACCGGCGTTGCAAGACCCCCGGTTCAAGGGCAAGGTCTATCGGCTCGCCGAACTGGTGGTCGATGTGCCCAGCCTGCTGGCGAACCTGATGCGCCTGGCCGGTGACAGCCTGCTGGCTGGCGAGCGGATCGCGCCCCTGCATGCGGACGGCCAACTGGTGGGGCTGAAGGTCGACGACCGCGAGATCCGCGCGCAACGCATCGTCCTGAGCGCTGGCGCGGGCACCGAGCAGCTGCTGCGCGACCTGGGCATCGAGCAACCGGCCATGCAGCGGCGCCCGCTGCACATGGTGCTGGTCAAAGGGCCGACGCTGAAGCCGCTGTACGCCCACTGCCTGGGCGGCGGGCCGAAACCGCGGGTCACGGTGACCAGTCACCCGGCGGCCGATGGCCAGTGGGTCTGGTACCTGGGCGGCGACCTGGCCGAAGCCGACGGCGTCGCCCGCGACCCGGCCGCGCAGATCGCCGCGGCGCAAAAGGAACTCGGCCAGTTGCTGCCGTGGATCGACCAGGCGCCCCTGCGCTGGGCCACCCTGCGTGTCGACCGTGCCGAGCCGGCCCAGTCCGGCCTGGTGCGCCCGGACAACGCGTTTCTTGCCGAACAGCAGCGTCTGCTGGTGGGCTGGCCGACCAAGCTGGCCCTGGCACCCGATTTCGCCGATCGCGTCTTCGCAGCGCTCGCCCGTGACGGCATCCGTCCCCAGGCCACACCGAACCTGCATGACCTGCCACGCCCGACGCTGGGCGTGCCAGTCTGGGAGCATCTGCTGCCATGAGCCTGCCGACGCTTCACGATCACCACCGCCCCCTGGGCAGCACCGGCCTGAGCGTCTCGCCTCTGGGGCTGGGCACGGTCAAGCTGGGTCGCGACCAGGGGGTGAAATACCCCGCCGGCTTCACCATCCCGGATGACGACAGCGCACGCCTGCTGCTCGGCCAGGCACGCGACCTGGGGCTGAACCTGCTCGACACGGCGCCGGCCTATGGCGTCAGCGAGACGCGCCTGGGCCCCCTGCTGCGAGGTCAGCGTGACCACTGGGTCATCGTCAGCAAGGTCGGCGAGGAGTTCGAGCAAGGCCAGTCACGCTTCGACTTCAGCGCTGCACACACCCGCCGCTCGGTCGAGCGCAGCCTGCAGCGCCTGGAGACCGATCGCCTCGAACTGGTGCTGGTGCATTCCGACGGCAATGACCTGGACATCCTGGCCCACGAAGAGGTCTACGCCACCCTGGCCGCGCTCAAGCGCGAGGGCAAGATCCTCGGTTATGGGTTTTCCGGCAAGACCGTCGAGGGCGGGCTCAAGGCGCTCGAGACGGGCGATTGCGCCATGGTCACCTACAACCTCAACGAGCAGGCGGAGCGTCCGGTGCTGGACTACGCTGCCGAACATGGCAAGGCGATCCTGGTGAAGAAGGCGCTGGCCAGCGGTCATGTCTGCCTGGCGCCTGGCGTCGACCCGGTGCGCGCCAGTTTCGAGCTGTTGTTCGCCCACCCTGGCGTGAGCAGTGCTATCGTCGGCACCATCAACCCGGTGCACCTGGCCCACAACGTGGCCACCGTGGCCCGCCTGCTGGAACAGCCCTGAGCCGCCTGCGCGGCCGTCCGATACGAGGAGCCGCCCTGTGGCACGCACGCTGATCCGCAGTAATCCGCACACCTTCAAGACCCTGCCGGTGCACGTCGAGGCGACTGCCCAGGGGCTGACCTACCAGGCCGTCGGCCGTCCGCAGAACTTCGCGCAGATGCAGCAGCGGCGCAAACCCATCCAGCCGGCCGATCCGGACAGCTTCGCGGTGGAGCTGGCGAACCTCGGCGTGTCAGTGCGCCTCACCCTCAACTGGCAGCATCAGGATTATTGGGTGCTGGTGCGCCAGCGTCGTCAGGACCGGGGCGATGTGGTGCTCAAGCTGATCTCCGGCTACGTGCCCGCGCACGAGTTGAGTCTGCCCCTGCACACCGCCGTGCAGGAAGTCGCCGAGGAATGCCTGTTCGAGACGCCGGAAGGCTGGTTGAGTGGTCGCTTCAACGACACCTGGTTGCCCGCGCCCTATGCGGCTGCCCTGCACTACCGCGAAACCCCTACGTTCCTGCTGACCCCGGCCTCGGGGGCGGCGCGCCCTGTGCATTGTGCCAGCCAGATCCTTCAGGAGCGGCCACGGGCCTACGTGCACCTGCCGACCGCCTCGCTGCAACTGGTGTACGACATGCGCCTTCAGGTGCCGCGTGAGGCCAAGTCGCTCAGCCTGTTCCACGTCGACGAGCGCCTGGAAGACGGGCACTTGGTCACCCGGCTCAATCGCAAGCGTCCGGACTTCTACCTCATGCCCCTGGAGGATGGCCGTCCGCGCCCGGAGCTGTACACCCTGCGCAAGGACCAGCTGGTGCGCACCAGCACCCGACGGGTCTACCTGGCCGAAAGCTTCGCGCCGCAAGAGGGCTGGGTGGTGCGTGACGAGCGGATCCGCTGGAAGGACTGGCTGCGCCAGCAAGGCCTGGAGCCGTCCCGTGAGACGGGCAGCCTGGGCACGCTCACGCGCAAGGCGCGCGGGCTGGTCAGCCGGGTGCGCAGCGCCTTGCGGCCTTGAAGACAATGACTTTCGGTATGAGATCACTTCAAGATGTTGTGGACCCTGCAGGTCCAATCGCGGCACGGGAGCTGCTCCCACATGGACCGCGATTGCCTGACCACTGCGGCGGGTGTGGAGCGGCCCCGTGCCGCGATTGGGCCCACCGGCGCACTTGGCAGAAACCATGGAATCCCACATGCGGCTGTGGTGTTCTGACAGCTCAGCGCCGACGCTTGTCCCACCAGGTGCGCACCCGGGCGAACAGGTGGAAGTAGCGGTTCTCGCGCTTGCCCATGCCGCGCTTGGGCGAGAACGACTCGTCCACGAACTCGCCGTGGATTCGTACCCGAGAGGCCGTCGTGGGTAGCGTGCAGACACGGGCGCCAGCCTCCAGCAGCGCGAATTTCAGCAGCCGCTCCGAGTGCAGCTTGCGCCCGGTCGCCTCGCAAAAGCGGAAGATCGCCTCGACCCGGTTGCCATAGGCTGGATAGATGTCCCGCCCACAGACCGCGAAGCGGTCGTTCAGGCCACCCCACCACTGCCAGTCCGGGATGTAGGCGTTCAGCCGCCTCGCCTCGGGGCGGGCAAAGAGGTAGCTGGGCAGGGGTGAGTGGTAGAAGTTGTCCGGGCGCACGAACACCACGAAGTCCGGCTCGAACGCCGCCACCCTCTGCGTCACGCAGCGCAGCGAGTGCAATTGGTACACCAGGTTGCGCAGCGAGGCATGGTTGTCGCCCCAGGTATCGCCCAGGGCCTTGATGCGCTCGAAGTCCCATTGCTCCAGCACGCCCTCGGTCGAGTCCAGGCGACCGGTCATGGTCGCGAAGGGGGCATAGTTGTCCTGCAGCAGCGCACCGCTTTCGCCAGAGCGGGCGTTGTGCACCGCCTCGAGCTGGTACAAGTGGTAGAACGTCTTGACCGTGCAGCCTGCTGGGATCTGTGCCAGGACGTTCTGCTCGATGGACGGGAAGCAGATGGCCGAGTTGCGAGGGATGCCAAAGAAGGCGACGGCGACTTTCAACACGCGGATACCTCTGTGACGAATGAAGGAGGAAGATGACGCCGGCAGCGGACAGGGCTCAGCGACGACGCCACAGCTGCCACCACTTGCGCCGCGCCTTCAGCTCCACCACGGTGATGTCGGCCTGCAGCAGCCATTCACGCTCGTAGGCCCAGGCATGCCCGCTCCACAGCTTGCCAGCCTCGTTGGAAAACCCGAGCGTGAGCATCGCGTAGTCGAACCCTGGCTGACGGCGCAGCGTGTCGAGCACGACCAGCGCATTGAAGCCGGTGGACGGCCCGACGAAGCGCTTGCCGTCAGGTCGCGTCGTCGGGTAGTTCCACAACGCCGGCAAGGGGATGCGCTCGTAGAACAGGCTGACACCGGGCAGGGGACACAGTGGCGTGGTACAGCCGACCAGCACGGTGAAGTGACGTGCACGGTCGTCACGCAGCCAGTTCGGCAGGTCGGCGCGCATCGGCAGGCCGAAGAAGTAATGATCCGGGGCGTTGTAGCCATGCACCAGCACCTGGTGGGTGCGCGCCTCCAGCAGCGTGCCCTTCAGGCAGGTGTTGAAGCTGACCACCACGTCACGCTCACCCAACTGCAACGCTTGCAGGTCGGCGGCGGTGATGGCGGGGTTGTTGGCCAGCAGCAGCACCCGCTCGGCCTGGCGCAGACACGCCTTGAGTTCATCGGACAGGCAACCGAACACATCCTGGTCGCCGCCGGGCCGGGCATCCAGCTGCATGTCCGTCTGCACGAGCGTCATCGGTTCACTCCGCCACGTCCATGCCAAAGCGCCATTTCACCCAGGCGCGGATCAGCACCGAAGGCCGTGACCAGGGGCGCATGGGTTTTTCGATCTGTTCGGCCAGGTCTTGCCCGACGCGGCTGAAGCCATAGTACTGGCGCACGAACGCCTGCCCGTTGGCGGCGATGCGGGCGGCCTGCGCCGGATGCTGCTGGAGCCACGCCAGCTTCTCGATCGCCTCTTCCAGCGAACGGTAGAAGACCACGTTGTGGCCATCCTCGAAGCCCAGCAGCTGGTCTTCCTCGCCCTGGCTCCAGGCCAGCAGCACGCAACCACAGGCCATGGCCTCGAAGTTCTTGATCATGAACTCGCCCATGCCGATGTCGGCGCTGACGAAGACCTGAATGCGGTTGAGCATCTGCAGGTATTCCTCGCCCGACCCGGTGCGCGTCACCAGCAGGCCGGTGCGCTCGGCCAGGGTCTCGAGCATGGCCTTGCGCTGGCCGTATTCACGGCTTTTCAGGCTGCCCAGGAAGCCGGCCGGAATGTCGCGCGTCAGGCCCAGGTTGTCGAGCATGCGATCGTCGTAGCCCTTGGAGACGAACACCGCGTCCAGGCCCTCGGCCTGCATGCGGCGGGCCACCACCGCGCCCGAGACCAGCGCGCGCGACCAGGGCAGGCGCCGGTACAGCCGCGAGTAGACGTGCCGGTACTTACTGGAGGGCATGTAGTTCTGGTAGGCGTCATGCTCCAGGAACACCAGCCCCGGAATGCAGCGCAGCACCGCCCATTGCGGGGCCAGGCGCTTGACCCGCGAGAAGATCACGATGCGGTCGAAGCGCTGGTAGTCCACCGAGGCGAGGAACGGGCCGAGGTTCATCTGCTGCTGCTTGCTCAGCCGATGAATGACGCAGTCTTCGCAGGCCTGCTGGACGATCTCGTAGAGGCGGTCGAGGATGACGCGCTGCTCATCCATGACCAGTAACATGACTTTCATAGGTTCTTCTATCGCTGTTCGTGAAGCGCCCGTGCGCACCCGGTGCATGCAATTACCGGCTGCGGATCTTTTCCACGATGGAGGTGGTCGAGCTGTTCTCCACCAGGCCGAGCACCTTCACCGTTCCGCCGTAGGCACGCACGATGTCGGCACCGACCACTTGCTCGACACCGTAGTCGCCGCCCTTGACCAGCACGTCCGGGCGCACCTCGGCCAGCAGGCTTTCGGGGGTCGATTCGGAGAAGCTGATCACCCAGTCGACCGCCCCCAGCCCCGCCAGGACCGCCATGCGTCGATCGACGCTGTTGATCGGCCGGCCAGGGCCCTTGAGGCGGCTGACCGAAGCGTCGTCGTTGACCGCCACGATCAGGCGATCGCCCAGCGCGCGCGCCTGCTCGAGGTAGGTCACGTGCCCAGCGTGCAGGATGTCGAAGCAGCCGTTGGTGAAGACGATACGCTCGTTGTGGGCCCGTGCGTCGTCGATGGCCAGCAGCAGCTGCTCCAGGCTCAGCACGCCACGCTCCGAACCCTCTTCGCGCTGGATGGCGCGGCGCAGCTCCGGGGCGCTGATGGCGGCGGTGCCGAGCTTGCCGACCACGATGCCGGCGGCCAGGTTGGCCAGGCCGACGGCGCAGGGCAGTTCTTCCTCGGCGGCGATGGCGGCGGCCAGGGTGGAGATCACGGTGTCGCCCGCGCCGGTCACGTCGAAGACCTCACGCGCGCGCGCTGGCAGGTGCAGGGGCGCATGGCCAGGACGCAGCAGGGTCATGCCGTGCTCGCCACGGGTGACCAGCAGCGCACCCAGCTCAAGGTCGCTCATCAGCGCCGCGCCCTTGGCCACCAGCTCGGCCTCGTCCGCGCAATGGCCGACGATGGCTTCGAACTCGGCCAGGTTGGGGGTGATCAGGCTGGCGCCGCGATAGACCGAGAAGTCCTTGCCCTTGGGGTCGGCCAGCACCGGGATGCGGCGCGCCACGGCGGCCTGGATCAGCGCCTGGTGGTTCTTCAGGGCGCCTTTGCCGTAGTCGGAGATCACCAGCACCTTGACCTGGTCGAGCAGCGCTTCGACGCTCTGTTGCAGGGCCTGGGTATCGGTGTCGAAGGCTTCTTCGAAGTCGATGCGCAGCAGTTGCTGGTGACGGCTCATGACCCGCAGCTTGACGATGGTCGGCTGGTGCTCGATGCGCTGAAGGGCCGCCTTGACGCCTGCGGCTTCGAGGCTGTTGGCCAGGCTTTCGGCCGCCTCGTCCTCGCCGGTGA
Organism: Enterobacterales bacterium AN_CKDN230030167-1A_HGKHYDSX7; assembly: GCA_046940335.1. Classification (GTDB taxonomy): domain Bacteria; phylum Pseudomonadota; class Gammaproteobacteria; order Pseudomonadales; family Pseudomonadaceae; genus Aquipseudomonas. Next base: position 164,707 of record JBKYML010000004.1, read on the forward strand.
CGCCGACCAGCAAGGCCGGGGCACCAAGCGCCGCAATGTTCAGGGCGACGTTGGCCGCACCGCCTGGACGGTCTTCGATCTGGTCGACCTTGACCACCGGCACGGGAGCTTCTGGAGAGATGCGCGAAGTACCGCCATGCCAGTAACGGTCGAGCATCACATCGCCGACCACGAGTACGGGAGCCGATTCGAAACGCGGCATGGTTAACTTCATGGATGACCCACAGACAGAAAGGAACAGGGCGGCGATAGTAGCACAGGCTGGCTTTACGGCCTCAATGCCCCACCGACGAAGGCGCTGCCGGACGACCGCGCTGGTCGCCCGGCAGGCGCAAGGCTCACCTGTCCAGGCGGCGCACCCAGAGCAATTCGTGGCGGCGCACGGCCTTGCGGAAGAACTCGTCTTCGCCGGTCACCGGCCAGCGACGACCGGCCAGCAGCCACTGGATCGCACGGCGCAGGCGCTTCTTCAGCGGGGGACGCCCTTGCAGGTCATGCTGCATGCGCAGCGCCATGGCCTTGTCGAGCTGGACCTGGGCATCCAGCACCGGGCTCCAGGGCGCATCGCTCAGCGGCGCCTCGATCACTGGCGGCAGCGCGACACCGGTCCCGGCATCGCCCATGGGCCAGCGGTCGTTGTCATGCAGGTGGTTGGCGTAGAGCAGGGCGACGTCGGGTGCCCAACCGCCTTCGGCGATGGCCTGCTGGAGCGCCCGGGTGGTCGCTTGGTGGTCGGCGTGCGGGTCGAGCTCGGGGTGCGGCATCACCACCACCTCGGGCTGGAAATGCTGCAGCAGGGCCTTCAGGTCGGCGACCAGGTTGTGCCAGGTGGGCAGGCCGTCGGCATCACCTGGCAACGCCAGCGGGTTGGCCTGGCGGGCTGAGCGAATGTCGGACTCGCCGGATTCGAGCGAGCCGAACGGACTGTCCGGCGCCTCGGCCATCGCCGACAGGCGCAGGCAGTAATAGCCCAGCTGGACGCAGCGCTCGGCCGGCACGCCGCCCCAGAGCGGAACCGCCAGGCTGTCCCAGGTGCGCAGTCGGCCCTTGAGCCGTGCGGCGCCTGCCGCGTCCAGACCCAGTGAACGGTACGCCTCGGCTTCGATCTCCCCCTGGGTGAGGGTCACGATGCAGGCGTCGCGCGCGCGACTGTAGAGCCCGAAGGCAGCCAGTTCGGCATCGTCGGCATGGGGCGCGAGCACCATCACCCGGCGCTGCGCATAGTCGGGGTTGCGCTGCACATGCAGCACGCCGTCGGGCGAGAGTCGGCAGAACCGCGTGCGCACGGCGAGCGTACCGGCTTCGAGCGCCTCGCGCTGACCGGACAGGTTCAGGTAGCGCCGACCCGCCACGCCACGCTCGAACGTCTGGCGATCATCGCCGATCAGCACGCTGGGGTCGATCAGGCGGCCCAGCCAGCTGGCCTTGAGCGTGACCTCCAGCACCAGGGTCTCGCCCTCGGCCAACGGCTGTTCGAGCCGCACCTGGGGCGTCGTGCGCACCGGCTGACGTGCACTGCCCGGCGCGTCGAAGGCATAGTGATAGTCATCGCTCGGCCGGTAGAACAGGTGATCGGCGAACCAGGCTTCATGGGCGATCCAGACCAGCACGGCGAACAACGGCACCGCCCAGAACCCCAGCACGACGCCCGCCACGACGAGCAGCGCGGCGACGATCAGCAACGTCAGCCGCTTGGCCCGTCGATGCGCCTTGAGCAAGGCCTGCTTTCGGTTACTCACCGGTCACGTCCTCTGGTAGACCTGGGCGGTATGGCACCACCGCTCCTTGTATTCGCGATCGGCACGGCCGAACGAGTAGCGCAGCGACTTGCCCAGCGCCCGGGCGGCGTCCCACTCGGCCTGGGTGTTCACGTAGCTGAGCACGCTGCCAGGGCTGAACGCCCGGCTCTGGGGGTCGACCCCGCCGTTGACGTACTCCACCGAGACCCATTCCGGTGCTTCTACCTTGTAGAGCACCTGGATGGCCACCGGGGCGCCTTCGAGTTCCACGACCGAACCGGTCATGAACGCGCGCAGCCGCGTGAACACCTCCTCCAGGTGCGCCAGGCCCGGTGCCGGGAAGTTCCAGCGACGCTGGAACAGGTCGGCATAGTGGCCAGCCAGCTCGGCAGGCGAGAACGCCTGGACCGGTTTCAGCGTGCCGCCGGCTTCCTCCAGCAGGCGCTGTTCGCGGCGCTGGTTGTAGCGAAACTTCTTGGAGTAGTCCTCGGGGGCGCGGGCCAGCGCCAGCGCTTCGCGCTGTAGCGTGAGCGTCGGGAAGCTCGGCTGGTTGAGCGCCGACACGTAGCGTGCCTGCTGACGCAACGGCACCTTCACCTCAGGGCTGGCAGGCAGGATGATCTCGGCATTGCCGAGGTCGAACAGCCCTTTCAGACCACGACGCTTGAGCACGTCCTTGGACAACGCCAGGTGCCGCCCCCAGCAGGGCACGGCGGCGACGATCTCGCCGGCGGCCTCCCACCCCAGGTAGCGCACCGGAATGCCGGCCAGGTCGGCCAGACGCTCCACCACCTGGGGGTGGGTCGCGACACTGCCGCCCCAGCGGGTCCAGGCCTGTGCGTAGGTCTGGGCATCGATGCTCGACCAACCCCGTTCGCGCCAGGCGCGCACCCGGTTCAGCACGGCTCGACACTCGGCGCCGGCGCAGCGTCCGGACCGTCCTCGAACTGTTTGGCGTGCAGGCGCGCGTAGTGACCATTGCGCGCCAGCAGTTCGGCATGGGTACCACGCTCGACGATGCGGCCTTCGTCCATCACCAGGATCAGGTCGGCCTTCTCGATGGTGCTCAGGCGGTGCGCGATCACCAGGGTGGTGCGGTTCTTCATGACCTCGTCCAGCGCGCTCTGGATATGACGCTCCGACTCGGTGTCCAGGGCCGAGGTGGCCTCGTCCAGAATCAGCAGCGGCGCATCCTTGAGCAACGCCCGCGCGATCGCCAGGCGTTGGCGCTGGCCTCCGGAGAGCAGCACGCCGTTTTCGCCGACCAGGGTCTGGTAGCCCTCGGGCATGCGCTCGATGAACTCGTCGGCATAGGCGGCGACGGCGGCGCGCTTGACCTGCTCGAGCGGCGCACCGGCCAGGTCGCCATAGGCGATGTTGTTGGCCACCGTGTCGTTGAACAGCGTCACCGCCTGGGTCACCAGGGCCGTATGCCGACGCAGGTTGTGCAGCCGGTAATGCTGGATCTCTTCGCCATCGAGCAGGATCTGCCCCTGACTGTGCTGGTAGAAACGCGGCACCAGGTTGGCCAGGGTGGACTTGCCGCTGCCCGACCGGCCGACCAGGGCGACCATCTGCCCGGCCTCGGCGACGAAGCTGATGTCATCGAGCACCTGCTTTTCGGTGCCGGGGTAGGTGAAGCTCAGACCGCGCACTTCCAGGCGGCCGCTCACGCGTTCGGGGGCCAGTTGGCCCTCGTCGCGCTCGGCCGGCTCGTCGACCTGCTCGAAGATGCTTTCCGCGCCGGCCACGCCCTTCTGGATCGTCGAACTGACTTCCGACAGCTGGCGGATCGGCTTGGGCAGCAGGCCGGCCATGGTGATGTAGGCGACCAGGTCGCCCGGCGAGGAGTCGCCACGCAGGTACAACACCAGGAACATGACCACGGCCATGGCCGAGTAGGTGACCAGCTGCAGGGTCGGCGTGTAGACCGCGCCGGTCTTGGTCATCTTCAGCTGCTTGTCGGTGTTGTTCTGGCTGGCCTTGGCGAAGCGCTGCGCTTCGTACTGCTCCCCCCCGAAGCTGCGCACCACGCGGAACCCGTGAATGGTCTCGGAGGCCACGTGGGTCACGTCACCCATGGCCACCTGGATCTTCTTGCTCTGCTTGCGGAACTTGCGGCTGGTGCTGTTCACCATCAGGCCGATCAGCGGCAGGATGGCCAGCATCACCAGGGTCAGTTTCCAGTTCATCCACAGCAGGGAGACGAACAGGAAGATGACCGTCATGCCTTCGCGGATCACCACCTTGATGGCATCGGTCGCCGCGCCCGTCACCATGGTGACGTTGAAGGTGATACGCGAGATCAGGTGGCCCGAGTTGTGGTTGTCCAGATAGGACGTCGGCAGCTTCAGCAGCTTGTTGAACAGCAGCACGCGCAGGTCGTGGATCAGCCCGAGCGACACGCGGGCCAGGAAGAAATTGCCCAGGTAGGAGCCGATGCCCTGCAGCAGGGCGATCAACACGATCATCAGCGGCACGGCCTGCAGCAGCTGCAACTCCGGCAGCCAGGCATGGCCGGCGAACAGCCGGGCCTCGGGGTTGCCCAGGCCATCGACGAAGTACTTGAGAATGTAGGCCAGCATCGGCTGCGTCGAGGCGAAGATCAGAAAGCCGAAGATGCTCAACAGGAACAGCCCGATATAGGGCCGGACATAGCTCAGAAGGCGCAGGTAGATCGTGAGCGTCGATTGCGCGTGAGGGTCGGGTCGACTCATGGGTTTCCAGTACATGACGGCGTGAAACGGCAATGGTAACACAGCCAAAACGGGGCCCGAATGAAGGTCATCGGCCTCCCCTACCCCGGCAACTGCGGTACCATGGCGGGCTCATTTGCCGAGGAAACGCCATGCAGCCACTGGACCACACCGCCTACCTGACCCTGCGTGAAGGCGCGCGCGTGATCGAGGCCGATGGCTCGGGCGACAAGGTGCTGCAGATGCCGGACGGACGCTTTCTCAAGCTGTTCCGGCGCAAGCGCTGGCTGACCTCGGCAGCCCTGTTCCCCTATGCCCAGCGCTTTGCCGACAACGCACGGCGGCTGCGTGCGCTGGGCATCGAGACACCCGAAGTGCTGGCGGTGTACCGGATCAGGAGTGTCGAGCGCGATGGCGTCTACTACGCGCCGCTGGAAGGCTCGACCCTGCGCCAGCTGATCCAGCAGGGCACGGCCACCGACACGCTGCGCGAGCGCTATGGCGCGTTCGTCGCCCGGCTGCATGACCAGGGCGTGTACTTTCGCTCGCTGCACCTGGGCAACGTGGTGCTGACCCCGGCCCAGGTGCTGGGCCTGATCGACATCGCCGACCTCAGCCAGCGCGGGCGGGCGCTCGGTCCGAACAAGCGGCTGCGCAACTTCCAGCACATGCTGCGCTACCGTGAGGACCGTGCCTGGCTGCGCGGCGACGATGCCGGACAGGCGTTCCTGCGTGGCTACGCAGCCTCCTTGCCGCACACGCCTGGCTACGAGCGCCTGGTGGCGCAGGTCTCGGCGCTGCTCACCGACGCTCCGTCCAACCCCTAAGGGCCGACCACCAGCACGGTGTCACCCTTGCGGTTGGCGAAGCGGGCCAGCACACGCAGCGGATGTTCCTTCAGCCAGGCCTGGAGCCAGGGTTCGTCAGGCTCGGCCTCGATCACGAAATAGCGATAGCTGCCCGCCAGTTCCGGCCCCATGGCGGCCTCGCGGGTCAGGTCGCTCAGTTCGTAGCCACGCCCGGCGTAATAGCCGATGCGCCCGTCTTCGTAGAAGATCGAGGCCTGCGCGGGGGTATGGGCCGCGACCCAGTGGCCCGCCTCGACGTAATGCGTCTTGCGGGCGCCCAGGGAAATCACGTTCGCCAGCATGACCAGCAGCCCGATCAAGGCCAGGGCCTTGCCCAGGCGCGGGTGCGCCTGGTGAAACAGGTGCAGGCCCATCGCCAGCAATGGCACCAGCAGCAGGGCCAGCAGGCTCAGGTAACGGCTGTTCATGAACTGCGCACGGATGAAGAACAGCATCAGCACGACCAGATAGAGCAATGCCGTGAGCGCCAGGACGCGGTATTCGCGCCAGTAGCGCGGGAAGGCCGCCCAGGCACGCCGGTCGAGAAACGCCAGCCCTCCCGGCCCCATGAGGCTGACGCCCTTGATCAGCAGCGCGCCACTCAGGCCGATGAAGATGATCCGCCCGGCTTCGTTGGCCGAGTACTTGTTGATCAACGAATCGGCGAACTGGTGGCTCAGCTGGTTGAAGGCGCCGAACAGGCCGGCGGGCCGGATCAGCTCCAGGTAGTAGTCGAGCCGACGCGCATCCAGGACGCCCCAGCCAGCCAGCACCACCCCCCCCACGACGCCCACCAGCACCGGTAGCCAGGCGACTTGCACGAACCGCTGCCGCTGCCCGGCCGTCCACAGCGCGGGCACCTGCCAGAGCAGCACGCAGCCACCGACCAGGATGGCCTCCAGACGAAACAGACTGCCCAGGCCGACCGCCACCCAGAGGGCTGCCGCCGGCCCCCAGCCGCCACGGGCCTGCCAGCGCATGGCCAGCCAGAGCGCCAGGGTGCAGAAGCACCAGAAGCCGGACTCACGGATGATGTCGCCGCGGAACTGGTTCACCGCGGGCATCGCCAGCACGATCCAGCAGGCCCAGTAGGCGGCCTGGGGCGCACGCTGCCGGACGAGGTCGACCATCAAGGCGCAGGTACCGGCCGCGAACAGCACCGACCACAGGTAGGCGCAGTACTCCAGCGGCAGCCGCAGCGCGGCATGGGTGCCGGCCAGCAGCAGCGGATACCAGGGCCAGTCGAAGCGCGCCTGGACCCCGGCCAGGTCGTGTTCGCCGGCCTGCCGCGCCAGGTCCAGGTAGAACGCCCCGTCGCGCCCGACCGTCACCACGCCGAGGATGGCGATGATCGACAGCACCAGGCTGCCGAAGAACGCCAGCCACACGGGATCGAAGCGCTCGAGCATGCGAGACGCGGAAAGACTCGGACGGACGGAGAAGCGTTCGGAGCGCATGGATCAGACCTTGGGAAATGGATGCTGCGGCGTTGGGCACTGCGGTCGACGGTAAGTGCCGCACGACGATGTAGACGATGAACAAGCCCGCACGCTCGCTCCTTGAGCGCAGGCCATCACTTGAACAGGCACCGCAGGGCTTTGCGCGTGTACGACCAGCGCCTGACCGAACAGGGGTCGTAGCGCAGGGCCTGCAGGTAGAGGCGCTTGGCCCGCGCATAGTCACCGGCGCCATAGCAGTCGCGAAACAGCGAGAGGCAGCGCTGGGTCAGGAAAGCCTGGCGCAGGTCGTGCAACGAGGCGGGCAGGCGCGCGGGCGAAAAGACCTCGTCGACCATTTCGATGCCAGCCGCCAGGCTCTGCTTGAGGTCGTGGCGCATGCTGTCGTGGTGCTTGTAGATCACGGCCAGAGGGCGATCGATGATCGTGCACTCGAAGCGTGCCAGCACCTGGGCGAAGACTGGAATGTCCTCGACGTTACGCAGGTGTTCCGGGTAGGTGCCCGGTACGAACACGTCGCGGTGCATGGCGCAGGCACCGTTGGACAGCGACACGCTCTTGTCGATCAGGTAGCCGCGCACGCGAGCATAGGGCGAGGCCGGCAAGGGCCGGGCCGTGTGCAGCGCCCGCGCGCCGTTCTCGAAGACCGACCAGTGCCCGCCGATGACCATGCGTGTGGTCGGGTGGGCCCTGATGTGCAGGCGCAGCGCCTCCAGGGCGCCAGGCGCCATCTCGTCGTCGGCATCGAGAAAGATCAGGTACTGCCCACGCGTCTCGGCAATGCCCAGGTTGCGCACCGAGGACAACCCGCCATTGGCCTTGCGCACGGCGCGAAAGCGCCCAGGATGCTGCTGCGACAGCTGGTGCAGCACCTCGGGCGTCTCGTCCGTGGAGCCGTCGTCGATCACCATCAGGTCGCAGTCGACGTCCAGCTGTGCCAGCACGGAGGTGACCGCCCGAGGCAGGACCTTGGCGTAGTTGTACGCAGGAATAACGACGCTGATCAGCACGTCAGTCGTCTGCATATCCGTTCGCGCCTTCTTTGACCACCAGGATGTCCTCCATGATCAAGTATTGCAGGTCCGAACCGAAGAACATGTTCAGGGCGTCGGTCGGCGAGCAGATCATCGGCTCGCCACGACGGTTGAGCGAGGTGTTCAGCGAGACGCCGTTGCCGGTCAGCGCTTCCAGGGCCTTCATCATGTCGTAGTAGCGCGGGTTGTACTCGCGCTTGAGCACCTGCGCCCGCGACGTGCCGTCCTCGTGGACGACTTCCGGCACGCGGGCCTTCCATTCTTCGGCGACTTCGAAGGTGAAGGTCATGAACGGCGCAGGATGATCGATCTTGATCATCTGCGGGGCCACGGTGTCGAGCATCGACGGGCAGAAGGGTCTCCAGCGCTCGCGGAACTTGATCTGCTCGTTGATCCGGTCGGCCACGCCGGTGGCGCTCGGGCAGCCGATGATCGAGCGCCCGCCGAGTGCCCGCGGACCGAATTCCATGCGCCCCTGGAACCAGGCCACCGGGTTGCCGTCGACCATGATGCGGGCGATCCGCTCGGGCATGTCGTCGATCCGGCGCCATACCGGCTGGCTCGGGTGACGGGCGCAGGCGGCGATGACGTCCTCGTTGGAGTAGGCCGGGCCGAGGTAGACGTGCTCCATCTTCTCCACCGGCACGCCGCGGGCATGGGAGACATAGGCCGCAGCGCCCACGGCGGTGCCGGCATCGCCGGACGCCGGCTGGACGAACAGCTCCTTGACGTCGGCGCGGTCGATGATCTTCTGGTTGAGCTTGACGTTCAGCGCACAGCCGCCGGCGAAGGCCAGCTTGCCGGTTTCCTTGAGGATGTCGCTCAGGTAGTGGTCGATCATCTGCAGGGCCAGCTTCTCGAACAGCGCCTGCATGCTGGCCGCGTAGTGGATGTACGGCTCGTCGGCCACGTCACCTTCGCGCTTGGGGCCCAGCCATTCGATCAGCTTGGGCGTGAAGTAGAAGCCCTTGCCCTTCTCCTTGTAGCGACGCAGGCCGATGACGTTGGCGTACTCGGTGTTGATCACCAGTTCGCCATTCTCGAAACTGGCCAGGCGCGAGAAGTCGTACTTGCTGGCGTCACCGTAGGGCGCCATGCCCATGACCTTGAACTCGCCATCGAGCATCTCGAAGCCCAGGAATTCGGTGATCGCGCCGTACAGGCCGCCCAACGAGTCCGGGTCGTAGAATTCCTTGATCTTGTGGATACGGCCGTTTTCGCCATAGCCGAAGAAGGTGGTGGCGTACTCGCCCTTGCCGTCGATGCCGAGGATCGCGGTCTTTTCCTTGAAACCCGAGCAGTGGTAGGCGCTGGAGGCGTGGGCCAGGTGGTGCTCGACCGGCTCGATCTTGATCTTCTTCGGATCGAAGCCCAGCTGCTCCAGGCACCAGACGATCTTCTTGCGGTAGCGCTTGTAGCGGCGATTGCCCATCAACAGGGCATCCAGCGCCCGATCGGGGGCGTACCAGTAGCGCTTGGCATAGTGCCAGCGTGCCTTGCCAAACAGGCTGATGGGCGCGAAGGGAATGGCGACCACATCGACATCCGAAGGCTTGATGCCGGCCTGCTCCAGGCAGAACTTCGCCGACTCGTAGGGCATGCGGTTCTTCGCATGCTTGTCACGCACGAAGCGTTCTTCTTCGGCAGCGGCAACCAGCTTGCCGTCGATGTACAGGGCCGCGGAAGGGTCATGGCTGAGGGCGCCGGACAGGCCAAGAATCGTCAATGCCAAGGGTCTAGCCTCTTCATTCGGTAAAGATGCGCCTCGGCCTCGTAGGGCGGATGGCGGCTAAAGGGGCGGGATTATAACGCAAAGCGCTCATGGGGTAATGCGCGCAGGCTGTGGTCATTGGCGACACGGCCCAGGCGCACTGTCATCAATGGCGTGCAAGCTCCGAGCCACAGGCTTCACGCCTCAAGCCGGAGCGCCAGCGCTGCTCGAGCGCCCTGCCTCCCTCTGGCTCATTGCACTGGCGTCAGCTTGCGGCGCGGCGCTCGCCCCTGCTCACTCGGCAATGAGCCAGTCCATCCGCCAGCTGCCGTGGCTCTGCGCCAGTTCCGTGGCCAGCCAGGGCAGCAGCTCGCGCAGCTCCTCTTCCAGGCCCCACGGGGGATTGGCGATCGCCAGGCCTGATCCATTGAGCCCTTGTGGGCTGTCCTGAGGATGAACGTACAACTCGACCCGCAGCAGCTTCGGCGCGCCCGTGCTGGTCAGGTCCTGGTAGAAACGCGTCAGTTGCCGCTGGTCCTTGATCGGGTACCAGAGGGCGACCACGGTCTGGCGCATGCGGCCGATGGCCTCTTTCACCGCCTGGGTGCAGCGCTTGAGTTCATCGACCTGCTCGAAAGGCGGGTCGATCAGCATGACGGCGCGTTTTTCCTGCACCGGCAGCAAGGCCCGCGGCACGTGCCAGCCTTCACCGAGATGGACCACCACGCGCGGGTCCTTTTTCATGTTCTCGCGCAGCAGCGGGCCGTCTTCGGGGTGCTTTTCGTTGAGCAGCGCACGGTCCTGCTGGCGCAGAGTGCGGCGCGCCAGCTCCGGCGAGCCAGGGTAGTAGCGCAGCTGGCCGTCCGGATTCAGCCGACGGATCACCTTGAGGTAGCCGTCGGTCGATGCCGGCAGATCATCGCGCCCCCACAGGCGGGCGATGCCCTCGAGGTATTCCCCGGTGCGACTGGCCTGGTCGCCTTGCAGGTCGTACAAGCCCAGCCCGGCGTGGGTGTCGAGGTAGGCGAACGGCTGCTCCTTGCGCGACATCAGGGCGATGAGGCGGGTCAGCACGATGTGTTTGAGGACGTCGGCATGATTGCCGGCGTGGAAGGCGTGACGATAGTTCATGGCGGCTCCTGCTGGGTCGCCAAGTCTAACGGTTGAGGCGCAGGCTGCAAGCTGTGATGAATGGACCTGAACCTTTAGAACAGGCCCATCCGACACAGCTTGCAGCGTGCCAATCGCCGCCGCTTACTTCTCGTTGTGATAAGCCGCGTCGGCCTTCTCGAAGCGCGCGATCATGCTGGCGGTCGGACGACCCAGCTTGCTGACCAGGACGATGGCGATGCTGGCGAACAGGAAGCCTGGGATGATCTCGTACAGGCTGGAGATGGCCAGGTTCTTCCACAGGATGACGGTCAGCGCACCGACCACGATGCCCGCCAGGGCGCCGTTGCGGGTCATGCCTTTCCACAGCACCGAGATCAGCACCACCGGGCCGAAGGCGGCACCGAAGCCGGCCCAGGCGTAGGCGACCAGGCCCAGCACACGGTTCTCCGGGTTGGCGGCCAGGGCAATGGACACCAGGGCTACGAGCAGTACCATCACACGGCCGACCCAGACCAGCTCACGCTGCGAGGCCCCCTTGCGCAGGAAGGCCTTGTAGAAGTCCTCGGTCAGGGCGCTGGAGCAGACCAGCAGCTGGCAGCTCAGGGTGCTCATGACGGCCGCCAGGATGGCCGACAGCAGGATGCCGGCGATCCAGGGGTTGAACAGGATCTTGGCCAGCTCGATGAAGACGCGCTCGTGGTTCTCGGTGACCGGGCCAGCCAGGGCCGGATGCGCCGAGAAGTAGGCGATGCCGAAGAAGCCCACGGCGCAGGTGCCGGCCAGGCACAGGATCATCCAGGTCATGGAGATGCGGCGCGCCTTGGCGATCGACTTGACCGAATCGGCGGCCATGAAGCGCGCCAGGATGTGCGGCTGGCCGAAGTAGCCCAGGCCCCAGCCCAGCAGAGAGAGGATGCCGACGAAGGTGGCGCCCTTGAACATGTCGAAGTGCGCAGGATCCTGCAGCTCGATGGCCGCGAACGTGGTATCGAACCCGCCCGTGGAGATCAGCACGATCACCGGCGTCAGGATCAGCGCGAAGATCATCAGCGAGGCCTGCACGGTGTCGGTCCAGCTCACCGCCAGGAACCCACCGATGAAGGTGTAGGCGATGGTCGCGGCGGCACCGGCCCACAGGGCGGTTTCGTACGGCATGCCGAAGGTGCTTTCGAACAGGCGCGCACCCGCGACGATGCCCGAGGCGCAATAGATGGTGAAGAACACCAGGATCACGACAGCCGAGATGACCCGCAGCAGACCGCTCTGGTCTTCGAAGCGGCTGGCGAAGAAGTCCGGCAGTGTCAGGGCGTCGCCATTGTGCTCGGTCTGCACCCGCAGACGACCGGCGACGAACAGCCAGTTGAAGTAGGCGCCGATGGTCAGACCGATGGCGATCCAGGCTTCGGAAAGGCCCGACAGGTAGATGGCGCCTGGCAGGCCCATCAACAACCAGCCGCTCATGTCGGAAGCACCGGCGGACAAAGCGGTCACCACGCTGCCGAGGCTGCGACCGCCGAGAATGTAGTCAGAGAGGTTTTGTGTGGAGCGGTAGGCGGCAAAGCCGATCAGCACCATTGCTGCGATATAGATCACGAAGGTGATCGTGAGCGGATTGAATGCACCCATGTTTGTGCCCTGGCAATTTGTTGTTATCTCAGCAACCGGTAAAAAAGCCGGTTGCACCCAGGCGACGAATCCTATGCAACAACAGGAAGCAGGTGCAACCATTTTTCACTTGCCAGTTGCACCCGCCCATGCTTTTCAGAATGCAGCTACTTTTTTGCTCCTTTTTGGAGCAAGAAGGATTGGATTCAGAACATTTCGCACCAAATTTGGGAATTTTCCACTGGCGGATCGAGGTATCGGACGAGTTGCACCTTCGCGTTGAACTTTTTGGGTTGCACCCGGTTGCACCTGAAATTTCCTACAGCTAATCTTGGCGCCAGCTTAAGCCACGCCTGTGGCAATAATGAGGACAAGAAAATGGCGACGACCACCCTTGGGGTCAAACTCGACGACCCGACCCGTGAACGACTCAAGAGCGCAGCGCAGTCCATCGACCGCACTCCGCACTGGTTGATCAAGCAGGCAATCTTCAATTACCTCGAGAAACTCGAGGGTGGCGCCACCCTGACCGAACTCACCGCCCAGACCTCGGCCAATGCCGACGATGCAGGCGAAGTGCAGGTCGATCACGAGCACCAGTGCTTCCTCGAGTTCGCCGAGAGCATCCTGCCGCAATCGGTACTGCGTGCGGCCATCACCGGCGCCTACCGTCGCCCCGAGCCGGAAATGGTGCCGATGCTGCTGGAGCAGGCACGCCTCTCGCCCGAGCAGGCCGAAGCCACCAACAAGCTCGCCGTGCGCATCGCCGACAAGTTGCGTCATCAGAAGAGCGCGGGCGGCCGGGCCGGTATCGTGCAAGGCCTACTGCAGGAGTTCTCCCTGTCGTCCCAGGAAGGCGTGGCCCTGATGTGCCTGGCCGAGGCCCTGCTGCGCATCCCCGACAAAGGCACGCGTGACGCCCTGATCCGCGACAAGATCAGCACCGGCAACTGGCAGCCGCACCTGGGCAATAGCCCGTCGCTGTTCGTCAACGCCGCCACCTGGGGCCTGCTGCTGACCGGCAAGCTGGTCTCGACGCACAACGAGTCGGGCCTGTCCTCCTCGCTCAGCCGCATCATCGGCAAGAGCGGCGAGCCGATGATCCGCAAGGGCGTCGACATGGCCATGCGCCTGATGGGCGAGCAGTTCGTCACCGGCGAAACCATCGCCGAAGCCCTGGCCAATGCCAGCCGCTTCGAGTCCAAGGGCTTCCGCTACTCCTACGACATGCTCGGCGAAGCCGCGCTGACCGAGCACGATGCGCAGAAGTACCTGGCGTCCTACGAGCAGGCCATCCACTCGATCGGCAAGGCTTCCCACGGCCGCGGCATCTATGAAGGCCCCGGCATCTCGATCAAGCTCTCGGCACTGCACCCGCGCTACAGCCGCGCCCAGTACGAGCGCGTGATGGAAGAGCTGTACCCGCGCCTGCTGTCGCTGACCCTGATGGCCAAGCAGTACGACATCGGCCTGAACATCGACGCCGAGGAAGCCGACCGCCTGGAGCTGTCCCTGGACCTGCTCGAGCGTCTGTGCTTCGAGCCGCAGCTGGCCGGCTGGAATGGTATCGGCTTCGTCATCCAGGCCTACCAGAAGCGCTGCCCGCACGTGATCGATTATGTCATCGACCTGGCCAAGCGCAGCCGTCACCGCCTGATGATCCGTCTGGTCAAGGGTGCCTACTGGGACAGCGAGATCAAGCGCGCCCAGGTCGAAGGCCTCGAGGGCTACCCGGTCTACACCCGCAAGGTCTACACCGACGTCTCCTACGTCGCCTGCGCCCGCAAGCTGCTGGCGGTGCCGGAAGCCATCTACCCGCAGTTCGCCACGCACAACGCCCACACGCTGTCGGCCATCTACCACATCGCGGGTCAGAACTACTACCCGGGCCAGTACGAGTTCCAGTGCCTGCACGGCATGGGCGAGCCGCTCTACGAACAGGTCGTGGGCAAGGTCGCCGATGGCAAGCTGAACCGTCCGTGCCGCGTGTACGCGCCGGTCGGTACCCATGAGACCCTGCTGGCCTACCTGGTTCGTCGTCTGCTGGAAAACGGCGCCAACACCTCGTTCGTCAACCGTGTGGCCGACCACACCCTGTCGATCCAGGAACTGGTCGCCGACCCGGTCGTCAGCATCGAACGCATGGGCACCCAGGAAGGCCGCATCGGCCTGCCGCACCCGCGCATCCCGTTGCCGCGTGACCTCTACGGCACCGAACGCGCCAACTCGGCGGGCATCGACATGTCCAACGAGCACCGTCTGGCGTCGCTGTCCTGCGCCCTGCTGGCCACCGCGCACACCGACTGGAAGGCCGCGCCACTGCTGGGCTGCGCTGCCAGTGAAGAAGCCGCTGCCCAGGTCCTGAACCCGTCCGATCATCGTGACGTGGTCGGTCATGTGCAGGAAGCCACCGTCGCCGACGCCGACAACGCCATCCAGTGCGCCGTCAACGCCGCGCCGATCTGGCAGGCCACCCCACCTGCGGAACGCGCCGCCATCCTGGAACGCGCCGCCGACCTGATGGAAGCCGAGATCCAGCCACTGATGGGCCTGCTGGTACGCGAGGCGGGCAAAACCTACCTCAACGCCATCGCCGAAGTGCGCGAAGCCGTGGACTTCCTGCGCTACTACGCGGTGCAGGCACGCAACGATTTCAGCAACGACGCGCATCGCCCACTCGGCCCAGTGGTCTGCATCAGCCCGTGGAACTTTCCTCTGGCGATCTTCTCCGGCCAGGTGGCCGCCGCGCTCGCCGCCGGCAACCCGGTACTGGCCAAACCGGCCGAGCAGACCCCGCTGATCGCCGCCCAGGCCGTACGCCTGCTGCTGGAAGCCGGCATTCCGGAAGGCGTGCTGCAACTGCTGCCAGGCCGTGGCGAGACCGTCGGTGCGCGCCTGGTCGGTGACGATCGCGTCAAGGGCGTGATGTTCACCGGCTCCACCGAGGTTGCTCGTCTGCTGCAACGCAACGTCGCCGGCCGCCTGGACGCCCAGGGCCGTCCGATCCCGCTGATCGCCGAAACCGGTGGCCAGAACGCGATGATCGTCGACTCCTCAGCGCTGACCGAGCAGGTGGTGGTGGACGTGGTGTCCTCGGCCTTCGACAGTGCCGGCCAGCGCTGCTCGGCGCTGCGCGTGCTGTGCGTGCAGGAAGACGCCGCCGACCGCGTGATCGAAATGCTCAAGGGTGCCATGGCGCAGAGCCGTCTCGGCAACCCCGAGCGTCTGTCCGTGGACATTGGCCCGGTGATCGACGCCGAAGCCAAGCAGGGCATCGAGAAGCACATCCAGGGCATGCGGGCCAAGGGCCGCTCCATCTACCAGATGGCCCTGGCCGATGCCGAGGAATGCAAGCGCGGCACCTTCGTCATGCCGACCCTGATCGAGCTGGAAAGCTTCGACGAGCTGCAGCGTGAGATCTTCGGCCCGGTCCTGCACGTGGTGCGCTACAACCGCCGCAACCTCGACCAGCTGATCGAACAGATCAACGCCTCCGGCTATGGCCTGACCCTGGGCGTGCACACCCGGATCGACGAAACCATCGCCAAGGTGGTGGAGAACGTCAACGCCGGCAACATGTACGTCAACCGCAACATCGTCGGTGCCGTGGTCGGTGTCCAGCCATTCGGCGGCGAAGGCCTGTCGGGTACCGGCCCGAAAGCCGGCGGTCCGCTGTACCTGTTCCGCCTGCTGTCGACCCGTCCGGCCGATGCCATCTCGCGTCACTTCGAACGCGTCGACGGCGACACGCCGCTGGACAACCCGGCCCGTACCCAGCTGCTCCAGCCGCTGCAGGGCTACAAGGCCTGGGCCAACAGCAACCAGCTGAACGAACTGGCAGCGCTGTGCGACAGCTTCGTCCAGCAGTCGCAGACCGGCATCAACCGCCTGCTGCCCGGCCCGACCGGCGAGCGCAACAGCTACACCATCCTGCCGCGCGAGCACGTGCTGTGCCTGGCCGACAGCGAAGCGGACCTGCAGGCGCAACTGGCTGCCGTCCTGGCAGTCGGCAGTTCGGCGCTGTTCGAGGACAGCGAACCGGGCCGCTCGTTGCGGGCGCGCCTGCCGCGGGACGTGCAAGCCAAGGTCAAGCTGGTCGCCGACTGGCATAAGGACGACGTCGCCTTCGACGCCGTGCTGCACCATGGCGACTCCGACCAGCTGCGCGCGATCTGCGAACAGGTGGCCAAGCGCGCCGGCGCCATCGTCGGCGTCCAGGGGCTGTCCAGCGGCGACCATCAGATCGCCCTGGAGCGCCTGGTGATCGAGCGTGCGGTCAGCGTCAACACGGCAGCGGCCGGCGGTAACGCCAGCCTGATGACCATCGGCTGACCCTGACAGCAACACGTCGAAAGCCGAGGCGACCCCAGGTTGCCTCGGCTTTTTTCGTTTCAGCCTGCACCTTTCAGGCGTTGCGCCAGAAACAACGCCGATGTCCAGGTATTAGAAGCTGCGGATGAAAGGCGCCTGAGGGGCCAGCAGTATCGGTGCCAAAGCAAGCACCCACACCAGCAGACCCAGCACGATCCAAACTCCATTGGCCCACGACAGCGAGCCATTGCCGTCGCCTTCGGGGTCGCCAACGCAGAAGTTGATGGCCCGCTGGACCGTCAGACTCCACCACACACCGAACGCTGCGCCCAGCACGATCGCGATCATTGCCCGAACAGGCGAAGGGTCGAGCACCTGGAGCATCGACAGGGCGTACTGCACGATGCACAGCAGCCAGACGGCACAGGTCAGTAACAGGGGCGACCAGGCGTAGGTCCTGCCCGTCAGCTTGATCTGCCGATCGACCCGCTTGAGCAGGCCGTAGATGAAGAAGATCCCGAAGAGCGTCCGCACCAGCGGCCAGAGCGGCTCGCCGCTATGGCGTGTGTACAGGCGCCAGTTCCGGTAGAACCAGTACATCGTGTAGAAATTGAAGGTCAGGATGCTCATGATGACCAGCTTGCGTGGCGAGACCACGAAGAACATCGGCTCATCGACTGATGTTACGGGTAGATGCTTGACGGCGTCGGCTGTGCTGACTGTGGACATGGAACGGCCCCCTCTGGAAATGAAGCCCCATTCAACCTCACGTTCGAGGGGTTGATCTGCCCTACGCTTCCGAAACGACGGCAGGAAGTTTCCGAAAAGACCACTAGCCCGGCCCGTATTCACGCCACCCTCCCAGCCGCTTGGGGCATACTCCCGAACCTGCCACCGTGTCGCGCTCGCTGCGCGTCCTTGCCAAGGAGGTCTGCATGTTCGAGTCCAGCGCCCAGCTGCGCCAGCGTTTCGCCGCGTTGCGCAGCACGGCCGACGTGTTTTCCCTGCGCCACGTGCGTCAATCCCAGCAAAGCCTGTCGGTGCGCCGCAACGTCGTCGAGCCACCGTTCTTCAACCGCGACGAGGGCGCCATGCTCACCGTGCGGCTTCAGGGCGTGGAAGCCTACGCGGCCACCGCCGATCTGTCCCAGGCGGGGCTGCAGGCCGCGCTCGAACAGGCCGAACGGCTGGCGCGGCAGATCGCGCGCTTCAGCCTTCTCGACCTCAGCGGCCAGCCGGTGCCCACCGCGCGCCATGACCACGTCTCGCCCAATCTCGGCGCCCCGCTGCCCGCGCTGAGCCACTGGCTGGAGCTGCTGGCGACGGAGTCGGCCAGGGTGCCGAAGGACGACCGTCTGGTGGACTGGCAGGCCAGCCTGGGCATCACCGATGTGGAACAGCTCTACCTGAACAGCGCCGGCGCCGAGCTGCGCCAGGCCCAGCGCTTCCTGTTCCCCGGTATGAGCGTGACCGCCAGCGACGGCCGTGACAGCCAGAGCCGCAGCCTGGGCCGGGAAAACTTCGGCCAGCAAGGCGGGGCCGAGGTGGTCGAGCGTTGTGGCCTGGTCGGTGCCGGCGCCTGGGTGGCCGACGAAGCGTTGCAACTGTTGCTGGCGCCCAATACGCCCAGCGGCCCCCGTGACCTGCTGCTGATGCCCGACCAGATGAGCCTGCAGATCCACGAATCCATCGGCCATCCGCTGGAGATGGACCGTATCCTCGGTGACGAGCGCAACTACGCCGGGACCAGCTTCATCACCCCGGCGGACTTCGGTCACCTGCGCTACGGCTCGCCCCTGCTCGACGTGACGTTCGACCCGACGCTGCCCGAAGAACTGGCCAGCTACAGCCATGACGACGACGGCACGCCGGCCAGCAAGCAGTTCCTGATTCGCGAGGGCGTGCTGCTGCGGCCCTTGGGCGGCGCCCTCTCCCAGGCGCGCTCGGGCCTCGACGGCGTGGCCAACAGCCGTGCCTGCAGCTGGAACCGCGCGCCGATCGACCGTATGGCCAACCTCAATATCGAGCCAGGGACGCAGAGCCTGCAACAGCTGATCGGCCGCATCGAACGCGGCATCCTGATGCGCACCAACCGGTCGTGGTCCATCGACGATGCGCGCAACAAGTTCCAGTTCGGCTGCGAATGGGGCCAACTGATCAAGGACGGTGAGCTCAAGGGCGTGGTGAAGAACCCCAACTACCGGGGTATCTCCGCCGACTTCTGGCGCCGCCTGATCGGCGTGGGCGATGCCTCGACCCGGCAGGTGCTCGGCACGCCCAACTGCGGCAAGGGCGAACCCAACCAGGTGATCCGCGTCGGCCATGCGTCGCCGGCGTGCCTGTTCAGCCAGATCGATGTCTTCGGAGGCCAGGCCTGATGCAACAGACCCCACGCACGCGTTTCGACGCCCTGGTCCAGGACCTGCACCAGGCGCTGCGACCTCAGGAACACTTCACGCTCGGCTACGACGCCGAGTGCTCGCGGTTCATCCGCTTCAACCACGGCAAGGTCCGTCAGGCCGGACAGGTCGAGCAGGCCACGGCGAGTCTGCGCCTGTTGCAGGCAGGCCGCCAGGCGCACCTGACGTTCACCCTGTGTGGGGACGCGGCACTCGATCGTGTCCGCCTGCACGAGGCCCTGGCGCAACTGCGCCAGACCTTGCCGCTACTGCCCGAGGACCCCTGGCTGAGCCTGGACACCCGTGCCTGGCAGAGCCTCAGTGAACAGCTGCACCCCTTGCCTGACACCGACGCGGTCCTGAGCCAGTTGCAGCACGCCGCCGACGGGCTGGACCTGGTCGGCCTCTACGCCGCCGGGCCGATCAGCCGAGGGTTTGCCAGCTCGGCCGGCGCACGGGGCTGGCACGAGGCAAGCAGCTTCAACCTGGACTGGAGCGTGTTCCACGCCAACGGTCAGGCGGTGAAAGCCAACTATGCCGGGCAGGCCTGGTGCCCGGAGGCCTTCGCGGCGCGCCTGGCTCACTGCCGCACGCAGCTCGAGGCCCTCGGACGGCCGACCCTGACCCTCGCACCGGGTCGCTACCGCGCCTACCTGGCGCCGGCAGCACTGGACGAAATCGCCGGTCTGCTGAGCTGGGGCGGCTTCTCGGCGCAAGCGCTGGCCAGCGGCAACAGCGCGCTGCAACGGCTGTATGCCGGCGAGGCGCACCTGGCGCCGATGGTATCGCTGCACGAGCAGGTCAGTGGCTCGCTGAGCCCGGCCTTCTCCGACGAAGGCTCGCCACGCGAGGATGTTTGCCTGGTCGACCACGGTCGCGCGGATGGACGTCTGGTCAGCGCCCGCAGCGCCGTCGAGTTCGCGCTGTGCGCGAATGGCGCCGACAGCGGCGAGTCGCCCTGTGCGCTCAGCCTCGCCCCCGGCACCCTGGCCCAGGCGGGCATCCTCGCGCAGCTGGGCACCGGCCTGTACATCAGCAACCTCTGGTACCTCAACTACTCCGACCTGCCCGCCGCCCGCATGACCGGCCTGACGCGCTTCGCCACCTTCTGGGTGGAAGACGGGCAGCTTCAGGCGCCGGTCTCCACCATGCGCTTCGACGACAGCCTGTACGACCTGTTCGGCGACCAGCTGGAGGCCCTGACCCGTGAGCGCGAGCTGATCCTCTCCACCAGCACCTACGGTCAGCGACAGACTGGATCGAGTCATCTGCCGGGTGCGCTGGTCAAAGCCCTGACCCTGACCTTGTGACCCCCTGACGACGAGGCCACCATGCCCGAACGCATCGCGCTGGACCCGGTCACCGCCCGCTGGATCCCATGGGTGGTGGCCATCGCTTTCTTCATGCAGTCGCTCGACGGCACCATCCTCAACACCGCCCTGCCGGCCATGGCCACGTCGCTGGACGAGAACCCGCTGCGCATGCAGGGGGTGATCATCGCCTACATGCTCACGGTGGCCTTGCTGATTCCGGCCTCGGGCTGGATCGCCGACCGCTTCGGCACCAAGCGCATCTTCTTCAGCGCCATCCTGCTGTTCAGCTTTGGCTCACTGCTCTGCGCGGCGGCCAACAGCCTGGGCTTTCTGGTGTTCGCCCGGGTGGTCCAGGGCCTGGGCGGCGCCCTGATGCTGCCCGTCGGACGGCTGGTGGTGCTGCGTGCCTACCCGCGCTCGGAACTGGTGCGCATCTTGAGCTTCATCACCATCCCCGGGCTGCTCGGCCCGCTGCTCGGCCCGACGGTCGGCGGCTGGCTGGTGGAAGTGCTGAGCTGGCACTGGATCTTCCTGCTCAACCTGCCGGTCGGCCTTCTGGGCTGCTACGCAGTGTGGAAGCTGATCCCCGACCTGCGCGGCGCCGAGCGCACACCGTTCGACGGGCCGGGCTTTCTGCTGTTCGGCGCGGCCATGGTACTGATCACCATCGCCATGGAAGGGCTGGGCGAGCTGCACCTGCCGCACCTGCGCGTGATGCTGCTGCTGTTCGCCGGCATGGCCTGCCTGGCCGCCTACTGGCTGCGCGCCGGGCGTGACCCGGACCCGCTGTTCTCGCCTCAGCTGTTCCGCGTGCGGACCTTCGCCATCGGCATCCTCGGCAACCTGTTCGCCCGCCTGGGCAGCGGCGCCCTGCCCTTCCTGGTGCCCTTGCTGCTGCAGGTGGCACTGGGCTACTCGCCGGTCGAGGCCGGCATGAGCATGATTCCGCTGGCTGCCGCCGCGATGCTGGCCAAGTCGGTGGCGCGGCCGATCATCGAGCGCCTGGGCTACCGCATCGTGCTGACCGGTAATACCCTGCTGCTCGGCCTGATGCTGGCAAGCCTGGCCCTGGTGGACGAACAGACGCCCTACGAACTGCTGCTGGTGCAGCTGGGCATACTGGGGGCGATCAACTCGCTGCAGTTCACGGCCATGAATACCGTGACCTTGATCGACCTGGACGACGCCAACGCCAGCAGCGGCAACAGTCTGCTGTCGGTGGTCGCGCAACTGGCGCTGAGCCTGGGTGTGGCCTGCGCCGGTGCGCTGTTGGGCGGCTTCACCGCGGCCGGAGGCGCCGATGCGGCCGAAACCACCTTGGGTGCCTTCCAGCTGACCTTCCTGACCATCGGCCTGATGTCGATGCTGGCCGCAGCGATCTTCCTGCAGCTGGCCCCGACGGACGGAAGGCGTGCTCCCCGTCCGGAACCGGAGATCGAGGCTTAGGAACAGAGGTCGCGAGGCTGGTAGACTGTGCGGCATTTTTGCTCTCAGGCCTGCCTCGTGACCACTGAATCCACCGCCTTCGCCACCTTGCCGCTGTCTGCCGCCATGCTGGCCAATCTGGACGCCCTGGGCTATGCGTCGATGACGCCCATCCAGGCGCGCAGCCTGCCCGTCATTCTCAAGGGCCAGGACCTGATCGCCCAGGCCAAGACCGGCAGTGGCAAGACCGCTGCCTTCGGCATCGGCCTGCTCAACCCGCTCAACCCACGCTACTTCGGCTGCCAGGCGCTGGTGCTGTGCCCCACGCGCGAGCTGGCCGACCAGGTGGCCAAGGAATTGCGCCGCCTGGCCCGCGCCGAGGACAACATCAAGATCCTGACCCTCTGCGGCGGGGTCTCGCTTGGCCCGCAGATCGCTTCGCTCGAGCATGGCGCGCACATCATCGTCGGCACGCCAGGGCGGATCCAGCAGCACCTGGACAAGGGCACCCTGGTGCTCGGTGGCCTCAACACCCTGGTGCTCGACGAAGCCGACCGCATGCTCGACATGGGTTTCCACGACGCCATCGCCAGCATCATCGAGCGTACGCCGGCCCGGCGCCAGACGCTGCTGTTCTCGGCCACCTACCCGGCAGGCATCGAGCAGTTGGCTGCCGCGTTCATGCGCCAGCCGCAGCAGGTGAAGGTCGAGAGCCTGCACGCCGACAACCAGATCGAGCAGCGCTTCATCGAGATCGATGCCGCGCAGCGACTGGAGGCGGTGACCCGTGTGCTCGGGCACTTCCGTCCGCAGTCCTGCGTGGCCTTCTGCTTCACCAAGCAGCAGTGCGAGGACGTGGTCGCTCACCTGCAGGCCAAGGGGATCGTCGCCCAGGCCTTGCATGGCGACCTGGAGCAGCGGGACCGTGACCAGGTCCTGGCGTTGTTCGCCAACCGCAGCACCTCGGTGCTGGTGGCCACCGACGTCGCGGCGCGTGGTCTGGACATCGACGGCCTGGACATGGTGATCAACGTCGAACTGGCGCGCGATGCCGAGATCCACGTGCACCGTGTCGGCCGTACCGGCCGGGCGGGCGAGAAAGGCCTGGCCGTGAGCCTGGTGGCGCCGGCCGAGGCGCATCGCGCCCAGGCGATCGAGCAGCTGCAACGCCAGCCACTGCGCTGGGAGCAGCTCGACACGCTGAAGAACAAGGGCGGGGAGCCGCTGTTGCCGCCGATGAGCACGCTGGCGATCGCCGCCGGGCGCAAGGACAAACTGCGTCCGGGCGACATCCTCGGCGCGTTGACCGGCGATGCCGGGATCCCGGGCAGCCAGGTGGGCAAGATCGCCCTCTTCGATTTCCAGGCCTATGTGGCGGTGGAGCGGGGCGTGGCCAAACAGGCGTTGCAGCGGCTCAACAGCGGGAAGATCAAGGGGCGGTCGCTGAAGGTGCGGATCGTGTAAGGAGCAAGGCCCGAGGCGTTGGCTTTGCGGGCCCTGGGGGCCCGCGCACCCGTAACTTGGTCTCTTGTCCCTCTGCCGAACCGAAAGAAACGCCCGCCCCTCATCCACCCTTTCCTCACCAAGGACCCCCCGTGCAAACCACCGATGTCATCATCCTCGGTGCCGGCGCCGCCGGCCTGATGTGCGCCCACCTCGCCGCCTACCGTGGACGGCGCGTGCTGGTGCTCGACCACGCCAACAAGCCCGGCAAGAAGATCCTCATGTCCGGCGGCGGTCGCTGCAACTTCACCAACCTGTACACCGAGCCGGCCAATTTCCTGTCGCAGAACCCGCACTTCTGCAAGTCGGCCCTGGCGCGCTATACCCAGTGGGACTTCATCGACCTGGTGGCGCGCCATGGCGTGCCGTATCACGAGAAGAAACTGGGCCAGCTGTTCTGCGACAACAAGTCCAGCGACATTCTCGAACTGCTGCTGAACGAGTGCGACCAGGCAGGCGCCGAGTTGCGCATGAACACCCGGATCGACCAAATCGAGCGTCTGGAGGATGGTTACCGCCTGCAGACCAGTGCCGGGCCGTTCGCCTGCCAGTCGCTGGTGATCGCCACCGGCGGGCTGTCGATTCCGACCCTGGGGGCGACCGGCTTCGGCTATCAGGTCGCGCGCCAGTTCGGGCACAGCGTGTTGCCGACCTGCGCCGCCCTGGTGCCGTTCATCATCACCGAGCCCCAGCTCAAGGCACTGTGCAGCGAACTGTCCGGCACGTCCCTGGATTGCACGGCCAGCTGCAACGGCATGAGTTTCCGGGAGAACCTGCTGTTCACCCACCGGGGTCTCAGCGGCCCGGCCATTCTGCAGATCTCGTCGTTCTGGAAGGTCGGTGACACCGTCGAGATCGACCTGCTGCCCGATCGCGACGCGCTGGCGTGGCTGCGCGAGCAGCAGGCCGAGCGCCCCAACACCGAGCTCAAGACCGTGCTGGCCGACATCTTCACGCGCAAGCTCGCCCACCTGCTGGCCGAGCAATGGTTCGTGTCCAAGCCGTTGAAACAGTACACGCCTGCCGAACTGGCGCAGGTCGCCGAGCGGTTGTCGGCCTGGCAGCTGGTGCCGGCCGGTACCGAAGGCTACCGGACCGCCGAAGTGACCCTGGGCGGCGTCGACACCCGCGAGGTCTCGTCGAAAAGCATGGAGTCGCTGAAAAGCCCAGGCCTGTACTTCATCGGCGAAGTGCTGGACGTCAGCGGTCATCTGGGGGGGTTCAACTTCCAGTGGGCCTGGGCATCGGCCTACGCGGCCGCGCAGGTGGTCTAGGCTTCGCGCTAGAATCGCGGGCTCACGGAACGCTTCTTGCTGGCCCGTGACCAAGAGGGTAGAGCACCCTCCTGACCCGCGATCATCGACCTTTGCCCAGCAGGCCACCATGCCCTTTTCTTCGTTCCGCCATACCCTGCGCCGCCTCTGGGCGCAGGACAAGTTCAGCTACAGCATCCGGGTCACCCTCGCGCTCACCGGCAGCATGGCGCTGTGCTGGTACCAGGACGAGATGAGCCTGCTGATCCCGCTGTTCCTCGGCATCATCGCCAGCGCCCTGGCCGAGACCGACGACAGCTGGCAAGGGCGCCTGAGCGCGCTGCTGGTCACCCTGGTGTGCTTCGCCATCGCCGCACTGGCGGTGGAACTGCTGTTCCCCTACCCCTGGGTGTTCGTCATTGCCCTGGCGTTGTCGGCCTTCGCCCTGACCATGCTTGGCGCACTGGGCGAGCGGTATGGGGCCATCGCCTCGGCCACGCTGATCCTGGCGGTGTACACCATGATCGGGGTCGACCAGCGCGGGGGCCAGGTCAGCGACTTCTGGCACGAGCCGGCGTTGCTGGTCGCTGGCGCGGCCTGGTACGGCCTGCTCTCGGTACTGTGGCAGGCGCTGTTTTCCAACCAGCCGGTGCAGCAGAGCCTGGCCAAGCTGTTCTGGGAGCTGGGCCGCTACATCAAGCTCAAGGCCAGTCTGTTCGAGCCGGTGCGCAACCTCGACGTCGAAGGCCGCCGCCTGGAGCTGGCTCGACAAAATGGCAAAGTGGTGGCCGCGCTCAACGCCGCCAAGGAAATCATCCTGCACCGGGTCGGCAACAGCCAGCCCAACTCCAAGGTCAGCCGCTACCTGAAGCTGTACTTCCTGGCCCAGGACATCCACGAGCGCGTCAGCGCCTCGCACTACCCTTACAACGCGCTGGCCGAGACCTTCTTCCACAGCGACGTGATGTTCCGTTGCCAACGCCTGCTCCGCCAGCAGGGCAGCCTCTGCCAACAACTGGCCGAGTCGATCCGGCTGCGACAGCCCTTCGATAACGACACAGGCTTTGCCGAAGCGCTGGACGACCTGCATGCTTCGCTCGACTACCTGCGCCAGCAAAACAACCCCGCCTGGCGCGGGCTGCTGCGTTCGTTGCGCGCGCTGGCGCACAACCTGGCCACGCTTCATCGTCTGCTCGACGCGGCGAGCAACCCCGAGACCCTGGCCGAGGCCACCGACAACAGCCTGCTCGACCGCTCGCCGCGCGGTCTGCGGGAGATCTGGAAGCGTCTGCGCACCCAACTGACGCCGACCTCCCTGGTGTTCCGCCATGCCCTGCGCCTGCCGCTGGCACTGTCGATCGGCTACGGCATGGTGCACCTGATCCACCCGACCCAGGGTTACTGGATCATCCTCACCACCCTGTTCGTCTGCCAGCCCAACTATGGGGCGACCCGGCGCAAGCTGGTGCAGCGGATCATCGGCACCGCCATCGGCCTGACCGTGGGCTGGGCGCTGTTCGACCTGTTCCCCAACCCGATCGTCCAGTCGATGTTCGCGGTGATCGCCGGCGTGGTGTTCTTCGTCAACCGCACCACCCGCTACACCCTGGCGACTGCAGCGATCACGCTGATGGTGCTGTTCTGCTTCAACCAGGTCGGGGACGGCTATGGCCTGTTCCTGCCGCGCCTGGTCGATACCTTGGTGGGCAGCCTGATCGCGATCCTGGCGGTATTCCTGTTCCTGCCGGACTGGCAGGGCCGCAAGCTGAACAAGGTGCTGGCCACGACCCTGGCCTGCGCCAGCGAATACCTACGCCAGATCATGCAGCAGTACGCCGAGGGCAAGCGCGACGACCTGGCCTACCGTCTGGCTCGCCGCAATGCGCACAACGCCGATGCGGCCTTGTCGACGACCCTGGCGAACATGCTCATGGAGCCTGGGCATTTCCGCAAGGAAGCCGATCTGGGCTTTCGCTTCCTGGTACTGTCGCACACCCTGCTCAGCTACCTCTCGGGCCTGGGCGCGCACCGCGATACCAGCCTGCCGGCCGAAGTCCACGAGCACCTGATCGACGGCGCCGGGGCCAGCCTGGCCGCCAGCCTGGACGAAATCGCCACCGCCCTGGCAGCGCGCCAGCCGGTGGCGATCCACAGCGAGCAGGAGCAGGCGCTGGCCAGCAGCCTCGAACAGATGCCCGACGACCTCGACGAGCACCAGCGCCTGATCCAGAGCCAACTGGCCCTGATCGGTCGGCAACTCGCCCCCTTGCGGACCCTGGCAGCGCACCTGGGCAAGGCGACCCCGACCTGACCGCCGCGTGGGGTCGCCTTCATCGCGCACATTTGCGATGATCGACGCCCCGCCCCAGGAGCCTCCCCATGTCCCTTGAATGGATCTGCACCCATCACACCGACCTCGACAAGGAACAGCTGTACGCCATTCTGCGCTTGCGGGTCGAGGTGTTCGTGGTCGAGCAGCAGTGCGCCTATCAGGAGGTGGATGGCCAGGACCTGAGCGGTGATACCTGCCACCTGATGGCTTGGGAAGACGGCAAGCTGATCGCCTACCTGCGCCTGCTCGACCCCCAGTCCCAGGGCGGCGACGTGGTGATCGGCCGGGTCCTGACGGCGGCCTGTGCCCGGGGCCGCGGCCTGGGCGAGCACTTGCTGCTCAAGGGGCTGGAGTGCGCCTCGCATTGCTGGCCGCAGACGCCGGTCTATCTGTCAGCGCAAGCGCACCTGCAAGGCTTCTATGGCCGCCAGGGGTTCGAAGCGGTGGGCGACGAATACGTCGAGGACGGCATCCCCCACATCGGCATGCGCAAGGCCTGACGCATGGACGCTCACGGGTACCCCAGCACCCCACGAATCTGCGCCAGGTGCGCGCCGACCCATTGTCGATCGATCGCCCCCCAGTCGCTGATGCGGTAGTGACCGGCATGATGACGGGCCCCTTCCTGCTGCTCGAAGGTGCAGACGATATCCAGTTCGGCCAGCGCGGCGATGGTGTCCTGGGCCG
The DNA here is from genome assembly GCA_046940335.1 of Enterobacterales bacterium AN_CKDN230030167-1A_HGKHYDSX7. Taxonomy (GTDB): domain Bacteria; phylum Pseudomonadota; class Gammaproteobacteria; order Pseudomonadales; family Pseudomonadaceae; genus Aquipseudomonas. The sequence continues at coordinate 192,133 of JBKYML010000004.1, forward strand.
TGCGCCGGGGCATGCCGGTCGCCTCCATCAGGGCCGGGACGCTGCTCGCCTGCTGGCTGTCGATCAGCCAGGCGACGTACAGGCGTCGGTAGAAACTGCTGCGGGTCTTGCTCGTCACGTCGGTCACAGGGGTCTCCTCAGGCAGAGCCAGGTAATTCCTGGTAGGTCAGGTAGACCCTCAGGTCGAATTCCAGCTGATGGTACGCCGGCTCCATGTGCTGACACAGCTGGTAGAACGCCTTGCTGTGATCGCGCTCCTTCAGGTGCGCCAGCTCGTGCACGACGATCATGCGCAAAAATTCTGGTGCCGCGTCCTTGAACAACGAAGCGATGCGGATTTCCTTCTTGGCCTTGAGCTTGCCACCCTGCACCCGCGAGACCGCCGTGTTCAGCCCGAGGGCACGGTGGGTCAGGTCGAGTCGACTGTCGAACAGCACCTTGTCAGGGCTCGGCGCAGTGCGCAGGTAGGCCTGCTTGAGGTCCTGGGCGTAGCTGTACAGGGCCTTGTCGCTCTGCACGGCATGCCGGTCAGGATAGCGCTGGCGCAGGTAGTCGCCGAGCCGGTCGGTGGCGATGAGCTGGCGGACCTGCTCTTGCAGGTGCGGTGGGTAGGCTTGCAAGTAGCGCAATGCGGTCATGGCGGGCGATCGGGCAGAAAGAGGCGTCAGTCTACCAAGCACAGGCCCGGCCAGGAAAACCGCTCCGGGAAATCCTGTGCATCGTCCGCGGTCAGGGGGCGCGCCACCAGGAAGCCTTGCACGTACTGGCACCCATGCGCCTTGAGCCACCGTGCCTGGACCTGGGCCTCGACGCCTTCGGCGATCACGGTGATGCCGTACTCCAGACAGAGCGCGATGACACTGCTCACCAGCGCCGCATCGGCCACCGAGTCGGGCAGCCGGGCCACCAGGTGCCGGTCGAGCTTGAGGGTGTCGATGGGCAGGTCGCGCAGCATGCGCAACGAGCAGTCACCCGCCCCGAAATCATCCAGGGCGATGCGCACCCCCAGGCTTCGCAGGCGCTGCAACTGCTTGATGGCCGCATCGATATTGCACATCAGCGAGGTCTCGGCCACTTCCAGCTCCAGCTGCCGGGGGTCGAGCCCCTGGTCGTCGATGACGCGCTGCAGCTCGTCGGTCAGCCCCGGCATGGCGAACTGCGCGCGGCCCAGGCTGATGGCCAGGATCAGATCACGCGGAAAGCGCGTGCTCCAGGCCGTTCGTTGCGCCACACCTTGCCGATAGATCCAGCTGGCCAGTCGGTTGATCAGCCGCGCTTCCTCGAGCAATGGAATGAACAGCCCCGGCGGGACGTCGCCGACGCTGGGGTGGCGCCAGCGCAGCAAGGCCTCGAAGCCGCGCAGGCGCCCGTCGGCGAAGGCCACCTGGGGCTGGTAGACCAGGCTGAAGTCGCGTTGCTCGATGGCGGTGCGCACGCTGTCCTCGAGCATCAGCCGTGAACGGGCGCGACCATTGAGTTCTTCGTCGTAGAAGCGGTACTGCTGCCGTCCGGCCTGCTTGGCCGCGTACATCGCGGTGTCGGCCGCGCGGATCAGGCTGTGCACGCTGTCGCCACACTCCGGGTAGGTGGCGATGCCGATGCTCACGCCCAGACAGATGTCTATGCCGTCGATCTGCTGGCAGGTCGACAAGCGTTCAAGCACGTTCTCGGCCAGCCGGCCGGCCTGCTCCAGATAGGGCAGTTCGTCGAACAGGGCAGTGAACTCGTCGCCGCCCATGCGCGCCAACAGGGCCTGGCTGCCCAGGCAATCCTTCAACTGCTCGGCGACCCAGCACAGCAAGCGGTCCCCAGCCTCGTGGCCGAGGGAGTCGTTGACCCGCTTGAACCCGTCCAGATCCATGTACATCAGCGCCTGGGCACGTTCGGAACGCTCATGACGGATCAGTGCGCTTTCGGCGGCCTGGTGAAACCCGCGGCGGTTGAGCAGCCCGGTCAGCGGGTCGGTGATGGCTTGGTTTTCCAGTTGCACGTGCAGGTTGCGCACGACCGACATGTCCAGCACGGTCACGACCATGGCCTGCTGCTCCTCGGGCAACGGGGCGCAGGACAGTGCAACGGGCACGGGCTGGCCACTGGCCGTGCGCAGCTGCGCATCGTGCAGGCGCAGGACGTCGCGCCGCTGGTAGGCCTTGAACAGCTCGGATGCCTCCCAGGGCAAGGCGCCCGGCAGTTGCAACAGATCCAGCAGGTGCATCCCTTGCAATCGGTCGACCGGCGTATCGAGCAGCCTGCAGATTTCCGGGTTGGCGAAACTCACGACCCCGCTGGCCTGGATGACCAGAATGCCCTCGGCGGCATGTTCCAGAATGGAGGCGCTGAAGGCCCTGGCCGACTCCAGATCTCGGCTCAGGCGCTGCAGCATGCGTTGGTTGCACTGTTGCTCGAGCAGCGCCTGGATCTTGGGCTTGAGCACCTCGGGGTCGAAGGGCTTGAACAGGTAGTCGACCGCGCCGCTGGCATAGCCACGCGCGATGGCGGCCTGCGAGTGCTCGGTGGCGGTGAGGAAGATGATCGGCGTCAGGCGCGTGCGCTGGCTGCCGCGCATCAGGCGTGCGACCTCGTACCCATCCATTTCGGGCATCTGCACGTCGAGCAGCACCAGGTCGACCTCGTGCTCGAGCAGGGCGTCCAAAGCCTCCAGGCCGGAACTGGCCGTCAGTACACGCCAGTCGTGCCGATCCAGCAACGCGCGCATGCTCACGAGGTTTTCGGGGTAATCGTCGACCACCAGAAGGACTGGCCCCCGGTCCGACGGGTGAAGATGAGCGCCATCCATGCTGTCTCGAGACTCCGCAGCCACTGCCAAATCATTGGATCCGATGATTGACTCTAGCGCGCACCTGGCCGAAATGCCCGGTTGTTCCGACAAAATGTTCAGGGACACCCGACGGTCGGTTACAGGGCCTGGCCGACAACCTGCAAGCCCTGGGGCTTCACGAGCGTGATCGCCCGAACGCTTTACAATGGGTATGGAATGTCATCGTCGGCAAGCCGACTCCCACCCTGTGCCAGGGCTATGATCATGATTTTTCGTGGAGGGCTTTGCAGGCCCCGCCAGGGCGCCTGTACACCCTGCTTGTGGGAGCCGGCTTGCCGGCGATAGGGCCCGTCAAGGCACCCTACAGCCACCCCCGGAGGGGCATACGCTAAGCTTGCTGCTTGCCGCTCAAGACCGCCCCTTCCCACGCTCCCATCAGGTATCGCCCATGACCCCACGCCCTCCTCTGCCTCCCTTCACCCGGCAAACGGCCCTCGAGAAAATTCGTCTGGCGGAAGATGGATGGAACAGTCGGGACCCGGCCAAGGTGGCCTTGGCGTACACCCTCGAGACACGCTGGCGCAATCGCGTGGAATTCATCACCAGCCGCGCCGAAGCTCAGGCGTTCCTGACCCGCAAATGGAACCGGGAACTCGAGTATCGGTTGATCAAGGCGCTGTGGGCATTCACCGACGATCGCATCGCAGTGCGCTATGCCTACGAATACCATGACGACAGCGGTCAGTGGTTCCGGGCGTATGGCAATGAGAACTGGGCCTTCGATGAGCACGGTCTGATGCACACGCGTCACGCCAGCATCAACGAGCACCCGATCAGCGAGGCCGAGCGCCAGTTTCGCTGGCCGTTGGGCCGGCGTCCGGACGATCACCCAGGGCTCGACGAACTGGGCCTCTGAACGGGCCTGTCGCTTGTCTGCGCCAAGGGGGCTTGAGGCATCGTCATGCGCACAACGGATGGCGCGCGTCACCCCAACGAAAATGCCCGCCTCTTGCGAGACGGGCATCGGTGCTGACGAAGCGAGCCAGGGCCTGAACGCCCCTGGCTCACCTCAGGCGTGGCGCCCGATCAGTTGATCTTGGCGGCCAGTTCGCCCTTGGCGTAACGCTGGAACATGCCTTCCAGGGAGATCGGCTTGATCTTCGAGGCATGGCCGGCGGTGCCGAACGCTTCGTAACGGGCGATGCACACGTCACGCATGGCCTTGACCGTTTCGGCGAAGAACTTGCGTGGGTCGAACTCGCTCGGGTGCTCGGCCATGTAACGGCGGATGGCACCGGTGGACGCCAGGCGCAGGTCGGTGTCGATGTTCACTTTGCGCACACCGTACTTGATGCCTTCGACGATCTCTTCGACCGGCACGCCGTAGGTCTCTTTGATGTCGCCGCCGTACTGGTTGATGATCTTCAGCCATTCCTGCGGGACCGAAGACGAACCGTGCATGACCAGGTGCGTGTTGGGGATGCGCTTGTGGATTTCCTTGATGCGATCGATCGCCAGGATGTCGCCGGTCGGTGGCTTGGTGAACTTGTAGGCGCCGTGGCTGGTGCCGATGGCGATCGCCAGGGCATCGACCTGGGTCTTCTTGACGAAGTCGGCGGCTTCTTCCGGGTCGGTCAGCATCTGGCTGTGGTCCAGGGTACCCTCGGCACCCACGCCGTCTTCCTCACCGGCCTGGCCGGTTTCCAGGCTGCCCAGGCAGCCCAGCTCACCTTCGACCGACACGCCGCAGGCGTGGGCGAAGGCGACGGTCTGCTGAGTGACGCGCACGTTGTAGTCGTAGTCGGACGGGGTCTTGCCGTCTTCCTTGAGCGAGCCGTCCATCATCACCGAGCTGAAGCCCAGCTGGATCGAGCGCTGGCAGACGTCAGGGCTGGTGCCGTGGTCCTGGTGCATGCACACCGGGATGTGCGGGAATTCTTCGATCGCCGCCAGGATCAGGTGACGCAGGAAGGGCGCGCCGGCGTACTTGCGAGCGCCAGCGGAAGCCTGGACGATGACCGGGGAATCGGTCTTGTCGGCCGCTTCCATGATGGCGCGCATCTGCTCGAGGTTGTTGACGTTGAATGCTGGCACGCCGTAACCGAACTCTGCGGCGTGGTCCAACATCTGGCGCATGCTAATGAGTGCCATGGTGTATCTCTCTCCCGACAAGCGTCGTGTATGCGTGCGACCTGCCGCTGTCGGCGGCCGCAGTTCAAGTAATAAAGGGCCGCCAGGGCGACCCGGCCCGTCACGGTGCCAGGCGGCGCCCGCTCAGTCGGCCGTCCGGACGCAGGTCACGGACAGCCCGGCGCGAGGCGCTGGTGGTCTTCGTCGTACTTTTCCAGGGCGGTCGGACCGAGCCGCTTGTTGATCACCGGCACGGTCTCGGCCTGCCACTCGGACTGATAGCAGCCACCGTTCGGCACCGCAGGCGCCTCACCGTCCTGCGGGGCGGGCGAGCCCGAGCAGGCGCCCAGCATCGCAGCCATCGCCAGGATGGGCAATCGCTTGATCATCAAGCCACTCCTCCGCTCGGCCCCTGGCCAGTTCAGGCCTTGGCCCGCTGTTCCAGGATCTCCACGGCCGGCAGCACCTTGCCCTCGACGAACTCGAGGAAGGCACCGCCCCCGGTGGAAATATAGGAGATCTGCGGGGCCACGCCGTATTTGTCGATGGCCGCCAGGGTGTCACCCCCGCCGGCAATGGAGAAGGCGTCGCTCTGCGCGATGGCCTTGGCCAGCACTTCGGTGCCCTTGCCGAACTGGTCGAACTCGAACACGCCGACCGGGCCGTTCCACAGGATGGTCTTCGACGACGTCAACAGCTCGGCGAAATGGGCCGCGGTCTGCGGACCGATGTCCAGGATCATGTCGTCGGCAGCCACGTCGGCGATGGCCTTGACGGTGGCCTCGGCGTTCTCGGCGAAGGCCTTGGCGACCACCACGTCGACCGGCAGCGGGACGCTGACCTTGGCCGCGATGGCCTTGGCCGTGTCGACCAGGTCAGGCTCGTACAGCGACTTGCCCACCGGATGACCCGCGGCGGCCAGGAAGGTGTTGGCGATGCCGCCGCCCACGATCAGCTGATCGCAGACCGCGCTCAGGCTGTTCAGCACGTCCAGCTTGGTGGACACCTTGGAACCGGCGACGATGGCCGCCATCGGCTTGGCTGGAGCCTTCAGGGCCTTGCCCAGGGCGTCGAGCTCGGCGGCCAGCAAGGGACCGGCCGCGGCCACCTGGGCGAACTTGGCAACGCCATGGGTCGAGCCCTCGGCGCGGTGAGCGGTGCCGAAGGCATCCATGACGAAGACGTCGCACAGCGCTGCATACTGCTGCGCCAGCTCGTCGCTGTTCTTCTTCTCACCCTTGTTGAAGCGGACGTTCTCGAACAGCACCACGTCGCCGGCCTTCACCTCGACGCCGCCCAGGTAGTCGGCGATCAGCGGCACGTCGCGGCCCAGCGCCTTGGACAGGTACTCGGCCACCGGCTTGAGGCTGTTCTCGTCCGAGAACTCGCCTTCGGTCGGACGGCCCAGGTGCGAGCAGACCATCACCGCCGCGCCTTTCTCCAACGCCTGGCGGATCGTCGGCAGGGCCGCCTGGATGCGCGCATCGCTGGTCACCACGCCATGCTTCACCGGCACGTTGAGGTCCTCGCGGATCAGTACGCGCTTACCGTGCAGATCGAGATCGGTCATCTTCAAAACGGTCATCAATGCAATCCTTCAGAGCTGTTTGCGAGTGGAGCGGTTTGGTGAACGACCTGCAGGAAATGCCCTGCAACGTCGAGCATGCGGTTGGCGAAGCCCCATTCGTTGTCGAACCAGGCCAGCAGATTGACCAGGCGTGGACCCGAGACACGGGTCTGGCTGGCATCCACGATCGCCGAATGCGGATCATGATTGAAATCGCAGCTGGCGTGCGGCAACTCGGTGTAGGCCAGCAGCCCGCGCAACGGCCCATGCAAGGCAGCCTCGCGCAGGATCTGGTTGACCTCGGCGGCCGAGGTGTCACGGGCCGTCTGCAAGGTGATGTCCAGGCACGAGACGTTCACCGTGGGCACGCGTACGGCTTTGGCCTGAATTCGTCCGGCGAGTTCCGGGAGCAGGCGCTCGATGCCGCGCGCCAGGCCGGTGGACACCGGGATCACCGACTGGAAGGCCGAACGCGTGCGCCGCAGGTCGTCGTGGTGGTAGGCGTCGATGACCGGTTGATCGTTCATCGCCGAGTGGATCGTGGTGATCGACACGTAGTCGATCCCGAAGGCGCGATCCAGCACCCGCAGCAGCGGTACGCCGCAGTTGGTGGTGCAGGAGGCATTGGAGACCAGCCGCTCCCGGCCGGTCAGGTCGTGCTGGTTGATGCCGTAGACCACGGTGGCGTCCACGTCCGTCTCGCCGGCCATCGGCTGCGAGAACAGCACCCGCGGCGCGCCGGCATCGAGAAACCGCTGGCCGTCGGCCCGGGTGTGGTAGGCGCCGGAGCACTCCAGCACCAGGTCGACGCCCAGGGCGCGCCAGTCGACCCCTTCCGGGGTGGCGCTGCGCATGACCTTCACGCAGTCGCCGTTGATGTGCAGGCAATCCCCCTCGACCCGGACCTCGCCCGGGAAACGACCATGGGTCGAGTCAAAGCGGGTCAGGTACTCCAGGCTGGCCTGGTCGGCCAGGTCGTTGAGCGCGACGATCTCGACGCCCGTATCGGCGCCCCGCTCGACCAGGGCGCGCAGGACGCAGCGGCCGATGCGGCCGTAACCATTGAGGGCAACCTTGTAGGGACGCGTTGGGTGCATGAGTGACTCACGTGGCGATGACGTTGATACGGCGGTCGCAGATCGGCCCCGGCCCGCGCCCGCCGGTGCACCTTCAAGGTGCATGGCGAACGCGGGCGGGGGCCGGTCACACGATCAGGGAGGGCCGAATCGACCCTCCCGATCGCACATCAGTCTTCCAGCAGTTCCTCGGCGGTGCCCAGGATGTTCTCCAGGGTAAAGCCGAACTCTTCGAACAGCGCGGCGGCCGGTGCCGATTCGCCGTAGCTGGTCATGCCGATGACGCGACCTTCGAGGCCGACGTACTTGTACCAGAAGTCGGCGTGCGCTGCCTCGATGGCGATGCGCGCGCCCACTTCCAGCGGCAGGACCGACTGCTTGTAGGCAGCGTCCTGGGCGTCGAAGACGCTGGTGCACGGCATGGATACCACGCGGACCTTGCGGCCCTGCCCAGTCAATGCATCGTAGGCCTGCACGGCCAGGCCGACTTCCGAACCGGTGGCGATCAGGATCAGCTCGGGCTCGCCCGCGCAGTCCTTGAGCACGTAGCCACCACGGGCGATGGCGGCGATCTGGCCGGCATCACGTGGCTGGTGCTGGAGGTTCTGACGGGAGAAGATCAGCGCCGACGGACCGTCGTTGCGCTGCAGCGCCTGGGCCCAGCAGACCGCCGATTCGACGGCGTCGGCCGGACGCCAGGTGTCCAGGTTCGGCGTGCTGCGCAGGCTGGTCAGTTGCTCGACCGGCTGGTGGGTCGGGCCGTCTTCGCCCAGACCGATGGAGTCATGGGTGTAGACATGGACGACGCGCTGCTTCATCAGGGCCGACATGCGTACCGCGTTGCGGGCGTACTCCATGAACATCAGGAAGGTCGCGCCGTATGGCACCAGGCCACCGTGCAGGGCCAGGCCGTTCATGATCGCGGTCATGCCGAACTCGCGCACGCCATAGAACAGGTAGTTGCCGCTGGCGTCCTTGGCGTCCACGCCCTTGCAGCCCTTCCACAGGGTCAGGTTGGAGCCGGCCAGGTCGGCCGAGCCGCCCAGCAGTTCCGGCAGCAGTGGGCCGAAGGCGTTCAGGGTGTTCTGGCTGGCCTTGCGGCTGGCGATGGTTTCACCCTTGGCGGCGACCTCGGCGATGTAGGCCTGGGCCTTTTCGGCGAAGTCGGCCGGCAGCTCACCGCTCACGCGACGCTTGAATTCGGCCGCCAGCTCCGGATGCGCCTGGGCGTAGGCGTCGAAGCGCTGGTTCCAGTCGGCTTCGACCTGCGCACCGGCCTGCTTGGCGTCCCACTCGGCGTAGATGTCGGCCGGGATCTCGAACGGACCATGGTTCCAGTTCAGCGCCTGGCGGGTCAGGGCGATTTCGTCGTTGCCCAGCGGTGCACCGTGGCAATCTTCCTTGCCCTGCTTGTTCGGCGAACCGAAGCCGATGGTGGTCTTGCAGCAGATCAGGGTCGGACGATCGCTCTTGCGGGCGGTGTCGATGGCGGTCTTGATCTCGTCGGCGTCATGGCCGTCGACATTGCGGATCACCTGCCAGTTGTAGGCCTCGAAGCGCGCCGGGGTGTCGTCGGTGAACCAGCCATGGACTTCGCCGTCGATGGAGATGCCGTTGTCGTCGTAGAAGGCGATCAGCTTGTTCAGGCCCAGGGTACCGGCCAGGGAAGCCACTTCGTGGGAGATGCCCTCCATCAGGCAGCCGTCGCCCATGAACACGTAGGTGTTGTGGTCGACGATGGCGTGGCCGTCACGGTTGAACTGGTCGGCCATGATCTTTTCGGCGATGGCGAAGCCCACGGCGTTGGCCAGACCCTGGCCCAGTGGGCCGGTGGTGGTTTCGACGCCGGCGGTGTAGCCATACTCGGGGTGACCCGGCGTGCGGCTGTGCAGCTGGCGGAAGCCCTTGAGGTCGTCGATCGACAGGTCGTAGCCGGTCAGGTGCAGCAGCGAGTAGATGAGCATCGAGCCGTGCCCGTTCGACAGCACGAAGCGATCGCGGTCGGCGAACTGGGGGTTGCTCGGGTTGTGCTTCAGATAGTCGCGCCACAGAACTTCGGCGATATCGGCCATGCCCATCGGGGCACCGGGGTGGCCGCTGTTGGCTTTTTGCACGGCATCCATGCTGAGTGCACGAATTGCGTTAGCACGCTCACGACGGCTAGGCATCGCTGATCTCCTGGGGCTTTGTAAAAGGTGATGAAACAAAATGACGCCCATTTTCGCCCACGTTGCCCCTCGGGGGCAATGACGGATGGTCGCACCACCGCAATTATCCGGTGTGATGGCCCGTGGACGCCTCCAGGGACCACCGTGAAACCGGCCCTGTCCAGCAATATCAAAAAGTTTTGATATTGGCGTTGCAGCCGCGCCCACCTCTGTCTAGACTGCGACCCCATGAGCCTTTCGACCCTAGCCCCGCCCGTGCGGCATCGCGACGAACTCACCGCCCTGTGCAAGGCCGGTGGCGATCCCTTGCGACTGAACGTGCTGCGTGCCCTGGCCAGCGATTCCTTCGGGGTGCTGGAGCTGGCACAGATTTTCGACATGGGGCAGTCCGGCATGAGCCACCACCTCAAGGTATTGGCCCAGGCCGACCTGGTGGCGACGCGACGCGAAGGCAACGCCATTTTCTACCGTCGCGCCCTGCCCGATACGTCGCGCCCCGGTGGCCGCCTGCACGCGGCCCTGCTCGACGAAGTGGACGATCTTGCCCTGGCCCACGAGGTGCAGGCGCGTATCGCCCAGGTGCAGCAACGTCGTGCGCTGACCAGCCAGGATTTCTTCCTGCGCGTCGAAGAGCGCTTCCGCGCCCAGCAGGACCTGATCGCCGGCCTGCCGCAGTACCGCGAGAGCCTGCTGGCCCTGCTCGACAAGCTGGCCTTCGACGGCACGGCCAGCGCGCTGGAGATCGGCCCGGGCGACGGCGGCTTCCTGCCGGACCTGGCGCGCCGCTTCGCACAGGTCACCGCGCTGGACAACAGCCCGACCATGCTCGAGCTGGCACGCCAGGTGTGCCTGCGCGAGCGGCTGGACAACGTCGAGCTGCGCCTGGGCGATGCGCTCACCGTCACCGAGGTGACGGCCGATTGCGTCGTGCTGAACATGGTGCTGCACCATTTCGACGACCCGGCGCACGCCCTGGCGGCGCTGGCCGGATGCGTCAAGGCAGGCGGCAGCCTGCTGGTCACCGAGCTGTGCAGCCACGATCAGGCCTGGGCCCGCGAGGCCTGTGGCGATCTGTGGCTGGGCTTTGAACAGAACGAACTGGCCTGTTGGGCCACGGCAGCAGGGCTGACGCCGGGCGACAGCCTCTATGTCGGACTGCGTAACGGTTTCCAGATCCAGGTCCGACACTTCCAGCGACCTGCTGGCGACACTCACCATCGGTAAATTTTAGGAACCCGTCGAGATGAGCGAATACTCCCTTTTTACATCCGAGTCCGTGTCTGAAGGCCATCCGGACAAGATCGCCGACCAGATTTCCGATGCGGTGCTCGATGCCATCATCACCCAGGACAAGTTCGCCCGCGTGGCCTGCGAAACCCTGGTCAAGACCGGTGTCGCCATCATCGCCGGCGAAGTCACCACCTCGGCCTGGGTCGACCTCGAGGACATCGTGCGCAAGGTGATCGTCGACATCGGCTATGACAGCTCCGACGTCGGCTTCGACGGTGCCACCTGCGCGGTGATGAACATCATCGGCAAGCAGTCCGTGGACATCGCCCAAGGCGTGGACCGCTCCAAGCCGGAAGACCAGGGTGCAGGCGACCAGGGCCTGATGTTCGGCTACGCCAGCAACGAGACCGACGTGCTGATGCCCGCGCCGATCTGCTTCTCGCACCGCCTGGTCGAGCGCCAGGCCGAGGCCCGCAAGTCCGGCCTGCTGCCATGGCTGCGCCCGGATGCCAAGTCGCAGGTCACCTGCCGCTACGATGGCGGCAAGGTGGTCGGTATCGACGCGGTCGTGCTGTCCACCCAGCACAACCCTGAAGTGTCCCAGAAGGACCTGCAGGAAGCGGTGATGGAGCTGATCGTCAAGCACACCCTGCCGGCCGAGCTGCTGCACAAGGACACGCGCTTCCACATCAACCCGACCGGCCAGTTCATCATCGGTGGCCCGGTGGGCGACTGCGGCCTGACCGGTCGCAAGATCATCGTCGACAGCTACGGCGGCATGGCGCGCCATGGCGGTGGTGCCTTCTCCGGCAAGGACCCGTCCAAGGTCGACCGCTCGGCCGCCTATGCCGGTCGCTACGTGGCCAAGAACATCGTCGCCGCCGGCCTGGCCGAGCGTTGCGAGATCCAGGTGTCCTACGCCATCGGCGTGGCTCAGCCGACGTCCATCTCGCTGAACACCTTCGGCACTGGCAAGGTCTCCGACGAGAAGATCATCCAGCTGGTCCGTGAGTGCTTCGACCTGCGTCCGTATGCGATCACCACCATGCTCGACCTGCTGCACCCGATGTACCAGGAAACCGCGGCCTATGGTCACTTCGGCCGCGTGCCGCAGGAAAAGACCGTAGGCGACGACACCTTCACCACCTTCACCTGGGAGCGCACCGACCGCGCCGAACAGTTGCGCGCCGCTGCCGGCCTGTAAATCGGCTGCCCGCTTCCCCAAGCCCCCTGTCGAGCGATCGGCAGGGGGCTTTTTCGTGTCACATCGCCTGACAACTTGGACCCGCGCATCGGCAGGCGAAAGTCTAGCCTGAACGGCCTCGACCACAGGGCAAGGAGGCCATGTCATGAGATGCACCCGACTGCTGACCGTCTGTACCGCGCTTGCGCTTTTGCCCGCCTGGGCCGCTGCCTGTCCGGCCTGGCCGATGCCGAAGGCGCAGGCCGAAGTCCAACGGCTGCGCGACACCCTCAGGCAGTGGGACGATCAGTACCATCGGCTGGGTCAGACCCCGGTCGCCGACACGCTCTATGACCAGAGCCGCCAGCGACTGGACCAGCTGGGGCGCTGCTTTGACCTCGACGTCCGTGACGCGCCACTGGCCAGCGCACGCGGGCCGATCGCCCATCCGGTGCCCCATACGGGCGTCGACAAGCTGGCCGACGAGGCGGCGGTGCAGCGTTGGCTCCAAGGCAGACAGGGGGTCTGGATCCAGCCCAAGGTCGATGGCGTGGCCGTCACCCTGGTCTACCGGCAGGGCCGGCTGAGCCGCTTGATCAGCCGTGGCGACGGCCGTCACGGGCATGACTGGAGCCGGCACCTGCCTCGCCTGTCCGCCCTGCCCCGGCACTTGCCCGAGCCGCTCGACCTGGTCGTGCAGGGCGAGCTGTACGAGTACCTGCCCGAGCATGTCCAGGCACAGTCTGGCAGCCTCACGACACGCAGCCGTGTCGCCGGACTGATGGCGCGTCGACAGATGACCGACGCCGAGGGCAGCCACATTCGCCTGTTTGTCTGGGAGTGGCCCGAAGGCCCCGAGACACAGGGTGAGCGCCAGGCTCGCCTGGCCGTGCTGGGCTTCACCGACAGCGCACGGTTCAGCCTGCCGGTCAACGATCTGGCCCAGGCGGCGTACTGGCGCGACCGGTGGTACCGCACGCCGCTGCCGTTCGCCACCGACGGTGTCATCCTGCGCCAGGACGTTCGCCCACCGGCTGCGCGCTGGCAACCCGGAACGCCTCACTGGGTCGCGGCCTGGAAACACCCCATCGCCCAGGCGTTGGCCGAGGTGCGTGCCGTAGACTTCAGGATCGGGCGCACTGGGCGGGTGACCCCCGTCGTGCACGTGGTTCCGGTCACCCTGGACGATCGCCGCGTGACCCAGGTCAGCGTCGGCTCGCTGGCCCACTGGCGCCGCCTGGACATCCGACCGGGTGATCAGGTTGCCATCAGCCTGGCCGGATTGACCATTCCACGCCTGGACCAGGTGGTGCATCGCAGCACCGAGCGCATGCCACTGAGCGTGCCGGACCCCACGCACTATCACGCGTTGAGCTGCTGGCAGCACAGCCCGTCCTGTCACGAGCAGTTCCTGGCGCGTCTGACCTGGATGACAGGCAAGCAGGGGCTGGACCTGCCCGGTGTAGGACGTGGTACCTGGTCAGCCCTGATCGAGCAGGGGCAGATCACCTCCCTGGTCGACTGGTTGTCCCTGGATCGCGAAGCGCTGCTGAGCGTGCCGGGGATTAGCGGCACCCGCGCCGACCGCTTGCTGGCGACGTTCGCCAAGGCCCGGACGAAACCCTTCGAGCGCTGGCTGCGGGCGCTGGGCGTGCCAGTGCCCAGCGCAGCCCCCCTGGCGTCGGACTGGCAACGCCTGGCGGCGCAGACTCCGGCGCAGTGGCGCGCCCACCCTGACGTCGGCGAGGCACGCGCCCGGCAGCTGCACGCGTTTTTCAACGATGATCAGGTCGCCCTGCTGGCAGCGCAGCTCAGGGCGCAGGCGATCGAGGGTTTCTAATTTCGTCAGATCAGGGCAGCATTCGCCTCTTTGTCGCCCGTTCGACTGGAGCCCGTCATGACATTGCTCTCACGCCTCACCCTGTCTGCCCTGCTGGGGCTGTTCGCCACGGGCGCGCTCGCCGCCGACCCTGGACCGGACCTGACCGGGTGCGCCGCCAAGCACCAGGCCCTCACGAGCGATGGCCACACCCCGCTCGACGGCCAGCAGCAGGCCCGCGACCAGGTCGAGGCGCAGTGCAGCGAGAGCGTCTTGCGCAAGGTTCGCGAGCAGAAGGTGCTCGATGCCCGTCACGACGTGGCGCAGCGCAAGAAAGACCTGGACAAGGCCATGAAGAAAGGTGACCCGGAGCGAATCAACAAGCGAAAGGAAAAGCTGTCGGATGCCAACAAGGTATTGCAGGACGCGCTCCAGGACCTCGAGCGCTGAGACTGCGCCCCTCTCCAGCCCATCACATGTAGGACTTTTCTGAATAAGCCTCAAGCCTCGTCCACATGGCTAGAAGCGCGTCTAGAATCCAGGCAGAACCTTGAAAAACCTTGTCAAAATTTGCTGAGCTGGAGGCGCGCATGAACCGCTTTTCTTCCCTGTTGCTGGTCACCCTGATGGGTCTGAGCACCGCGTCGCTGCAGGCGGCAGAGCCTGCCCCTGGCTTGAAAGGCTGTGAGGCCAAGCGCGACGCCATCGAACAAGAAATCCAGTACGCCAAGGACCGGGGCCTGCTGTTCAAGGTGGCCGGCCTCGAGAAGGCCCTGAAGGAAAACCAGGCGCACTGCACCGAGGCCGGGCTGCGGCAGTCGCGTGAGGCCGAGGTGCGCAAAGCACAGGCCGAGATCCAGGAACGCGAGGCTGACCTGGCTGCCGCCCAGGCCAAGGGCGACGCCAAGAAGATCGAAAAGCGTCGGCAGAAGCTCGACGAGGCGCGCGCAGAGCTGGAGGCCGCCAAGCGTCAACTGGACCAGTAGGCCGTTCGGCGTCCGACCAGCGGCAGCATCGGCCATGATGTGCGAGAAGCACGAGCCGAGGCTTGCGCTGGCCGGGGGGTGCGTTAGGATCGTCGGGCCAGTGGTGATCCTGTGAAATCGCTGGCTTCATGATTGTCCTCGACGAACGACAGCGGCAGGCCATGTCCATGCCCGCTCAAGGAAGCCTCCATGATTTCTGTTCTGCGTCCATTGGCCTGGGCGCTTCCCGCACTGGCCCTGCTGGCCGGCTGCAACGGTAACGATAACGACAAGACCCCCGCCGAACCCCACGCCATCGCCACCTACGTCCCGGGCGACTGGCAGGACCTGCCGGCCGTCAGCGCGGATGACCTGCTGGCAGGCTTCCAGGCCTGGCGCAGCGGCTGCGAAAAACTCACTCGCAACCCGGTCTGGTCGCCGGTCTGCGAGGCGGCAGCCGCTGTGCCGAGCGATCCCGCCCAGGTTCGCACCTTCATGCAGCAGCATCTCCAGGTGTATGGCATGCGCTCGGCGCAGAACAGCGCTGACGGCCTGATCACCGGCTATTACGAACCCATCTACTACGGCAGCCTGGAACAGGCAGGCGCTGCCAATGTACCGGTCTACGGCGTACCGCCGGACATGGTCACCGTGGATCTGGCCAGCGTGTACCCCGAACTCAAGGGCAAGCGCCTGCGTGGCCGACTCGAAGGCAACGTGCTCAAGCCCTACGACACGGCCGACACGATCTACCGTCAGGGTGTCCAGGCACCGATCCTGGCCTGGCTGACCGACCCGATGGACTTGCAGTTCCTGCAGATTCAAGGTTCCGGGCGTATCCAGCTGGCCGACGGCCGACTGCTGCGGGTCGGCTATGCCGACCAGAACGGTCACCCTTACCGCCCGATCGGTCGCTGGCTGGTCGAACAGGGCGAGCTGAAGCAGGAAGACGTGACCATGGGCGCCATCCACGCCTGGGCCCAGGCCCACCCCGAACGGGTGCCGGAGCTGTTGGCGAGCAACCCCAGCTATGTGTTCTTCAGCACACGCCCCGACAGCAACGAGGGACCGCGTGGCTCGCTCAACGTCCCGCTGACGGCTGGCTACAGCGTGGCCATCGACCGCAAGGTGATTCCATTAGGCAGCCTGTTGTGGCTGTCGACCACGCGCCCTGACGGCAGCCCGGTGATCCGCCCGGTGGCCGCCCAGGACACCGGTGGCGCCATCACTGGCGAAGTGCGCGCAGACCTGTTCTGGGGTACCGGCCCACTGGCCGGACAACTGGCCGGCGACATGAAGCAGAAGGGTCGGATCTGGCTGCTGTGGCCCAAGGGCGCGCCGCTACCGGACGTGCCTACGGTGCCCTGACGACAAACGGTCAGGCCGAGACGACGAAGAAGGCCACGACGATGGCCAGCCCCGCGGCCCAGACCAGCGAGCGCAGCATGGCCCAGTCGGCCAGGTAGCAGATGATGTAGAGCAGGCGGCTGGTGATGTAAAGCACGCCCAGCACGTCTTGGGTGACCTGGTCCGCATTGCCGACCAGGTCGGCCACCAGCACGGCGGCGATGAAGGGCGGCAGCGCTTCGTGGCTGTTCTGCTGCGCCGCGTGGGCACGGCGAGGCAACCCTTCCAGCGAATCGAGAAAACCACGTGGGTCATGGTTGTCCTTCATGCCGAAACGGCCACTGCTGAGCTTGGCGATCAGCGTGCAGACCAGCGGCAGGAAAATCGCGACCAGCACGCACCACAGGGCAACGGTCATGGCAGAGTCCTCGTTGAAACGGGTAGGCAGAAGGGGCAGCCCGGTCTTCGGGACCTGCTTGCAGCTAGGAGTGCTGGGCGACGAGAAAGGTTCTGATGGCGTGCTGAAGCTGAACGTTTCGTGGAATTCTGGTCATAAGCTGTGCCCCGAACCGTGGTAAAGGTCATCCAACGATTGCCTGAGTCATTCGGGCAACGAATTGGAATCCACTGTTACAGGAACCGGGATGCTCGAACTTGTCGCTGCGTTTATCTGCCTGACCACCCTCCTCACTTACGTCAACTACCGGTTCATTGGTCTGCCGCCCGCCATCGGTGTGATGGTCACGGCGCTGCTGTTCTCTCTGTGTCTGCAAGGGCTTAGCCTGATCGGCTACCCAGGACTCGAGGAACGCGTCGAAGGCCTGATGAACCAGATCGACTTCAATGACCTGCTGATGCACTGGATGCTGGCCTTCCTCCTGTTCGCGGGCGCCTTGCACGTAAACCTGTCGGACCTGCGCAGCTACCGTTGGCCGATCGGCCTGCTGGCCACGGTCGGCGTGCTGATCGCCACGGTAGTGATCGGTTACCTGGCACATTGGATCTTCGCCCTGTTCGGCTGGCACGTCAGCCTGATCTACTGCCTGCTGTTCGGCGCGCTGATCTCGCCCACTGACCCGATCGCCGTGCTCGGCGCCCTGCGGACCGCCAATGCCTCCAAGCCGTTGAAGACCACCATCGTCGGTGAGTCGCTGTTCAACGATGGCACGGCGGTGGTGGTGTTCACCGTGCTGCTGGGCATCATCGAGCTGGGCGAGACGCCGAGCATGGCCGACACCGCACTGCTGTTCTTCCGCGAGGCGATCGGCGGGATCGCCTTCGGGGGTGTGCTGGGCTATGTCACCTACCGCATGATCAAGAGCGTGGAGCAATACCAGGTCGAGGTCATGCTCACCCTGGCGCTGGTCATCGGTGGCTCGGCGATGTGCTACGAGCTGCACGTCTCGGCACCGATCGCCATGGTGGTGGCAGGGCTGATCATCGGTAACCTGGGTCGCAACCTGGCGATGAACGACATGACCCGGCGCTACATGGACGGCTTTTGGGAGCTGATCGACGACATGCTCAACGCCCTGCTGTTCGCGCTGATCGGCCTGGAACTGTTGCTGCTGCCGTTCAACTGGCTGCATGTCGCGGCGGCGAGCGTCCTGGCCGTGGCCATCCTGCTCTCGCGCATGCTCACCGTGGCCCCGGCGATCCTGCTCCTGCGCCGCTGGCGCAGCGTGCCCCAGGGCACCATCCGCGTGCTCACCTGGGGTGGGCTGCGTGGCGGGGTGTCGGTGGCGCTGGCCTTGTCGTTGCCCATGGGCGAGGAACGTGACCTGCTGCTGAGCATCACCTACATCGTGGTGCTGTCGTCGATCCTGGTGCAGGGGTTGTCGATCGGTCGTGTGGTGCGTGGGGTGACGCGCCAGCCTGAGTGATGAGTGGGCCCGCATTCACGCTTGGCAGAACCCATGGAATCTCCCACAAGGGCCGCGATTGCCTGTACCACCGCGATGAATGCAGGCGTCCGCCCACGTCTGGGGCGCGCCCCTATACCAGGGCCGTATCGAACTGATCGTCGATGTACTTGATCTTCGTCCGGCCATGGGGCGCCGGCAGGCCGTCTTCGCCCAGGTTGACGAAGACCATGCGGTCGACGGTCAGGATGCTCTTGCGGGTGATCTTGTTGCGCACTTCGCAGCGCAGGGTGATCGAGGTCCGGCCAAACTCGGTGGCGGTGATGCCCAGCTCGATGATGTCGCCCTGGCGCGAGGCACTGACGAAGTTGATCTCGGACATGTACTTGGTGACCACACGCTGATTGCCCAGCTGGACGATGGCGTAGATCGCCGCCTCCTCGTCGATCCAGCGCAGCAGGCTGCCACCGAACAAGGTGCCATTGGGGTTGAGGTCTTCAGGTTTCACCCATTTGCGGGTATGGAAATTCATGCGTACTCCTCAGCGGGCCTGTCGTGCGAACATCATGGCAGAGCCCTCGACGTGACTCCATTGAAGATCGACCATCGTCTCGATAGTCGACGGAAAGCCTTGGGTCGGCGCGCCAGCAAGGGTATAATCGGCGCCGTTTCACGTGGCCGCCCAGCGCGCGCCATGCCCGCCACCCGGCCGAGGGGCGCTGCAGCAGGTTCGACCTGTCAGGCTCGGTCGGGGCGTTGTCCGTCTCGCGGACGCTCAAACGCACAACGGCGCCCATTCGCTATCACGAATGGAGGCTCTCAATGAGCGCTGTAGACATGCCCGCAGGTTTTTCCGATTTCAAGGTCGCCGACATTTCCCTGGCCGGCTGGGGCCGTCGCGAGATCATCATCGCCGAATCGGAAATGCCCGCACTGATGGGCCTGCGCCGCAAGTACCAGGGTGAGCAACCGCTCAAGGGCGCGCGCATCCTCGGCTGCATCCACATGACCATCCAGACCGCCGTGCTGATCGAGACCCTGACCGCACTGGGCGCCGAAGTACGCTGGTCGTCCTGCAACATCTTCTCGACCCAGGACCAGGCCGCTGCCGCCATCGCCGCCGCCGGCATCCCGGTGTTCGCCTGGAAAGGCGAGACCGAGCAGGAGTACGAGTGGTGCATCGAGCAGACCATCCTCAAGGACGGCCAGCCATGGGATGCGAACATGGTCCTGGACGACGGCGGTGACCTGACCGAGATCCTGCACCACAAGTACCCGGCCATGCTGGACAAGATCCACGGCGTGACCGAAGAGACCACCACCGGCGTGCACCGCCTGCTGGACATGCTGGCCAAGGGCGAGCTGAAGGTCCCGGCGATCAACGTCAACGACTCGGTCACCAAGAGCAAGAACGACAACAAGTACGGTTGCCGTCACAGCCTCAACGACGCCATCAAGCGCGGCACCGACCACCTGCTGTCGGGCAAGCAGGCCCTGGTGATCGGCTACGGCGACGTGGGCAAGGGCTCGGCCCAGTCCCTGCGCCAGGAAGGCATGATCGTCAAGGTGACCGAGGTCGACCCGATCTGCGCCATGCAGGCCTGCATGGACGGCTACGAAGTTGTCTCGCCCTTCAAGGACGGCATCAACACCGGCACCGAAGAGGGTATCAACCGTGATCTGCTCGGCCGCATCGACCTGATCGTCACCACCACCGGTAACGTCAACGTCTGCGACGCGAACATGCTCAAGGCGCTGAAAAAGCGTGCCGTGGTCTGCAACATCGGCCACTTCGACAACGAGATCGACACTGCCTTCATGCGCAAGCACTGGGCCTGGGAAGAGGTCAAGCCGCAGGTGCACAAGATCCACCGCACCGGCCATGGCGACTTCGACCCACAGAACGATGACTACCTGATCCTGCTGGCCGAAGGCCGCCTGGTGAACCTGGGCAACGCCACGGGCCACCCAAGCCGCATCATGGACGGTTCGTTCGCCAACCAGGTGCTGGCCCAGATCTTCCTGTTCGAGCAGAAGTACGCCGACCTGTCGGCCGAGCGCAAGGCCGAGCGCCTGACCGTCGAGGTCCTGCCCAAGAAGCTCGACGAGGAAGTGGCACTGGAAATGGTCCGCGGCTTCGGTGGCGTGGTCACCCAACTGACCCCGCAACAGGCCGAGTACATCGGTGTGACCGTCGAAGGTCCGTTCAAGCCGGAAGCCTACCGCTACTAAGCGCTGCGCGCTGAGGGGTGAGCTGCAAGCTGCAAGAGTTGACCGCAGCTTGTGCTTTCGGCTCACCCCGGCCCCTTGGGCGTCGCGATCGGCTTTTACTTGTAGCTTGCAGCTCACCGCTTGCAGCTAGAGGAAGACCCATGTCAGAAAAACGCAGTTACAGCTTCGAATTCTTTCCGACCAAGACCGAAGCTGGCCACGAAAAACTGATGGGCGTCGCCCGCCAGCTGGCCACGCTGAATCCTGAATTCTTCTCCTGCACCTACGGTGCCGGTGGCTCCACCCGTGACCGTACGCTCAACACCGTGTTGCAACTGGAACACGAAGTGAAGATCCCGGCGGCACCGCACCTGTCCTGTGTAGGCGACAGCAAGGCCGAATTGCGCGCCCTGCTCGAGCAGTACAAGCAGGCCGGCATCCAGCGCATCGTCGCCTTGCGTGGTGACCTGCCGTCAGGCATGGGCATGTCGTATGGCGAGCTGCGCTATGCCAGCGACTTGGTGGCGTTCATTCGCCAGGAAACCGGCGACCATTTCCACCTGGAAGTCGCGGCCTATCCAGAGATGCACCCGCAGGCCCGCGATTTCGAGAGCGACCTGAGCAACTTCGTGCGCAAGGTCGAGGCCGGCGCCGATAGCGCGATCACCCAGTACTTCTTCAACGCCGACAGCTATTTCCACTTCGTCGAGCGCGTGCAGAAGAAGGGTGTGGACGTTCCGCTGATTCCCGGCATCATGCCGATCACCAATTACAGCAAGCTGGCGCGTTTCTCCGATGCATGCGGTGCCGACATCCCACGCTGGATCCGCAAGCAGCTGGAAGCCTATGGCGATGATGTGCGCAGCATCCAAGCCTTCGGCGAAGAGGTGATCACCCGCATGT
Source organism: Enterobacterales bacterium AN_CKDN230030167-1A_HGKHYDSX7 (assembly GCA_046940335.1). GTDB lineage: Bacteria > Pseudomonadota > Gammaproteobacteria > Pseudomonadales > Pseudomonadaceae > Aquipseudomonas. The sequence continues at coordinate 213,373 of JBKYML010000004.1, forward strand.
GCGAACAACTGCTTGCAGGCGGCGCGCCTGGCCTGCACTTCTATACGCTGAATCAGGCCGAGGCCAGCATGGCCATCTGGAACAACCTGCAGTTGCCACGCTGAACCGCTCGTCGCGTTCGCCCCTGGCGAGCGTGACGCGCAGCACGTCCTGGTTTCATTCCGCTGGCTCTCCTCGCACATCCATCGTACCCTGCCGCGATGCCCCATTTCGCCCGTCTTCTCTGGATCGCCCTGCTCGCTCTGCTGAGTGCGGTCGCCCATGCCGAGCGCCTGCGCATCGTCAGCGACGATTGGGCGCCCTATGCCCATCTGCAGGCCAGCCAGCCGGCGGGTGTCCATCAGCGCCTCGCCGCCGAGGTCTTTCGTCGCCTCGGGATCGAGGTGGACTGGCAGTTCATGCCCTGGCGCCGCTGCCTGGCCATGGTCGAGCAAGGTCAGGCCGATGGCATACTGGACATACTTCACACGACGGAGCGCGAGCGCTATCTGATCTACGCGCCTGAGCCGCTCTCACAGGTGGAGTTCGTGCTATTCCAGTCGCGTACGCGCCCTCACCCGGCACAGCGCCTGGAAGACCTCGCGGGCCTGCTGATCGGCACTTCACCCGATTACGACTACGGCCAGGCCTTCAATACCTCGACGCTCTTTCGCCGGGAAACGGCGCAGACCCACGAAGCCAATTTCGGCAAATTGTTGCGCGGGCGCATCGACATGCTGGTCACGGACCGCCGCGTCGGGCACTATCTGATCCAGCAGATGGGTATCGCCGACTCGGTCGAGATGGTGCCTCTGCTGATTCGCCGTCGCCCCCAGTACCTGGCATTGGGGATTCGGCCCGGCGCTGAACGATTGGCCCAGCGGTTTGCCGAAGAGTTGCAGCGCCTGCGACAGGAGCCTGGTTTCCAGGCCCTCGAACTGCCCGAGTATGCCCATGCGCTCCCTGATGCCATTGAGCAGCAGGACAGCGGCACACCGTGAATGCTCTGTTATACTCCGACCTTCCCGCCTAGGCTCACGCCCGGACGCTCGGTCTTGCAACAGGCATTCGAACGGCAGTGACACGCGACATGCGTCGTCGCGCCACCCCAGATTGCATCGAAAGATCCAGCAGTACCGGACGCGATCGCATCCCTCGATGCCCATCGCGCCAGGCACGATCATCCCATAGGGCTCAGCCCCCACTAGAACAGGATTGCCCATGTCCTTCGCCTCCCTCGGTCTCTCCGAGGCTCTAGTCCGCGCTATCGAGGCTGCGGGCTACACCCAGCCGACCCCCGTGCAACAGCGGGCGATTCCCGCCGTGTTGCAAGGCAGCGACCTGATGGTCGCCGCACAGACAGGGACGGGTAAAACCGGCGGCTTCGCCCTGCCGATTCTCGAGCGCCTGTTCCCGGCGGGTCATCCGGACAAATCGCAACGCCACGGTCCGCGCCAGCCGCGTGTCCTGGTTCTGACACCGACCCGCGAACTGGCGGCCCAGGTGCACGACAGCTTCAAGCTCTATGCCCGCGACCTCAAGTTCGTCAGCGCCTGCATCTTCGGCGGCGTCGGCATGAACCCCCAGGTGCAGGCCATGGCCAAGGGCGTGGACGTGCTGGTCGCCTGCCCAGGCCGCCTGCTCGACCTGGCCGGTCAAGGCAGCGTCGACCTCTCGCGTGTCGAGATCCTGGTGCTCGACGAAGCCGACCGCATGCTCGACATGGGCTTCATCCATGACGTGAAGAAGGTCCTGGCCCGCTTGCCGGCCAAGCGCCAGAACCTGCTGTTCTCGGCGACCTTCTCCAAGGACATCACCGAGCTGGCCGACAAGCTGCTGCACAACCCCGAGCGTATCGAGGTCACGCCGCCGAACACCACGGTCGAGCGCATCGAGCAACGGGTCTATCGCCTGGCCGCCAGCCACAAGCGCGCCCTGCTGGCTCATCTGATCACCCTGGGTGCCTGGGAGCAGGTGCTGGTGTTCACCCGCACCAAGCACGGCGCCAACCGTCTGGCCGAATACCTCGAGAAGCACGGCCTGACCGCCGCCGCGATCCATGGCAACAAGAGCCAGAACGCGCGCACCAAGGCGCTGGCCGACTTCAAGGCCAACAGCGTGCGCATCCTGGTGGCCACCGACATCGCCGCGCGTGGTCTGGACATCGACCAGTTGCCCCACGTGGTGAACTTCGAGCTGCCGAACGTCGAGGAAGACTACGTGCACCGCATCGGCCGTACCGGTCGTGCGGGCCGCTCCGGCGAGGCCATCTCGCTGGTGGCGCCGGACGAGGAAAAGCTGCTCAAGAGCATCGAGCGCGTCACCCGTCAGCGCATCCCCGATGGCGACTGGATGGGCTTCGATGCCAGCCAGGTGGAAGCCGAGAAGCCAGAAGTCCGCGAACGTCAGCCACAAGGCCGTGGCGGGCGCAACCAGCCCCGCAACGATGACGGGCGCAAGGACAAAGGCAAGGACAAGGGCAAGGCACGCCAAGGCACTGCCAAGGCCGCGACCGAGAAGACCGAGCGCAGCGACAAGCCGGCGGCCGAGGGTCGTCCTGCCCGCAAACCGCGTGACAGCAAGCCGCGCCAGCCGTCGTCCGGCAAACCACAGGACGGCACCCCTGCCGCACGGGCCGACCGCGATCCGGATGTCTTCCTGGACGATGACATCGACAACTTCGGTAACCGCGCCGACTACGTCAGTCCTTACCAGAACCGTAACCAGGGCCGTAACCGTGGCAAGTCCGGTGGTGGTCAGGGACAAGGGCAAGGTGCACCCCGTACCTCCGCAGGTGGACAAGGCCGTGGGACGAACGCCCCTCGCAATGGCAGCGGCGGCGCGAACAGTGGTGACAAGCGCCCACGCAACAACGGTGGCGCACGCCGTGACAACGGCCAGGGGCGCAATCGACCTGCCGGTGGCCGTGACGACCTGAATCGACAGGAGCCGGCCGTCCGTAGCCCGCGCGAGCCGCAGAACCAGCCCGTGATCATCCGCAAGGAATCCAAGCTCGATCGCTACCCGACGCCCGAGCAGCTGGATGACGTCCCAGGGCGTCCACGGGGTGAGCGTCCGGCCCTGCTGACCCGCAAGGGCTGAGCAATCCCTGCCGGCCCTGTCGGGCCGGCGAACGGATGCGCAACGAAAAGGCCAGGGGGCTCACGCCCTCTGGCCTTTCGTGTATCTGGCATCGGGCGCCGGCAGAAGCGGTGCTTCTGCCGGTCACGCCCTTCGCTCATATCACTTCTGCTTCACGCCTTCCAGGCTGATGTCCAGGTCCAGCGTCTGGGACGTCGGGCCCAGTTTGGCGACGTTGATGCCGAAGTCGCTCAGCGTCAGCGTGGTCTTGGCATTGAAGCCGGCACGCTCGCCCCCCCACGGATCCTTGCCTTCGCCGTTGAACACGGCCTTGAAGGTCACCGGCTTGGTCACGCCGTGCAGGGTCAGGTCGCCGGTCACGTCTGCAGTCTTGTCACCGGTCGGTTTGACGGCGGTCGAGACGAACTTCGCGTCCGGGTACTGCTTCACATCCAGGAAATCGGCACTGGCGATGTGCTTGTCACGCTCGGCATGGTTGGACCACAGGCTGGCCGTCTTCAGGTCGACGCTGATCTTGCTCGCCTCGGGCTTGGCGCTGTCCCAGCTGAACGTGCCGCCGAAGTCCTTGAACGTGCCGTGGATGAAGCTGTAGCCCAGGTGGCTGATCTTCCAGTCGACGAAGGCGTGCTGGCCTTCCTTGTCGATCGTGTAATCGGCGGCCATGGCCTGACCCGCGGTGAACAGGGCGGTGCCCAGTGCCAGTGCAGCAAACGTCTTCTTCAACATCCTCAGGTCCTTCCTGTGCAAGTGTGAGTTGAGCATCAAGCCTTGCGGCCAAGCATGCGAAGCAAGGTCGCATCCCGGTCGATGACATGATGCTTGAGTGCAGCCAGCCCGTGCAGGCCGGCGAAGATCACCAGGCCCCAGGCCAGGTAAAGGTGAACGGTGCCCGCCGTATCGGCCTGATCGGGCAAATTGCTGACCAGTGCCGGCACCTCGAACAGGCCGAACACCGGGATGCCGACGCCGTCGGCGGTGGAGATCAGGTAACCGGCCAGCATGACCGCGAACAGCCCCAGGTACAGCGCCAGGTGCCCGGCCTTGGCCGCGACACGGGTAAAACCACCGTGGCTGGGCAGTGCTGGCGGGGGCGGGCTGAGAAAGCGCCACACCACCCGCACCAGCATGACGGCCAGCAGAGTCAGGCCAATGCTCTTGTGCAGGTCAGGCCCCGCCTTGCGCCAGGGATCGTAATAGTCCAGATCGACCATCCACAGCCCCAGCGCGAACAGGCTGAACACCGTGAGCGCCACGCTCCAGTGCAGCGCGATGCTGATCCAACCGTACCGAGAAGGCGTGTTACGCAATTGCATGGGGTCGAGTTCCTGTAGGCACTGTGCATAGACTAGCGTGTAACAGATCGAATGAAAGCGGAAAAACCTGCTTCAAATGATCGATATTCACGATGATAAGTCTCGCCGCTGGCTGTTAAGGAAAGGTTAACGATAGTGCGTGCATGGAGGGATGCAACAAGGGCGCTGAGGTTTTCAGCGCCCTTGTCCTGGAGAATCAGTTCACCGGAGCGGATGAACCTTTGCTGGGCGGGGTGTGCTTCGTGGGCTTGGCGGGCGTCTTGTGGGTGGCCGGCGCAGACGCCTTGTGAGGGACGGTGTGCTTGACCGGCGCCGTCTTGGCTGGCGTCTTTGCCTGGGAGGAGGCCGCTTTGCCCGCAGTGGCCTTGGGGGCTGCAACGGCAGGTGCAGGCGCTTGGGCAGCAGGCGCCGGGGCGCTCGCGGGCAATTCGACCTTGGGCTCGGGCATGGCAGGTGCCGGTGCGGCTGCTGGCGTTGGCGCTGGAGCCGACGCAGGGGTCGCTCCACCCCAGTGGAACAGGCGCTTGAAGAAACCAGGCTTCTCCGGCTGAGCGTCAGCGGCCTTGCCGGGCGCTGCCGGTGCAGCAGCGGGCTCGACCGCCTTCGGTGTATCGGAAGGCTTGCCCCAACCCCCGAACAGCTTGGAGAAGAACCCGCCTTCGCCTTTGGAAGCCGACGCCTTGGCAGCGCCGGCGGCAGCCGCTGCGGCGACCGGTGCGGCCTTGACCGGGTCGAAGGACTTGCCCGCCGCCAGGTCCTGCACCTGGCTGGCGGCGCGCTGGCCACTGCGCAGCGCACCTTCCAGCGTACCGGGGTACAGCGCATCGGTGTGCTCACCGGCGAAGGCGATCCGCTGCACCGGGCGCTCCCACAGTCGCCAGTACTTGCTGATCTGCCCAGGCCCGTAGGCCAGGTAGGCACCGGCGGTGTTGGCGTCGGTGCTGTAGCGGCGCACTTCGTAGCCGCTGAATGCGCCACGTGCCTGCGGGTAGAAGGCATGGAAGCGGATCAGCACCTGGTCGACCATCTGCTTGTCACCGAAGGCCTGCAGCAGGCGTGCGTTGTCACCCGACAGGTTGATGACCACGTTCGCACCGCCCTTGAGCGCCGGCTCGATCCAGAGCATGCCGAGCCCGGCGTTGCTGTAGATCTCGCCCGACATGCGCGCGCGACTTTCCCACACGGGCTTCTTGAACTTGAGCAGCAACTGATCGCGCCAGCCATAGTTGGTCGCCTTGATCGCCGACACGTGCTGGTTGTCCAGCCCCGGGGTGACCTGGATCTTGGCCAGCGCGCGCAGCGGCACGGCCATGACCACGTAGTCCGCCCGGTAGCCGACACCGCCAACCTTGACCGTGACACCGTCCTTGTCCTGGCTGATCGAGCTGACTGGCGAGGTGGTCTTGAGGGTCTTGATCTGCTTGACGAACGCTTGGGCCAGCACCGGGCTGCCGCCGGGCAGGCGCGAGGCGCGCAGGTCACGGTCATCGACACCGCGGTAGACCCGCGCCTGCTGGGCGAAGTACAGCAGCGACAGGCGTGACGGCTCGTCGTAGCGGGTGCGGATCTGCTGGTTGATCAGCTGCCGCGCGGTGGCAGGCAGCTGCAGCTTGTCGAGCCAGCTGGACACAGTGATCTGGTCCAGGGCGAACAGCGTGCTGGTGGCCTTGGGGTCCAGGGGGTCGTCGATCGAGCGGGCCAGATCGTCCAGGGTCTTCTCGTAGCGCTTGATGGCTTCGGCCGTGGCCGGCTGCTTGACCGCCAGGTCGGCGCTGCTCACGTACTCGCCATCGATCAGGTAGCCTGGCGTGCGAACGAACTCCGGCGCCGGCAAGGTCTGCAGCTTGAACCGATCCAGGTAGTGGTTGAGCACCGGCTGGACCTTGTCCTTGCCGATCCACTCGCTGGTGGCCAGGCCCGAGCGCCCACCGACGCTGGGCTTGGCCTCGAGCACGGTCACCTGCCAGCCCTTGTCCTGCAGCTCGACGGCGGCGGCCAGGCCTGCCAGCCCGCCCCCGACCACGATCGCGGTCTTGTCCTGGGCCAGCGCGACGCTGCCCGACATGCCAATCACTAACAACGCGCACACGCGCAGCCAACCACCAGCCATCTTTGCTGAACTCCGGTTCAAGGGCGAGGAAGTCGAGGGCAGAACACCCTCTAGGGGAAGAGACTGGCGAAGAATACGCGAGGGCCATCATGCCTGCCAGCACGGCACGCATCCGATCGCGCGATGATTGTGGGTTGTTCTGACGCGGCGCATTGCATAGGCTTGCCGCGCATGTCCGCGCCACCCGCCAGGAGAACGACCATGGGCCTCAATCAACAGTGGATGCAACGTGACCTCGAGGTCCTGTGGCACCCCTGTACGCAGATGAAAGACCACGAGCGGCTGCCGCTGATCCCGATCAAGCGCGGCGAGGGGGTGTGGCTGGAGGACTTCGAGGGCAAGCGCTACCTGGACGCCGTGAGCTCCTGGTGGGTCAATGTCTTCGGGCACGCCAACCCACGCATCAACCAGCGCATCAAAGACCAGGTCGACCAGCTCGAGCACGTCATTCTGGCCGGTTTCAGCCACCAGCCGGTGATCGAGCTGTCCGAGCGCTTGGTGGCGCTGACCCCGTCAGGCCTGGACCGGGTCTTCTATGCCGACAACGGCTCCTCGTGCATCGAGGTGGCGCTGAAGATGAGCTTCCATTACTGGCTCAACCGTGGCCAACCGGACAAGAAGCGTTTCGTCACCCTGAGCAACAGCTACCACGGCGAAACCATCGCCGCCATGTCGGTGGGCGATGTGCCGCTGTTCACCGAAACCTACAAGGCCCTGCTGCTCGACACGATCAAGGTGCCCAGCCCGGATTGCTACCTGCGGCCCGAAGGCATGAGCTGGGAGGAACACTCGCGCAACCTGTTCGCGGTCATGGAGCAGACCCTGGCCGAGCACCATGCCAGCATCGCCGCCGTGATCGTCGAACCGCTGATCCAGGGGGCCGGTGGCATGCGCATGTACCATCCGGTGTACCTGCGTCTGCTGCGCGAGGCCTGTGACCGCTACGGCGTGCACCTGATCCACGACGAGATCGCGGTCGGCTTCGGCCGTACCGGCACGATGTTCGCCTGTGAACAGGCCGGAATCCGCCCGGATTTCCTCTGCCTGTCCAAGGCCCTGACCGGCGGCTACCTGCCGCTGGCCGCCTGCCTGACCACCAACGACGTCTACCAGGCCTTCTACGACGACTACCCGACGTTGCGCGCCTTCCTCCATTCGCACAGCTACACCGGCAATCCTCTGGCCTGCGCCGCGGCGCTGGCGACCCTGGACATCTTCGAGCAGGACCAAGTGATCGAGGCCAACAAGGCCTTGGCCACGCGCATGGCCAGCGCCACCGCGCACCTGGTCGATCACCCGCACGTTGCCGAGGTGCGCCAGACCGGCATGGCCCTGGCCATCGAGATGGTCCGTGACAAGGCCGGCAAGGTGGCCTATCCCTGGCAGGAGCGGCGTGGCCTGAAGGTCTTCGAGCATGCCCTGACCCGCGGGGCCCTGCTGCGGCCGCTGGGCAGTGTGGTCTACTTCCTGCCGCCCTACGTGATCACGCCGGAGCAGATCGACTTCCTGGCCGAGGTGGCCACCGAAGGCATCGACCTGGCCACCCGCGAGCGGATCAGCGTGAGCGTGCCCGAGGGCTTCCACCCTGACTTCCGCGACCCTGGCTGAGGCACGCCTGCGTGTTCCACCGATGATCCATCGGGCCTTCGGGCCCTTCAACCCTGTGAGCAGAGCCCTTTCATGAGAGTGTCCCGTTTCTTCATCGATGCCGTCTTGAGCCTTGGCGAGCACGACCTGCCCGAGGCCCAGGCCCACTACATCGGACGTGTACTGCGCCTGGCCGCCGGCGACGTCGTGCAGCTGTTCGACGGCAGCGGTCAAGAGTTTCGCGGCCATGTGCTGGAGGTGGGCAAGAAACACGTGCGCGTGACGCTGGACCAGGCCCTGCCGGGCCAGCCCGAGTCGCCGCTGCACATTCACCTTGGCCAGGGGCTGTCGCGGGGCGAGCGCATGGACTGGGCGATCCAGAAGGCCACCGAGCTGGGCGCCCAGGAAATCACGCCGATCGTCAGCGAACGCTGCGAAGTGCGCCTCAAGGACGAACGGGCCGACAAGCGCATGGCCCACTGGCGGCAGGTGGCGATCAGCGCCTGCGAGCAATGCGGCCGCTCGACGCTGCCGGTGATCCACCCACCGACCTCCCTGGCCGACTGGACCGCCAGCGCCGAGGCCGACCTCAAGCTGGTCCTGCACCCGGTCGCCGACCCCCTGACCACCCATGAGCGCCCTGCCCGTCTGGCCTTTCTGATCGGGCCGGAAGGCGGCCTGAGCGAGGCCGAGGTCGAGCACGCCAAAGGCAAGGGTTTCCAAGCCGCACGCCTGGGGCCACGGGTCTTGCGCACCGAGACCGCGCCGGTGGTGGCCCTGGCGGTGGCGCAGCAGCTCTGGGGCGACTTCTGAGACAGGCCTGAGCAGCCGTCTTACAGGACGAACCCAAGTACCGCCACGAAGTGCATCAGGCTGCCGACGATGACGAACAGGTGCCAGATCCCGTGCCAGTGGCGGAAGCGCTTGTCGTAGGCGAAGAACAGGATGCCGATGGTGTAGAACGCGCCTCCGCCGGCGAGCCAGGCAAAGCCGGCCCCCCCCAGCGTGGCGAGCAACGGCTTGACCGCCACCAGCACGATCCAGCCCATCAGCGCATAGATGATGATCGACAGCACCCGGGCTTCCGAGCGCGGTTTGATCTCCTGCAGCATGCCGATCACCGCCAGACCCCAGACCACGCCGAACAGGCTCCAGCCCCACGGCCCACGCAGGCTGACCAGGCAGAACGGCGTATAGCTGCCCGCGATCAGCAGATAGATCGACAGGTGATCGAGCTTGCGCAGGATCACCTTCGTGCGCCCGCGCGTGCTGTGGTAGAGCGTCGAGACGCTGTAGAGCAAGAGCAGCGTGGCGCCGTAGATCGAGACGCTGACGACCTTCCAGGGGTCGCCCTGCAGGCCCGCGCTCACGATCAGCCAGACGGCTCCCAGGCACGCCAGCAGGGCACCGACCAGGTGTGTCCAGGCATTTAAACGTTCACCGTAATACATGCCAGAACTGACCCTCGGGGCCTGTGCCAGGTTCCGTCGCAACGCCAGTGAACTCGATGGTCAGAACCCTGCGTCGGCCACCTGCCGTTCCAGGGTCGGCAGGTCCGGTACCCGCGCGACCACATCGCCCACCTGGACGGCTGCCAGCTCCAGGGGCGCCAGCGGGACGTCGACATAGTTGAGCTGGCTGTCCAGTCGGCAGGAACGTGGCAATCCTTGCAGCAGGACCGCCAGGTGGCGCAGGCCGGTGTCGCCCAACGCGTTGAGCACCACCACCTTGGTCCACGCGCCCACAGGCGTGGTGCCGCCGCAGGCCGCCTCGAAGCCGATCAGCGGCAGGCGTTGCTGGCGCCAGGTCAGCCAGCCCAGGTGCCACTCGGTCTGACCGTGCTCGAGCAGGTCTCCCCGATGGCCCAGCAGTTCGGCGACCGCCACGTTGGGCAGCACCAGGTGACGGTCGGCCAATGGCAGCAGCAGGCCGGTGATGCTGCTGCGTTGTCCGGCGGCATGCTCAAGCATGGGGTGCACTCCACTGCGCGATGCTCTGCAGCAGCACCGACTCTTGATAAGGCTTGCCCAGGTACTCGTTGACGCCGATGGCCATGGCCCGCTCGCGGTGCTTCTGTCCGGTGCGCGACGTGATCATGATGATCGGCAAATCGTGCAGGCGCGGGTCGTGGCGAATGCGCGCAGCCACCTCGAAGCCGTCCATGCGCGGCATCTCGATGTCCAGCAGGACCAGGTCCGGGCGCCGCTCCTCCAGCACCACCATGGCATCGACGCCGTCCTTAGCCGTCAACACCTGCATGCCATGGCGCTCCAGCAAGCGGGTGGTGACCTTGCGCACCGTGACCGAGTCGTCGACCACCAGAATCAGCGGCGGCCGGGCGGCCTCACCGAACGCGGGCGCCTGGGTATCGGGCAGGCGCGCACGGCGCCGCTGCTGGCCCTGCAGCTGCCCCAGCAGGTCGAGAATCAGCACCACACGGCCATCGCCCAGCAAGGTGGCCCCCGACAGGCCCGGCACGGCAGCGAACTGCGGCCCCAGGCTCTTGGTGACGATCTCGCGGCTGGGCGAGAGGCTGTCGACCTGAATGGCGAAGGCCTGGTCGGCCGAATGGACCAGCAGTACCGGCACCGGCACGCTCTGCCCGATCAGACGCGGTTGCGGATTGCCTTGCAGCACATCGCCCAGGTAGCGCAGCTGGTAGTGCTGGCCGGCATAGGCATAGGACGGTGGCTGACGCTGGTAGCAGACTTCGAGTTCGGCTGGCGGCACGCGGACGATCCCTTCGAGGGTATCCAGGGGAATCGCGTACTGCTCGTCGTCCAGGTTGACCATCAAGGCTCGGTTCAGCGAGACCGCGAACGGCAGGCGGATGGAGAAGGTCGCGCCCTTGCCGGGGCTGGAGGCGATGCTCATCGAGCCGCCCAGTTGCTTGACCTCCTCATGCACCACGTCCATGCCCAGCCCGCGCCCGGAAATCTGCGTGATCCGCTCGGCCGTAGAGAACCCCGGGCGCAGAATGAACTGCAGGATCTCGTGATCGCTCAACCGCGCCTGCGGATCCAGCAGACCGCGCTTGATCGCCTTGCGCCGCACGGCCTCCAGGGGCACTCCGGCACCGTCGTCACTCATCTCGATGACGATGTCGGCACCTTCATGCAACAGGTTCAGCCAGATGCTGCCCTGGGCTGGCTTGCCGGCTGCAAGCCGGGCTTCGCGGCTTTCCAGGCCATGGTCCACGGCGTTGCGCAGCATGTGCTCGAGCGGAGCGACCATGCGCTCCAGAATACTGCGGTCCAGTTCGCCTTCGGCGTTTTCCACCAGCAGCTCGACCTGCTTGCCCAGTTCGCTGGCGACCTGGCGCACCACCCGCTGCAAGCGCGGCACCAGCCGCTCGAAGGGCACCATGCGGGTGCTCATCAGGCCTTCCTGCAGCTGGCTGTTGACCCGCGCCTGCTGAAGCAACAACCCCTGGGCCGTCTGGGCCTTCTGGCTCAGCGTCTCCTTGAGGTCGAGCAGGTCCGACGAGGCCTCGAACAAGGCCCGGGACAGTTGCTGCAGGTGCGAATGGCGGTCCATTTCCAGGGGGTCGAAGTCTTCGTAGGCATCGCCCTCGGTCGCCAGGCGGCCGAGCGGACCTTGGGTCTCGCTGTCGAGCCTGAGCAACTGATCGCGCATGCGTTCGAGGGTGGTCTCCATTTCGCTCAAGGCGACCTGGGCATCGTTGATCTGCTGCTCGACGCGGCCACGCACGATGGCGTGTTCGCTGGCCAGGTTGCCCAGGTCGTCGAGCAGCTCGGCCGCCACCTTCACCGTATCGCCCACCGCCCGCTCGGGGGCGGTGGCAGGCACTTCGGCCAGGGCCAGGGGCGCTGGCGTACGGCGCGCGGCGTTGTCGTTCAGCGCAGCGCTGCTGAAGTTGCGAATGTGGTCGATCAGCGCCGTGGCCGCGTGGAGAGGCTGACCGAGGCGTACCGCATCGAGCATGTGCGCCAGCCGGTCGTGGCAGGTTTGCAGGAGGCTGGACAATGCCGGGCTGGGAGGCAGTTGCCCGGCAGCCAACCACTCGTAGAGAAATTCCAGTTCATGGGCCAGATCGCCGATGGCGCTGATCTGCACCATGCGCGCGCCGCCCTTGAGCGTGTGCAGGTCACGCAGCAGGTTCTCGACTTCCACCGTGTTGCGCGAATCGGCCTGCCAGCGCGACAGCGATGCACTGACGCTTTCGACGATGTCGGCGCTCTCTTCGAGAAAGACGTTCAGCAGTTCGTTCTCGCCCCGCCAGTGCGGATCGGCGCTGACGGAGGGCCGGTTGTCCAGGCCCGAGGGGCGCTCGACCTGACGGGAGGGTTGCCGGTCGTCATCGAGCGACAGCGTCGCTGGCGCGTGCCCCAGGTCGACCACACCGTGCTCGGGGCTGAGCAGCCCGGTCGAGGCCGGATCCAACGCCGCCTCGAGCAGCGCGCGCAAGCTCGCCACGCAGGCTGGCCTGGCTGTGACGTCCTGGCCGGCGGCCAGTTCGTCGAGCATGTCGATCAGGGTCTCATGCGCCTGCTGCGCATGCTCGAAAAAGGTGGCGTCGGCCATCAGGCTGCCTTCTTCGACGGCGCCATACAGGTCGAGCAGCGCCTCGCAGACCTCGTCCACCTGCCACAGCTCGGCCTGGTGGGCGGCCTGGCCGAAGGCGGTCAGCTCATCGAGCAGGGTGTCCAGGGACTGGCGCACGGCAGGCTGTTCCCGCCAGCGCGAGAGCACGGATTCGGCATCGAGCAGGATGTCCATGCCCTGGGCGAGGAAACCGGCCATCACCTGAGGATCACGACGCGGGCGCTGGGCCACGCCGCCGTGCGCCTGCGCCGTCAACAGGCGCGCATCGACGCAGGCGCCGAGCCGTTCGATCAAGGCATCGGCGTCCGGCAACGCTTTCAGAGGCATCGACGGCAGTGCCTCCAGGCCGTGCACCAGCAGTCGATGCGCCTCCGTCAGCAGCGCCCGCTCGTCCTGCGTCACGGGCAACTGGTGGGCCTTGTACTCGCGCACCAGGCGGTCGAGTGCCGTGGCCAGTTCGGCGATCGGCAGGACCCCGGCCATCGCAGCGCTGCCCTTGAGCGTGTGCAGCGCGCGCTGCACCGCATCGGTGACCTGGGTACCGGTCGGCTCGGCCGTTGCCAGGAAGTCGTCGAGCACACTGACGTGCTCGTGCGCTTCCTGTCCGAAGATGGCCAGCAGGCGCGGATCGAGCGATTCGGCCGAGGACGATGCCTGCACCGGGTCCAGCGCCAGGGCGTGCAGGTGCTCGGCCAGGTCGGCCCAGGGCACCTGTGCAGACGTGTCCCCTGCGGCATACTCGTCCAGCACGTCGGGCAAGGTCGCCAGCGCCTGTTGCAGCGCCGTCTGCGCCTCGCCGCTCAGGACAGCACGTCCTTCCAGGGTGCGGTTGAGCACGTGCTCGGCAGCCCAGGCCAGCTCGGCGACGGCCCGGGCCTGCACCATGCGGCCACTGCCCTTGAGGATATGCAGCAGGCGGCGCACCTCGACCAGCGCTGCAGGCGACTGGGGCTCGGCGCGCCAGCGCAACCAGTGCCGCTCCAGGGCCGGCAGCAGGGCCTGGGCTTCTTCGAGAAACACGGTGCGTAGTTCGTCGTCGGCGCTGCGCTCGGCCACGTCAGGTTCAGCGCTCGCCACCCCGGGCCCGACGCCCAGGTCGGCAAGGCGCCCCTGGGCCCGCTCGAGAAAGCCGGCAATGTCGGCCTGGGGGTCGGCGATGCACCAGTGCACGCTGCATTCGGCGGCCATCAAGGCCTCGGCAAAGGCGGCCATCGCCTCGACGCCTGAGGTGGGCTCGGCCTGACGCCAGGGGCCGTCAAGGCAGGTGGCGCAACCCTGCAGCACCTGGGCCAGTTCGGGCAGCATCAACAGGCGCAAGGCACCCTGCGCCTGATGCAGCAGGACCGCCGCCAGACCGATGTGCTCATCCGTGGGTGCATCGGTGACGCCGTCGGCGAGGGCTTCTCTGACCTGCACCAGGTTGACCAGCACTTCGCTGAGCACCTGTTGACGGATCTGCGCCAGATCGGTCCCGGGCAGCGACAGCTGGCCTGCCTCTTCGAGCGAGCCGAGCATGCCGTGAAGGCTGGTTTCCACGTACAGCAGCGCACCGGCGACATCCATCAGCACGGTGTCATCGTCGTTCAGGTCACGCTGGATCAGCCCCTGCAAGGCCAGCACCTGGTCGATGATCACCCGCCGTGGCTGCTGAAACCCCAACACCGCCAGGGTGTCGGCGACCTGGCGCAGCGGTGCGAGCAGGCCTTCCAGCGCGCCGGCCCGGTGCGCCTCGCGTACCGACGTATCGAGGCGTTCCTTGATCCACAACAGGTCGCCGCACAACGCCTCGACCACCGAGCGCAGGGCACCGTGCCCCTGACCGGTCTGCAAGCGCTCGCGCCAGGCACCCAGGGACAGGTCCAGGTTGGCCAGGTCGTCGGCCCCGGCCAGGCGCTGTCCGGCCAGCTCGCCTTCGAACAGGCTGCCTGGGCTCAAAGCCTCGGCGCCGCGACAGGCGCGCAGCTGATTGATCAGCGGCACGATCACCAGCGGCAGGTCGCGCCGCGCGCTGCGCAGTCGTTCCAGGTAGATGGGCAGGTGTTCGAGGGCCTTGAACAGGGCGCCGAGCACGTCACCACGCGGGCCGACGCGCCCCACGGCCAGGGCCTGGGCCAGCGCTTCGATCTCCAGCGCCAGGTGCGCCGCCCCACGCAACTCGAGCATGTGCAGGCAGCCGTGCACCTGGTGAACGTTGTCGAGCAGCACGTCCAGCACAGCAGGCTCGTGGGTCGCACTGGCGAACCGCTCGAGCGCCTGCCGAGCCTGTGCCAGGCAGTCACCGACCGCTTCGCGCGTCCACACCAGCGCGACCGCGTCATGGACTTCACGCGGCACGGGCGTGCCTTCCGGGTGAGCGGTCATGGCTGGGACTCGGGCGCAGATGCCGGTGCGGGCAACGTGAAGCCGGACACCGAACGGCGCATCTGGCTGGCCATGCGCGCCAGGTGGCGGATGCTGTCGGCGGTCGCGCCGGAGCCGGCCGAGGTCTGGGCGGTGATCTGCTGGATGATCGCCATGGTATGGGAGATCTGCCCGGCCGAGGACGTCTGCAGCTGGGCCGCGTCGGAAATGCTGTGGATCAGCTCGGCCAGGGTCTGCGACACGCCTTCGATCTCGGCCAGTGCCACGCCGGCATCCTGGGCCAGGCGCGCCCCACGGACCACTTCGGCGGTAGTCTGCTCCATGGAGATCACGGCTTCGTTGGTGTCGGCCTGGATGGCGCGGACCAGCGCCTCGATCTGTCGGGTCGCCGACGACGAACGTTCGGCCAGGCGCTGCACTTCGTCGGCCACCACCGCGAACCCGCGCCCCGCCTCGCCGGCGAGCGAGGCCTGGATGGCCGCGTTGAGGGCCAGGATGTTGGTCTGGTCGGCGATGTCGTCGATCAGGCTGACGATGTCGCCGATCTCCTGGGACGACTCGCCCAGGCGCTTGATGCGCCGTGCGGTGTCCTGGATCTGCTCGCGAATGTTGTCCATGCCCTCGATGGTGTTGTGCACCACCTCGTTGCCTTTGTTGGCGATGGCCACCGAGCGTTCCGCCACCTTGGCCGACTCGTAGGCATGGGCCGAGACCCGGTCGATGGACTCGACCATGTCGCCCACCGCCAGGGAGGCCTCACTGATCTGCTCGGCCTGGTGTTCCGAAGCCTTGGCCAGCTGGCGCGCGGTCGTGTGCGTTTCCTGCACGGCGCTGGCGACCTGCTCGGCACTCTGGTTGATGGTCAGGACCAGGTCGCGCAACTGGTCGACCGAGTAGTTGATCGAGTCGGCGATCGCCCCGGTGAAGTCCTCGGTCACCGACACGGTCACGGTCAGGTCGCCATCGGCCAGTTCTTCGATCTCGTCCAGCAGGCGCATGATCGCCTGCTGGTTGCGTTCGTTCTTCTGCGCGGTATCGCGCAACTGGCGCCGGGTGGTCCGCACCATGATCGAGGCGATCAGCAGGATCGACGTCAGCGCCAGCAGCCCGAGGGCGTACCCGCCCAGCGTGTCCAGGGTCCGGCTGGCGACCAGGTGTTCGAAACCATTGGCCAGGTGCGAGGCCTCGTCGAGCAGCGTCTGCGACAGGCTGAAGATGCTGCCGGCCGCCTCGCGCACGTGGAACAGCCCGGGCGACGTCTCGAGGATCTCGTCGACCGACCCGGCGACGAACTGGAACAGCTCGGCGATCTCGCCCAGCCGTGCGCGTGCGTCGGCATCCTCGACCCGGGTCACCTGGATCGATGCGTCACCGTTGAGCATGCCGTCCAGCACCTGGCCGAAGCGGCTGGCGTCGCGCCCGAAGGCATCGGCGGCGCGGGCAGCGGTGTCGTCGCCGGCCAGCACGGTATTGACCGAACCGAGGATGCGCTCGGCCAGCAGCAGTTGCCGCTGGGCGACCGCCACCTGACTGGCCGGCGCACCGCTTTGCAGCAGGATCTCGACCACCTTTTCGTACTCGACCTGCAATTGCGGGACGGTTTCGGCCAGGGTCGCCGCGACCTGGTGCAGCGACAGCACGGTCTGCTCGCTGGCCAGAATGGTGTCGGTGTAGCCACGCAGGGTTTCCCAGTCGCGCTGCACGGCACGCATCTCATCGTGCACCTCACGCGGCGCGGCCGGCAGGCCGGTGGTCTTGTCGCCGGTCTTCAGGTAGCTCCAGCGGCGCTCGAAGTCATTGCGTGCATCGCTCAGCAGCTTGAAGGCCAGGGCTTTGCCAGCGGCCGCCTCGGTGGCGTTCTTGGCGATGCGCTGGGACAGCACGCGCAGCTCACCGGCATGGCCGATGTACTGCTTGTCGTAGGCCGACTGGGTGTTGAGGTGCGTGAAGTTGACGAACAACAGGATGATGGACAGGATCAGCACCCCGAACAGCACGGTGATCTGCAGGCTGCTGCGCGGACGCGGGGAGATGACGGGAGTGGCGGGTGTGCTCACGGTGCAAAGATCCTCTACAGCGCCAAGTCGAGAAAGCCAGGCGCCTGCGCCAGGGCATGCGGGCTGAACACGGCCCAGGTGCGCTGGGCCACGAAATGGCCGCGCACATACGGCACGGCCGCGCGCAACAACGGCTGTGGTACAGCCTTTTGCAGCGACTGCTGGGGAAAGTGCTGGAGCCCCAGCACCTCGTCGACCAGCAGGCCGGCGAACACCGTCTCGTGGTCCAGGACCAGCACCCGACGCTGCTTGCCGGGTGTCACGTGCCCCAGCCCGAGAAAGCGGTTCAGGTCCATCACCGGCAACAGCCGGCCCCGTAGGTTGGCGATGCCGCGCACCCAAGGCTGCACGCCTGGAACGCGGCTGCTGCGTGGCTCGTCGAGCACCTCGGCGATCTCACCCATGGGCGCGACGAACCACTGTCCGGCGATGCGAAAGCCGATCCCGCTCCACTGCGCAGCGCGGCCAGCCTGGAAGGGCTGCTCGGCGGCCACCAGGCGGCAGCGCCGGTCGATTTCCAGCAACAGCTCGAACGCCGTGGGCGCCGCATGGGGCTGGCGCGAGATCAATGTGGCAGCACGCCTTCGAGCACCCGGAGCAGGTTCTGCTCCTCGATCGGCTTGACCAGGTAGCTGCGTGCGCCCTGACGCTGGCTCCAGACCTTGTCGGTGTCCTGGTCCTTGGTGGTGACCATGATCACCGGGATGGCCTTGGTTTCGGCATCCTTGCTCAACTGCCGGGTCGCCTGGAAGCCGTTCATGCCGGGCATGACGATGTCCATCAGCACGGCATCGGGCTTTTCCTGGCGCGCCAGGGCCACGCCATCGGCACCGTTGTCGGCCTTGAGCACCTGGTGCCCGTGACGCTCGAGCATCGTGGTCAGCTTGTACATTTCCGTCGGTGAGTCGTCGACGATCAGAACTCGAGCCATGCTGTGTCCCCTGGAGAAATCGATACCGCCATCTTATGCGACATCAGCAGGCGTGTCGTTCCTGATCGGCGACGAAACCGGGCACATGGGCCTTGATCGCGTCGAGCAGCTCGTCGCGGCTGAACGGCTTGGTCAGGAACCGGTCGGCACCGACCACCTTGCCCCGTGCCTTGTCGAACAGCCCATCGCGGGAGGACAGCAGGATCACCGGGGTGTCCTTGAAGGTGCTGTTGTGCTTGATCACCGCGCACGTCTGGTAGCCGTCCAGGCGCGGCATCAGCACGTCGACGAAGATGACGTCGGGCGCCTGCTCGACGATCTTGGCCAGGGCCTCGAACCCATCGCTCGCGGTGACCACCTCACAGCCGGCTTCGCCCAGCAGGATCTGGGCGGTGCGACGGATGGTGCTGGAGTCGTCGATCACCATCACCTTCAGTGGATGTGCCATGGCAGGGACCTCGGGTATTGCGGGTTGAGCGGGGCTGCAAGCCAGGAGCGTGCGCGGTTGGGGCCAGGGAGTCAATGGAAATGGCAGCGCTGAGAAGATTCACGCAGCGGACCAGCCGCGGTTCGGCCGCGCTTGCCGCCAGGCCTGCATCGCCGGTTCGCGCGATACCGCCCAGCGTACAGCTTGCCGCGCCCCTCCCTCTTGACCCGCCGTGCACTCGGCGCCACCCTGAGCGACTTTCAATCGAATCACCGCGGCCCTGCCGCCAAGAGGAATTCCCCCATGAGCGTTCGCCTCGGGATTGTCATGGACCCCATTGCGGGCATCTCGTACAAGAAGGACAGCTCGCTGGCCATGCTGCTGGCCGCCCAGGCGCGTGGCTGGTCGCTGTTCTACATGGAGCAGCGGGACCTGTACCTGGGCGCTGGCCAGGCGCGGGCACAGATGCGTCCGCTCACGGTCTTCGCCGACCCGGCACGCTGGTTCGAGCTGGGCGAGGAGCAGGACAGCCCGCTGGCCGAGCTGGACGTGATCCTGATGCGCAAGGACCCACCCTTCGACATGGAATTCGTCTACAGCACCTACCTGCTCGAGCAGGCCGAAGCCGAAGGCGTGCTGGTGGTCAACCGCCCGCAGAGCCTGCGCGACTGCAACGAGAAACTCTTCGCCACCCGCTTCCCCCAGTGCATGGCCCCCACGGTTGTCAGCCGCCGCGCCGACATCCTGCGTGAATTCGCCAGCACCCACGGCGATGTCATTCTCAAGCCCCTGGACGGCATGGGCGGCGCCTCGGTGTTCCGTCACCGTCCGGGCGATCCGAACCTGTCGGTGATCCTCGAGACCCTGACCCAGCACGGCCAGCAGCAGATCATGGCCCAGGCCTACCTGCCGCAGATCGTCGACGGCGACAAGCGCATCCTGATGATCGATGGCGAGCCGGTGCCCTACTGCCTGGCGCGCATCCCGGCCAAGGGCGAAACCCGCGGCAACCTCGCGGCCGGTGGCCGGGGTGAAGTGCGCGAGCTGACCGAGCGCGACCGCTGGATCGCCGCCCAGGTCGGCCCGACGCTGCGCGAGAAGGGCCTGTGGTTCGTCGGCCTGGACGTGATCGGCGACTACCTCACCGAGATCAACGTCACCAGCCCGACCTGCATCCGCGAGATCGACGCCGCGCAGGACACCCAGATCGGCGCCCGCCTGATGGACACCATCGAGCGCCAGCTCAAGGCGCGTTGATCACCGACGCCAGGTGTGCCGACAGAGTGCGGTATCATGCCGGTCTTCTTTCCTGACCGGCGTGCCCGCCCTGGCGCCGCCGCCGGCTTTCGCGGTCCGCTGGATGCCCGATGACGTTGCCTGCCGACATTCCCGATACCCTGCGCCCAGCCCGCCGACGCCCCAGCGGGCGGCTGGGCCTCACCGTGGCCCTGGCGGCCCTGGTGCACCTGGGCCTGATCCTGGGCCTGGGCTTTTCCTACGACATGCCCAAGGAGGTCCGGCGTTCCATGGACATCACGCTTGCGACCTTCAAAAGTGAGAAAGCCCCGGACAACGCCGACTACCAGGCGCAGGACAACCAGCAGGGCAGCGGCACGCTGGACAAGAAGGCCGTGCCGACCACCACCGAGGTCGCGCCGTTCCAGGACACTAAGGTCAACAAGGTGGCCCCGCCGCCAGCCGCCAAGCCCCCGGTCCCGACGCCACCCAAGCCGGAAAAGACCGCCGTGGCCACGCGCACGCCCAAGCCGGAGAAAGTGGTCAGCCAGCCAAAGGCCACCCCACCCAAGCCTACCCCCGAGCCTGCCGCGCCCGAATTCGACAGCTCGCAGCTGTCCAGCCAGATCGCCAGCCTGGAGGCGGAGCTGTCTCACGAACAGCAATTGTATGCCAAGCGGCCGCGTATCCACCGGCTCAACGCCGCCTCGACCATGCGTGACAAGGGCGCCTGGTACAAGGAGGAGTGGCGCAAGAAGGTCGAGCGCATCGGCAACCTGAACTACCCCGACGAGGCACGCCGCCAGCAGATCTACGGCAGCCTGCGGATGATGGTGTCGATCAACCGGGACGGCTCGCTGTACGAGGTACTGGTGCTCGAATCGTCCGGCCAGCCTCTGCTGGACCAGGCCGCCCAGCGCATCGTCCGGCTGGCGGCGCCCTTCGCGCCATTCACCGGCGACCTGGCCGAGTTCGACCGCCTGGAGATCATCCGTACCTGGCGCTTCGCGCGGGGGGATCGGTTGTCCAGCAATTGAGGGGCAAGTGGCGTCAGGCAGAGGTTCGTCAAAGCGCTCAAAATGCGGTATCGATGGTGCACATTGACGGCCCCTGCGGGCCTAATCACGGCACAGGGGACCGCGATGACCTGCATCACCGCGGCCAGTGTAGGAGCGGCCCCTGTGCCGCGATCGGCCCCGCAGGGGCCGTACACCCCGCCACGCCTGCCCCACAGTCAAGCGCCCCGTATCAGCCCTGGCCTAACTTGCAGCTCGCAACTTGCAGCTCACAGCTCACCCCTTGTAACGCCCCACCCCCACCGACCACCTTGCGGCCCGCCCCGCCTGGCGCCACACTATCGAACATGAAAAACCACACCCCCAGCTACCTCAAGCATCAGTTCCTGATCGCCATGCCCCACATGAGCGACCCGAACTTCGCCCATACGCTGACCTACATCGTCGAGCACAATGCCAACGGTGCGATGGGGTTGGTGATCAATCGTCCACAGGCACTGAACCTGGCCGACATCCTCGAGCAGCTGCGCCCCGATGAAGAGCCTTCGCTGGGTTGCCTGCACGTGCCCATCTACCAGGGCGGGCCGGTACAGACCGAGCGAGGCTTCGTGCTGCACAGCCAGGACGCTGCGTACGAAGGTACCGTCGAGTTGCAGGATGTCTCGCTGTCGACCTCCCAGGACGTGCTGTTCGCCATCGCCGAGGGCACCGGCCCCCGGCAGAGCCTGATCACCCTGGGCTACGCGGGCTGGGAAGCCGGGCAGCTGGAGGCCGAACTGGCAGACAACGCCTGGCTGAACTGCCCGTTCGATCCGCGCATCCTCTTCGACACCCGCAGCGACGAGCGTCTGTCCGCTGCGGCCGACAGCCTCGGGATCGACCTGAACCTGCTGACCCGCCAGGCAGGTCACGCCTGATGGCCGGGTTGCGTCTGCTGCTGGGTTTCGACTACGGCACCAAGCAGATCGGCGTGGCGGTCGGCCAGGTGGTCACCGGGCACGCCCGCGAACTCTGTACCCTGAAGGCCCAGAACGGTGTCCCGGACTGGACCCAGGTCGAGCGCCTGGTCGCCGAATGGAAACCCGACGCGATCGTGGTCGGGCTGCCCCTGAACATGGACGGTACGCCCAGCGACATGAGCGCACGCGCCGAGAAGTTCGCCCGGCGCCTCAATGGCCGCTTCAACCTGCCGGTGCACACCCATGACGAGCGCCTGACCACCTTCGAGGCCAAGGGCGAGCGGCTGGCCCGGGGCGGCCAGCGCGGCAGCTACCGCGACGACCCCGTGGACGCCATCGCCGCCGCCCTGCTGCTGCAGGGCTGGCTGGACGCCAACGCCGGACAATGATTCGACATCGGATTCAGGCCGGGCCCCGCCCGGCTTCTTGAGGAGCAAGCATGAGCCTACCCAATCCCGCCGACCTCATTCGGCAGATGGCCGTGGACCTGCGCGCGCACCTGACGCGCCGCGCCATTGACACGCCCCGCTTCATCGGCGTTCACACTGGAGGCGTCTGGGTCGCCCAGGCCCTGCAGGCCGAACTGGGCGACGACAGCCCACTGGGCACGCTCGACGTGTCGTTCTACCGCGACGACTTCAGCCAGAACGGCCTACACCCTCAGGTACGTCCGTCGGCGCTGCCATTCGACATCGAAGGCCAGCACCTGGTACTGGTGGACGACGTGTTGATGAGCGGGCGCACCATTCGCGCCGCGCTCAACGAACTGTTCGATTATGGCCGTCCTGCCAGCGTCACTCTGGTCTGCCTGCTCGACCTCGAGGCCGGCGAGCTGCCGATCCGCCCCGACGTGCTGGGTGCCACGCTGTCGCTGGAAGCCCACGAACGGGTAAAATTGTCCGGCCCCACGCCGCTCGCCCTTGAGCGCCAGGACCTTGTCCCTGCCACCGCCCCTTGAGAACCCTCGCGATGACGCCACTCGACGCCAAGCGCCCGCTGCAGCTCACCGATCAGGGCCAGCTGCGCCATTTCCTTTCGCTCGACGGCCTGCCCCGTGAGCTGTTGACCGAAATCCTCGACACCGCCGACTCCTTCCTCGAAGTCGGCGCGCGTGCCGTCAAGAAGGTGCCGCTGCTGCGGGGCAAGACGGTCTGCAACGTGTTCTTCGAGAACTCCACGCGCACCCGCACCACCTTCGAGCTGGCCGCCCAGCGGTTGTCGGCCGACGTGATCAGCCTGAATGTCTCGACCTCCTCGACCAGCAAGGGCGAGACGCTGTTCGACACCTTGCGCAACCTCGAGGCCATGGCGGCCGACATGTTCGTGGTGCGGCACTCCGACTCGGGCGCCGCGCACTTCATCGCCGAGCACGTCTGTCCGGACGTGGCGGTGATCAACGGCGGCGATGGCCGTCACGCGCACCCGACCCAGGGCATGCTCGACATGCTCACCATCCGACGCCACAAAGGCAGCTTCGAGAACCTCTCGGTGGCCATCGTCGGCGATATCCTGCACTCGCGCGTCGCCCGCTCCAACATGCTGGCGCTCAAGGCCCTGGGCTGTCCGGACATCCGGGTGGTCGGTCCGAAGACCTTGCTGCCGATCGGCATCGAGCAATACGGCGTGAAGGTCTACACCGACTTGTCCGAAGGGCTGAAGGACGTCGACGTGGTGATCATGCTGCGCTTGCAGCGCGAGCGCATGGCGGGCGGCCTGCTGCCCAGCGAGGGCGAGTTCTACCGCCTGTTCGGCCTGACCACCGCGCGCCTGGCCGCGGCCAAGCCGGATGCCATCGTCATGCACCCCGGGCCGATCAACCGTGGCGTCGAGATCGAGTCGGCAGTGGCCGACGGGGCCCATTCGGTCATTCTCAACCAGGTCACCTACGGCATCGCCGTGCGCATGGCGGTGCTGTCCATGGCCATGAGCGGGCAGACCGCGCAACGTCAATTCGCTCAGGAGAACGCCCTGTGAGCATCAGCATTCTTGGCGCACGGGTCATCGACCCCCGCAGCGGACGGGACGAAGTCGTCGACCTGCACCTGGACCAGGGCAAGGTACTGGCGATCGGTCAGGCGCCTGCCGGGTTCGAGGCGCAACGGGTCATCCAGGCCCAGGGCCTGGTAGCCGCGCCTGGCCTGGTCGACCTCGACGTGGCCCTGCGCGAGCCGGGCTACAGCCGCAAGGGCAACATCGCCAGCGAAACCCGCGCAGCAGTCGCCGGGGGCGTCACCAGCCTGTGCTGCCCGCCGCAGACCAAGCCGGTGCTGGACACCTCGGCCGTGACCGAGCTGATCCTCGACCGTGCCCGGGACGCCGGCCACAGCAAGGTCTTCCCGATCGGCGCGTTGACCAAGGGCCTGGAGGGCGAGCAGTTGGCCGAACTGGTCGCCCTGCGCGATGCCGGATGCGTGGCCTTCGGCAACGGCCTGACCAGCATCGCCAACAACCGGACCTTGGCACGCGCGCTGGAGTACGCCGCGACCTTCGACCTGACCGTGATCTTCCACTCCCAGGACCGCGACCTGGCCCAGGGCGGGCTGGCTCACGAAGGACCGATGGCCAGCTTCCTCGGCCTGCCGGGCATTCCCGAAACGGCCGAGACCGTGGCCCTGGCGCGCAACCTGCTGCTGGTCGAGCAGACCGGAGTACGGGCGCACTTCACGCAGATCACCAGTGCCCGTGGGGCGCGCCTGATCGCCCAGGCCCAGGCCCTTGGCCTGCCGGTGACCGCCGACGTGGCGCTGTACCAGCTGATCCTGACCGACGAAGCGCTGCGCGACTTCTCCAGCCTGTACCACGTTCAACCACCGCTGCGCACTGCCGCGGACCGTGACGGCCTGCGCGAGGCGGTGAAGTCGGGGGTGATCCAGGCGATCTCCAGCCACCACCAGCCCCACGAGCGCGATGCCAAGCTGGCCCCGTTCGGTGCCACCGAACCCGGTATCAGCAGCGTCGACATCCTGCTGCCCTTGGCCATGACCCTGGTCGAGGACGGCCTGCTGGACCTGCCGACGCTGTTGGCCCGTCTGACCCAGGGCCCGGCCGAGGCCCTGCGCCTGCCGGCGGGCGCATTGAAAGCGGGCGCGGCGGCCGACTTGGTGCTGTTCGACCCGAAGGCGTCGACTGTCGCGGGCGAGCACTGGCACTCGAAGGGGCAGAACTGCCCGTTCATCGGGCATTGTCTGCCGGGGGCGGTTCGCTACACGCTGGTCGATGGGCGGGTGTGTCACGAGGGGTGAGCGGATGTTGGTCTGAGGTGTCGTGAAAGGCTCGGGCGCAGTGGCGACGTTTCGAGCCTGGGGCCGCTTTGCGGCCCATCGCGGCACGGGGGCCCCCACAGGGACCGTGGATCGCCTGCCCCGCTGCGGCGGGTGTAGGAGCGGCCCCCGTGCCGCGATTGGCCCCGCAGGGGCCACATTCGCACTTGGCAGAAACCATAGAATCTCCCACAGAGCACCGCGGCAGCCTGCACCACCGCGGTGGATGTGAGCGACCCCTGCCAGGGCGCCGGACCGGCCGCGACCGGGCCCGCAAGGCCCACGCGCCGTCACCGCTCTCCACCGCCAGGCTACTTGTGGCTTGTAGCTTGCTGCTTTCAGCCCGCCCCCACCACTCGTCACCTCCCTCCAGCCCCTTCGGGTTGAAATCCCTTCCCCCTTCCCCCATATGAGTCTGCAACAGGCATTTTCGCCCCGCTGCGTGGAGACTCTCCCTTGACTACCATCGTTTCAGTCCGCCGCCACGGCAAAGTCGTCATGGCTGGCGACGGCCAGGTTTCCCTCGGCAATACCGTCATGAAGGGCAACGCGAAGAAAGTCCGCCGTCTCTACCACGGCCAGGTCATCGCCGGTTTCGCGGGCGCGACCGCCGATGCCTTCACCCTGTTCGAACGCTTCGAGGGGCAGCTGGAAAAGCACCAGGGCCACCTGGTCCGTGCCGCCGTCGAACTGGCCCAGGAATGGCGGACCGACCGTTCCCTGAGCCGCCTGGAAGCCATGCTGGCCGTGGCCAACAAGGACGCCTCGCTGATCATCACCGGCAACGGTGACGTGGTCGAGCCGGAAGACGGCCTGATCGCCATGGGCTCTGGCGGCGCCTTCGCCCAGGCGGCGGCACGTGCCCTGCTGAACAAGACCGAGCTGTCGGCACGCGAGATCGCCGAGACAGCCCTGAACATCGCCGGTGACATCTGTGTGTTCACCAACCACAACCTGACCATCGAGGAGCAGGACCTGGCCGAATGATCAGCTGTTCTGGCGCCCGGCCCCGGTGGCCGGGCTTTTCCACGCTGACTCACGTCGCCCGAGGACCCACATCATCATGTCCATGACCCCCCGCGAGATCGTCCACGAACTCAACCGTCACATCATCGGCCAGGACGACGCCAAGCGCGCCGTGGCCATCGCGCTGCGCAACCGCTGGCGGCGCATGCAGCTGCCGGCCGAGCTGCGCGCCGAGGTGACCCCGAAGAACATCCTGATGATCGGCCCGACCGGCGTCGGCAAGACCGAAATCGCCCGTCGCCTGGCCAAACTGGCCAACGCGCCGTTCATCAAGGTCGAAGCGACCAAGTTCACCGAAGTCGGCTATGTCGGCCGTGACGTCGAGTCGATCATCCGCGACCTGGCCGATGCCGCGCTGAAGCTGCTACGCGAGCAGGAGATCATCCGTGTGCGCCACCGCGCCGAAGATGCCGCCGAAGAGCGCATCCTCGACGCCCTGCTGCCCCAGGCACGTACCGCCAGCAGCTTTGCCGAAGAAGCCGCGCCGAGCAGCAGCGATTCCAACACCCGCCAACTGTTCCGCAAGCGTCTGCGCGAAGGCCAGCTGGACGACAAGGAGATCGAGATCGAGGTCGCCGAGCACGCTGGCGTCGAAATCGCCGCGCCGCCTGGCATGGAAGAGATGACCAATCAGTTGCAGAGCCTGTTCGCCAACATGGGCAAGGGCAAGCGCAAATCGCGCAAGCTCAAGGTCAAGGAAGCGCTGAAGATGGTGCGCGATGAAGAGGCCGGCCGCCTGGTCAACGAGGAGGAGCTCAAGGCCAATGCCCTGGAAGCGGTCGAGCAGCACGGCATCGTGTTCATCGACGAGATCGACAAGGTCGCCAAGCGCGGTAACGTCGGCGGCGCCGATGTCTCCCGTGAGGGCGTCCAGCGCGACCTGCTGCCGCTGATCGAAGGCTGCACCGTCAATACCAAGCTGGGCATGGTCAAGACCGACCACATCCTGTTCATCGCCTCCGGGGCGTTCCACCTGAGCAAGCCGAGCGACCTGGTGCCGGAGCTGCAAGGCCGCCTGCCGATCCGGGTCGAGCTCAAGGCCCTGACCCCAGAGGACTTCGAACGCATCCTGCAAGAGCCGCATGCGTCGCTGACCGAGCAGTACCGCGAGCTGCTCAAGACCGAAGGCCTGAACATCGAGTTCGCGCCCGAGGGCATCAAGCGCCTGGCCGAGATCGCCTACCAGGTCAACGAGAAGACCGAGAACATCGGCGCCCGTCGCCTGCACACCCTGCTCGAGCGCCTGCTGGAAGAAGTCTCCTTCAGCGCTGGCGACATGGCCAGCGGTCATGATGAGGCTCCGCTGCGCATCGATGCCGACTACGTGAACGGCCACCTCGGTGAGCTGGCGCAGAACGAAGACCTGTCTCGCTACATTCTCTAAGGCGTCGAGACGCAAGCTCCCCGCCCCAGGTTGACCCAGTCGGCCTGGGGCTTTTTTTGCGCGAGGCTTGCTAAGCGGCTCCCATCCTGGGCTTCCCCCGGACATGACACCTGCGCACCGTCGCCACGAACCCCTTGCAGTGGGCCATGCGCGACTTGTAGCGTTGTATCCCCTTCCATCGAGATTGCCGCCATGCCCAGATTGCCCAGCGCGATCAACCTGAACAAGGCTGCCAAGACCCTGACCCTGACCTACGGGCCTGGCGAGGTGTATCACCTGCCGGCCGAGTTTCTGCGGGTGCATTCGCCGTCCGCCGAGGTGCAGGGCCATGGCAAGCCGATCCTGCAAGTCGGCAAGCTGGGTGTCGGGCTGACCGGCGTCGAGCCGGCCGGCCGGTACGCCCTCAAGCTGACCTTCGACGATGGGCATGACAGCGGCCTGTTCACCTGGGAATACCTGGAGCAGCTGTGCATGCGACAGGAAGCGCTGTGGACGGACTACCTGGAAGAGCTGCGCAAGGCCGGCCGCTCACGCGACCCTTCCGAGTCGGTGGTCAAGCTGATGCTGTAAGGGTGTGCTTGAATGAGTGTAGAGCGCCTGCCCGTCCTCCGCTTCATCAGGCGCACCCCGATGCCACGACCGTTCGCCCGAGCACAAGGAAGCCTCACCGATGCGTCGCACCCTTTCCGGCGAGCGGCCGCCTCGCCACACCGATGGCCTGAACCCCCTCACGGGCCTGCCGGGCAAGGATCTGCTGGCGAGCGCGCGTGCCCTCGCGCGTCATGCCTTGCGTCATCCGTTTCACAGTGCCCAGCATGCCTACCGGTTGGGCGAGCGGCTCAAGGATGTGTTGGCCGGTACCTCCACCCTGGCACCCGAGCGTGGAGACCGCCGTTTCGTCGACCCGACCTGGACCCATAACCCGCTCTACCGCCGCAGCGTGCAGGCCTATCTGGCCTGGCGCGACGAACTGCACGACTGGGTCGAGCACAGTGCCCTCCCCCCCGACGACATCCGTCGCGGCCACTTTCTCATTCACCAGCTCACCGAAGCCCTGGCGCCGACCAATTCACCGGCCAACCCGGCCGCCCTCAAGCGCCTGCTGGAAACGGGCGGCCAGAGTGCCCTCGCGGGGCTGGCCAACCTGGCCAGGGACTGGCTAAACAACGGCGGCATGCCGCGCCAGGTCGACCCGGAGGCGTTCATCGTGGGACGAGACGTGGCCACCAGCGAGGGCGTGGTGGTCTATCGCAACGACGTGCTCGAGCTGATCCAGTATCGCCCGCTCACGGACCACGTGCACGAGCGGCCTCTGCTGATCGTGCCGCCCCAGATCAACCGGTTCTACGTCTTCGACCTGACACCGGACAAGAGTCTGGTGCGCTTCAGCCTGTCGATCGCCCAGCAGACCTTCATGGTCAGCTGGCGCAACCCCACCGCGGACCAGCGCGAGTGGGGGCTGTCGACCTACGTCGAGGCGCTCAAGGACGCCATCGACGCGCTGCGCGACCTGACCGGCAGCCCTGACGTGAACGTGCTGGGGGCCTGCTCCGGCGGGATCACCTGCGCGGCGCTGGCCGGCCACTACGCCGCGCTGGGGCAGCCTGCGCTGCACAGCCTGACGCTATTGGTCAGCGTGCTCGACGCCACGCTGGACAGCCCGCTGGCACTGTTCACCAACGACCGCCTGCTGGACGAGGCCCGCCAGCGCTCCTACCAGGCCGGCGTGCTGGAGGGCAAGGACCTGGCCCGCCTGTTCGCCTGGATGCGCCCTAACGACCTGGTCTGGCCCTACTGGGTCAACAACTACCTGCTCGGCCTGGCGCCTGCGCCGTTCGATATCCTGTTCTGGAACAACGACACCACACGGCTGCCAGCGGCCTTCCATAGCGACCTGATCGACCTGTACCGACACAACCCCCTGACCCGCGCCCATGCGCTGGAGGTCTGTGGCACGGCGATCGATCTTGCCCAGGTGCGCGCCGACGTCTACTGCCTGGGCGCCACCACCGATCACATCACGCCGTGGCAAGCCTGTTACCGCTCGGCGCGCCTGTTCGGTGGCCAGGTCGAGTTCGTGCTGTCCAACAGCGGTCACGTGCAGAGCATTCTCAACCCGCCTGGCAACCCCAAGGCACGCTTCCAGGCGGGACCTGCCAGGGTCGATGATCCGCATGCCTGGGAGGGCGAAGCAACGGCCTGCGCCGACTCCTGGTGGCTCCACTGGCACCCTTGGCTGGCGGAGCGCTCAGGCGCCTTGAGAACCGTCCCCGCGCACTGGGGCGATGCGTCCCATGCGCCGGACCTCGCCGCCCCTGGCACTTATGTCCATGAACGCTGAGGCGATGCTCCGTCCATCGGCCCAGCACCCATCACCCCCACAGGAAAGCGCCATGTCGCAGCCGTATGTCTTCACGACCGTGCAGGTGGACGGTCAATCCTTGCGCACGGTCGTGCGACCCGGGCAGCCGCACCTGACGCCGCTGCTGATCTTCAATGGCATCGGCGCCAACCTGGAACTGGTCTTCCCGTTCATCGAAGCCCTGGACCCTGCGCTGGAGGTCATTGCCTTCGACGCACCGGGCGTCGGTGGCTCGTCGACGCCCCCGCGCCCCTACCGTTTCAGCGGGCTGGCACGGTTGAGCGCGCACTTGCTCGACGCCTTGGGGTACGCACAAGTCAATGTGATCGGTGTGTCCTGGGGAGGCGGCCTGGCCCAGCAGTTCGCCCGTGACTACCCACAGCGCTGCCGCAAGCTGATCCTGGCCGCGACCGCAGCCGGCACGCCCATGGTACCGGCCGAACCGCGCGTGCTCTGGGCGATGGCCAGCCCGCGGCGCTACACCGACCCTGCCGAGACAGTGCGCCTGGCGGGATTGATCTACGGCGGCAGCCTGCGCCGCGACCCGGACCTGGCGCTCGAACATGCCGCGAAAGTCCGGGCGGGCGACAGGACGGGGTATTACTGGCAGTTGTTCGCGGCACTGGGCTGGAGCAGCCTGCCATGGCTGCACAGGCTGCGCCAGCCGACGCTGGTCCTGGCAGGCAACGACGACCCGTTGATTCCGCTGATCAACATGCGCCTGCTGGCCTGGCGGATCCCCCATGCGAAGCTGCACGTCATCGACGATGGACACCTGTTCCTCATCACCCGCGCCGAGGCCATCGCGCCGATCGTCATGGGCTTTCTGCAGCAGGAACGCCAGCCTGCGGTGATGCACCCCAGGCCCGCCTAGAGGGCGGGTTCGCCTGCAACAGAGCACGATCCGCGGCGCCTGCATCGCGGGCAGCCCGCTTCCGCAGGTGGCTGCGCAAGCTGGACACCTGCGGCGTGTCTCGGGGTGTGGGAGCCGGCTTGCCGGCGATGCAGGCAGCGCTTGCGGTGTCAGGCCAACGCCTTGTCCAGCGCCCGCCCGATTTCCCCTTCGATGGTCCCGCTCATCATCGACAGCATCATGCCGAGCTTCAGGTCGACACGGATGCTGTTGTCGCCGATGAACACGCTGCCATTGGCACCGCTGCGCGAGATGTCGACGCGGTCGCCGTTCCACTGGGCCTTGAGGTCGTACTTGCCGGACAGCTTGTCGATCAGTGCCTCGGCCTTGGCGCGCGCGGCTTCACGGCCGAGGTGATGGGGACGTTCCACGCTGATCTGGGTCATTCATTGAATCCTGGGTGTAAGACAGTATCGATATTATGCCCGTGCCCATCGGACAGCACACCCCGTCAAGACAAATCCGGCCGTTCGCCCTAGAATGGCGGTAATTTTTTCCCGGTGAAGCGATATGAACGACCAGCGCAAAGGCGGCCACGCCGAACCCACCACGCATTTCGGCTACAAGAACGTCCCCGAGAGCCAGAAGGCGGCCAAGGTCGCCGAGGTGTTCCACTCGGTCGCGGCCAAGTACGACCTGATGAACGACGTGCTCTCCGGCGGCATGCACCGGCTGTGGAAGCGGTTCACCATCGAGCTGTCGGGTGTGCGCACCGGTAACCGCGTGCTGGACATCGCCGGCGGTACGGGCGACCTGGCCGCCAAGTTCTCGCGCTTGGTCGGGCCGACCGGCCAGGTGGTGCTGGCCGACATCAACGCCTCGATGCTCAAGGTGGGCCGCGATCGCCTGCTCGACCGTGGTGTGGCGGGCAACATCGAGTTCGTCCAGGCTGACGCCGAGAAGCTGCCCTTCCCGGACAACCACTTCGACTGCGTGACGATCGCCTTCGGTCTGCGCAACGTGACCCACAAGGAAGACGCCCTGCGCTCGATGCTGCGCGTGCTCAAGCCCGGTGGCCGCCTGCTGGTGCTGGAGTTCTCCAAGCCCACCAACGCGCTGATGTCCAAGGCCTACGACGCCTACTCCTTCGCCTTCATGCCGCTGGCGGGCAAGCTGATCACCAACGACTCGGAGAGCTACCGCTACCTGGCCGAATCGATTCGCATGCATCCCGACCAGGAAACCCTGAAGTCGATGATGGTCGACGCAGGCTTCGACCGCATCACCTACCACAACATGACCAGCGGCATCGTTGCCCTGCACCGCGGGATCAAGCCCTGATGCTGCTGGCCGGCCTCATCGCCAGCGTCGAGCATGGCCTGAACCGCGTCCTGCGCCTGGACAGCACGGCCTTGCCGCGCCTGGCCAGCCTGGAGGGCAAGGTGATCGCCATCGACTGCCGTCAGCCGGCCTTGCAGCTGTTCCTGCTGCCCGACGAGGATGGCCTGATGCTGGCCGGCCAATGGGAAGGCACGGTGGACTGCACCCTGCGCGCACCGGCCAGCAGCCTGGCCCGGCTGGCGTTGTCCAGGGACAAGACCCGAGTCCTGCACAGCCCCGAGGTCGAGTTGCTGGGCGACACCGGCCCGCTACTCGAGCTGTTCGGCGTGCTGCAGGACCTGGAGCTGGACTGGGAGCATGAGCTGGCCCGTTGGCTGGGGCCGGTGCCCACCGCGTTGCTGGCCGGACACGTGCGCCAGCGTGTCCTCTGGACCCAGGACGGCCTGGCGCGGTTCGGCCAGCACCTCGCCGACTACCTGGCCGAGGAATCGCGCATGCTGGTCGGCCAGCGCGAAGCGGAAGCTGCCTTCCGCGAACTCGATCACCTGAAAGTCGACCTCGAACGCCTCGAGGCGCGCCTCGCGCGCCTTGCCCGATCCCTTGATGCCAGCGATAACGCATGAAGCTGCTTGCCGTCCGCCGCCTGTTCCGCATCCAGCGCGTAGTGATCCGCTACCGCCTCGATGACGTGCTGTTCGACCTGCCGCTGCCCTGGTGGCTGCGCTGTCTTCGGCTGTTCATGCCGTGGCGCTGGTGGCCGCGCAAACCCTCGCCGATCAGCCGCGGCGCCCGTCTGCGCATGGCCCTGCAGGACCTCGGGCCGATCTTCATCAAGTTCGGCCAGCTGCTGTCCACCCGACGCGACCTGCTGCCGGCGGACGTCGCCGACGAGCTGATGCTGCTGCAGGACCGGGTGCCGCCGTTCGACCCGCAGAAAGCGGTGGCGTTGATCGAGGCCCAGCTGGGTGCCACGGTCGGCGAGGTGTTCAGCCGTTTCGACGTCGAGCCGCTGGCCTCGGCCTCGGTCGCCCAGGTGCACGCGGCGCGGCTCAAGAGCGGCGAAGAGGTGGTGGTCAAGGTGGTGCGTCCGGGCCTGCGCCCGATCATCGCCCAGGACCTGGCCTGGCTGCTACTGATCGCCAAGGGCGCCGAGCGCGTCTCGGTCGATGCCCGACGCCTGCACCCGGTCGAGGTGGTGGGCGATTACGAGAAGACCATCTACGACGAACTCGACCTGCTGCGCGAGGCGGCCAACGCCAGCCAGCTGCGACGCAACTTCGAAGGCTCGGACCTGATGTACGTGCCCCAGGTGTACTGGGACTTCTGCCGGCCGAAGGTGCTGGTGATGGAGCGCATCTACGGCGTACCGGTCACCGACCTCGCCACCCTGGCCGACCAGCGCACCGACATGAAGCTGCTGGCCGAACGGGGCGTCGAAGTGTTCTTCGCCCAGGTGTTCCGCGACAGCTTCTTCCACGCCGACATGCACCCGGGCAACATCTTCGTCAGCACCATCAAGCCTTGGAACCCCAAGTACATCGCCATCGACTGCGGGATCGTCGGCAGCCTGACTCCGGAAGACCAGGACTACCTGGCGCGCAACCTGTTCGCCTTCTTCAAGCGCGACTATCGCCGGGTCGCCCAGTTGCACATCGACTCCGGCTGGGTACCGGCGCAGACCAAGCTCAACGAGTTCGAGGCGGCCATCCGCACCGTCTGTGAGCCGATCTTCGAGAAGCCGCTCAAGGACATCTCTTTCGGTCAGGTGTTGATGCGCCTGTTCCAGACCGCACGCCGCTTCAACATGGAAGTCCAGCCGCAGCTGGTGCTGCTGCAGAAGACGCTGCTCAACATCGAAGGCCTGGGGCGCCAGCTGTACCCGGAGCTGGACCTGTGGAGCACTGCCAAACCCTACCTGGAACGCTGGATGCGCGAGCGCTACAGCCCCAAGGCCGTGCTGGGCAACCTGCAGAGCCAGGCCGAGCAGTTGCCGCACCTGGCCGACATGACCCGCGACCTGCTCGAGCGCCTGTCGCAGCCGCACCTGAAGGACCCGAAACTGCCGCGACAGCGGCGCGATGAGGACCGCTGGGCCCTGCGCCTGCTGGGTGCAGGGCTGCTGGGCGGCGGCGTCACGCTGATGCTGGGCGCGGCCAGCTTCAGCGACCCGGCCACCTGGCCTGCCTGGCTGATGCTCTGCAGCGGGCTCTATCTGATCGTGCGCCGATAGCCAGGCCCGGCGCTGGCTGGCACACTAGCGCCAGGGCCCGGTACAGGAGCGGGCCCGGTGCTGGAGTGGACGATGAAAGACTGGCTGGACGAAATCACCTGGAACGCCGATGGCCTGGTACCGGCCATCGCGCAGGACCACAAGACCGGGCGTGTGCTGATGATGGCCTGGATGAACCGCGAAGCGCTGGCGCTGACCGCCGCCGAGCAGCGTGCCATCTACTGGTCGCGCTCGCGTGGCAAACTATGGCGCAAGGGCGAGGACTCGGGGCATGTGCAGAAACTGCACGAGATGCGCCTGGACTGCGACGCCGACGTGATCATCCTGCGGGTCGAACAGGTCGGCCACATCGCCTGCCACACCGGACGCGAAAGCTGCTTCTACCGGGTATTCGAGAACGGCCAGTGGGTCACCGTCGATCCGGTCCTGAAGGACCCGGATGCCATCTATCACGCAGGACACTGACATGAGCGATACCCTCACGCGCCTCGCCGAGGTGCTCGAAGCGCGCAAGCATGCCGCGCCCGACAGCTCCTATGTAGCCAGCCTGTACCACAAGGGCCTGAACAAGATCCTGGAGAAGGTCGGTGAAGAATCGGTCGAGACCATTCTCGCCGCCAAGGACGCCGCCATCAGCCACGACTGCAGCGACGTCATCTACGAAACCGCCGACCTATGGTTCCACAGCCTGATCATGCTCAGCGCGCTCGGCCAGCATCCCCAGGCCGTACTGGACGAACTGGAGCGCCGTTTCGGCTTGTCCGGACACGCCGAAAAAGCGGCCCGTCAGCCCTCCGCCTGATTCACGAACTCGAGGTAAACCGTCATGGGTATTTTCGACTGGAAACACTGGATCGTTCTGCTGATCGTCGTGGTCCTGGTGTTCGGCACCAAGAAGCTGAAGAACTTCGGGAGTGACCTGGGCGAGTCCATCAAGGGCTTTCGCAAGGCCATGAGCGACGAGGAGACCAAGCCGGTCGAGCCGACGCCACCGCCCGTGGCCCCCGCGCAGCCGATGTCCTCGCACGAGACCACGCCGGTGACCCCACCGCCGACGACGATCGACGGCCAGGCACGCCCCGTGCAAACGCCCCCACGGAACGACTGACCGATGTTCGGCATCAGTTTCAGCGAGCTTCTGCTCGTCAGCCTGGTCGCCTTGCTGGTGCTGGGGCCCGAGCGCCTGCCGGGCGCGGCCCGCACCGCGGGGCTGTGGATCGGTCGGCTCAAGCGCAGCTTCAACAGCATCCGTCAGGAAGTGGAGCGAGAAATCGGCGCCGACGAGATCCGTCGGCAGTTGCACAATGAGCACATCGTGTCCCTGGAGCAGGAAGCCCGCCGTATTCTCGACCCGAAAGCGCCCGCGACGCCTGCCGCGGCCAACGCCCAGCCTGCTGCCCCGGACATGGCGCCCACTGCACCTGCGCCGATCGTCGAGCAACCGACCGAAACCCCACCTTCCGCCGGTGCGCCCTCCGACCCGGCCTTGCCGCCCCGGACGCCCAAAGCCCCATGAGCGAAATGCCGGAACACGACCAGCCAATGCCGCTGGTGTCGCACCTGACCGAACTGCGCACGCGCCTGCTGCGCTGCGTCGCCGCCATCTTCCTGATCTTCGCCGGGCTGTTCTCTTTCGCCCAGCAGATCTACACCCTGGTGTCCGCGCCCTTGCGGGCGCACCTGCCGCCCAACGCGACGATGATTGCCACCGATGTGGCTTCGCCGTTCCTGACCCCCTTCAAGCTGACCATGACGGTGTCGCTGTTCCTGGCGATCCCGTTCATTCTGCAGCAGGTCTGGGGGTTCATCGCGCCAGGTCTGTACCGCCATGAAAAACGCGTCGCGATCCCGCTGCTGCTGTCGAGCATCGTGCTGTTCTATGCCGGCATGGCCTTCGCCTACTTCCTGGTATTCCCGCTGATCTTCGGCTTCTTCGCTGCAGCGACCCCGGAAGGCGTGTCGATGATGACCGACATCGCCAGCTACCTGGACTTCGTCATGACGCTGTTCTTCGCCTTCGGCGTGGCGTTCGAGATCCCGGTGGCCGTGGTACTGCTGGTGTGGATCGGGGTGGTCGACGTGGGCTACCTGCGCAAGGTCCGGCCCTATGTGATCATCGGCTGCTTCGTGGTCGGCATGGTGCTGACGCCGCCCGACATCTTCTCGCAGACCTTGCTGGCGGTGCCCATGTGGCTGCTGTTCGAGATCGGCGTGTTGTTCGGTGGTCTGGTGCGCAAGCGCAGCGCCGAGCGTGACGCGGCCGAATACCCTGACGACCAACCGCCTGCGGCTCAACCATGAACCTGCTGCTGCTCGAGGACGCCGACTTCATCGCGGCCGATCGTGTGGTGCTGGGCGGTCGTCGCCTGACCCACATGCAGGATATCCACCGCGTGGCGGTGGGCGACAACCTGCGGGTCGGCGTGCTGGGTGGAGCCATGGGCAGCGCAACCGTGACACGCCTGGCGCCCCATGAGGCCGAGCTGGTGGTGGACCTCACCCAACCGCCTCCACCCAAGCTGCCGCTGACCTTGGTGCTGGCCGTGCCGCGCCCGAAGATGCTGCGCCGGATCTTCCAGACGGTCGCGACCCTGGGGGTGGCACGTCTGGTACTGGTGAACAGCTACCGAGTGGAGAAAAGCTTCTGGCAGACCCCGTTCCTGACGCCTGAGGCGATCCACGAGAACCTGGTGCTAGGCCTGGAGCAGGCACGGGACACGGTGCTGCCGGACGTGATCATCGAGAAGCGCTTCAAGCCCTTCGTCGAGGATCGGCTGCCGGCGCTGGTGGAAGGCACCCAGGGCCTGGTGGGCCACCCCGGTCCCTACCCCGCCTGCCCGCGTGGGGTCGAGGGTCCGGTGACGCTGGCCATCGGGCCGGAGGGCGGATGGATCCCCTATGAAGTGGACCTGCTGGCCAAGGCTGGCCTTGCACCGGTGCAGCTGGGCGATCGCATCCTGCGGGTCGAAACGGCGGTGACGGCGTTGGTGTCGCGGCTGTTCTAGGGACAGGACGCAACTCATCCGGTGCGTCACCGCCCTCATCGCGGGCAAGCCCCGCTCCCACAGAGGGAGGCGCCGGTCTGGCGGATCGGCAGCGCGAGCCAAAGTGTGGGGCTTGCCCGCGATGGCGTCAGTAGCCCCACCGCATGCCAATAACTGCCGACCCTAGCGTCGCTGCACGGACGCTATCGCTGGCAAGCCAGCTCCCACAGAGTATCGCGCCGCTTTGGCAGATCTGAGAGGCAAGCTTCCACAGGACCCGTGCAACCCAAGACTGTGTCTCGTCGCCGCAGCCTGCTTGAAGCTTGCCGCTCCCCCTTTCAGAGCACCTGCCGCAAGAACGCCTGTGCCCGTGGGTCCTTCGGCGCGGCGAAGAACTCGCGTGGTGCCGAATCCTCCAGCAGCTTGCCATGGTCGAAGAACAGCACGCGATCGGCCACCTCGCGGGCGAAGCCCATCTCGTGGGTCACGCAGACCATGGTCATGCCTTCCTGGGCCAGGGTCTTCATCACATCCAGCACTTCGCCGACCATTTCCGGGTCAAGGGCCGAGGTCGGCTCGTCGAACAGCATCACCTTCGGGTCCATCGCCAGGGCACGGGCGATGGCCACACGCTGCTGCTGTCCGCCGGACAGCCTGGAGGGGTATTCGTTGGCCTTGGCAGCGATCCCGACCTTCTCCAGCAACGCCTTGGCCTTGGCCTCGCGCTCGGCCTTGCCACGCTTGCGCACCACCTTCTGTGCCAGGCACAGGTTCTCCAGCACGGTCATGTGCGGGAACAGGTTGAAATGCTGGAAGACCATGCCGACCTCGCGGCGGTACGCGTTGATGTCGGTCTTGGGATCGTCCAGGGCGATGCCAGCGATCGCCACGTGCCCGGCGTCGAAGTCCTCCAGGCCGTTCAGGCAGCGCAGGAAGGTCGATTTGCCCGAGCCCGATGGCCCCAGCACCACGACCACTTCGCCCTTGGCGACACGGGTGCTGACCTGATCCACCGCCCGCACCACCTGGCCACGGGCATCGAAGACCTTCAACAGGTTCTGAACGTCAATCACTTTGCGCAAGCCTCCGCTCGAGCCAGCTGGCCAGTCGCGACAGCGGCAGGTTGATCAACAGGTACAGGCCCGCCACGCAGAACCAGATCTCGAAGGTCGAGAACGACGTGGTGATGACCTCGCGTCCGCTCTTGGTCAGCTCGGTGATGGCGATGACCGACACCAGGGAGCTGTCCTTGACCAGGCTGATGAACTGCCCGGCCAAGGGTGGCAGGACGCGCTTGAAGGCCTGGGGCAGGATGACGTGACGCATCGACTGCCCGGCATTGAGGCCCAGCGAACGGGCGGCTTCGCTCTGCCCCTTGGCCACCGATTGCACCCCGGCGCGCACGATCTCGGCCACGTAGGCGCCCGTGAACAATGCCAGCGTGGCCACGCCGGCGAACTCCCGGGACAGGTCCAGCACGGTGCCGATGAAGAAGTAGAAGATGAAAATCTGCACCAGCAGCGGCGTGCCACGTACCAGCTCGACGTAGATCGAGGACAGGCCGTGCAGCGTCGGGTTGCTGGACAACCGGCACAGCCCTGCCAGCAGCCCGATCAGCAGCCCCAGCACCCCGGACACCGCCGACAACCAGACCGTCGTCCACAGGCCCCAGACCAGCGGCCCGGCGCTCCAGCTGCGGGTGACGCCAATCGCATCGCCCTCGGCCACGTCGTCGCCCCGGCTCACCTGCAGGCTGTCGCGGGCCACGTCCAGTACCTGCTGGCCGCCGCCCTCTTCCCTGAGTGTCACCTGCGCCCTGTCGCCGTGTTCGACGATGTCCTGCACGGTGCCGTACTCGGCGGCGCGCTGCGCCTCCTCGGCCTGATAGGCGAAATACTGCGGCACGCGGTTCCAGCGCCACTCGTAGGAGATCATCGAGGTGGCCAGGTACAGGCTCGCGGCCAGGCCCACCAGGATCAGCGCCGTCAACCCATGCCAGGGCCAGCGGGCTTGCTTGTGTTTGATCACGTTCGGGTCATTCCATAAAAGCGAACGCGCAGGACCGGCCTGCGCGTTGGGGTCAAAGACTGGTCAACACGCCAGACTCATTCCATGTCCTTCAGCCAATCCTTGTTCTTGAACCACTTGTCGTGGATACGATCGTAGGTCCCGTCGTGCTTGATCTGGTGCAGGAAGTTGTTGATGAAGTTGATGCTGTCGTAGTCGCCCTTCTTCAGGCCAAAGGCCAGGGGCTCGAAGGTGAATGGCTCATCGAGGTACACCAGCTTGCCGCCGCCGACCTTGTCCACTGCCACGACGTTGTAGGGCGCATCGTAGACGAAGGCATCGGCCTTGCCATTGACCACGTCCATGACCGCCTCGGGTTCGTTGTCGTAGCCATGGTACTTGGCCTTGGCGATCAGCTTCTTGGCGATCAGCTCGCCCGTGGTGCCGAGCTTGGAGGTGATGCGGTACTTCTCGTCGTTCAGGTCCTTGTACGACTTGATTTCGCCTGCCAGCTCCTTGCGGATCAGCAGCGTCTGGCCGACCACGATGAAGGGTTCGCTGAAGTTCAGGCGCAGGTTGCGCTCTTGGGTCAGGGTCATGCCGCTGCCGATCATGTCGAACTTGTCGGTCAGCAGGGCCGGGATGATGCCGTCGTAGGCGGTCGAGACCGTCTCGAGCTTGACGCCCATGGACTTGGCCATGGCCTTGAGGATGTCCACTTCGAAGCCGATGATCTCGCCACGCTTGTTGGTCATCTCGAAGGGCATGTAGGTCGGATCCATGCCCACACGCAGCGTGCCGCGCTTGACCGCGTCATCGATGGCGCCCGCATGGGCGGCCGAGACTGCAGCCAGGGCCGTGACGCCCAGCAGAAGCCGCGACAGGTATTTCTTGAACATGACCAGATCCCCTAGACAGGAAAGACGAACGTTTTTTGTTGGTCGGCCCACGGGCTGTCGGGTCGATCCGCTTTGTCGGGAAGCGATGCTAACGCATGCGCGGCCCGTCACCTAGAGGCAGGCGAGCCTTTGTGCGCCGAAAGCCGATGACAGGCGCATGAAAAAACCCGGGACCGCTAGCGGTTCCGGGCTTGGTTGGCAACGACACCTGCGTCAGGCGTTGGCCATCGTCGAGGTCGATTCGCCTTCGGGGTGCAGCGGCAGGCTCGGCGAATGGGCGTCGGTGGTGATCGACCGCCAGCGCTCGATCCAGGTCGAGGGATAGGCGTTCCAGACACCGGCATGCAGGCGCGAGAGTGCCACCGGATCACTGAGCAGGGCCAGGCGGGTCGCCCCGTCCAGACGCTCGGGGCCGGCCTCCAGCGCTTTGTCCACATGACGTCGGCGCTGCGCTTCGATCGGCTCGGCCCGACCATGACGGGCGGTCGCCATGGCGCAGGCCAGGGCGTTCTGCACGGGATCGACCACGGCACGCACGAAGCCGTCGCGCAGGGCGTGCCAACGGTTCTCGTGTGTGTACTGGTCGGTCGCCACCAGCTCCTGCGGCGGCGCGTACTCTTCCGGGATCAGGAACAGTTTCTCGTCGCGCGCACGCAGGCCCAGGCCCGTGCGGCTGGAAATCACCGACACCGGGATCGACAGCACCAGCGAACCGACGATGGGCGCCAGCCACCACAGGAAGCTCGGATTGAGCCAGGCCACCAGTGCCGCCCAGGCGAAGCCGAGCAGGGTTTGCGGGCCGTGTCGCTTGATCGCCTCGCTCCAGGGCGTGGAGTCGTCGTCGCGCTGCGGCGAGTTCCAGGTCGCGGCCCAGCCCAGGAACGCAGCCAGGACGAACCGGGTGTGGAAGATCATGCGCACTGGCGCCAGCAGCATCGAGAACAGCATCTCGATCAGCATGGACAGGGTGACCTTGATCCGCCCGCCGAACTCGGTGGCGCCTTTGACCCAGATCAGCACCACGCTGAGCAGCTTGGGCAGGAACAGCAGCACGACCGTGGTGGAGAACAACGCGATGGCCTTCTCCGGGTGCCACTGCGGCCACAGTGGATACAGCTGGAACGGCTCGAGGAAATACTGCGGTTCCATCAAGGTATTGGTCGCCAGCAAGGCCGTCGACAGGACCAGGAAGAAGAACCACAACGGCGCCGACAGGTAGGACATGACACCGGTCAAGAACACCGCGCGGTGTACCGGATGCATGCCCTTGACCAGGAACAGTCGGAAGTTCATCAGGTTGCCGTGGCACCAGCGACGGTCACGCTTGAGCTCATCAAGCAGGTTCGGCGGCAGCTCTTCGTAGCTGCCCGGCAGGTCGTAGGCGATCCACACGCCCCAGCCGGCCCGACGCATCAGAGCCGCTTCGACGAAGTCGTGGGACAGGATCGCCCCGGCGAAGGCGCCCTTGCCCGGCAGCGGTGCCAATGCGCAGTGCTCGATGAAGGGCTTCATGCGAATGATCGCGTTGTGCCCCCAGTAGTGCGATTCACCCAGCTGCCAGAAGTGCAGGCCAGCCGTGAACAACGGGCCGTAGACCCGCGTGGCGAACTGCTGCAGACGGGCATAGAGGGTGTCCATGCCCGAGGCCTTTGGTGCGGTCTGGATGATGCCTGCGTCCGGGTTGGCCTCCATCAGGCGCACCAGGCTGGTCAGGCAGTCGCCGCTCATGACGCTGTCGGCGTCGAGCACGACCATGTACGTGTATTCGCCGCCCCAGCGACGGCAGAAGTCGTCGAGGTTACCGCTCTTGCGCTTGACCCGGCGGCGACGGCGGCGATAGAAGATACGCCCGAACCCTTTGGTCTCACGGCACAGGTCGAGCCAGGCTTGCTGCTCGGCCACGGCGATGTCGGGGTCGTTGGTGTCGCTGAGCACGAAGAAATCGAAGCGGTCCAGGTCGCCAGTACGCTCTACCGACTCGAAGGTCGCCCGCAGGCCAGCGAACACGCGCGGCACGTCCTCGTTGCAGATCGGCATCACCAGCGCGGTACGCGCCGTCGGGGCGATCGGCTCGTTGCCGGCACTACTGCCGGAAATGCGGTACTTGTCGCGTCCGGTGAGCAGTTCCAGGAAGCCCATCAGCGCCGTCCAGAAGCCGGCCGACACCCAACAGAACAGAATCCCGAACAGGATCAGGATGCTGGTCTGCAGGGCATATGGCCAGACCTGGACCACGGTATCCCAGAGCGGCTGGTTGACCACCTCGTCGAGGTCGACGAACGACCAGCCCTGGTAAGGCAGGATGCCCTTCATGTACCAGCCGGCCACCAGCGTCTGACCGATCATCAGCGCCAGCAGGATGTAGCGGCGCACCGAGCCGACCCAGCGCCAGCGCGCGGCGGGCAGCTCAGGGTCACGCTTGGGCGGTTTCGCCTCCACTGACTTGCCGGTGAGCCGGCGCCAGATGCGCACCAGCACGTTGGTGCGCCACTGTTCGGGCAACACGTGGGTGCGCTTGATCGGCGGCGCCACCTTCAGGCTCACGCGGCCTTGGCTGTCGACGCCCAGCAACTCGGCGTCCTCCAGCTCGGCCGCAGTGCCCAGGGTCAGACGGCTCGCCACCGAACCCTGGGCAGCATCGTCCGCCTGGCCCGGCGTGATGCCCGCCAGGCGCTGGTGCAGTTCGTCGAACGAGGCGCACTCGGCCAGTTCGGCGCGTTGCGCGT
The DNA here is from genome assembly GCA_046940335.1 of Enterobacterales bacterium AN_CKDN230030167-1A_HGKHYDSX7. Lineage (GTDB taxonomy): Bacteria > Pseudomonadota > Gammaproteobacteria > Pseudomonadales > Pseudomonadaceae > Aquipseudomonas. The sequence goes on from JBKYML010000004.1 coordinate 256,089, forward strand.
CGCTCAGCGGCAGATGGGCGAGGTACTCGCCCAGGGATTGGGATGTCGCGGTCACGTTACTCATCGGCAGGCAACTGGTAGCTCCAGGTCTCGGTCAGCACCGTTTCGGTGGTGGCCGGTTTCCCGTCGGTGGGCGCCGCTTCAGCGGCCGGTTGCTCGGCAGGCTTGGCCGCCTTGGCATGCTTGGCCGCGGCCTTGTCATGCTTGGCATCCTTGGCCGGCTGGGCGTCCTTGGCGGCCTCGACCGGCACGTCACGCAGCAGCGCCGCGCGCATCTCGGTAGCCTTGGTCGGGTCCTTGATCTTCAGGCGCAGCGTCAGGCGCCAGCCTTTGGTCTGCGGGTTGTGGCGCAGGTTGTTCTCGACCACTTCGGCGTTGTCGCCGACGCTGACCTGGCTGCGCAGGGCCGTGTCTTCCGCCAGGGCGGCCAGAACCGGACCTTCGAAATCGACCAGGAAGGCGATGCTGCCGTCGGGCTGACGGATCAAGTTGGACTGCTTCACGTCACCGGTCGAGCGCAGGGTCTGCTTGACCCAGGCCAGTTCAGGCGCGTGGAACTGGGCCTCGTTGAGGGTCCAGTGCAAGCGGTAGTCATGCTCGATCGGCTGGCCCGGCTCCGGCAGGGTCTTCGGGCTCCAGAACGCCACGATGTTGTCGTTGGTCTCGTCCGCGGTCGGGATCTCGACCAGGTCGACGGTGCCCTTGCCCCAGTCGCCGCGTGGCTCGATCCAGGCACTCGGACGGGTCTGGTAGTTGTCGTCGAGGTCTTCGAAGTGGCTGAAGTCACGCTGACGCTGCAACAGACCGAACCCACGCGGGTTCTCCACGGTGAAGTTGCTCACGGCCAGGTGCTTGGGGTTGTTCAGCGGACGCCACAGCCACTCGCCGTTGCCGGCCTGGATCGACAGGCCTTCGGAGTCGTGCAGGGCCGGACGGTAGTTCAGCACCTTGGAAGGCTGGTTGCTGCCGAACAGGAACATGCTGGTCAGCGGCGCGATGCCCAGACGGGTGACCTTGTCACGCAGGTAGACGCGCGACTTGATGTCGACGATGGTGTCGTCGCCCGGACGCAGGATCATCTTGTAGGCACCGGTGGAGCGTGGCGAGTCGAGCAGCGCGTAGATCACCAGATGCTTGTCGCCCGGGTTCGGACGTTCGATCCAGAACTCGCGGAACCGTGGGAATTCCTCGCCCGATGGCAAGGCGGTGTCGATGGCCAGGCCACGCGCCGACAGGCCGTAGGTCTGCCCTTTGCCGACCACGCGGAAATAGCTGGCGCCGAGCAAGGTCATGATTTCGTCTTGCTTGTCGGCCTTGTTGATCGGGTAGAGCACACGGAAGCCCGCGTAGCCCAGCTGGTCGGTGGCCTTGGCGTCGAACTGCAGGTCGCCGAAATCGAAACGACTCGGGTCGTACTTGATTTCCTCGACCTTGCTAGCGGTGACTTCGTTGATCTTCACCGGGGTGTCGAAGTGCATGCCCTGGTGATAGAAGGACAGCTTGAACGGGGTCTTGTCGCCGGCCCATTCGGCCTTTTCGCGCAGGAAGTGGATCTTCTGGTAGTCCGCGAATTTCATGTCGCGGAACACGGCAGGCAAGTTGCTCTTGGGCGCCTCGAATTTCTGACCAGCCAGATCCTTGGCCTTGGCTGCGACATCATCAAGATTGAACGCCCACAGCGGGGTGCTGCCCAACAGACCTGCCAGGGCGATACTCGCCATCAGGGCTTTGCGCAGACGATTGCCAGGGGTTCTTGGTGCGTTACAGGGACTTACAATCACGAGCAACCCTCGCCGAAAACGGATCATGAAACCAACTGCCAGCGATCAATGCCGGGTTGGCGAGCACTGTTCCGACCCCGAAAGGGCTGAATGATTCCCCATACGGTCGCGGACGGTACTCGAGTCAGAATGAAACGGACCTGCGAACGCAGGTCCACGCAGCGCGCGATTATCCAGCAGCCCGAGTGACAACGCATCAGGCGCGACGAACTATTTAACGCCTAAAGGGCCGTTTTCCAAGCTTCTGCAGCGTACGACCGCCTCATATTTGTAACAGGAAGGTGACAGGGCCATCATTGACCAGGTGAACCTGCATGTCGGCCCCGAAGCGGCCACTGCCGACCGGGTCATGCGCGGCCTTGGCCTGGGCCAGCAGGTACTCGAACAACTCGGCCCCCAGGGCAGGTGGCGCGGCACTGGAGAAGCTCGGACGCATGCCGCTTCGGGTGTCTGCGGCCAGCGTGAACTGCGAGACCAGCAGCAGGCCACCGGCACAGTCCTTGAGCGACAGGTTCATCTTGCCCTGCTCGTCACTGAACACGCGGTAGTTGAGCAGCTTGTGCAACAGCTTGTCGGCATGCTCGCGCGTATCGCCCGGCTCGACTGCCACCAGAGCCAGCAGCCCTTGATCGATGGCGCCCACCACGTCCCCGGCCACCTCGACCTTGGCCTGGCAGACCCGCTGGATCAGCGCCTTCATGCTTCGTCCATCGGCAGGTCGAGCAAGCGACGCGCCATCTGTTCGGCGGCCCGCACCAGGGCGTCGGTGATACCAGGCTCAGACGCGGCATGACCGGCATCACGGATGACTTTCAGCTCGCTGTTGGGCCAGGCCTGATGCAGCTCCCAGGCATTGTCCAACGGGCAGATGACGTCATAGCGTCCGTGCACGATCACTGCCGGCAGGTGGGCGATCTTGTGCACATCACGGATCAGCTGGTTGTCCTCGAGGAAGGCATTGTGCATGAAGTAGTGGCTTTCGATGCGGGCAATCGAGAGCGCACGCTGCGGCTCGGAAAACCGGTCGACCACCAGCGGGTTGGGCCTCAAGGTAGCGGTCCGCCCTTCCCAGATCGACCAGGCCTTGGCCGCGTGCATCTGGGCGATCTGGTCGTTGCCGGTCAGGCGCCGATGGAAGGCACCGACCAGATCGACGCGCTCTTCGGCCGGGATGGGAGCGATATAGTCCTGCCAGTAGTCGGGGAACAGGCGGCTGGCGCCCTCCTGGTAGAACCACTGAATCTCCTGGGGCCGGCACAGGAAGATGCCGCGCAGAATCAGGCCATGCACACGGTCGGGATGGGTCTGGGCGTAGGCCAGCGCCAGGGTCGACCCCCATGAACCGCCGAACAGCACCCACTTGTCGATGCCCAGATGCTTGCGAATGCGCTCGAGGTCCTCGACCAGATGCCAGGTGGTGTTGTTCTCAAGGCTGGCGTGCGGCGTGGAGCGGCCACAGCCGCGCTGGTCGAAGGTGACGATACGGTAGACGTTGGGGTCGAAGTAACAGCGGCTCTGCGCATCGCAGCCCGCGCCGGGCCCGCCATGGATGAAGACCACCGGCAGACCCTCCGGCGAGCCACTTTCATCGACATACAGCACATGCGGCGCTTCCACGGCCAGGTCATGCCGGGCGTAGGGTTTGATCTGCGGATACAAGGTCTGCATTACGCACTCCGTGTGAGGATTTGGATGGCCATCGCCATCATAAACCCGAATCACGCTTTGAGCATGCGCGCCGTGTGCACACCGTGCAGCCGAAGTGGCCGGCCTGGTCAGCCAGACGGCGCACGAAACGCTCAGTCGAGCCGTGCGATGTCGCGATCGGCAACGCGCCAGACCAGGCGCGTCGTGTCATAGCCCTGCTGCCGTGCCCTGGCCAGGAGCCGCTCGCGCTCGACCACTGCCAGTACCGGTGTGCGTGAAAGAATCCACAGTGACCTGCGATCAGGGCTGCCGACGATCGCTTGCTGGTAGCGCTCGTCGACATACAGTACCCAGTACTCGCGCCTGGCCAGACGCGGCATCAGGTGGGCGAGCCCCTTGTCGAACGCGATCCAGAACCTGTCGGCCCTTTCGGGAGCCTGGCGCCAGGCACTGCCCTGGATACCGCTCCAGCGATCGTCCAGCGTACGGCAGCGGTTGAGCACGCCCAGCGAGCCATCGGCACGCACGTTGTAATGGGTCTCCGACTGGGCGCAGCCCTGCTCCAGGCGCAGCGGCAGATGCGCCAGTTCGAACCACTTGCCCTGGTATCGCTTGAGGTCGATGTGACCGGCCGTGCGGGGCGCCAGGCTGTCTATGGAAGGCGAGGTGCAGCCGCCGAGAAGCAGGATCAGGCCTGCGATCGCACTGGCACGCACAGGACTCACTGGAGCCCCTGCCCTGCGTACATCACCACGCGGTCCGACGCGAACTGGACACTGACGAAACGGTTCTCGTCCCCCCAGGTGCAGCTACTGATGCCCAAGGCACCCGAGCATTCGGTCGGTTTGCCGAGCAGCTGCTCGACCTGGACGCGGGTCATGCCCGTTTCCAGCTTGGCGTAGTTTTCCTGGGTGAGTTTGCTGCAGGCGGCCAGGGCGACGCACAGCGACAAGACGGTGAGGGAACGCAAGGAAGGCATGCACGCGGCTCCTGGAAAAGACACAGGCGGTCGGCCTGCAGGGCCCTTGGATACGAAGAGGACTCATTGGTTCCCGAGGAGAAGGGTTTTTGCGAAAGGCCTGAGGAGACGAAGCAGGCCATGGTGCTGCACGAGGCTGGTCAGCCGACACCGCACGGCGCTTGCGCCGTCCATCGCGGGCAAGCCCCACAGGGGGCTGAGCCACCCTGCTTACTGGCAGGCCTCCACAAAGGGCGAGCTGCCCTGTTTCCTGGCAGGCTACAGGGCCTCTGTGGGAGCTGGCTTGACAGCGATAGCGCCAAAGCGTCGGTCAGCGGGCACTCACCGACTCACGGGCCCCTAGAACCGCGAACCCGGCTCCAGCAGGAAGTCCATCTCTTCGCTGGTGCTCGGCCGCCCCAGCACCAGGTTGCGGTGCGGGAACCGGCCGAAGCGCTCGATGATGCGCTGGTGCTGCTCGGCATAATCGAGGAACCCTTCGAACAGGCGGCGCTGGCTCTCGGGCTGCTCGCCGAGCAGCGCCTGATGGCGCTCCACGCTCAATTGCTGCCAGTCGAGCACCTCGGAATGCTCCAGCACCAGCAGCACGAACGCCCGCTGGATCGGCAGCAGCTGGTAGTCCCAGTTCTGCTGCAGGCCCTGCATGGCCACTACCTGGGCGCGACGATCGCCCTCGAACGCGCGCGGTGTGTCGCGGTAGATCATGCGCGGCAACTGGTCGAGCAGCAGGATCAGCCCCAGCCAGCCCTGGGGGCTCTGCTGCCACTCGTCCAGCCCACCGTCCAGCGCCTGCTCGACCCAGTCGCCAAAGCGCTCGTACGCCTCGATGTCATGGTGCTTGCCGAACCACAGCGTGCTTTTCTCGTCGGCCACGGCCTGGGCACTGGTGCCCCAACCGAACCACCACTCGAGCAACGGCTGCCAAGGTGCGAGCATGGCTTACTCCTTGTGATAGGCCGTGACGCGCTCGACTTCCTGCTTCGAGCCGAGGATCACCGAGACGCGCTGGTGCAAGCTTTCCGGCTGGATGTCGAGGATCCGTTCCAGACCGGTGGTGGATGCGCCGCCCGCCTGCTCGATGATGAACGACATCGGGTTGGCCTCGTACATCAGACGCAGCTTGCCCGGCTTGGACGGGTCACGAGAATCGCGTGGGTACATGAACAGGCCGCCGCGGGTGAGGATGCGGTGAACGTCGGCCACCATCGAGGCGATCCAGCGCATGTTGTAGTTTTTCTTCAGAGGGCCGGTCTCGCCTGCCAGCAGCTCGCCCACGTAACGCTGCACCGGGGCTTCCCAGTGACGCTGGTTGGACATGTTGATGGCGAATTCGGCGGTGGTCTCCGGGACCTGGATGTTCTCGTGGGTCAGCACGAAGCTGCCCAGTTCGCGGTCCAGGGTAAAGCCGATGACGCCATTGCCCAGGGTCAGCACCAGCATGGTCTGCGGACCATAGATGGCATAACCGGCCGCCACTTGCTGGGTGCCTGGCTGCAGGAAGGCCTGCTCGTTCAGGGTTTCGTTCTGGCTCAGGTACTCGTTCGGGCAGCGCAGCACGGAGAAGATGGTGCCGACCGAGACGTTGACGTCGATGTTCGACGAGCCGTCGAGCGGATCGAAGACCAGCAGGTAGGCACCTTTCGGGTAACGACCCGGAATCTGGTAGGCATTGTCCATCTCTTCGGACGCCATGCCGGCCAGGTGGCCGCCCCACTCGTTGGCTTCGAGCAGGATCTCGTTGGAGATCACGTCGAGCTTCTTCTGCACTTCGCCCTGCACGTTTTCGGTGCCCATGCTGCCCAGCACGCCGCCCAAGGCGCCCTTGGACACGTTGTGGCTGATTTCCTTGCACGCACGCGCCACCACTTCGATCAGGAAACGCAGATCGGCAGGGGTATTGTTGCTACGGGTCTGCTCAATCAGATAGCGACTCAGGGTAACGCGGGACATGTGTGGCTCCGGAAGGGAATGGGGTCGATAAACCCATGCAGTCTACAGGGAGTGTCGAAGGCTAGCGAGCTGTCACCGGCCCGCCCACCCGCGCGATCGCTCAGGCGAAGGCGCGGGTGGCGCTCAGGACAGGGTCTGGCGCATCTGACGACACGCCACTCGGGTAGTTCAGCACCCGGGTGGGCAACTGTCCATCGACCCCTTGCCCTTTCCCGCTGACGCGCTCAGTCCAGTGCGCGCCAGATCTCGGTGGCGTACTCGCGAATGGTCCGGTCGGACGAGAACCAGCCCATGTGGGCGGTGTTGAGCACTGCCTTTCGCCACCACGCCTGAGGTTGATGCCAGAGCGCTTCGACCTGGCGCTGGGCCTCCCAGTAGGCATCGAAGTCGGCACACACGAGGAAGCGGTCGTACGCCACCAGCGAGTCGACCAGATTGGTGTAGCGCGACGGATCGTCCGGGGAGAATACACCGCCGCGAATGGCTTCGAGCACGTCGCTGAGCCGGCGCGAGGCCGCGATTGCCTGGCTGGCACCAAAGTCACCGCTGCGGCGGCGCGCCTCTACCTGCTGGGCCGTCAGGCCGAAGATGAACAGGTTGTCCATCCCGACCTGCTCGCTCATCTCGACGTTGGCGCCGTCGAGCGTGCCGATGGTCAACGCGCCATTGAGGCCGAACTTCATGTTGCTGGTCCCGGAGGCTTCGTAGCCTGCGGTGGAGATCTGCTCGGACAGGTCGGCGGCCGGGATGATGTTCTCGGCCAGGCTCACGTTGTAGTTGGGCAGGAACACCACCTTCAGCAGGCCACGCACGGTCGGGTCGTTGTTGACCACACGGGCGATGTCGTTGGTCAGCTTGATGATCAGCTTGGCCTGGTGGTAGCTGGCCGCGGCCTTGCCGGCGAAGATCTTCACCCGCGGCGCCCATTGGGTTTCCGGCTCGGAGCGGATGGCCTGGTAGAGCGCCACGGTGTGCAGCAGGTTGAGCAGTTGCCGCTTGTACTCGTGGATCCGCTTGACCTGCACGTCGAACAGCGCCTCCGGATTGACGGTGACGCCGACGCGGTCCTGGATGATGCTGGCCAGGGCACGCTTGCTGTGCAACCGCTGCTCGGCGAACTGTCGGCGGAAAGCGGTCTTCTCGGCGAACGGCGCCAGGTCGGCCAGACGCCCCTGTGGATCGTCCTTGAAGTCAGGCCCGAGCGCGTTCACGAGCATGTCGGTCAACTGGGGGTTGGACTGGTACAGCCAACGGCGGAAGGTCACGCCGTTGGTCTTGTTGTTGATGCGCTCCGGGTAGAGCCGGTGCAAGTCGGCGAACACCGTGTTGCGCATCAGCTTGGTGTGCAGTGCCGAGACGCCATTGATGCTGTGCGACCCCAGAAACGCCAGGTTGCCCATGCGCACACGACGGCCGTTGTCCTCCTCGATCAGCGAGACGGCGCGCAGCAGCTCGAAGTCGTGCAGCCCTTTGGCACGCACGGCATCGATGTGATAGGCGTTGATCAAGTAGATGATCTGCATGTGCCGCGGCAGCATGCGCTCCATCAGCGACACCTGCCAGGTCTCCAGCGCTTCGGGCAGCAGGGTGTGGTTGGTGTAGGCCAGGGTGTTGACGGTCAGGTCCCAGGCGGTGTCCCACGGGATCTCGTGCAGGTCGACCAGTTGGCGCATCAACTCGGCCACGGCGATCGAGGGATGCGTGTCGTTGAGCTGGATGGCGGCCGCATCGGGCAGGTTCAGCAGGGAGTCGTGCATGGTCAGGTGACGCCGCAACAGGTCTTGCAGCGAGGCCGAGACGAAGAAGTACTCCTGGCGCAGACGCAACTCCTGACCGGCTTCGGTGCTGTCGGCCGGGTACAGCACGCGCGAGATGCTTTCGGCACGTGCGACCTCCGCCACCGCCCCCAGGTGGTCCCCGGCGTTGAAGCGCTCCAGGTGCAGCTCCTCCAGCGCACGTGCGCGCCACAGGCGCAGGGTATTGACGCTGGCGCCGCGCCAGCCGACCACGGGGGTGTCGTAGGCCACGGCCCGCACCGTCTCGCCCGGTGTCCAGATCTGCCGCTGCTGGCCCTCGGCATCGGTGACGGTCTCGACGCTGCCCCCGAAGCTGATCGGGTAGATCACTTCGGCACGCTCGAACTCCCATGGGTTGCCGAAGTCCAGCCAGTTCTCGGTCTGCTCCTGCTGCCAGCCATCGACCACCGCCTGACGGAACAGACCATGCTCGTAGCGGATGCCATAACCGTGGGCAGCGATGCCCAGTGTCGACATGCTCTCCATGAAGCAGGCCGCCAGGCGTCCGAGGCCGCCATTGCCCAGCGCCGCATCGGGCTCGAGCAGGCGAATGCGCTCCAGGTCCACATCCAGCCCATCCATCGCCTCGCGGGCGATGTCGAGCAGGCCGAGGTTGTTGAGGCTATCGTACAGCAGCCGGCCGATCAGGAACTCCAGGGAGAGGTAATACACGCGCTTCTGGCTGCGTCGATAGGCCTGGCGGGTATGGTCCATCCAGTGGTCGACCATGTGGTCGCGGGCTGCCAGGGCGACCGCCTCGAACCAGTCATGCTCGAAGGCATGCTCCGGGTCCTTGCCGACCGCATAGGTCAACTTGTCCAGTACAGCGGCGCGGAATGCCGCCACCTCCGCGTCACGTGTAGTGAGATCCTGAGACATACTTCGTCCTCGAGCCAGTCGGTCAACATGCCATGGAAAGGGTGAGCCTAGACGCTTCGACATAGGATGGCAGGCTCGGTTCGAGTTTGTTGCACCTTGGATAACCGGCGAAAGGTTGTTCACTTATTGAGCAATTTCGGTATGATCGCGCGCCCATCCCGCCTGACCTTTTCCGATTCCGATGAAACCGACCCTGATCGCCGCCGCCGAAGTGGACCGCCTGGACACCTGGCAACGTTACGCCAGCCACATGTGTGGTGGCTGCCACTCGACCTGCTGTACGCTGCCCGTGGAAGTGAAGATCCGCGACCTGATCCGTATTGGCGTGGTCGACGAATTCGAGAAGGACGAGCCACCGAAGAACGTGGCCAAGCGCTTGCAGAAGGACGGCATCGTCGAGCGCTTCAACCAGAAGTCCGGCATCTTCACCCTGACCCGCATGAGCAACGACGACTGCCTGTACCTGGACCGCAAGAGCCGGCTGTGCACCATCTATGACAAGCGCCCGGACACCTGCCGCAACCATCCGCGGGTCGGGCCGCGGCCAGGCTACTGCGCCTACAAGCCGAAGGCCACGGCACGCTGAGGCCCCATGACGAAAAAGCCCCCGGTCTCGCGACCGGGGGCTTTTTCATTCAATCAGCCAGATGAATCAGTTCTTGGCTTTCTTGGCAGCGCGGGTACGCTCGCCTTCGTCCAGGATCTTCTTGCGCAGACGGATCGACTTCGGCGTGACTTCACACAGCTCGTCTTCCTGGATGTACTCCAGCGCCTGCTCCAGGGTGAAGCGAACCGGCGGAACCAGGGCGATGACTTCGTCTTTACCCGAAGCACGCATGTTGTCGAGCTTCTTGCCCTTGGTCGGGTTGACGCCCAGGTCGTTGTCGCGGCTGTTCTGACCGATGATCTGGCCGCCGTAGATTTCCTGGCCGTGCTCGACGAACAGCTTGCCGCGCGCCTGCAGGGTTTCCAGCGAGTAGGTCAGGGCCTTGCCAGTCTCGACCGAGACCAGAACGCCGTTGAGGCGACCAGACATGTGGCCGGACTTCACGTTGTCGTAGCGATCGAAGATCGAGGTCAGGATGCCTGCACCGTTGGTCAGGGTCAGGAACTGGTTACGGAAACCGATCAGACCGCGAGCCGGGATGTTGTACTCCAGGCGCACACGGCCCTTGCCATCCGGGACCATGTTGGTCAGGTCGCCTTTACGCAGGCCCATCTCTTCCATGACCTTGCCCTGGGATTCCTCAGGGATGTCGATGGTGACGTTTTCGAACGGCTCTTGCTTGACGCCGTCGACTTCACGAATGATCACTTCCGGACGGCCCAGGGCCAGCTCGAAGCCTTCGCGACGCATGGTTTCGATCAGCACCGACAGGTGCAGCTCGCCACGGCCCGAGACCTTGAACTTGTCTGGGGAGTCGGTTTCTTCGACGCGCAGGGCAACGTTGTAGAGCAGTTCCTTGTCCAGACGGTCCTTGATGTTGCGGCTGGTGACGAACTTGCCTTCCTTGCCGCAGAACGGCGAATCGTTGACCTGGAAGGTCATGGAAACGGTCGGCTCGTCGACGGTCAGCGGCTTCATCGCCTCGACGGCAGTCGGGTCGCACAGGGTGTCGGAGATGAACAGCTCGTCGAAACCGCTGATGCAGACGATGTCGCCGGCCTGGGCTTCTTCGACGTCCACACGGTGCAGACCGTGGTGGCCCATCAGCTTGAGGATACGACCGTTGCGCTTCTTGCCGTCGGCATCGATGGCAACGACCGGGGTGTTCGGCTTGATGCGACCACGGGCGATGCGGCCGACGCCGATGACACCGAGGAAGCTGTTGTAGTCCAGCGCGGAGATCTGCATCTGGAACGGGCCGTCACGGTCGACCGCTGGGGCAGGCACGTGATCGACGACCGCTTGGTACAGCGGGGTCATGTCTTCGGCCATGGCGGTGTGGTCCAGACCGGCGATGCCGTTCAGGGCCGAGGCGTAGACGACCTGGAAGTCCAGCTGCTCGTCGGTGGCGCCGAGGTTGTCGAACAGGTCGAAGATCTGGTCCAGCACCCAGTCAGGACGCGCGCCCGGACGGTCGACCTTGTTGATCACGACGATCGGCTTGAGGCCAGCTTCGAAGGCCTTCTTGGTCACGAAGCGGGTTTGCGGCATCGGGCCGTCTTGCGCGTCGACCAGCAGCAGCACGGAGTCGACCATCGACATCACACGTTCGACCTCGCCACCGAAGTCGGCGTGGCCGGGGGTGTCGACGATGTTGATGTGGTAGCCGTTCCAGTTGATGGCGGTGTTCTTCGCCAGGATGGTGATGCCGCGCTCTTTTTCCTGGTCGTTGGAGTCCATCACGCGCTCGTCGTTGAGCTCGCCGCGCTCCAGGGTACCGGACTGGCGCAGCAGCTTGTCGACGAGGGTGGTCTTGCCATGGTCGACGTGGGCGATGATGGCGATGTTACGCAGATTTTCGATCACAACTGTATCTCGATCAGAGGATTCGGTCGCCGCCCAGTGTAGGCGGCCAATAAGAACAAACAGTGCTCAGCAGACCCGTTGGTCGGGAGGGCGATGGCGGATACTGCCGCCATACAGCCCCGGCGTCTTATGTCGGACGATAAACACGCACATTGGCATGTCCCTCACTGAGCAGGTGATGCGCATGCAGGCGGCTCATGACGCCTCTGTCGCAATAAAGCAGGTACTGCCGGTTGGCATCGAGCTGCTTGAACCGGTTGTTGATCGCGTAGAACGGCAGGGCTTGGACCTCGATGCCGTCGAGCACCAGCGGCGCGTCTTCCTGGGCATCGGGGTGGCGGATGTCGATGACGATCTGGCCGGGCAGGGCCTCGCCGACCTCCTCGACCGCCACGTCCTTGCCCAGTTCGTCGATGACGTTGTCGATCGAGATGAAGCGGGCACGCTCCAGGGCGCGCTCGAGCACGGCCATGTCGAATTCCTGCTCCTCGCGCACGACGCGGTGCGGCTTGGCGCAGGTGGTCGGATTCACCGAGATCACGCCGCAGTACTCAGGCATGTGCTTGGCGAACTCGGCGGTACCGATCTGGTAGGCGGTGTCGATGATGTCCTGCTTGTGGCTGGCCAGCAGCGGGCGCAGCACCAGCTTGTCGGTGGCCTGGTCGATGATCGCGAGGTTCGGCAGGGTCTGGCTCGACACCTGGGAGATCGCCTCGCCGGTGACCAGCGCGTCGATCTGCAGCCGTTCGGCGATGGTGGCCGAGGCGCGCAGCATCATGCGCTTGAGGGTCACGCCCATGTAGCTGTCGTCGACCTTGCCGAGGATCTCGCCGACCACTTCCTCGAACGGCACGCTGACGAACAGCACGCGCTGGCTGCTGCCGAACTTCTTCCACAGGTAGTGGGCGACTTCCATCACGCCCAGCTCGTGGGCACGCCCACCCAGGTTGAAGAAGCAGAAGTGGGTCATCAGGCCGCGACGCATCATCTGGTAAGCGGCGACCGTGGAGTCGAAGCCGCCGGACATCAGCACCAGGGTCTGCTCCAGGGCACCCAACGGATAGCCACCGATGCCAGGATGACGGGTGTGCACGATGAACAGGCGCTGGTGACGGATCTCCAGGCGCACTTCCACCTCGGGGTGCTTGAGGTCGATGCCGGCGGCGCCGCACTGCTGGCGCAGTTGGCTGCCGACGTAGCGGTCGACGTCCATCGAGGTGAAGTCATGATGACCGGCACGCTTGCAGCGCACCGAGAAGCGTTTGCCGGCCAGCAGCGGGCCGAAATGCGCACGGCACTTGTCGACAATGTCGTCAAAGTCGCCCAGTGAGTATTCCTCGACCTGCAGGAAATGCGCGATACCCGGCATGCAGCTCATGCGCTCGACCATTTCGCGCTGGAGCTTTTCGTCCTCGACCTGGGTGTTGACCTCGAGATTGTCCCAGACACCATCGACCGACAGCGCCGGATCCAGGTCCTTGAGCACGGTACGGATGTTCTTGCCGAGCTGGCGGATGAAGCGCTTGCGCACCGGCCGGCTCTTGATGGTGATCTCTGGGAAGACTTTGACGATAAGTTTCATGAAAGCGGTGCGCGCATGCCTGCCGAAAATGAGGGGCGCGAATTATAGCGGAACTTGCTCAGGTTTTGACCAACATTTGGTCAGAAGCATCGAGAATAATGCCGATCGAAGCGCTGAGGTCCCCGTTCATGCCCCAACGTCGCCTGCCTCACCCCCCTTGCGAGCCCACCTGCCGACCTCAATACATCCCCGCCACTTGGCGCAGGACGCTCTTGGCGCTTGGTTCGCCTGTGATCTCGGACGTGTGTGGATGGAAGGTCCACGCGCTGTCTGCCCCAATCGCTTCCCCCCAAATAGCTACGTTTGGCAACCACTGGCCGAGCTGGCGGCCATAGGCTTTTTTGAACAAGGCAAAATCGGTTTGCTTCGGCATGCGCATGCTCATGCTCCTGCACAACGTTCTAGCCTTGTCGAAAGTCGCACTGCTGGCAAGCATTTCGAGCCCGATCAGACCCCTCACAACCAATACGTATTGCTGCCTGGCACCGTCTGCCAAGGTAGCGGCGATCGTAGTAGAGCCGTTACGCAAGACACTGACACGGCCGGTATTGTCCACCGTCGCAATGCTCTCATCGCTACTCTCGTATCCTGTAGCGCCGGCCAAGGGTCGGACGAACTGCATGGAGTCGGGCAACTCCTGAGGCAATTTGATGACACCATTCTGGTAGAAGATCGGTACAGGTTGGGAGGACACATCGACTGTGTGTACACCGCTGAAACCATCGGTGACGTCAAACTCAAGCGCCGCGCTCGGTCCCTCCTTATCAAGGGTGTAATACACCTTGAGCCTGCCGTTGTCCTTGTCGAAGAAATGACGAGCGAACCACAACGTGACACTCTGATCATTGTGGTTGACAGGCAACTTTTTGACCGCGAGCTGTGTGCCGTCGACTTTTGCCAGCACCACAGTGAGTGCCTTGCCTGCTTGCTCCGTGTCGAGTTCAATATCGATCGCTATGCCTTGCGGCGGTAAGCGCTCTGGGTTTAGCCAGCCCGCAAGCGTATGGTGCGAGCGTGGGATCTCAAGGCTGCTCATCGGTCATCTCCTCATGAAAAATGGTGTCTGACGCGCGTTGCACTGTTTAATTGATTAAGAGGCTGTGTGTTGCGTACGCAGCTTCTGGATTAACTTGGATTGTGCCGATACGTTGCTGCCGCCATAACTCCTATCCCCCCAACTCAGCACGCGACCGTCGTGGGTCAATGCGGTAAAGGCAGAGAAGTTGCCATAGATAGCGTTGACGTCTTTCAGCTGCCCCGCGTGCGCGCTTGCGTTACCGCCTGCCGCAGCGTCCCCCCAACACCTGACTGAGCCATCGGCAAACAAGGCAGCGAAAGCGCTATTGGTAGCAGCGACTTGAATCACATCTGCTCGTCTAGCAACGTCGCCTGGAAGGCTCCCTCCTCCAGCAGCGAGCCCCCAAGCCACAACATGGCCATTTCGACGACGTGCGCAAAATGCAGACCTTGTTGCCGTAACCTCGACAATATCGGTCAACCTTGCGATCTCGGGAGGGACACTGCCACCATACGCCCTTATACCAAATGCCAAAACTTGTCCTTGACGCGTCAACAGGCAATACGCAAATAGATTTTTTGCCTCTATAGACTCGATATCCTCTCTTTGATAAATAGAAACAGGCATATCGCCTGCTCCAGCTGCATTGCCCCAGGAAAACACTTTATTATGTCCATCCCGTGTCAGGCGCTTCGCAATAAAGCCATAACCACCTCCTTGCACATCGACGATGTCATCGAACGCTTTGTAAGCTTCAGGAAGGCGGCCACCATGTGATTCGTTACCCCAGGCAACCAGCCGGCCGTTGCGACGCACTGCTGCAAAAGCATAGACACTGGCGACTATGTCAATAACATCACGTAAATCAAGAATTTCTTGTGGAATAAGACCACCGTTTGATCGTTCCCCCCACGAGGTCAAACGTTGATCGTCGGGGCCACTGCCATACAACGCGGCGAATGCATAATAGTTGGAGCGAAGCTTTAAAAAGTCGCGTCTGCGTACATCAAGGGGTCTCATGAGTCCACCGTAGTTTTCGTTACCCCAGCATGTGATTGAATCATCAAGACGCCTGACCGCCATGGCGCCACCACTTATGGCAATATCGGTGACGTCATCGAACGACGGTGCAGCATCGATGCTACCCCATGCCTGAACTCCATAACGCCCCGGCACTGGCGTCTCGAGCATGGCCAGGAAACCTAAGTGGTTACCCGTTAGGTTGACGGCATTGAGCATTAGGCTCTTGGCGCGAGTGCGCACCTCAAGGATTCGCTCGGGCTGGGTATCGTGCCAGGTCTGCCCGGGAACCCAGTCAACCTCTCCGCTATAACGCCATTCAGCGATGAGCGGAATCGACGTCACTGCATGGACTGCTGTCAGTCGCCGTGGTGGAGTGATATCGGCCCTGAGATCGATATTGTAACGTGCGCCCATGACCCGTAAGGGCTCATTGCTGACTAACTGGCTAATCGAGTACAGCCGCTCAGGCGATTGCTCCATTCGGCCGTCCACCCGTTTGATATGGTAACTGAGCTTCAGGCCATGATTCAGGTTGGCGTGAAGGATATCCAGCGTACCTGCGACCCGCAGAGGCAGCCCAACTTCATCTGCTTTTATGGTGCGGGTGATGGTTTGCACGCTCGAGGACGCGAGCCCTTCAATTTTCAGCGTCAGCTCATCTCCCAGCGCCAATTTGGCAGCCGTGGCAATGACAATCGTAAATGGTCCTTTTATGTCGAGCGGGTTGATCTTGTCCTCCAGCGCTTCGGCGATTACAGCAAGCGGCAGCGGGCCGCGTTGAACCCTGAAGGAGAAAAGATCCGACCAATCTGAAGGGCGCCTGTGTTCAAAACGGATGATTTCGTACTGCAGATCCACCTCGCCATTTTCACTGGCTAGCACATGGCCCAGATCGACTGGCAAAGTACGCGATTGGCCCTCCTCTCCCTGAGCTACAGCGTCGTAGATTTCAGTCACGCTGTTGGGCTGATCCCCATCCCAGTAGAGTATGACCTTGTCACCAGGCCTCAGATCGGCCGACGCGGGAATGGTCACGGTCGCACCGTGCGTGAGGTTCACCGGATCGAGCACGTCCTGCTGCAGTTCGTTGACCACAGGCGCAGGCAGATCGAGCCGTGGCTGCTTGCTCAACACCAAGTCAAGGTCCTGCGAGACCAGGTCGGGCAGGCCAGTTCGGATGATCCGGTAGTATACGGCTACATCCAGCGCCCGAGTCAGGCCAGGCTCGAGTTGCACGTATGGAATCTGAAATCTAATGGTACTGGCGCCTGACTCACTTACATGCTGGGTGTCCAGGTAAACCTCGCCATCGGACGTGCTCCACTCCATCTCGACCTCATAGGGTGCATTGAGGGTGGCAGGAAGTGGTACGATTACATCCACACCCGCTGCATATGCCGCTAGTGCTGGATCTACAACCTCATCCACAGGATCAGGCTCAAGCGATGGCGAGGCCAGGGTCTCCAATAATTCACCAACGTCCAACAGCGCTGTATCAGATTGCAGCTGCGACTGGCCTCGCGTCACGACGTAGTCAATATTCAATACGCCCCCATCCAATGGCAGCAATACTGTAGCGTTGTCCAAGCGGAACACCGCTTGTCGTCCAACTTGAGCGCTGCTGATACGTAAAGCGGCAGGCTTGTGCAACACGAGCGTCCCATCTGGCTGTATCCCACGCCAAGTGAGCGTGACCAAATCGTCGATCTGCAGGTTGGCTGAAGCAGGAATCACCACGATGACAGGGTCGAGATCAGCCTCTATATGACCCTGGCTGATGCCATTGAGGCATGGCGGTGGCAATGTGAATGAAGCCCCTATGAAATCGACCCGGGTACGCCTGGACATCTTCGTCTGCGTGCCTTGGACCAGCGTATAGCTCGCTGTGCCGTGTCCGCCCCACAAAGTATGCAAATAGTCTGCCGGCAACTCGAAGATCACGGTCCGGTGGGCGCGCATCACTGGCTGACTGCCAAGTTGGATCACGCGAGTCTCGCCTTGGGCATTCTGCGCAGTCCAGACCGCTTGAATATGGCCCTCTAGAGGGAAGCCTTCTGTCGGTGGATCAATCTCGACCCTGAGCCCTGCGCTTCCAGGCTCATTTGGCTTAAGTCGAAAAACAGGCTTGCCCGTTGGCGGGGCGACTACAAATGGCGCTGGCAACCCTGTCGCCAATTGGCTCACGATGACCGTATCACTCGACCAGTCAGCGGACTCGTTGCCCACCTCGTCGACGACGTAGTAGCTGATGTTCACATCCGTCTCAGAACAGGCTGCCACCACATCATCGGGAATGTCGATTATAACGGCTTTGCCCAGTTCGCTTCTCTTGACCTCATGCTCCAGCATGCGGCCCGACCAGCTCAAGTGGATACGGTCAAACTGTCGCATCTTGGCATAGACCGGAATGCTAATCTGTACACCCTTGCTATCAACATCGAGCGTGTCATGAGACGCATGCGGCGCCGATAGCTCATCGTGTCTGCTCGCATCTTCGCCTGGGTAATTGAAGCGAACCAACACATTGAGCCGAGCCGAGCGCACTTCGACATCAGTGTGTGCACGGGTCACGCTGTAGTACAACTCGGTGATGCCTGTGGGTATATCCTGGGAGGGGATATTGAATGTCAGCGTCTGGCCCACCTGCCCAGGGCGGACCTTATGGGTCCACACTTGTTCTTCATCCCAATACACCTTGATCACATCGCCCTCTTGCACATGGGCGGAGGCAGGAATCACAATAGGCAACCCATCCGCACCTTCGTGAATCAGGTCACCACTGATGCCTAGCTCGGCACCTTTTGTTTTGAGAGGCCACACGGCGTCTGGAATATAGGGATGGGTGAAGGCGTGGGCAGCCCGCTCATCGGCATCGAGTGTTTTCAAATAGGCATCGAAGGCTTCAATGTCTTGCTGAAGATCAGTACTGGCCTCATTGTTTTTCATGGCTCACTCCTTCCTCGACGCGGTAAAAAAATGCAGGAGGCCTTAGGCTGTTTATATAAGACCCAAAGACCAGCGATCAGCGAGTGTCAGAGAGGCGCCAGTGCGCCTCCTCTTGGTAATGCTATTCAACGTATTGATCCTCAGGCCTGTAAGACACGAGCTGCCCATTCGGTGCGTCCGGATCCAAACGCAGGAGTGGCAGATAGCCTGTCGCTGTATCGGCGTGGTAGTCACGCTGAAACCGTTTTCCACCTTCAATACCCGGACCCGAAACATGGCTGCGGACGCTGTAGATAAACGCTTCCAATGGGAGACTGGCAGGAATATTGTCCGGCCAAGCGGCCATAATGAACTCGTTATAGCCAAATGAGTCGGAAACTGCATTCGACCTGATCTCGGCAATCATCTTAAAGGCCGCTGCATCCGTACCCAATGCACATGCATTCTGCGGTGTAGTGCGGTATTGTTTCAGCCATTGTTGCGCCGTATTAATACCCTTCACTGCACACACCCCTTTGAAAGTACACATATCCGGTGCGCCCCCAGTGTAATTATCGTAAGGGTGACTGCAGCGTAGCGTCAGGGGTTGTGGTACCGGCGCGCCGGACGGGCGCATGATGAATCCTTGGGGCTTGTAAGTGCGCAGAACCTTCATATCACTGGCGAAATAACTGAACGACACGCCATTTCCTTTTTTTGAGGCAGGGCTCACATTCCATGCGCGGAAATTACCCACATCGGTGGTCCTGACCCACACACCATTGCAGTGATCGCGTGAACGGCCATCACTGCACGTGGGCCTTACATCCGCGAAACGCGCATTGATGCGTGACGCGACCTCATAGCCTTCAAACAGCTGCTCTTGCTGAGCAAAGCCAAACGGCGTCTGTGTGTCTTCTGGCAAATACCTTAGCAAGGGCAGCCATTCCCCTGTCGCTTGATACCAAGCCAACTGATTCCGCTGACCGCGCCACATGGCGCCTGGTGCGCCCAGTCGATAATACAAGGCCTGAACAGGTACCTGTCGAGCGGGCTGGACATTCCAGTTCTTGACCTCTACCACCTGCGGCTGCGGTCGCGCACTCACGTCATAGCTTTTATCTTGCGCCAGGGCTTCGAAACGGTTCATCAGCACATAGCCGGTTTTCTCAGATATCGACTGGAATGGCAAATCGCTTCGCAAATAGAAAAACTGTTCGCTGCCGCGTTGAGTTGCAGCCGCATCGTGCGCCCAAAAGTTAGCTCCATGGCCCTCTGCCAACGGGCGCACCAGCACGCCGCTACAGGCAAAATCGGGTTGATTGGCAGCGCATCGTTTAGGGGTATCGACCAGTCGTAGATTAAGAGCATCGGCGGTTTCAGCGCCTGTCATGGCCCAGAGGCCCTGGCTGAACAGACACAACAGGACAATCGCGCAGTGTCGCACGATGGCAAGCTTCATGGTCGCGTCTCCTAGTAAAGTTGCTGAATGCGCATCAAGGCTTTCTGTGCGAAACAGCCGTGCGTTTTCTTAAGGGCACCAACGGCTCTTAAGGCTTTGTGCATAAGGGGGTTGCGCGTCAACGCCTACTCATTGGAAACATGGGCAACATCAGGGAACCCTCGATGTTACAAGTAGGGAGCGGCCGACCAGCCGTTACAGCCCTCCGCCACCGCTTGCTGTTGCGTTGCATCAGACCGCACGGCTACGGGTCAAACACTGCACTATTTGCGTCAACGCTCACGACCCAACAGTCGGCTGACCCTGTGTTGAACAGCGCCTTGTCGAATACCGTGCTTCAGCCATCCCGGTGAACCTTTGAGCCACTGTGGTGCTTTAGAAACACCACTGAATATCGGGGTTAGGCGGTGTAAGCGCTTGCTGACCAAACGGCATTGACCCGGGGCGATCCGCAATCGTCATAGCCTTTTCCGAAACGAAAGGATCAGGACGGCTACGCCGCATTAAGCTTCGCAATACTCCACACGTTGTCAACACGCTGGTATGAAGAGACCCCCGCCCCATGCACGCTGCAACCACTAGGAGCGTGAACGCAGGTAACAGACACTCGAGCAGCCGATAAGCGCGCCACTGCAAAACTGGCCAGCCTGCCCCTAGTTACTTTATAGCGCTTGCGCGACTTCCTCTCCCCATGCGCATGCCGTGTAGTGAGTCAACGCTCGCTGCCTAGGAATGCCCTATACTCTAATGGCGCTCAACGATAAGGTGCTGCCGGCCAGACATTACAACCTTCGGCCACTGATTGCTGATGGGTAGCATCAGGTCGTACTGGCTCTAAATTATAGACAGGCTTATGGCGTATGGGCCTACCGTTAGAAACCCCTACAAGATGGCACACCAACTGCCTGCGCATCCCTCCGCCATATTGGTCACCACTCCAACGTGGATCGTCTCCGTATTTTCTTAGCAGCTCGGCATACATAGCCTCGGTTTCATCAGGCCCAATTGATCGTGCATGAGACGTTGGCTTAACGGCCAGACTCCATACACCGTTACCCAGGTGAGGATCACCGTCACGTTGGATCCATGTCGCGCTTTCTATATAGCCTGCGGGCGAGGTCTTCCGGATTGGGCGAGGTAGATCACGGTGCTGTGCGTCGGCCTCACAAGAGAAATTAGCTTTCTGATCAGCGGACTGCGGGAAATCGAATTTAATCACCGGCACCCAGAGGCCTGTTTGTTGGTAGTAATCAAATTGATTTTTCCTTGCTATACTTTTTTCATTACCAACGCTGTAGAAGAATGCTGCCACAGGCACTTGATCTTTGTTCCATGTCACGACACGCAATTCTGTCTGCGTTGATTCGGCGTCGTGAGTAGAAGCGATAGCCTGGCGTGCGGCCATGAAGTCTTTAAACGCTTCGGTACGTTGCGCACGCGTCAACGTCCTGCTCATATCAAACCCACATTGTCGCTGATGACGTTCAGATATGCCCTGCGCAGGTATGGCGTTGTAGTGCCTCACCCAAGCCGCAGCGTCTTCGATGCCCAGCGCTTGGCAGCTGGTTTCTTCTTCTGGGCTCAACGAGTTATCCAAACACCCTCGACGGGTTCGCATATCCGTCCACGCATCAAGGGGAAACGCACAATAAACATTCAGCTTTTTCTCGCGCGCCTCTACAAATTGGCGTGGCGTCAAGATGATGCCATTCCCTGAAGACAACCCTGGGTCCTTGTAAGCGATACGATCGGCACGCATCCAAGACACTGACACACCACCTGATGCAACCGAAGCAGGGCTTGGATTCCAGACGTAATACTTCAATGGGTCGGTAGGCGCAGGAACTTTTTCAGGGTTACCTGTCTTTTCGTCCCAGCGGTGCGTGGATCTAAGCATCACACCGCTACAATCCACTGCTGGATCAGCACCACACTCGGAACGCGTATCGGAATACCATTTTTTGATTTCTTTAACCACGCCTTCGCATGTAGCAGCATCTGCTACAGTTGCGCACAGGCAGAAGGGCAGGACAATAGCAGATGTAAAACCTACTCTAGGCTTTCTCATAGTATCACCGTATTGAAGTATTAGCCTTCGACGCGATGGTATGAGATGCTTCCTTGTCTAAACAACTGACATAATTACCAGGTCCTGTACGAAAAAAGATGTCGCAAACACCGCATGGCACAAGCCAGTGAGACCCTGGTCGCGTCACTTTTCGCGAGCTTGTCGAAGCGTGTGACGATCCGGCGGTTCTCTTTCATCCAGCCAAACATACGCTCGATGACAGTGTGTTTACGGTACGTGGGCCGGTCGAACAGCCGGGCCAAGGCGGGTCTGGGTTTGCGCTTCATCGAGCGCAGTGGAATGACCGACTTCATCCGATACTGGTCGCAGTAGCGCTGCAGCGCTTGGCATTCGTAGCTTTTGTCGGCAAGCAGCCACTTGCATCGCTTACACGGAACGACCGCGACCGCTCAAAGGGATACTGATATTGCTGGCCTGACCGCCGGGGAGCAGGAAGCGTAGCGGCACACCTTGGGCATCACACAGCATATGGATCTCAGTGGTCAGCCCGCCACGACTGTGGCCTAAAGCTTGATCGGCGGGTTCTTCAGCCCTCCCTTTTTAGCGGCACCTGAGGAGATTCGGGTAGCGCGTACAGCTGTCGAATCGATCGTCCAGACCTGCAGTCTATAAGGCCTTGATCATTGAGTTTCAGATGCAAGCATCTAAGCATCTGGTCGAACGTGCGTTGATTACGCCACGTTCGGAATCGCTGGCACACCGTGGACCAGGAACTGAATCGCTCAGGCATGTCTCGCCAGGCGGCACCTGAGCACAGGAACCAGAAAACACCATCGAGCATCTGGCGATCGCTTGAGCGTTGTCGGCCTCGACTGCACTGTTCGATGAACAGGTCAGCCACCATGGCCCAGGCTTCGTCTGCGAGTTCGTAACGCCTAGCCATCACAGAATCCACTGCTGCAGATGGCCGAAAACGCTACAAACCCCTAGGGCATCAGGGGGTATAACAGGTTTTTTGAAATTTCGTACAGCGCTTGACCTTGCGTTAAAACAACGCCTTGTCGAATGTCGTACTTCAGCCATACCGATGAACCATTAGTGAGCCCATGACAGCAGCGCCTTAAGTCGCACCTTAATGGTGCGAGTCTTGTAATTTAAGCATCAAAAGGGTGCAATCATCACGTTGCGCACCATGCTTCAGGCCTATGCACGCCGCTTTTTGTCCCAAGCTCGCCATTTCCGGGCACTGGCATGCAATTTGCTCCCTTGTGAGGCAGGTAAGCTTGGCCGACCATGCAGGCCCAGCGACACCCCTTTCCAGGGCAGCGGCCTACCGCGCCCTAGACCATCCGGAGGACAACATGTCGAAGTCGGTTCAACTCATCAAAGATCATGACGTCAAGTGGATTGATCTGCGTTTCACGGACACCAAAGGCAAGCAGCAACACGTCACCATGCCAGCTCGCGATGCGCTGGAAGACGACTTCTTCGAAGCTGGCAAGATGTTCGACGGTTCCTCCATCGAGGGCTGGAAAGGCATCGAAGCCTCCGACATGATCCTTCTGCCGGATGACAGCACCGCCGTGCTGGACCCGTTCACCGAAGAGCCGACCCTGATCCTGGTCTGCGACGTGATCGAGCCGTCCACCATGCAGGGCTACGACCGCGACCCGCGCGCCATCGCCCGTCGCGCCGAGGAATACCTCAAATCCACCGGCATCGGCGACACCGTGTTCGTCGGCCCGGAGCCTGAGTTCTTCATCTTCGACGAAGTGAAGTTCAAGTCCGACATCTCCGGCTCGATGTTCAAGATCTACTCCGAGCAGGGTTCCTGGATGACCGACCAGGCCGTCGAAGGCGGCAACAAGGGCCACCGCCCAGGCGTCAAGGGTGGCTACTTCCCCCTGCCGCCGGTCGACCACGACCACGAAATCCGTACCGCCATGTGCAACGCCCTGGAAGAGATGGGCCAGGTCGTCGAAGTGCACCACCACGAAGTGGCGACCGCCGGTCAGAACGAAATCGGCGTGAAGTTCAACACCCTGGTGGCCAAGGCCGACGAAGTCCAGACCCTCAAGTACTGCGTGCACAACGTCGCCGACGCCTATGGTCGTACCGCGACCTTCATGCCAAAGCCGCTGTATGGCGACAACGGCTCGGGCATGCACGTGCACATGTCGATCTCCAAGGACGGCAAGAACACCTTCTCCGGTGAAGGCTATGCCGGCCTGTCCGACACCGCCTTGTACTTCATCGGCGGCATCATCAAGCACGGCAAGGCCCTGAACGGCTTCACCAACCCGGCCACCAACTCCTACAAGCGTCTGGTGCCTGGTTTCGAAGCGCCGGTCATGCTGGCCTACTCGGCGCGCAACCGCTCGGCCTCGATCCGTATCCCGTATGTGTCCAGCCCGAAAGCGCGTCGTATCGAAGCGCGTTTCCCGGACCCGGCGGCCAACCCATACCTGTGCTTCGCCGCGCTGCTGATGGCCGGTCTGGACGGTATCCAGAACAAGATTCACCCAGGCGACGCCGCCGACAAGAACCTGTACGACCTACCGCCCGAAGAGGCCAAGCAGATCCCGCAGGTCTGCGGCAGCCTGAAGGAAGCCCTGGAAGAGCTGGACAAGGGCCGCGCCTTCCTGACCAAGGGCGGCGTCTTCTCCGACGACTTCATCGATGCCTACATCGAGCTGAAGTCCGAAGAAGAGATCAAGGTGCGCACCTTCGTGCACCCACTGGAGTACGACCTGTACTACAGCCTCTGATGCACTGACGTCCTGACGTCGAGCATCCGAAACGGCCTCCCCTGGAGGCCGTTTTCATTTTCCGATCGCTATTTGGGAAGCGTCTGACTTGAGCGCCTGGGTACGACGAGCACACTCACGTCTCGCCCCTCGGAGACGTTCCCATGCGCCTTACCCTGTTGCTGCCGCTGATCTTGATCCTGATCGTGAGCCTGATAGCCTTCGTCAGTTTCTCTTCTGCCACGCCCGTCGAGTCGAGGCTGAAACCGCTAGTGGACCTCATCGAGCGCAGGCTGGACATTGCCGAAGCCGTCGCCTTGCACAAGTGGGACCTTGAACAGCCCGTCCAGGACGATGAGCGCGAGCGACGGATCATCGCCAGCGTGCGCCGCGAAGCGCCGAAGTACGGGCTGGATCCCGATCGGGCAGAAACGTTCTTCGTCGACCAGATGACCGCCGGGAAGCTCATCCAGCAAACCTTGCTGAACCGCTGGAAGGACAACCAGCAGGCGCCCGAGACCCCGCGCCAGGACTTGCACGCCGAGCTGCGACCCCAGCTTGACGCCCTGCAGCACGAATTGCTGCGCCACCTTGCGGTCTTCGAGCAGGCGGGTATACCCGCCTGTGGGCCGTGGATGCATCAAATAATAGTCTCTAGCTCGGACGACCTCCTTCGACAAGCGGCGCTCGGCGTTGCCACCCTGCAACTTTGCGAAGACGTCTGATACAGTCAACGCCCTGATTTGGTGCGCTTTATCTGTGAGCCAAGGTAAGCGCACTCTTTTGTAGGGCACTCACCAAGATCGAAATACGCATCATTGAGAAGGTACGCCCGAATATAGGTCTTTTCCCTGAAACGCCGCTTCTTTTCGGAGCCTTGGTTTGTTTCTTGCATTTCTTGGGAACCATGGATCGCCAAGGCGCCCGCCGACGGTCCTTCCCGAGGCAGCCATGTGCCAAAAGAGGTCGACGACGCCCCATGACCATCAGTGATGCCCTGCACCGCCTGCTCCTGGACAACCTGACCACCGCTACCCTGCTGCTCGACAGTGCGCTGCGCCTGGAATACATGAACCCGGCCGCCGAGATGCTGCTGGCGGTCAGTGGTCAGCGCAGCCACGGGCAGTTCATCAGTGAGCTGTTCACCGAGTCGACCGAGGCGCTCAACTCGCTGCGTCAGGCCGTCGAACAGGCACACCCGTTCACCAAGCGCGAGGCACAGCTGACCTCGCTCAATGGCCAGAGCCTGACCGTCGACTACGCCGTCACGCCCATCCTCAATCAAGGCCAGACGCTGTTGCTGCTGGAGGTGCATCCGCGTGATCGCCTGCTGCGCATCACCAAGGAGGAGGCCCAGCTGTCCAAGCAGGAAACCACCAAGATGCTGGTGCGCGGCCTGGCCCACGAGATCAAGAACCCGCTGGGTGGCATCCGTGGCGCAGCCCAATTGCTGGCCCGGCAGTTGTCCGGTGATGATCTGCGCGACTACACCAACGTGATCATCGAGGAAGCCGATCGCCTACGGAACCTGGTCGACCGCATGCTGGGCTCGAACAAGCTGCCCTCTCTGGCCATGACCAACATTCACGAAGTGCTGGAGCGGGTCTGCAGTCTGGTGGAGGCTGAAAGCCAAGGCGTCATCACCCTGGTGCGTGACTACGACCCGAGCCTGCCAGACGTGCTGGTCGATCGCGAACAGATGATCCAGGCCGTACTGAACATCGTGCGCAATGCCATGCAGGCGATCGGTGCGCAGAACGAACTGCGCCTGGGCCGCATCACCTTGCGCAGCCGTGCCATGCGCCAGTTCACCATCGGCCACACTCGGCACCGCCTGGTGGCCCGTGTCGAGATCATCGACAACGGCCCCGGCATTCCTGCCGAACTGCAGGACACGCTCTTCTACCCCATGGTCAGCGGACGCCCGGACGGTACCGGACTCGGCCTGGCCATCACCCAGAACATCATCAGCCAGCATCAGGGCCTGATCGAATGTGACAGCCACCCTGGCCACACCACGTTCTCGATCTTCCTGCCCCTGGAACAAGGAGCCACCGTCTCATGAGCCGAAGTGAAACCGTCTGGATCGTCGATGACGACCGCTCGATCCGCTGGGTGCTGGAAAAAGCCCTGCAGCAGGAGGGCATGAACACCCAGAGCTTCGACAGCGCCGACGGCGTCATGGGCCGCCTGGCCCGCCAGCAGCCGGACGTGATCATTTCCGACATCCGCATGCCCGGCGCCAGTGGCCTGGACCTGCTGGCGCAGATCCGCGAGCAGCATCCACGCCTGCCCGTGATCATCATGACCGCGCACTCGGACCTCGACAGCGCCGTGGCGTCCTACCAGGGGGGGGCCTTCGAATACCTGCCCAAGCCGTTCGACATCGACGAGGCGGTGGCACTGGTCAAGCGCGCCAATCAGCACGCGCAGGAACAACAGGGCCTCAGCGCCCCAGCAGCCCTGGCCCGCACGCCCGAGATCATCGGCGAGGCGCCGGCGATGCAGGAGGTGTTCCGCGCCATCGGCCGATTGAGCCATTCCAACATCACCGTGCTGATCAACGGCGAATCCGGTACGGGCAAGGAGCTGGTGGCCCATGCCCTGCACCGGCACAGCCCGCGTGCGGCCGCCCCCTTCATCGCCCTGAACATGGCCGCGATCCCCAAGGACCTGATGGAATCCGAACTGTTCGGCCACGAGAAAGGCGCCTTCACCGGCGCCGCCAACCTGCGCCGTGGACGCTTCGAGCAGGCCGACGGCGGCACGCTGTTCCTCGACGAGATCGGCGACATGCCGGCCGATACCCAGACGCGCCTGCTGCGGGTGCTGGCCGATGGCGAGTTCTACCGGGTAGGCGGACACATCCCGGTGAAGGTTGACGTGCGCATCATCGCGGCGACCCACCAGAACCTGGAAACCTTGGTGCAGGCGGGCAAGTTCCGCGAAGACCTTTTCCATCGGCTGAACGTGATCCGTATCCATATCCCGCGTCTGGCCGACCGTCGCGAGGACATCCCGACCCTGGCCCGGCATTTCCTGGGCCGGGCTGCACAGGAGCTGGCGGTCGAGCCGAAGCTGCTCAAGCCGGAAACCGAGGCGTTCATGCGCAACCTGCCTTGGCCGGGCAACGTTCGCCAACTGGAGAACACCTGCCGCTGGATCACCGTGATGGCATCGAGCCGCGAGGTGCTGATCGGCGATCTGCCGCCCGAGCTGCTGAACCTCCCGCAGGACGCGGCGCCGGTCTCCAATTGGGAGCAGGCCTTGCGCCAGTGGGCCGACCAGGCCCTGGCACGCGGCCAGACCAGCCTGCTGGACAGCGCCGTGCCGAGCTTCGAGCGCATCATGATCGAGACCGCGCTCAAGCACACGGCCGGACGTCGACGCGATGCCGCCCTGCTGTTGGGCTGGGGCCGCAACACGCTGACGCGCAAGATCAAGGAGCTGGAAATGAACGTCGGCGGCTCGGACGAGGATGACGCCGAATAACACCGGCGCGAGGCGGCGCCGGGAGGCGCCGGATGCACCGCACCTGTGCCGGCTGCACCGTATCGAGGCAATAGGCGGGTCGCTTTTTCCGAAATGACCTCGCAGGCCGTGGTTTTACAGGGGTTTCCAGACTTGGCACGGCACCTGCAATGGTTCAGGTACTTCCAGTTTTGGGGACCTCGGTACAGGCAGGCCGAGACATCCCCTCTTTTATTCCCGCAGCGTCACCCGTACCCGCCAGCGCCCCGCTTCCTCTGCGCCGTGCCAGTCACCACGCAGGGGGCGAGCGGCCACCAGGGTCAGGAACAAGCCCTCCTTGCGCGCCCGCAGTTGCCAGGTCACTGGCTTGCCCTGCCAGCTCACCTGACCACGCGCTGCCGCGCCCGTGGCCTCGAAGAGCACGGCCACGGTGCCGTCCACCAGCTCGCCATGCAGCTTCGGTGCTTCGTCGAACCAGAGGTCCAGACCACCCTCCTGCACCTGGATCTGCTCCAGCGCCGGCGTCTGGGGCGCGGTCAGACGCCCAATCATCAGACCCACCAGCACACCGAACAACGCCAGGGACAGCAGCATGCGCTTCCACGCCTTATAACGCGGGTCCGGTTCGAGGGTAGAATGCTCGCCATCTTCGTGCTTGGAGCCGTGCATGTTTCACGTGATCCTTTTTCAACCTGAAATTCCGCCGAACACCGGCAACATCATTCGCCTGTGCGCCAACAGTGGCTGTGCGCTGCACCTGATCGAACCGATCGGCTTCGAACTGGACGACAAACGCCTGCGTCGCGCCGGGCTGGACTACCACGAGTATGCCACGCTCAAGCGTCACGAGAGCCTGGCGCAGTGCCTGGAAAGCCTGGGCCAGCCGCGGGTGTTCGCCTTCACGACCAAGGCGTCGCATCCGTATCACGAGGTGGCCTATGGGCCGGGGGATGCCTTCCTGTTCGGGCCGGAGAGCCGTGGGCTGCCGGCCGACGTGCTCGACAGCCTGCCCGCCGAACAGCGGGTGCGACTGCCGATGCAGCCTGGGTGCAGAAGCCTGAACCTGTCCAACACGGTGGCGGTGGCGGTCTATGAGGCGTGGCGGCAGCAGGGCTTTGGGTAGAACGCAGCGGGGCTCGATGGCGCTGTGGCAGCAGCGTTCGAAGCGCTGACGTCACGGGCTCTATCGTTGGCAAGCCAGCTCCCACAAGGGCTCGCGAGCCCGCCAAGATGCGGGGTCGTTCATGCCGACCCGTGGGGGCTTGCCCGCGATAGCGGCAGCCGCTTTGCCGCATACCTTGACCCTGGCATATCACTGGCAAACCAGCGTCTGCCAAAGCCCATTGCAGGCCAGAAACATCCGTTCGAGTCGAACGGTGCCAGGGTGTCGGCCCAAGGCGTTGCCAGCGGGCCGACGGTCTTGGCTTACTGCTGTGTCGGCGCCTCGCCGGCTTCCTGCATGCGCTGCATTTCCTGCGCGTACAGGGCGTCGAAGTTGACCGGCGACAGCATCAGGGCCGGGAACGAACCGCGGGTCACCAGGCTGTCGAGGGTCTCGCGCGCATAGGGGAACAGGATGTTCGGGCAGAACGCGCCCAGGGTGTGGCTCATCGAGGACGCATCGAGGTTCTTGATCAGGAAGATGCCGGCCTGCTGAACTTCGGCAATGAACGCGACTTCTTCACCGTTCTTGACGGTGACCGACAGGGTCAGCACCACTTCATGGAAATCGCCTTCCAGCGCCTTCTGCTTGGTGTTCAGGTCCAGCGCGACGCTCGGCTCCCACTGCTGGCGGAAGATCGCCGGGCTTTTCGGGGCTTCGAACGACAGGTCACGCACATAGATGCGCTGCATGGAGAACTGCGGGGAAGTGTCTTCGGCCGCGCCGGTGGTCTGTTGGTCAGTCATGGCAGATCCTTATCCTGAAAAAGGTGGAACAGTGGGGGCATCACGCCTTGAGCAGCTCGTTGAGCTGACCGGCGCGTTCGAGGGCGTGGAGTTCGTCGCAACCGCCGACGTGGGTGTCACCGATCCAGATCTGGGGCACCGACGTGCGGCCGGCCTTCTGGCTCATTTCGGCACGCAGCTGCGGCTTGCCGTCGACCCTGATCTCCTCGAAGTCGACGCCTTTGTGCGTGAGCAGCTGCTTGGCGCGGATGCAGTAGGGGCAGTAATCGCTGGAGTAGATGAGGACGGGCTTCATATCACTTCACCAAAGGCAGGTTGTCGGCTTTCCAGCTGGACACGCCGCCACTGAGCTTGGCGGCGGTGAAGCCGGACTTGAGCAGTTCGCGGCAGTGCGTGCCGGCATGCTGGCCCATGCTGTCGACCAGGATCAGCGTCTTGGACTTGTGCTTTTCCAGCTCTCCCATGCGGCCTAGGAGCTTGTCCTGGGGGATGTTCAGGGCACCGACGATGTGGCCTGCGGCGTATTCCTTGGCAGGACGGATGTCGATGACCACGGCCTTGTCAGCGTTGACCAACGCGGTCAGCTGGCCGTTGCTCAGGCTCTGGCCGCCGCGACGCATTTCGTTGACCAGCAGCAGGACCAGCAGAACGACGAAGATCGCCACCAAGAGCAGGTGATTGGTAGCGAATTGGATCAGGTTGGCAACCATCGAGGGGTGTTCCAGACGAGTGAAAATGCCGGCCAGTATACACATCGCTCCGACCCCACCAAAGCCCGGCGGGCGCCTGGAAAGATCTTGTCATGTTCTGGCGGATCGACCCGATCGGCGGCTCACGGGACGAATGTTCGTCAGCCCTGGTGAATTTGCCCTAAAATGCGTGTCCTTATCCTCTTTGACAATTGTGAGTGGGATCCGATGACGAGTACGCCCAAACCCTTGGTCCTGATCATCCTGGATGGCTTCGGGCACAGCGAGAGCCCCGAGTACAACGCCATCCATGCCGCGAACACGCCGGTCTACGATCGCCTGCGCGCCACCCTGCCCCACGGGCTGATCTCGGGCTCCGGGATGGACGTCGGCCTGCCGGACGGGCAGATGGGCAACTCTGAAGTCGGCCACATGAACCTGGGCGCCGGGCGCGTCGTGTACCAGGACTTCACCCGCGTCACCAAGGCGATCCGCGACGGCGAGTTCTTCGAGAACCCGGTGCTGACCGGCGCCGTCGACAAGGCCGTCGGCGCCGGCAAGGCGGTCCATGTGCTGGGTCTGCTGTCTGACGGCGGCGTCCACAGCCACCAGGACCACCTGGTCGCCATGGTCGAGCTGGCGGCCCAGCGCGGCGCCGAGAGGATCTACCTGCATGCCTTCCTCGACGGTCGCGACACTGCGCCGCGCAGCGCCCAGGCGTCCATCGAGCTGATGGATGCCACCTTCGCCCGCCTGGGCAAGGGCCGCATCGCCAGCCTGATCGGCCGCTACTTCGCGATGGACCGTGACAACCGCTGGGACCGTGTCAGTGCCGCCTACAACCTGATCGTCGACAGCGTCGCCGACTATGACGCCGACACCGCACTGGCAGGCCTGCAAGCAGCCTATGCACGGGACGAGAGCGACGAGTTCGTCAAGGCCACGCGCATCGGTGAAGCGGTTACGGTCGAGGATGGCGACGCGGTGATCTTCATGAACTTCCGCGCCGACCGCGCCCGTGAACTGTCGCGCGCCTTCGTCGAGCCGGATTTCAACGAATTCCCACGGGCGCGCCTGCCCGCGCTCGCGGCCTACATCGGTCTGACCCAGTACTCGGCCAAGATCGCGGCACCGGCCGCCTTCGCACCGGCCAGCCTGGACAACGTCCTGGGCGAGTACCTGGCCAAGCACGGCAAGACCCAACTGCGCATCGCCGAGACCGAGAAGTATGCCCACGTGACCTTCTTCTTCTCCGGAGGCCGTGAGGAACCGTTCGAAGGCGAAGAGCGCATCCTGATCCCGTCGCCGAAGGTCGCCACCTACGACCTGCAACCGGAAATGAATGCCCCGCAGGTCACCGACCGTATCGTCGAAGCCATCGAGCAGCAGCGCTTCGACGTGATCATCGTCAACTATGCCAACGGTGACATGGTCGGCCATACCGGCGTGTTCGCGGCGGCGGTCAAGGCGGTCGAGGCGCTCGATACCTGCGTGGGTCGTATCGTCGAGGCGCTGGACAAGGTCGGCGGCGAGGCGCTGGTGACCGCCGACCATGGCAATGTCGAGCAGATGGAAGACGAAAGCACGGGCCAGGCGCATACGGCGCACACCACCGAGCCGGTACCGTTCATCTATGTCGGCAAGCGTCACCTCAAGGTGCGCGAAGGCGGCGTCCTGGCAGACGTGGCGCCGACCATGCTCAAGCTGCTGGGCCTGGAACAGCCGGCCGAGATGACCGGCACGTCGATCCTGATCGACGCCTGACGCGCGGCGTTCGCCTGCCCGCAGAGGCGGCCTAGGCCGCCGATGCCGGTGGGTGACGGCATTCCCCGCATCATGGCGCCCGGCAAGCATTTTTTTTGTGCGCCATGGCGGGCATACTAGGTCGATCTCCATCCCCGGTATGCCCACCCCATGCGTCGCGCCCTCATCCCCTTAGCCCTGACCTGCCTGCTGAGCCCGGCCTTCGCCGACGAACGCGCGCAGACCCAGCAGCAGCTGGACGCCACACGTCAGGACATCGTCGAGTTGCAAAAGGTCCTGCGTAAACTGGAAGCGGAAAAGTCTGGCGTACAGAAAGACCTCAAGGCCACCGAAACCGACATCGGCACGCTGGAAAAGCAGGTGGAGGCCCTGCAGGAATCGCTAAAAAAGACCGAGGGCGAGCTGGAGCGCCTTGATCTCGAGAAAAAAAAACTCCAGACCGCCCGCCTCGAACAGCAACGCCTGATCGCCATCCAGGCACGCTCGGCCTACCAGAACGGCCGTGAGGAGTACCTCAAGCTGCTGCTCAACCAGCAGAACCCCGAGCGTTTCGCCCGTACGCTGACCTACTATGACTACCTGAGCAAGGCCCGCCTGGCGCAGTTGCATGCCTTCAACCAGACGCTGAAGCAACTGGCCGGTGTCGAACAGGACATCGCCCGGCAACAGGCGCAACTGCTGGCAGAGCGTGGCAACCTCGACAGTCGGCGCCAGGCACTCGAAGCCGTACGTAGCGAACGGCGCCAGGTGCTGGCCAAACTCAACGCCGACATGAAGGACCGTGATCAGAAGCTTCAGGCGCGTCAGCAGGATCAGGCCGAGCTGGGCAAGGTGCTCAAGACCATCGAGGAAACCCTGGCCCGCCAGGCCCGCGAGGCCGAAGAGGCGCGTCAGCGCGCCCTGCTCGCGCAGCAGGAGGCCGAGCGGCGTCAGCGCGAAGCCCAGGCCCGCGCGCAGGCCGAGCGCGACACCCCGGACGCGGCCCCGACGCCGACACCCGCTGCGCCACGTTCGCCCAGCGGCCCGTTGGTCAGCAGTGGCGGCGCCAGCTATGGCGGGGCTTTTTCTGCCGCCCGTGGAAAACTTCCATGGCCGGTCGATGGTCGACTGCTGGCACGTTTTGGCGATGCACGTGGCGGCGACGTCAGGGCCAAGTGGGACGGTGTGATGATCGGTGCCCCGGTCGGCACACGGGTTCGTGCCGTGCACGGGGGCCGCGTGGTGTTCGCCGAATGGTTGCGCGGCGCAGGGCTGCTGGTCATTCTCGACCATGGCAACGGCTACCTGAGCCTGTATGGTCACAACCAGAGCCTGCTCAAGAGCGCCGGTGACATCGTCAAGGCAGGTGAGGCCATTTCCACCGTCGGCGACAGCGGTGGGCAGGAAAGCGCGGGCTTGTACTTCGCGATCCGTCAGCAAGGCCGCCCTACGGACCCGACCCAGTGGTGTCGGGGCTGACCGGCGGTTCGTTCATCGTGCGGCGCAGTGTCGATTCACGGCGCCGATGCTCCCCAGAGGGGCGCTATCAGGATCAGGAGTTCGTTCGACATGCTGCATTCGCCTCGCCTTTCCCAGTTGGCCCTGACCGTTGCCTTGGCCGTCGGTACGCCTGCGCTGCTGGCTGCCGAGCCTGCGGCTCGGGTCGCCACACCACCCCCCGAAGCCACCTCCCAGGGACCGCTGCCGCTGGACGAGCTGCGCACGTTCGCCGAGGTGATGGACCGGATCAAGGCGGCCTACGTCGAGCCGGTGGATGACAAGACCCTGCTGGAAAACGCCATCAAGGGCATGCTCAGCAACCTGGACCCGCACTCTGCCTATCTGGGCCCGGAAGACTTCCAGGAGCTGCAGGAAAGCACCAGTGGTGAGTTTGGGGGCCTGGGCATCGAGGTCGGGATGGAGGACAACTTCATCAAGGTCGTGTCGCCGATCGACGACACGCCTGCCTCGCGCGCCGGCATCCAGGCCGGGGACCTGATCGTCAAGATCAACGGCCAGCCGACACGCGGCCAGTCCATGACCGAGGCGGTCGACAAGATGCGCGGCAAGATCGGCGACAAGATCACCCTGACCTTGATCCGCAACGGCGGCAACCCGTTCGACGTGACCCTGGCGCGCGCCGTGATCCAGGTCAAGAGCGTCAAGAGCCAGCTCATGGAGAGCGACTACGGCTACATCCGCATCACGCAGTTCCAGGTCAAGACCGGCGAAGAGGTCGGTAAGGCCCTGGCCAAGCTGCGCAAGGACAATGGCAAGAAGCTGCGTGGCATCGTGCTGGACCTGCGCAACAACCCGGGCGGCGTCCTGCAATCGGCGGTCGAGGTGGCGGATCACTTCTTGACCAAAGGGCTGATCGTCTACACCAAGGGTCGGATCGCCAACTCCGAGCTGCGCTTCTCGGCCGACCCGGCCGATGCCAGCGAACGGGTGCCGCTGGTGGTGCTGATCAACGGCGGCAGTGCCTCGGCCTCGGAGATCGTCGCCGGCGCCCTGCAGGATCACAAGCGCGCCGTGCTGATGGGCACCGATAGCTTCGGCAAGGGCTCGGTGCAGACCGTGCTGCCGCTGAACAACGACCGCGCCCTCAAGCTCACCACGGCCCTGTACTTCACGCCCAACGGGCGCTCGATCCAAGCGCAGGGCATCGTGCCGGACATCGAGGTGCGCCAGGCCAAGCTCACCGCCGAGGCCGACACCGAGAATTTCAAGGAAGCCGATCTGCAGGGCCACCTGGGCAACGGCAATGGGGGTGCCGACCGTCCGTCGGGGGCCGCACGCAAGGAACGTCCGCAAGACGATGACTTCCAGCTGAGCCAGGCCCTGAGCCTGCTCAAAGGCCTGAACATCACCAAGGGCGCCTGACCGCGCCCATGCGTATGCTCGTGTTCGTTCTGGGCTGGCTGCTGATCGGTGCTGCCCAGGCAGCGCCGGACAAGGCGTACCTGACACTGATCATCGACGACCTTGGGCAGAACGTCGCGCGTGACGCCCGGGTGCTGGCGCTGCCAGGGCCAGTAACCCTGGCGATCATGCCGGACACCCCGCATGCCACCGATTTCGCCCGAGAGGCTCATGCGGCCGGCAAGACCGTGATCCTGCACATGCCCATGGACCCGGCGACCGGTCCCTATGCCTGGCACCCAGGGATGGCGATTGATGCGCTGTCCGAGCGCCTGACACGCGCCTTGGAAAAGGTGCCCTACGCCGCCGGGCTCAACAACCACATGGGCAGTCGCATGACCTCGCAGCCCGAGCCGATGGCCTGGTTGATGGGGGAGCTGCAGCGCCGTGGCCTGTTCTTCGTCGACAGCCGCACCAGCGCGGCCACGGTGGCGGCAGCCAAGGCGCAGGCCGTCGACCTGGCACACGTTTCGCGTGATGTATTCCTGGACGACGTACGCACCCCAGAGGCCATCGCAGCCCAGTTGCATCAAGGCATCGCCCTGGCACGCCGGCAAGGCTCCGTCGTGCTGATCGGGCACCCCTACCCCCAGACCCTCGAGGTGCTGGAAAGAGAGCTACCCTTGCTCCAGCGTCAGGGTGTGACGTGGATCGACATCCACCTGATGATTGCGCAGCGCAGCAACCTGGCCATGCCGGCCCATGGCCGACAGGGTCTTTATCCAGGTCGCTGATGCACACGTGCCCGTGTCAATCGAAGGGTATCAGCCCTTCGACCTCGTTGAGCCGCAGGTCGCCCCGGTAGATCGCCAACAAGTCCTTGCCGGTAGCCGCCGCGCGCAACTGCGCTTCACGGCCCAGCTTGCGCTGAGACCAGAGCTTCAGGTGGCCTTTGCTGAACGCACGTCCGGGCGTGGTCGCTTCCGGATAATGGAAATGCGCCTCCCATAAACCACTGCCCTTTGCCTGAGCGGCGGCCGGTTTACGTCGGATTTCATACACGTCCAGATAGTCATGCTCCGATAGCCGTTTACGAAGCCCGGCGCGCTCGATGCCCACGACGTCGTTTTCGAGCAGAAACCGCAGGCTGCTGGCCGAGGGGTGACTGGTGGCCAGATAGAGACCGACCAGTAGATCGCGGCGCGTGTTCTGCAAGCGTTCGATACCGTCGCTCAGTTCCGCATGCAGGGCCGCGTCCTGATCGGTGCGGGGCAGCCTGGCCTGAATGTCCTGCAGCTTGTCGACGTGCAGGTCGACGATCGAGGACAACCCGTGCGCCTCATCCGACCTGACGTACTGGCGGGCCAGACGCACGACCGACTCGATTTCACCGATCAGCGCTCTCCCGCGCTGGCGCAGGACGTCAGGTTCCTGAGCGGGTTCAAACAGTTCCGACGTCGGCTCCGCGCCCGGCTTCACCTCCTCCAGCCACTGCGACCCCTGGCGCCGGAACGTCTTGATGACATGATCGGTACATGCGTCACGCTGCTGAACCACGGATACGCCGTCGATTTCGACTTCGGTACCGACGACGCTGCGTCCATTCTGGGTCTTGACCACCCGGCGCTTGCCGACTCGACGGGCATAGACCCTGGGCTGGCGAGTGCGTGGCACGGCAAGCTCTTTCTCGCGCACGGCTTGCGCCAGTTCACGCTCGGCCATGTCCTTGAGTCGGTCCAGCACATCGCGGTAATGCTTGAGCGTTTCCAGACGGATCACTGGAGTAGAGACACTGCTCAAGTAATCCGTCGAGGCGGCCGTTTCCTCATAAGCCTCCAGCACACTGGTCAGCACGCTGATACGTTCCTCCACGCTCAGATCGCTGCTGGCCAGCTCGCCATGGGCAGCGCCGGCGCTTTGCAATGCCTCGCCCGCCAGAGAGGACTGGAATGCCTTCAGTGTCGATTCATCGCTTGCGGCCAGGCGATCGAGGCACAATTCACCCAGGTCCAGCAACAAGCGAACTTCCAGGTCCACGCCATTGGCCTTGCGAAGCTCGATGACCTCGTTCAGGTAGGCGACCTTGTCCAGTTTGGCGCCGGTGTTGACGTCCTTGAAGCTGATGGATGAATCATTGAGCGTCTCTTCCAGCAGCCGGTCGAACGCCGTGGAGGCGCTCACCATGGTCGATTCCCATTTCACGACCTTTTCCAACGTCGCGCGGAAGCGTTTGTACTGTTCGATTTCAGCCTCGCCTTCGGGCAGGATCGCTATGGCATCACCCAGTGCCTGCGCACTCGCCGTGTTGATGAGATCCGCCAATTTGTTGTAAAGCAGCCTGTAGTCCTGGATCAACTCTTGGCGCACCGTCCTGCGGTGCAGGATGACGGCCTCCTCCAAGGTGGCGTCGACATGCCTGAGGGCGAAGATCTCGCCCACCAACCGATCCATCTGCACGTCGAGGTCGATCAACGTCTTCATGTCGTACACCAGGGTTTCCTGGATCCTCTGGTGCAGGTCCTTGAGCAACGCCAGTTCACGTGCCTGCAATGCGTCTGGATGCGCCACCGCTTCCAGTTCGCCGATGCGTCTGCCCTTCTCCAGCAACTGGTGCCGGTGCGCTTCGAACACCCTGGCCTGTGCATTGCGCTGCCCGGTCAAGGCGTTCTCCTGCTCTTTAAGCGCCGTCAGGCGAGCCCGATTCTGTTCACGCCTGAGCTCGACGCGACTCTTGGGCATGCCGCCACGCAACGCCAACGTCGAATCGACGCGCCAGGCGTCGGCGATTCGCTGCAGCCAGGGGCCTGGCGCCCCCTTCGCATCGACGATACGCACGCCCGCCTGAGACACCGCGACCTCGTACACCTCGCCTCTCAACGAGATGTAGTGCCGATCGCCAATCGCATACATGCCTGACTGCTCGGATGTGCCACGTAGATCGACAGAGGCGCGCATGCTCCTGAGCCGTACGCGTTGAGCGTGCGTGAGTCCGTTGAGCCCTTGGCCGCCACGCCAGGAAAAGTCCAGGTTCGTCTCGGGCCTTTCGGCCAGCGCTCCAGGGACCTCGACACGTCCTGCCTGCACGAGCGCTTCGCCACGTGGAACGCTGAGCTCAGGCCGGGCCAGCGGGCCGACCCTCATCGGTGTCGCAGGCGGCAGAGGACGAGGTACGTCACGGGGGAAGGCCAAATGGGTCACGGTCAGGCCCAAGGTCACGATCAGTTCGACGACTGCTGCCGAGCGCTGCGCGGCGGTGCCTTGCGTCAGCGCTGGCAGGTCTTGGCTCAACGCCGCCACGCCCTGCGCCAGCCAGGCCACGGTCGCGGCCGGGCCACGTACCACGAGGCTGGCCACATCGAACAGCAGCCATGCGCCTTCGATCAGCGAGTCCCAGTGCTTTTCTGCATTGGACCACGATTGACGGTCAGCTAGCGCCACCAGCACCTCGCGATTGGCCTGGTAGAGCCGTGTGTCGACATCGTGTATCCACAGTTGTCTGTGCAGAACGGCAGGTTTCACCGGCAGCAGAAAACCAGCGTCGTCGAGAATGGGTGTCAGCGGGTGTGGCGCGAGAAATCCTCCATGGTCGTACACACGCCGGGCCTGGTCGGGAAGCCAGTCCAGTACGCTAGCCTGCAAGGCACCCTCCCGTGCGATGGCGGACATGAGCGCATCGAACGTCTCGAAGGCCATGAGCGGGGTGTGCCTATAGAGCGGCCGGTACAGCAGCACCCGAGTGGGCTCGGTGCAGAACAGCACGTACATGCCACGCACCACATCGACATCGTCCTTCTCTGGGTCCGACCTGAACGCCAGTGGCATCAGCGCTGCCCTCGGCAGCTCAGGATCGTCCCAACCACGGCAGTAATCGGTCACGCACTGCAGGGCCACGTTGTCGATCGTTCCTTTCAACGTGGCTTCCAAGGCGCTGGACAGCAGCGCACTGCGCCACTCCCTGGCGAAATACGCGATGCGTTCGGACCGCCCCTCGGGTGCGTCCATGGTGCGTGCCACGTAGGCTGGATAGGCACTGCCGATGTCCACCCGGGTAACCAGAGACTCGAGGTAGTCGAGCGTCAGCCACGGCATGAGCACCTGATCGTTGCGGTGGGCGACCGCACTCAGCGTGGCGCCCCGTGCTTCTCCAAGGTCACCGATGGCATAGTCGGTAAGGGTCATCTCGAACGTCTCGACGAAGCTGTCGCCAGGCCCTATGGCAGCCCCGCCCGGCGTACCCCGTGCAAGGCTCAGGATCAGGACCAGATCGTCCGGGAAGTCGCTGGCCTCCTCGGGATGATCCTCCAGTAATGCCGCACGCAGCGCCTGGCGCGCATATTCGTGCAGGCTCTGGAGCCGATCCCGGGACGTGCCTCCCCTCGACTCGGCCTGCGCCAGCGCCAGCTCGAACAAGGCGTCCTGGCACATGAACCTGTCCGCAGCCGTCATGGCGCGAAGACCAGGCGGCAGGGCCACGGTGTGCGATGGCTCGATCCGGTAACCCTCGATGAACAGCGAGGCTGGATCGGTCAGTCGCCAGAGATACGCATCCAGAGCGTCGGGGTCGGTCGCTTGCCAGCAGGCGACGCTGCGCACCGCCTGCAACAGGCTGTCGAGCATGAGTGCGGTCTGTTGGGCGAAGACATCGCCTTCCAGCGCGTACCGATGCCAGGTCAGCGTCTCGAACCGGTAGCGCTCGGCCAGCTCATCGCACAGCCGCTGCGCGAAGGCTTCGAACGAATCGAACGCTTGCACCGTGCTGGAGGGTGCGCACCACAACAGCACCCGGCGCTCGTCATATTCAGCGCTGATCAACAGGTTGGGCACAACCACGCGCTGAGACGCACCTTCGCTCTGGAGTTCGGCTTCGATGGCAAAGACCGTCGGACGCCTGGCACCACCCCGCAGCACAGCAAGCAGGCAGTCCGTCTGCCGTGCATCCAGATTCTGCAAAGGCAGGTTCTGCAACAGGGCCGACTTGAGCATCCATTGCAACCAGAGGTCGCGGCTGACGCCCTGATGGCCTGCCGCGACCCAGTAGTCGAGCTGCGCCTGGCAGAAAGTCTCGGTGAGCGAGCGCACGACATCGTCGAGGATCTGTACCTGCAGGCGGATGGACGTCGCGCCGTCGAGCACCTGCCCCTGAGGATTGCGCAAGGGATACTCAGGGCTTGAAGCAATCAGGAACTCGCCGTCCTGGCTGCCCAGGTGCTCCAATGGCACCCCCTGCAACAAAGCGGTAAGCAAAGTCTCTACCAACGATGCTCGCGACCAGTGGTACTGCACAGGGATCAGCAGCGTGAGCGGCTCTGCATCCGGCAGGCCGGCGGCAGCCACCACGGGATGCGCTTCGCTGAGCACAGCCAGGGCCTGTCGGGCGGCGAGTTGGCGCAAGGTAGGGCGCGTCGCGAACTCAGCAGCGACAGCGCTTCGGTAATCGAAAACAACGTCCGTTGGGTGGGTCATGTGTACGGCTCCAGGGGTAGGAGCGGTACACACTATGGAGCCGACCGGACAGCGTAGCGGTACATAAGGCCGCAGGCCCCCGCCCACGGGGCGGAAAAGCCCGCTCCCACGAGCGGGCTTTCAGGCAGCGTCAGCTGTAGACACGCCCCAGCACTTGCCGATGGCTTTCGAACTGGTCCAGCACATCGCGCACGATCTGCTCGCTGTTGAAGCCCATCAGGTCGTATTCTTGACTCCCGTCGTGCAGGTAGACCTCGGCGCGGTAGAAGCGCTGCCGGACCTCTGGCTCGGCGTCGGGCAAGACATCGGCGACGGGGGCCTGGTAGCCGTCCAGACTCACCTCGTAGACGAAGGGATTACCCTCTTCCATCATCACGCGCAGCCCCATCAGCGCGCGGGACTGGCCCAACCGGCTTTCGACCGCGTAGCCAAGGGCCCCCAGTTGCGCAGCAGCCTCTTTCAACGCCGGGCTGACATGCTTGTCCATGAAGCGCTGCACCACGGCCTGGGTCGGCTGCAGGTCCAGCTGCGTGAGCCGCTCGCTGAAGCCGCGACGGCCACGGGCCGCCAGCTCGGCGCGCTCCTGCTCGATCTGCACGTCCTGCTTCATGGCCTTGTACAGACCGAACATGAACAGCACCAGCACCACTGAGAACGGCAGGCCCGCCAGCACCACCATCGTCTGCATCGCCTCGAAGTTGCCGGCGAACAGCAGGCCGATGGTGACCAGGGTGATGACCACCGACCAGAAGATCCGCAGCCAGTTGGGGGCGTCCTCGTCGACGTGTCCGCCCTTGCAGGACAGGTTGGCCATCATCACCGCACCCGAGTCGGCCGGGGTGAGGAACAGCACGAAGCCGACGAACACCGCCACACCCACGACGATGCGCGCGGCCGGGAAGTATTCCAGCAGGTGGTAGATCGACATCGACGGCTGCTCGACCGCCGTTTTGCCCAGCTCGACGGCCCCCTGGTTGATCACCAGGTCCAGCGCCGTGTTGCCGAAGATCGACAGCCAGGCCAGGGTGAAGCCCAGCGGGATGAGCAACACGCCCGCGACCAGTTCGCGCACGGTGCGGCCCTTGGAGATGCGTGCGATGAACATGCCCACGAACGGGCCCCAGGAGATCCACCAGGCCCAGTAGAACACGGTCCACAGGCCCAGCCAGCGCTCGGACTTGGCGCCGTCGGGCTGGTAGGCATAGAGATCGAAGGTCTTGAGCACGAAACCGTTGAGGTAGTCGCCGATGTTCTGTACGAAGCCGTTGAGCAGGTGCAGGGTCTGGCCGCTCATCAGCACGAACAGCAGTAGGCCACTGAACAGCACGATGTTCAGGTTGGACAGGCGACGAATGCCGTTTTCCACGCCGGACACCGCGGCAATGGTCGCCACGCCGCTCATGACCAGGATGACCACCAGCAGGTTGGTCTTGCTGTGGTCCATGCCGAACAGGTACTCCAGCCCCGAGGCCACCTGCATCGAGCCGATGCCCAGGTTGGTCACCAGGCCCAGCAGGGTCACGAACATGCCGAAGATGTCCACGGCATGCCCTGCCCCGCCCTTGACCCAGCGTTCACCGAACAGCGGGAACAAGGCCGAGCGCAAGGCCAGGGGCTGGTTGTGACGATAGGCGAAGTAGCCTACGGCCAGACCGACCAGGGCGTAGATGGCCCAGCCGTGCAGCCCCCAGTGCAGGAACGTCAGTTGCAGCCCTTGACGTGCGGCCTCCAGGCTTCCCGGCGTGCCCTCCGGCGGGTTCAGGTAATGGTCCAGCGGCTCGGAGGCGCCGAAGTACAGCAGCGAGATACCGATGCCTGACGAAAACAGCATGCCGGCCCAGGCGCCATAGCTGAAGTCCGGGTGGTCGTCCTTGCCACCGAGCTTGAGCTTGCCAAAGTCCGAAAACGCCAGGGCGACGACGAACATCAGGTAACCGCAGATCACCAGCATGTAGTACCAGCCGAACGAGCGGGTCAGCCAGGACTGGGCCACGCCCAGCAGGCGGCCTGCGGTGTCAGGTACGGCAATCAACAGCACGGTCAGTGACAGGATCAGCAGCGCGGAGGTGTAGAACACCACGCTGTTTACCCGTACCCGCTCGGCGGGGGGTTTGGTAAGGGAGGCAGAACTCATTGCACGAAAGCTCCGGGCAGGCGCAAGGGAAGGCTAACAGTCAGGGTCGAGCCATAGGTGCAATAGCCCCACGGCTTCACGTGTTATAAAAAGGATCCGAAAATCGAGTGTCTGCGCTGTATCGCGTGATGCCTTGACCCTTCCCGGTACGCTCGGAACGTTCGTCGTGCGGTCGATGACCGTTCGGATGCGCTGTTCCGCTTGCTGCTCGGGCCTGTCAACGCCACGTATCACAAGGCTTGCACGATTTTCATCGCACTCATCTGGGCCGTCTTGGACGTCATTGACATCTGTCAATGGCACAAATTGTCGCAGAGCTTATTCTTTATTGATTGAACGTTCAATCAAAACAAAATAGACTGGTCTTCGTCGAGACAGCGGCTTGCCGCCCGCTCGCAGGCCTGAGGAGAAGTACGAGATGCCCAAGGTCGGTATGCAACCCATTCGTCGGCAGCAATTGATCGACGCCACCTTGATGGCGGTGGATCAGGTCGGCATGGGAGATGCCAGCATTGCGTTGATCGCCCGCCTGGCCGGCGTGTCGAACGGCATCATCAGTCACTACTTTCGGGACAAGAACGGCCTGATCGCAGCGACCATGCGCCACATTCTGAGCATGCTCAACGAGGGCGTCGCGCAGCGGCGTCGGGCCCTGACGGACGACAGCCCGCGCGCTCACCTGAAGGTGATCATCGAAGGCAACTTCGACGCCAGCCAGGTCAACGGACCGGCCATGAAGACCTGGCTGGCCTTCTGGGCCTCGAGCATGCACCAGCCGACCTTGCATCGGCTGCAGCGCGTCAACGACCACCGCTTGTACTCGAACCTGTGCTGCCAGTTCCGCCGTGTGCTGCCCCTGGACCAGGCACGTGTCGCAGCCCGCGGCCTGGCAGCGCTGATCGATGGACTATGGCTGCGCGGTGCGCTGTCGGGCGACTCGTTCGACACCGATCAGGCAGTACGCATCGCTTATCAATACATGGATCTACAACTGGCTACCCAGCAGGACTCGGGGCAAACGACCCCAGCGGCTGGAGCACCGCGCGACGTGAACGCCACATGGGCGTGCGCGCGACGCGGCTAGCCATCACCCCATTGCACTTGCGAGGACACTATGGCCCGTTTCGGAACGCAAAAACTCTACATCGATGGTGGTTACGTCGACGCCAGCACCGATGCCACCTTCGAAGCCATCAACCCGGCCACGGGCGAAGTGCTCGCCCACGTGCAGCGGGCCAACGAGGCTGACGTCGAGCGTGCGGTCGCAAGCGCCGAGCGCGGCCAGAAGGTCTGGGCGGCGATGACCGCCATGCAGCGTTCGCGCATCCTGCGCCGTGCCGTCGATCTCCTGCGCGAGCGCAACGACGAGCTGGCCATGCTGGAAACCCTCGACACCGGCAAGTCCTACTCGGAAACCCGCTACGTCGACATCGTCACCGGTGCCGACGTGCTCGAGTACTATGCTGGCCTGGTGCCAGCCATCGAAGGCGAGCAGATCCCCCTGCGTGACAGCTCGTTCGTCTACACCCGCCGCGAGCCACTGGGCGTGACCGCCGGCATCGGTGCCTGGAACTACCCGATCCAGATCGCCCTGTGGAAATCCGCACCGGCCCTGGCCGCCGGCAATGCGATGATCTTCA
Organism: Enterobacterales bacterium AN_CKDN230030167-1A_HGKHYDSX7; assembly: GCA_046940335.1. Classification (GTDB taxonomy): domain Bacteria; phylum Pseudomonadota; class Gammaproteobacteria; order Pseudomonadales; family Pseudomonadaceae; genus Aquipseudomonas. The sequence goes on from JBKYML010000004.1 coordinate 300,290, forward strand.
AGCCGAGCGAAGTCACCTCGCTGACCACCCTCAAGCTGGCCGAGATCTACACCGAAGCCGGTCTGCCCGCTGGCGTGTTCAACGTCCTGACCGGCAGCGGTCGCGACGTGGGCGGCCTGCTGACCGAGCACCCGCGCATCGAGAAGATCTCTTTCACCGGCGGCACCACCACCGGCAAGAAAGTCATGGCCAGCGCCTCGAGCTCTTCGCTCAAGGAAGTCACCATGGAGCTGGGCGGCAAGTCGCCGCTGATCGTCTGCGAAGACGCCGACCTGGATCGCGCCGCCGACATCGCCATGATGGCCAACTTCTACAGCTCCGGCCAGGTCTGCACCAACGGCACCCGCGTGTTCGTACCGGCGTCGCTCAAGGAAGCCTTCGAGGCCAAGATCCTCGAACGCGTGGCGCGCATCCGCGTCGGCAACCCGGAAGACGAAAACACCAACTTCGGCCCGCTGGTCAGCTTCGCCCACATGGAAAGCGTGCTGGGCTACATCGCCAAGGGCAAGGAGCAGGGTGCGCGCCTGCTGTGCGGCGGCGAGCGCCTGCAAGAGGGCGATCTGGCCAAGGGCGCCTTCGTGGCACCGACCGTGTTCACCGACTGCCGCGATGACATGACCATCGTCCAGGAAGAGATCTTCGGCCCGGTCATGAGCATCCTCAGCTACGAGACCGAAGACGAAGTCATCCGTCGTGCCAACGACACCGACTACGGCCTGGCAGCAGGCGTCTGCACCCAGGACCTGAGCCGCGCCCACCGCATCATCCACAAGCTCGAAGCGGGCATCTGCTGGATCAACGCCTGGGGCGAATCGCCGGCCGAAATGCCGGTCGGTGGCTACAAGCAGTCCGGTGTCGGCCGCGAGAACGGCATCAGCTCCCTGGCGCAGTACACCCGCATCAAGTCCGTGCAGGTCGAGCTGGGCGACTACGCGTCGGTGTTCTGAACGACCACTGCCTGCGTCTGGCTGCAAGCTGCAAGACAGGGTCGGTGATCTTATCGCCGACCCTGACGGCCCCATTCATCCGCGAGTGTCGCGCAGCTGCCTGGCTTGCAGCCTGACGCTGGACACTTGCCGCTCCCCTTCGGAGAAACGTCATGGAATATGATTACATCATCGTCGGTGCCGGCTCGGCCGGTAACACCCTCGCCACGCGTCTGACCGAAGACGCCGGCACCACCGTGCTGCTGCTCGAGGCAGGCGGTCCGGATTACCGCTTCGACTTCCGCACACAAATGCCGGCCGCCCTGGCCTTCCCACTGCAGGGTCGCCGCTACAACTGGGCCTACGAGACCGATCCCGAGCCGCACATGGACAACCGCCGCATGGAATGTGGTCGCGGCAAGGGGCTGGGTGGCTCGTCGCTGATCAACGGCATGTGCTACATCCGCGGCAATGCCATGGACTTCGACGGCTGGGCCAAGCTGCCAGGCCTGGAAGACTGGACCTACCTCGACTGCCTGCCGTACTTCCGCAAGGCCGAAACCCGTGACATCGGCCCGAACGACTACCACGGTGGTGACGGCCCGCTCAGCGTGACCACGCCAAAGCCTGGGAACAACCCACTGTTCAACGCCATGGTCGAAGCGGGCGTTCAGGCAGGTTACCCGCGCACCGAGGACCTCAACGGCTACCAACAGGAAGGTTTCGGACCGATGGATCGTTCGGTGACCAAGAACGGCCGCCGTTCCAGCACCGCCCGTGGCTATCTGGACCAAGCCAAGAAGCGTCCGAACCTGACCATCGTCACTCACGCGTTGAGCGACCGCGTCCTGTTCGACGGCAAGCGCGCGATCGGTGTGTCCTACCTGGTCGGTGACAGCGAAGAGCGCATCGAAGCCCGCGCCCGCAAGGAAGTGATCGTCAGCTCCGGCGCCATCGCGTCGCCGCAGTTGCTGCAACGCTCCGGCGTCGGCCCGCGCGCACTGCTCGAAAGCCTCGACATCCCGGTCGTGCATGACTTGCCGGGCGTGGGCGAGAACCTGCAGGATCACCTGGAGCTGTACTTGCAGTACGCCTGCACCCAGCCCGTGTCGCTGTACCCGTCGCTGCTGTGGTGGAACCAGCCGGCCATCGGCGCAGAATGGCTGTTCAACGGCACCGGCATCGGCGCCAGCAACCAGTTCGAGGCAGGCGGATTCATCCGCAGCCGCCCTGAATTCGAATGGCCGAACATCCAGTATCACTTCCTACCCGTGGCCATCAACTACAATGGCAGCAAGGGCGTTCAGGAGCATGGCTTCCAGGCGCACATGGGCTCGATGCGCTCGCCGAGCCGTGGCCGCGTGCGCGTCAAGTCCAAGGACCCGCGCCAGCACCCGAGCATCCTGTTCAACTACATGGCCACCGAGCAGGACTGGCAGGAATTCCGCGACGGCATCCGCCTGACCCGCGAAATCATGGCCCAGCCGGCGCTCGATCAGTACCGTGGCCGCGAGATCAGCCCGGGCGAGCACGTGCAGACGGACGAAGAGCTGGACAAGTTCATCCGCGAGCATGCCGAAACCGCCTACCACCCTTCCTGCTCGTGCAAGATGGGCGACGCCGAAGACGACATGGCCGTGGTCGACGGCCAGGGCCGCGTGCATGGCATGCAGGGCCTGCGCGTGGTGGATGCCTCGATCATGCCGATCATCATCACCGGCAACCTCAACGCGACCACCATCATGATCGCCGAGAAGATCGCCGACCGCATCCGCAACCGCGCACCGCTGCCACGCAGCACGGCCAAGTACTACGTGGCCAACGGCGCACCGGTGAAGGGCAAGGCAATGCGCGAGGTTGCGCAGGGCTGAGCAAGCCTGTGGATCGAAGGCGCTTGCAGGCGCCTCGATCCACCTTGCCGGACAGACGCATGACGTCCGGTCGGTCGCCGCCTGCATCGCGGGCAAGCCCGCTCCCACACCAGGATGAGCTGCGCCCGCCTCTTGCAGGGTTGCCTGCGGATCATGCATCTTGGCAGGCCGGATCGGACAGGGTGGGAGCTGTTTTGCCAGCGATAGCGTCCGATCAGTCACCGCCTGCATCGCAGGCAAGCTCGCTTCCCCAGCAAAAGCGCAGCGTCGACAGAGAGCCTGCCGACTTCCCCAGCACGCGATCGCCCCCACCTTTCTTGCCACTCGCTCCTTGCAGCGTGTCGCGCTCCCCGCGCCCCTTACACCTCATCAATTCATCAGGTTAGAATCGATTGGCACACGACCTGCTTGTCAATCCAGGTCTTTCTCATCAACGTCATCGCGGAGTACCTGCATTTGGATGCGAGCACCATCAACAGCCTGTTCTTGATCGGCGCTTTGCTGGTGAGTGCAAGTATCCTGGTCAGCTCCCTGTCGTCGCGACTGGGCATTCCGATCCTGGTGATCATCCTGGCGGTCGGCATGGTCGCCGGCGTGGACGGCGGCGGCATCATCTTCAACAACTACTCGACCGCCTACCTGGTGGGCAACCTGGCGCTGGCGGTGATCCTGCTCGACGGCGGCCTGCGCACCCGAGTGGCAAGCTTCCGGGTGGCCCTGTGGCCCGCGCTCTCGCTGGCCACAGTAGGGGTGTTGATCACCACCGGCCTGACCGGCATGGCCGCTGCCTGGCTGTTTGACCTCAGCCTGATCCAGGGTTTTCTGATCGGCGCCATTGTCGGCTCCACCGACGCTGCGGCAGTGTTTTCGCTGCTGGGTGGCAAGGGGCTCAACGAGCGGGTCACCGCGACCCTGGAGATCGAGTCGGGCAGCAACGACCCGATGGCGGTGTTCCTGACCGTGACCCTGATCGACATGATTGCCAGCCACCAGACCGGCCTGCACTGGAGCCTGCTGATGCACCTGATCCGCGAGTTCGGGATCGGCGGGCTGCTGGGCCTGGGCGGGGGCTGGTTGATGCTGCAACTGGTCAACCGTATCCACCTGGGCAGTGCGCTGTACCCCATCCTGGTGATCGCCGGCGGCCTGGTGGTGTTCGCCTTGACCAATGCCTTGCACGGCAGTGGCTTCCTGGCGGTCTACCTGTGCGGGCTGGTGCTGGGCAACCGGCCCATCCGCAGCCGTCATGGCATCCTGCACATGCTCGACGGCATGGCCTGGCTGGCGCAGATCGGCATGTTCCTGGTGCTCGGCCTGCTGGTCACGCCCCACGACCTGTTGCCCATCGCCCTGCCGGCGTTGGGCCTGGCGCTGTGGATGATCCTCTTCGCCCGCCCGCTCTCGGTGGCGGTCGCACTCTTGCCGTTCAAGGCCTTCCATGGCCGCGAGAAAGGGTTCATCTCCTGGGTCGGGCTGCGCGGTGCGGTCCCGATCATCCTGGCGGTCTTCCCGTTGATGGCCGGCCTGCCGGACGCCCAGCTGTTCTTCAACCTGGCCTTCTTCATCGTGCTGGTGTCGCTGCTGGTACAGGGCACCAGCCTGCCGTGGATGGCCAAGCTGCTCAAGGTGACCGTGCCACCGGACCCGGCACCGATCTCGCGTTCGGCACTGGAGGTCAACATCACCAGTGAATGGGAGCTGTTCGTCTATCGCCTGGGTGCCGAGAAATGGTGCATCGGTGCGGCGCTGCGCGAATTGAAGATGCCCGAGGGCACACGCATCGCGGCCCTGTTCCGAGGCGAGCAATTGCTGCACCCCTCCGGCAGCACGGTGCTCCAGGTGGACGATCTGCTCTGTGTGATCGGCCACGAGCATCACCTGCCGGCCCTGGGCAAGCTGTTCAGCAAGCCGCCGCAACGCGGGCAGGACCTGCGCTTCTTCGGCGATTTCGTGCTCGAGGGGGATGCCGAGCTGGCCGCCGTGGCAGCGCTGTACGGCCTCACGCTCGACGTCCAGGACGCGCAGATGCCCCTGGCGCAGTTCATCCGACAGAAGGTCGGAGGCGCGCCGGTGGTGGGCGACCAGATCGAATGGGCCGGTACCCTGTGGACCGTGGCGGCCATGGAAGGGAACAAGATCGTCAAGGTGGGCGTCAAATTCCCCGAAGGTGCTCGACCGGCCCCCGGTCTGTTCCTCTAGAATCCGTCTCCGCCCCGCTCTGCAAGATCCTGACTATGTCCCTGCGCGCAGTTCTCCGCGCAGCCCTCCTGGGGCTGTGCGTTTCCCTTCCGGCCGTCGGCCTGGCCGCCGAGGCACTCACGCCCCAAGGCGTCCAAGGCAGTCTGGACAAGATCGCCGAACGCAAGCTACCCGAGGCCGACCAGAAGGCCTTGCAGCAAGTGCTCGAGCAGACCTTGACGCTGCTGGCCAATCAGCAGGACAGCGAGGACAAGCTTGCCGCGCTCAAGCAGCAGCTCGAGCAGGCCCCCAGCGAGATCCGTGACAGCCAGCAAGCCCTGATCAAGCTCAAGCAGAGCCCGAACGTCGTGGTAGCCGAGCGCTATGCCAACGCCAGCGTGCCCCAGCTCGAACAAATGCTGGCCGAGCGCAGCACCCAGCAGGGCGACTTGCAGAAAGCGCTATCGGAAGCCAATAGCCTGATCATCAACTCGCAGACCCGCCCCGAGCGCGCCCAGGCCGAGATCAGCAGCAACCAGACCCGCGTCCAGCAGATCAACAGCAGCCTCAAGTCTGGCAAGGACAACGGCAAGGCGCTCAACGCCGACCAGCGCAACCAGCTCAACGCCGAGCTGGCCTCGCTCAACGCCCTGACCCTGCTGCGCCGTCAGGAACTGGCAGGCAACAGCCTGTTGCAGGACCTGGGCAATGCCCGGCACGACCTGCTGATCGAGCGCGCCACGCGCCTGGAGCAGGAAATCCAGGACTTGCAGTCACTGATCAATGCCAAGCGCCTGGCGCAGTCGCAACAGACCGTCACCCAGCAGTCGATCGAGGCGCAGAAGGCCGGCGGCAGCACCCTGCTGGCCACCGAAAGCGCTGCCAACCTGCGCCTGTCCGACTACCTGCTCAAGAGCACCGACCGCCTCAACGAGCTGACCCAGCAAAACCTGCAGACCAAGCAGCAGTTGGACGTACTGACCCAGGCCGACCAGGCACTCGACGAGCAGATCAACGTGCTCAAAGGCAGCCTGCTGCTGTCGAAGATCCTCTACAAGCAGAAGCAGGCGCTGCCGCACCTCAAGCTCGACCGCGACCTGGCCGACCAGATCGCCGACATTCGCCTGTACCAGTTCGAGGTCAACCAGCAGCGTGAGCAGATGAGCACGCCCGGCAGCTACGTCGAGCGCCTGCTCACCGGGCAGCCGGAAGAAGAGGTCACGCCGGCGCTGCGCAAGGCGCTGCTGGAAGTGGCCATCACCCGCAGCGACCTGCTCGAACGGCTGAACCGCGAACTCAGTGCCCTGCTCAACGAGTCGATCACCCTGCAGCTCAACCAGAAGCAGTTGCTCAGTACGGCCCAGGGGCTGCGTACCACCCTCGACGAGCAGATGTTCTGGATCCCCAGCAACAAGCCGCTGGATTGGGAATGGCTGCGCTATGTGCCGGAACGCTTCGTCGACCAGGTCGCCAGCCTGCCGTGGGCGTCCGGGTTCAAGGAGTTGTCCGATGGGCTGACCCAACGCCCCCTGCTGTTCCTGCCCCTGCTGGTGCTGATCGCCGCCCTGCTGTGGCGGCGTACCTACCTGTACGAACGCTTGAACGCGGTGCATCAGGACATCGGTCACTTCAAGCGCGACAGCCAATGGCACACGCCCCAGGCGATCCTGATCAACATCCTGCTGGCACTGCCCGTCGCGCTGGGCCTGGCCCTGTGCGGGTACGCCCTGCAGATCGACGCCCGTGGACAGAATGCCAACCTGGGTGCGGCGCTCTGGCAACTGGCCCAGGCCTGGCTGGTGTTCTACACCGCCTACCGCATCCTCTCGCCGGGCGGAGTGGCCGAGGTGCATTTCCGCTGGTACAAGCCGCAGGTGGAATTCCTGCGCGGCTGGGTACGCCGGCTGGGCACGGTGGTGCTGGCCCTGGTCGGTGTCGTGGCAGTGGCCGAGCACCAGCCGTCGGCCCTGGCCGAGGACGTGCTGGGCATCGGTGTGGTGCTGGCCTGCTACGCGTTGATGGCCTGGCTGCTCAGCCGCCTGCTGCTCAGCAGCCCGGCACACCGCGATGCCTCGTTGTTCCGCAAGGCCGTGGGCGTGGCCTTCACGGCGCTGCCCATTGCGCTGTTCGTGGCCGTATGCTTCGGCTACTACTACACCGCGCTCAAGCTGACCGACCGGCTCATCTACACGCTCTACCTGCTGCTGTTCTGGCTGGTCATCGAAGCGGCCTTTGTGCGCGGCCTTGGCGTGGCGGCGCGGCGCCTGGCCTACCAGCGCGCCCTGAGCAAGCGCCAGGCGGCCAAGGACAGCCAGGAAGGCGAGATCATCAGCGAAGAGCCCAAGCTGGACATCGAGCAGGTCAACCAGCAGTCGCTGCGCCTGATCCGCCTGGCCCTGCTGGGCGGCTTCATCGGGGGCCTGTACTGGGTCTGGTCGGATCTGATCACGGTGTTCTCCTACCTCAACAACATCACGCTCTACGAGTACACCAGCGGCACCGGCGCGACCGCCAGCATGGTACCGATCAGCCTGGGCGACCTGCTCAGCGCGATGGTGATCGTGGGCATCACCTTCGCCCTGGCCGGCAACCTGCCCGGCCTGCTCGAAGTGCTGGTGCTGTCGCGGCTCAACCTGGCCCAGGGCAGCGCCTACGCCACCACCACCCTGCTGTCCTACGCCATCGCCGGCATTGGCTTTGTCAGTACGCTGTCGACCCTCGGCTTGAGCTGGGACAAGCTGCAATGGCTGGTCGCAGCCTTGTCCCTGGGGCTGGGCTTCGGCATGCAGGAGATCTTCGCCAACTTCATTTCCGGGATCATGATCCTGTTCGAACGCCCGGCGCGGATCGGTGACACCATCACCATCGGCAACCTGTCGGGCACGGTGAGCAAGATTCGCATCCGCGCCACCACCATCACCGATTTCGACCGCAAGGACATCATCGTCCCGAACAAGACCTTCATCACCGGTCAACTGATCAACTGGTCGCTGACCGACACCATCACCCGCGTCACGCTCAAGCTGGGGATCGACTACGGTTCGGACCTGGATCTGGTGCGCGACCTGCTGCTCAAGGGTGCCCACGAGAACCCACGCGTGCTCAAGGACCCCGAGCCGTTGGTGTATTTCCTCAATTTCGGCGAGAACGCTCTGGAACACGAGCTGCGCATGCACGTGCGCGACCTGGGCGACCGCAACCCGACGCTCGACGAAATCAACCGCTACATCGACCGCGAGTTCCGTGCCCATGGCATCAAGATCTCGGTGCGCCAGGTGGAGGTGTTCCTGATGGACACCCAAGGCACCCGGCAGCAGTTGATCGCACGGGGTGGCGACGTCGGTCAGATCGATGGCACTGGATCGGTCTGAACCCGGTCCACTGACCATGAGCGCGCGGTGACATGACGCTGGGCGACATCGGGCGGGTTGGTGCGAGGTCCTTGGGCTTGTCGCGGTGGCCGCCCTCGCACCCTGTAAGGAGCACTCCCTTGAAAACGCTCGACCAACTGACGTTCGACAACCGCTTCGCCCGCCTGGGCGATGCCTTCTCCACCCAGGTCCTGCCCGAGCCGATCGCCGAGCCGCGCCTGGTCGTGGCCAGCGAAGCGGCGATGGCGCTGCTCGACCTGGACCCCAGCGAGGCTGGTACGGCCCTGTTCGCCGAGCTGTTCAGCGGACACAAGCTGTGGGAAGAGGCCGACCCGCGCGCGATGGTCTATTCCGGTCACCAGTTCGGCGGCTACACGCCGCGTCTGGGCGATGGCCGTGGGCTGTTGCTGGGCGAAGTGGTCAATGACGCAGGCGAACATTGGGACCTGCACCTCAAGGGCGCCGGGCCGACCCCCTATTCGCGCATGGGTGACGGACGCGCGGTATTGCGCTCGTCGATTCGCGAATTCCTCGCCTCAGAAGCCTTGCACGCGCTGGGCATTCCCAGCAGCCGCGCCCTGTGCGTGGTCGGCTCGAGCACGACCGTGTGGCGCGAGACCGCCGAAACCGCGGCGATGGTGCTGCGCCTGGCCGAGAGCCACATCCGCTTCGGACATTTCGAGTACTTCTACTATACCCGCCAGCCCGAGCAGGCCCAGACTCTGCTCGATCATGTGCTCCAGGCCCATTACCCCGAGTGCCTGCAGGCCGAGCAGCCGTGCCTGGCGATGTTCCGCGCCGTCGTCGAAGCCAACGCCGAACTGATCGCCCGCTGGCAGGCCTACGGGTTCTGCCATGGGGTGATGAACACCGACAACATGTCGATCCTGGGCATCACCTTCGATTTCGGCCCGTTTGCCTTCCTCGACGACTTCGACGCCAACTTCATCTGCAACCATTCCGACGATCGGGGCCGCTACAGCTACAGCAACCAGGTGCCGATCGCCCACTGGAACCTCAGCGCCCTGGCCCAGGCCCTCACACCCTTCGTCGAGGTCGAGGCGCTGAAGCAGGCGCTGGAGCTGTTCCTGCCGCTGTACCAGACCCACTACCTGGACCTGATGCGCCGTCGACTGGGCTTCACGGTCGCCGAGCCGGACGACATGGAACTGGTCGAGCGACTGTTGCAGCTGATGCAGCAAGGCGCCGTGGACTACCACCTGTTCTTCCGCCACCTGGGCGACCAGCCCGCAGCCGAGGCCCTGCGCGTGGTACGCGACGACTTCGTCGACCTGGCCGGTTTCGACCAGTGGGGCGAGGCTTACCTGGCCCGCTGCGCCCGCGAGCCGGACAACGCGAACGGTCGCCGCGCCCGCATGCATGCGGTCAATCCACTGTACGTGCTGCGCAACTACCTGGCCCAGCAGGCCATCGAAGCAGCCGAGGCAGGGGACTACACCGAGGTGCGTCGGTTGCACCATGTGCTGACTAAGCCTTTCGAAGAGCAACCTGGGATGCAGGCCTATGCCGAGCGGCCGCCGACGTGGGGCAAGCATCTGGAGATCAGTTGCTCGTCGTGATGCCGTGCGATGCCTTGAACGATCATGCGCTAGCCAGTAGAGACGCGTACCCGCAAGCCGTCGTGCAGACGCCTGATCATGGACAGGCTGAGGCCGCATTTCCTGCTCAGGACTGCGCAGATGCGTCCACGTGGGTCTTAGGGGCGATTGGATAGTGCTGGCGCTCATAGGCTTCGATCGAGGTGATCAAGCCCTGCATCTCGTCAGCGTCTGGTGTACCTTCCTCGGCTTGGAAAATCGCTTCACGCCGTCGAAAGGCCGTCTGCAGGTCATCATCTGTGCGGATCGGTTTGCGCTTCATCGATTGCCTGCGTCTGTTCCATCGTGGCACTTGGACGCATCGCCAGCCTCTTCGATCTTCTGTCCTCCTGCAAGCAGTTCCACGAATGCATTGGCCATCGCAGACAAGGCGTCCTGCCGGCGTACCAGCCAGACGGCACTCACGGCGCCTTCGTCGGTCAGCGTCCGGTACACCACACCCTCGATGCGCATGCGCTGGTAGGACGCGGGCAACACCGACACGCCCAAGCCTGCGGCGACCAGCCCGATGATCGTCATGACTTCCCCGGCCTCCTGGGCGATGCGCGGCGTGAATCCGGCTTGGCGGGCCAGGTTCAGCAACTGGGCGTACAGCCCGCTGCCATAACTGCGAGGAAAGAACACGAAGGGCTCCTCGGCCAGTGCCGTCATCGAGAGCCCCTCCTCGCTCGCGGCCAGGGGATGGGCCGCATTGAGCACGGCGATCAAGGGCTCATGGAACAGCGGCGTGACGATCAACCCCTCTGGCAACGGCATCGGCCGCATCAACCCGATATCGAGCGTTGCGTCGAATACCCCGTCCGCCACCTCGCGGCTGCTCATTTCCTTGAGATCCAGATGCACGGCCGGAAAGCGTTGCCGGAACGTACGCAGCGCCTTGGGAATACGGGACGTGAAAGGCGCCGAGGAGGTAAAGCCGATTTTCAACTCGCCCAGTTCGCCTTGCTGGGCCCGACGTGCGACATCGGCCGCCCGCTCGACTTGCGCCAGCACCTGCCGTGCTTCTTCCAGGAACAGCCGTCCGGCCTCGCTCAACTCGACCCGTCTGTTGTTGCGATCGAACAAGCGGGCACCGACCTCCTGTTCCAGGGCCTGAATCTGCTGGCTCAGCGGTGGCTGGGAAATACCCAGTTGCTGCGCGGCGCGACCGAAATGCAGTTCCTCGGCGACCGCGATGAAATACCGCAGGTGACGCAATTCCATGCTGACCTCAATGAGTCGTCAAAGCTATCAAATAGGTCGAACAATATATTGGATCTAATTATTAGCCAGCTATATGATTTTTCCTGTCGCTCATTGGCTCATGCCCGAGGTATTCGTCGTGAAAGCCGCTGCCCTTCCTTTGCCTGCCCACGCCGCGCCGTTCACCTCCGGAACGCGCTCCGAGGTGTGGATCGAGAAAGGCACACCGGCCTTCATGCGCACGGTGCTGGCCCTGTTCAGTGGTGGGTTCGCCACGTTCGCGCTGCTGTACTGCGTGCAGCCGATGATGCCGCTGCTATCGCAGGAGTTCTCGATCAATGCGGCGCAGAGCAGCCTGGTACTGTCGGTTTCCACGGCGATGCTGGCGATCGGTCTCTTGGTGACCGGGCCGATTTCCGACCGTATCGGGCGCAAGCCGGTGATGCTCTTCGCCCTGGTGTGCGCCGCCGTGGCGACGGTGGCCAGTGCGCTGATGCCGACCTGGGAGAGCGTGCTGGTCACCCGCGCGCTGGTCGGCCTGTCGTTGAGCGGGCTGGCGGCCGTGGCCATGACCTACCTCAGCGAAGAGATTCATCCGAGCCATATCGGCCTGGCCATGGGGCTGTACATCGGCGGCAACGCCATCGGCGGCATGAGTGGACGCCTGATCGCGGGCGTGCTGATCGATTTCGTCAGCTGGCACACGGCGATGCTGATCATCGGCGGGCTGGGCCTGATCGCGGCGGCGGTGTTCTGGAAGGTGCTGCCCGAGTCGCGCAACTTCCGCCCCCAGCCGCTGCGGCCGCGCAGCCTGCTCGAGGGCTTCACGATGCACTTCAAGGATGCCGGGCTGCCCTGGCTGTTCCTCGAGGCATTCCTGCTGATGGGCGCGTTCGTCACCCTGTTCAACTACATCGGCTATCGACTGCTGGCCGAACCCTATCACCTGGACCAGGCCTGGGTCGGGCTGCTGTCGGTGGTATACCTGTCGGGCATCTACAGCTCGGCGCAGGTGGGCGCCCTGGCCGACCGGCTGGGCCGACGCAAGGTGTTCTGGGCCAGCATTCTGGTGATGGGCGGGGGCATGCTGATCACCCTGGCCAGCCCGCTGCCGCTGATCATCGTCGGCATGCTGGTGTTCACCTTCGGCTTCTTCGGCGCGCATTCGGTCGCCAGCAGCTGGATCGGGCGTCGTGCACTGAAGGCCAAAGGGCAGGCCTCTTCCCTGTATTTGTTCAGCTACTACGCTGGGTCGAGCGTGGCCGGTACGGCGGGTGGGATGTTCTGGCACTGGGGCGGCTGGAGTGGGGTCGGGCTGTTCATCGGCGCATTGCTGGGCGTGGCCTTGCTGGTGGCGCTGCACCTGAGCCGGTTGGCGCCGAAGACGGCCTGATGCTGGCGGGGCTTTGGTCTGGTGAACGAGACTGGACCGTAGAGGCTTCATCGCTGGCAAGCCAGCCCCCACCCAGATCTCTGCCGCCGTCGGTCTGGGCATGGCTGCGCAAGCAGTTTGTGGGAGCGGGCTTGCCCGCGATGAGGCCACCGCGTTCGAAGCAGGTCTTCGCAGGTTTCGAGGCCGGCGGGGCAAGGAACGATGGCATCATCCCTCCTTGCCGCACCACGTCTGTTCAGTTGACGAGCTCGACCGTATCCACATCCACTTCACGATTGACCAGGTGCTTCTCTACCTCGCCGGTCAACTTGACCTGGGTCTTGTCGTTGAACGGGGTCGCCGGCAGGTCCTCATCGTCGATCTCCACCGTGATGGTGCCGGTGCTGTCCTTGAACTCGTACTTGTCGTCGTTGTTGATCTTCTTGGTCACGAAGCCTTGCAGCACGACTGGGGTGTCGTCGGCCGCGTCCTTGGCGGCGGCCACGCTGGTCACGGGTTGAGCGCCAGGGCCCGTGTAACCAGCCGCCAGGACAGCGGTACTGAAGAGGGGCGCGAGCAGCAGAGTGAGGTAACGTGCTTTCATGGTTCGAATCCTGTCTGGGTGGGAATGGGGCCAGCGTACCCAGACAGGCTGAAACCAAGCTTAATCCGCTCTGCCGCACGCGCCACGCCGGCAGAGCGTTCGAGACTGACCTAGGCGTGGTAAGGCGCGGACAATTCGTGCACTGCTTCGATGAACGCCCCGGCGTGCGCCGGATCGACTTCCGGTGTGATGCCATGGCCCAGGTTGAAGACATGGCCCGTGCCGTGGCCGTAGCTGGCCAGGATGCGCCCCACTTCCTGGCGGATGGCCTCGGGCTTGGCGTACAGCACGGTCGGGTCCATGTTGCCTTGCAGGGCGACTCGCTCGCCCACCCGGCGGCGGGCTTCGCCGATGTCGCAGGTCCAGTCCAGACCCAGGGCATCGGCACCGGCGTCGGCGATGCTTTCGAGCCACAGGCCGCCGTTCTTGGTAAACAGGATCACGGGCACCTTGCGGCCTTCACGCTCGCGGATCAGGCCGCTGACGATCTTGCGCATGTAGGCCAGGGAGAACGCCTGGTAGGCCGCCGACGACAGGTTGCCTCCCCAGGTATCGAAGATCTGTACCGCCTGGGCGCCGGCTTCGATCTGCCCGTTGAGGTACTGGGTGACCGACTGCGCCAGCTTGTCCAGCAGCAGGTGCATGGCCTGCGGATCGTCGTACAGCATCGCCTTGGTCTTGCGGAAGTCCTTCGACGAGCCGCCTTCGACCATGTAGGTCGCCAGCGTCCAGGGGCTACCGGAGAAACCGATCAGCGGTACGCGACCGTTGAGCGCCTGGCGAATGGTGCTGACCGCGTCCATGACGTAGCCCAGATCCTTGTGCGCATCCGGCACCGGCAGCGCCTCGATGTCGGCGCGGGTAGTGATGACCTTGCGAAAGCGCGGCCCTTCGCCGGTCTCGAAGTACAGTCCCTGGCCCATGGCATCGGGGATGGTGAGGATATCGGAGAACAGGATCGCCGCATCCAGCGGGTAGCGGTCCAGCGGCTGCAGGGTGACCTCGCAGGCGAACTGCGGGTTCTTGCACAGGCTCATGAAGTCACCGGCCTTGGCGCGGCTGGCGCGGTATTCGGGCAGGTAGCGGCCGGCCTGGCGCATCATCCAGACAGGGGTCACGTCCACGGGTTGCTTGAGCAGCGCGCGCAGGAAACGGTCGTTCTTCAGGGCAGTCATGTCGGCATCCGGGAAAAGAGTGAGGGTATTTTCTCAGACACACGACAAAAAGGCACGGCGAACGCCGTGAGAGCGGTTGGTTCAACGCATTGGAGAGGTGGTTGCAAGCTACACGCCAAGAACGCGGTGGGGGCGAGCGTTCATTGCGCCCCCACACGGTCAGCTTGCCACTTGCCGCTTAGACCTCCAGGTAGTCCAGAATCCCCTCGGCCGCCGTGCGCCCTTCGAAGATGGCCGTCACCACCAGATCGGACCCGCGCACCATGTCGCCGCCCGCGAAGATCTTCGGGTGGCTGGTCTGGTGCTTGAAGCGGTTTTGCTCGGGCGCGATGACACGACCCTGGCTGTCGGTACGGATGTCGAACTGTTCGAACCAGGCAGCCGGGCTGGGCCGGAAGCCGAAGGCGATGACCACGGCATCGGCCGGCAGGATCTGTTCGGACCCTGGAATCGGCTCGGGGCTGCGGCGGCCCCGGGCGTCCGGCTCGCCAAGGCGAGTCTCGACCACTTTCACGCCTTCGACCCGGTCCTCGCCGACGATGGCGATCGGCTGACGGTTGTAGAGGAACTTCACGCCCTCTTCCTTGGCGTTCTTCACTTCCTTGCGTGAACCCGGCATGTTCGCCTCGTCACGACGGTAGGCACAGGTAACGGACTTGGCGCCCTGGCGGATCGAGGTGCGATTGCAGTCCATCGCCGTGTCGCCGCCGCCCAGTACCACCACCGTCTTGCCCTGCATGTCGACGAAGTCTTCCGGCGTCTTCTCGAAGCCCAGGTTGCGATTGACGTTGGCGACCAGGAAATCCAGCGCATCGTGCACACCCGGCAGGTCTTCGCCCGGGAAGCCGCCTTTCATGTAGGTGTAGGTGCCCATGCCCATGAACACCGCATCGTACTCGGCGAGCAACTGCTCCAGGGTGACGTCCCTGCCGATCTCGGTGTTCAGGCGGAACTCGATGCCCATGCCGGTGAACACTTCGCGGCGCTTGCTCAGCACGGTCTTCTCGAGCTTGAACTCGGGGATACCGAAGGTCAGCAGCCCGCCGATCTCGGGGTTGCGGTCGAACACCACCGGGGTCACGCCTGCACGTACCAGCACGTCGGCACAGCCCAGCCCCGCCGGGCCGGCACCAATGATGGCGACGCGCTTGCCGGTCGGCTTGACCTTGGACATGTCCGGGCGCCAGCCCATGGCGAAGGCGGTATCGGTGATGTACTTCTCCACCGAGCCGATGGTGACGGCACCGAAGCCATCGTTCAGGGTGCAGGCACCTTCGCAGAGGCGGTCCTGCGGGCAGACCCGGCCGCAGACTTCCGGCAGGGTGTTGGTCTGGTGCGACAGCTCGGCCGCCGCCAGGATGTTGCCTTCGGACACCAGCTTGAGCCAGTTGGGAATGAAGTTGTGCACCGGGCACTTCCATTCGCAGTACGGGTTGCCACAGCCCAGGCAGCGGTGCGCCTGTTCGGTGGTCTGCTGCGGCTTGAAGGGTTCGTAGATCTCGACGAACTCCTTCTTGCGCTGGCGCAGCAGCTTCTTCTTGGGATCCTTGCGCCCTACTTCGATGAACTGGAAGTCATTGCTCAGACGTTCAGCCATTTTCAAAACCTCTTGACAGCAGCGGCGAGCTTCACGCTTCAAGCCGCAAGTCGATCACGTAAGCCGGTGAGCGCCGGGCTGCTATCGCGTGCAGCCTAGCACTCACGACTTGCAGCTGTGTTACTGCGGGTTGGCGCGCGTGTTGGAGAGCAGGTGCTTGAGGTTGGCCGCCTTGGGCTTGACCAGCCAGAAGCGCCGCACGTAGTCCTCCAGGTTCTCCGAGAGCTCACGCCCCCACTCGCTGCCGGTTTCTTGAACGTATTCGGCCAGGACGCGCGCCAGGTGCGTACGGTAGGCTTCCATCGCCTCGCCACTGATGCGCTGGATCTCCACCAGCTCATGGTTGAGCTTGTCGACGAAGGTGTTGTCCTGGTCGAGCACGTAGGCGAAACCGCCGGTCATGCCAGAGCCGAAGTTGTAACCGGTCTTGCCCAGGACGCAGACAAAGCCACCGGTCATGTATTCACAGCAGTGATCGCCCGTGCCTTCCACCACCGCATGGGCACCGGAGTTGCGCACGCCGAAACGCTCGCCCGCGGTACCGGCGGCGAACAGACGGCCACCGGTGGCGCCATACAGGCAAGTGTTGCCGATGATGGCGCTGTGCTGCGTCTCGAAAGGACTGCCGGCCGGCGGTACGATGGTCAGCTTGCCACCGGTCATGCCCTTGCCGACGTAATCGTTGGCATCGCCTTCCAGGTGCAGGTGCAGCCCACCGGCGTTCCAGACGCCGAAGCTCTGCCCGGCCGTGCCCTTGAAGCGGAAGGTGATCGGGGCGGCGGCCATGCCCTGGTTACCGTGCAGACGGGCTATCTCGCCCGACACCCGCGCACCGATCGAACGGTCGCAGTTGCAGATGTTCAGGTCGAAGCTGCCACCAGCCTTGTCGCGCACGGCCGGCAAGGCCAGGGCGACCATCTGCTCGGCCAGCTCACCCTTGTCGAACGGCGGGTTGTTCTCGACCTGACAGAACTGCGGCTTGTCGGCCGGCACATGGCTGCTGCCCAGCAACGGACTGAGGTCCAGGTGGTGCTGACGCTCGGTGTCGCCCGGCAGCACGTCCAGCAGGTCGGTACGCCCGATCAGCTCACCCAGGCTGCGCACGCCCAGGCGCGCCAGCCACTCGCGGGTTTCCTCGGCGACGAAGGTGAAGAAGTTCACCACCATGTCGACGGTGCCGATGTAGTGGTCCTTGCGCAGCTTGTCGTTCTGCGTCGCCACGCCGGTGGCGCAGTTGTTCAGGTGGCAGATGCGCAGGTACTTGCAGCCCAGGGCGATCATCGGCGCAGTGCCGAAGCCGAAGCTCTCGGCGCCGAGAATGGCCGCCTTGATCACGTCCAGGCCGGTCTTCAGGCCGCCATCGGTCTGTACCCGTACCTTGCCGCGCAGGTCGTTGCCACGCAGGGTCTGGTGGGTTTCGGCCAGGCCCAGCTCCCACGGCGCACCGGCGTACTTGATCGAGGTCAGCGGCGAGGCGCCGGTACCACCGTCGTAGCCAGAGATGGTGATGAGGTCGGCGTAGGCCTTGGCCACACCGGCGGCAATGGTGCCGACGCCCGCCTCGGCGACCAGCTTGACCGACACCAGCGCCTGCGGATTGACCTGCTTGAGGTCGTAGATCAGCTGGGCCAGGTCTTCGATCGAATAGATGTCATGGTGCGGAGGTGGCGAGATCAGCGTCACGCCCGGAACCGCATAGCGCAGCTTGGCGATCAGACCATTGACCTTGCCGCCTGGCAGCTGGCCGCCCTCACCGGGCTTGGCACCCTGGGCCACCTTGATCTGCAGCACTTCGGCGTTGACCAGGTATTCGGGAGTGACGCCGAAACGGCCCGTGGCCACCTGCTTGATCTTGGAACTGCGCAGGGTGCCGTAGCGCGCCGGGTCTTCGCCGCCTTCGCCGGAGTTGGAACGTGCGCCCAGGCGGTTCATGGCCTCGGCCAAGGCTTCGTGCGCCTCGGGCGACAACGCGCCAAGGGAGATACCGGCGGAGTCGAAGCGCTTGAGGATCTCGGCCAGCGGCTCGACCTGATCCAGCGCGATCGGCTGCTCGGCGACCTTGACCTTGAGCAGGTCACGGATCATCGACACCGGGCGCTGATCGACCAGTGCGGTGTATTCCTTGAACTTGACGTAGTCGCCCTGCTGCACAGCGGCTTGCAAGGTGTTGACCACGTCCGGGTTGTAGGCATGGTATTCGCCGCCGTGGACGAACTTCAGCAGCCCGCCTTGCTGGATCGGCTTGCGCGCGCTCCAGGCTTCGGCCGCCAGCAGCTTCTGGTCACCCTCGAGGTCGACGAAGCGTGCGCCCTTGATACGGCTCGGCACGCCCTTGAAGCTCAGGCCGACCACTTCGTCCGACAGGCCGATCGCTTCGAACAGCTGGGCGCCGCGGTAGGAGGCGATGGTCGAGATCCCCATCTTCGACAGGATCTTGAGCAGGCCCTTGGAGATCCCCTTGCGGTAGTACTTGAACACCTCGTCCAGGTCGCCCAGCACTTCCCCGGTACGGATCAGGTCGGCCAGCACTTCGTAGGCCAGGTACGGGTAGACCGCCGAGGCGCCGAAACCGATCAGTACGGCGAAGTGGTGCGGATCGCGCGCCGTGGCGGTTTCCACCAGGATGTTGCTGTCGCAGCGCAGACCCTGCTCGGTCAGGCGATGGTGCACCGCGCCGACGGCCAGCGAGGCATGCACCGGCAGCTTGCCTGGTGCGATGGCACGGTCGCTGAGCACCAGTTGGGTCTTGCCGCCACGAACCGCTTCTTCGGCCTGGTCGGCGATGTTGCGGATGGCCGCCTCAAGGCCGATGCTTTCTTCGTAGTTGAGGTCGATCAGCTCACGCTCGAACCCGTCGCGCTCCAGCGCCATCAGCGAGCGCCACTTGGCCGGGGAGACCACTGGCGAGCTGAGGATCACCCGCGAGGCATGCTCGGGGGACTCTTGGAAGATGTTGCGCTCGGCGCCCAGGCAGATTTCCAGCGACATGACGATCGCTTCGCGCAGCGGGTCGATCGGCGGGTTGGTGACCTGGGCGAATTGTTGACGGAAATAGTCGAACGGCGAGCGCACACGCCGCGACAGGATCGCCATGGGCGTGTCGTCACCCATCGAGCCAACCGCTTCCTGGCCCTGCTCGCCCAGCGGGCGCAGCACCTGGTCACGCTCCTCGAAGGTGACCTGGAACATCTTCATGTACTGCTTGAGCTGATCGACGTCGTAGCTGGCCACGCCGGGGTCGTCGCTCAGGGTGGCCTGGATGCGCAGGGCATGCTGGCGCAACCAGCGCTTGTAGGGGTGGCGCGACTTCAGGCGGCTGTCGATCGCGTCGGTATCGAGGATCTGCCCGGTCTCGGTATCGACGGCGAAGATCTGGCCAGGGCCGACACGGCCCTTGGCCACGACGTCTTCGGGCTTGTAGTCCCACACGCCGATCTCGGACGCCAGGGTGATGTAGCCATTGGTGGTGGTGACCCAACGCGCCGGACGCAAGCCGTTGCGGTCGAGCAGGCACACCGCGTGGCGGCCTTCGGTCATCACCACACCGGCCGGACCGTCCCACGGTTCCATGTGCATGGAATTGTATTCGTAGAACGCGCGCAGGTCGGCGTCCATGGTCTCGACATTCTGCCAGGCCGGCGGAATGATCATGCGCACGCCACGGAACAGGTCGATGCCGCCGGTCACCATCAGCTCGAGCATGTTGTCCATGCTGGAGGAGTCGGACCCCACGCGGTTGACCAGTGGGCCGAGCGCTTCGAGGTCAGGGATCAGGTCGTTGGCGAACTTGGTGCGTCGGGCCATGGCCCAGTTGCGGTTACCGGTGATGGTGTTGATCTCGCCGTTGTGGGCAAGGAACCGGAATGGCTGCGCCAGTGGCCACTTGGGCAAGGTGTTGGTGGAGAAGCGCTGGTGGAACACGCAGATGGCAGTTTGCAGGCGCTCGTCACCCAGGTCCGGGAAGAAGGCGGCGAGGTCCGCCGGCATCATCAGCCCTTTGTAGATGATGGTCTTGTGCGAGAAGCTGCAGATGTAGTGATCGGCATCGGCGGCGTTGGCCACCGAGGACCGACGGCGGGCGCTGAACAGCTTGATGGCGAAGTCCTGGTCACTCAGCCCTTCCCCACCGATGAACACCTGCTCGATCTGCGGCAGACGCTCGAGCGCCAGCTGGCCCAGCACGCTGGTGTCGATCGGCACCTTGCGCCAGCCCACCAGCTGCAGGCCGGCCGCCAGGATTTCACGGTCCATGTTGGCACGGGCCGCCTCGGCCTTGGCCGGATCCTGATTGAAGAACACCATGCCCACGGCGTACTGCGCGGGCAGCTCGACGCCGAACTGCTCGGTCGCCACGGCACGCAGGAAGCCGTCGGGCTTCTGCATCAGCAGGCCGCAACCGTCGCCGGTCTTGCCGTCAGCGTTGATCCCGCCACGGTGGGTCATGCACGTCAGGGCTTGCATGGCGGTTTGCAGCAGGTGGTGACTCGGCGTGCCCGTCATGTGGGCAATCAGGCCGAAGCCGCAGTTATCCTTGAATTCTTCGGGACGATACAGACCTGTTTTCATAGACACATTCTCACCAGGTTCGCCTCTCAACCAAGGCAAATCTCTTTTTTAAACAAACACTTACCATCCGCGCTGATCATTTGCCAGCTTTTTGTGCGGGGGTAATGGATGGGCATTGTGGCACAGCGGCGATCGCGCTCACAAACGATAGTGACGATCAACTTACGCTTTATGTCGCATTTTTGAATGCTTGTCGCGATTTTTATGTGTTACCGCGCATGAAAGCAAGGTCGCGGCGGATAACACGGGGCTGCAATGCGGGGCTCGTGGCCAACAGCCTGGGACGGACAAGCCTGCCGTGCAGGGCACGGCAGGCGCATTCGAGTCCGGGATCGCTTAGCGACAGGGCGGCTGGGGTGGTGCCGCCCGGAAGGTATCAGCGGGAGGTCGACAGCTCTTGTTGGACGCTGGCGACGGTACGTGGCCAAGGTTTACCAGCCTGGACCTTGGCTGGCAAGGATTTGATGGCAGCGACCGCGGCATCGCGGTTGGCAAAGCTGCCGTAGGTCACCACGTACAGCGGCTTGCCCTGCAGGGTTTTCTTGAAGTAGCGGTACTCGCCACCCTGCGCCTTGACGAACGCCTGGGCCGAGGCCTCGGAGCTGGTGCCCAGGATCTGCAGCACGTAGTTGCCCGACTTCTGCCCGGCGTACCAGCTGCTCCCGGCGCCACCGCTGGCGGGCTTTTCAGCAGGCTTGGCGGTCGCGACCTGAGTGGCCGGCGCAGCGGGCTTGGAAGCAGGCGCAGCGGGCTTGGCCGGCGCCTGGGGTGCAGGCTTGGGCGCCGGCGCCACGGCGGTCTGCTGGGCAGGTGTGGTGCTCTGTGGCTGCACCGGGGTGGGCGCAGGACCGGCTGCCATGCCCTGGGGCGGCGCGGTGGTGGTCACGGTCGGCGGCGTGGAAGGCTGCGGCGCGGTAGCGCCTGCGGCAGTGCCTTCTTCGCCCTCACCCATGCCGGCGGCTTCGGCCAGCGGCTCGCGCACGACCGGCGACTGCCCGTTCATCGGCAGGGATTGCGACGACCCGGAGAACTCGATGGCCGGCTTGCCATTGTTGGACTGGACGGTGCTGGGCTGGCCTTGGCCCAGCGGCAGTTGCGCCTGCTCGGCAGGCGCCTGGGCGGGCGTGTCGCTCTTCTTGGGCATCAGGACGGCGGCTGCGACGGCCACCACGACGACGGCGGACAGTGCCAGTACGTGCTTCTTAGGCATAGGGAACCCCATGGCTGGTCGCTTGGCCGAACTCCGGCTAGCGATCATGGCTTCGATCAATGTATCCCGGGCGACCTGATTGATGGTGCCAGGCCAGCCATCGGAATGCTCATGGATATCGACGATCTGCTCGCGCGTGAACACGTCGATGCCACGGCCGGCGCCTTCCAGGCGCTGTTCGAGGTATTCACGGGTCTCGTCCTCGCTGTAGGGCTCGAGCTCGATGACGTGGAACCGCTCCTGGCCCTCGCTGAGCTCGTCCAGTCCCGCGATCAGCGACGGCTCGCCGAACAGGAACACGTGCGGACGCGCCTCGGGCGTGCCTGCCGTCAATTCCAGCAACGCTTGGAGTGCCGACTCGTCGAGTTGTTCCGCGTCGTCCACCAGCAGATAGACTTCCTGGCCAGTCAGGGCCAATTGCACGACCTGGGCGAGGATGCTCTGCACCTCTGGCTGGGCGATGCCCAGGGATTGCGCCACCTGACCCAGGACGCTGGCCGCATCGCCGGCGCCACGCGCAGAGACCACGATGCTCTGCACCGCCTGCTTGTTGGTGCTGGCCACTAGCGCCTGGCGCAGCAGGGTCTTGCCACTGCCGACCGGCCCGGTGACCACCAGCAGCAACTGGCTGTAACGCGCCAGGTGATGAAGCTGGCCGAGCACCGGCTTGCGCTGTGCCGGGAAGAACTTGAAGCCCGGCACGCGCGCGGCGAACGGGTCGTGACTCAATTGATAGTGTTCGAGAAAGGCCTCATCGGCATGCAGACTGGTCATTGCGCGGTCACACCCTCAACCTGAGCCACGATCGCGCGGTAGTCCGCCGCCAGCGTGGCTTGAAGAATCTCTGTCGGATAGTCGTCGGTCACCACGGCCTGACCGAGCTGGCGCAGCAGCACCAGGCGCAGACGGCCATCGAGGACCTTCTTGTCGACCGCCATGTGCTCCATGAACTGGGCAGGCGTCATCTGCGCAGGCGGCACCACGGGCAGCCCTGCCGCCTGCATCAGGCGAATGCCACGATCACGTGCCGGGCGGTCGATCCAGCCCAGGCGCATGGACATCTCCAGCGCCATGACCGTCCCGGCGGCCACGGCCTCGCCGTGCAACCAGACGCCATAACCCATGTGGGTCTCGATGGCGTGGCCGAAGGTATGCCCCAGGTTCAAGGTGGCGCGCACCCCGGACTCACGCTCATCGGCGCCGACCACGGCAGCCTTCGCCGCGCAGGAGCGGCGGATCGCCTCGGTCAGCGCCTGGGCGTCGAGCTGGCGCAGGGCCGTCATGTGCGCCTCGAGCCAGCCGAGGAACGGCTCGTCGCAGATCAATCCGTACTTGATGACTTCGGCCAGGCCCGCCGACAGCTCGCGCGCCGGCAGGGTCGACAGGCTGGTGGTGTCGATCAGTACCGCCTGGGGCTGGTAGAACGCGCCGACCATGTTCTTGCCCAGCGGATGATTGATGCCGGTCTTGCCGCCGACCGAGGAGTCGACCTGCGACAACAGGGTGGTCGGCACCTGGATGAAGTCGACCCCACGCTGATAGCAGGCGGCCGCGAAACCGGCCATGTCGCCGATGACGCCGCCCCCCAGCGCCACCACGGTGGTGCGACGGTCGTGCCGCGCCCCGAGCAGGGCGTCGAAGATCAGTTGCAGGGTTTCCCAGTTCTTGAAGGCTTCGCCATCGGGCAGGACCACCGGCAGCACCGAATAGGCGCCCAGGGTCTGGGTCAGGCGCTCGAGGTACAGGGGCGCGACGGTCTGGTTGGAGACGATCGCCACCTGGCGTCCGGCGATGTGTGGCGCCAGCAGCGCCGCCTGGTCCAGCAGGCCTTCGCCAATGTAGATCGGGTAGCTACGCTCGCCCAGGTCGACCTTTAGTGTCTGCATGTATCCCCACGATTGAACTGGGCGCGGCATCGTTCGCACGACCCGCGCACTGACGTCTGGTCTGTTTACCGGCCCGAGGATAGTACCGGCTTATCGGGGCGGCAACTTCTGCAAGCGCTCGAGGATGTCGAGCATCACCATGCGCGGTGGCCGCTCGTCGGTTTCCACGATGAGGTCAGCGATCTCGCGGTAGAGCGGATCACGGATTTCCAGGAGGTTGCGCAGCGTGGCTTCAGGGTTGGCCGTACGCAACAGCGGACGATTGCGATCGCGTGCGGTGCGACCCACCTGCTGCTCCACCGACGCGTGCAGGTAGATGACGCGCCCTCCTTGGTGCAGGGCACGCCGATTGGCCTCGCGCATCACCACGCCACCGCCGGTGGCCACGACCTGTCCGTCGAGCGCGCACAGCTCGGCGATCATCGCCTCTTCACGGTCGCGGAAGCCAGGCTCGCCCTCTTTATCGAAGATCCACGGGATGTTGGCGCCGGTGCGCTGCTCGATCTCCTTGTCGGAGTCCTTGAACGACAGGCGCAGCTCTTTGGCCAGCAGCCGCCCGATGGTGCTTTTGCCTGCACCCATGGGGCCTACAAGTATCAAATTTTGCACAGAATCAACGACTCACGACAATCGCCCGGTCATCCATGATACGCGGAGTCAGGAAGACCAGCAGCTCGGATTTTTTTTCTTGGACCGCTTCACGTCGGAACAGCCGCCCAACATACGGCAGATCGCCCAGAAATGGCACCTTGTCGACGACATTGTTTCGCACCGTGGAGTACACGCCGCCGATCACGACGGTCTCGCCATCACCGACGCGTACCTTGGCGTTGACCTCGTTCTTGCGAATCGGCGGCACGTCGTTGCGCGCATTGATGTAGTCGGGCTCGTCCTTGGTCACGCGCACCGCCATGACGACACGGTCGTCGGGAGTGATCTGCGGCGTGACCTCCAGCGACAGCGAGGCTTCGCGAAACGACACCGACGTGGCGCCGCTGCCGCTGGTCTCCTGATAGGGAATCTCGGCGCCCTTGAGGATGCGTGCGGTCTCCTTGTCGGCCGTGAAGACCTTGGGCTGCGAGACGATCTCGCCGTGGCCGTTCTTCTCCATGGCGCTAAGCTCGAGATCGAGCAGCACATCGCCCCGCAGCAGGCCCAGCCCAAGCCCGGCCGTCGCCTGTTCGACCCCCAGGTCGACGAACAGCTCGCTGCCCAGCCTGACCTTCTCGCCATACAGCGGTCCGCCCCAGCGCACCCCGAGCGCTCGCTGAAAATCCACGTCCGCCTCGACGATCCGGGCTTCGATCATCACCTGGCGCATCGGCACGTCGAGCTGGGCCACCAGGGTCCGGATCTGCGCCAGACGCTCGGCAGGCTGCGTCACCACCAGCGTGTTGGTGCGCTCGTCCACGCCCAGGCTGCCCCGCCCCGCCAGAAGGCCTTCTTCTTCGAAGGCAGCACTCACCAGACTGGCCAGGTCGCCGGCCTTGGCATGATGAATGGGCAGCAGCGCCCGCTCCAGCGGCTCCAGACGCACGTCCACCCCGAGGCCGACGCCTGGCTCTGCCAGCTCGGCCAGCGGCGCGACCAGCAGCACGTTGCCCTGGCGTCGACGCCCCAGGCCCTTGCTGCGCAGCACCAGATCCAGCGCCTGCTCCCACGGCACATCCTGCAGACGCAGGGTGACATGGCCCTGGACCGCGTCGCTCGCGACCAGGTTGAGGTCAGCGTGATCAGCCAGCACCTGCAGGGCCGCGCGGACTTCCACGTCCTGAAAATGCAGTGACACCGGTTCATCCCGGCCATCGGCCAGGCTCGCCCCCACGACGCCCATCATGACCACGCCCATCACCCATCCCTGTCTGTTCATGCCTTCGATCCTTGGTTGTACCGCCTCGTAATCGCAGCTCACGTTGGCGCGCGAGCAGGCCTTCCCGCCGCCCTGTCACCGCCTCCCCCACCCGCACACGCCGCGCATCGATGCTCAGCACACGCCCACCCTCGCGCCCTACCCGGTCACCCACGGCCACCCGGTGCAGGTACCCGTTGGCGTCGAGGATCGCCTGGTATTGGCCACGCCGCGCCAGTACGCCGACCAGGGTCAGCTGTTCGAGCGGCAGGTGGGTCAAACCCTGCGCCCCCTGCGTGCCGAAGGCTTGAAAAGGGTCCCGTCCTGTCCAGGGCTCGTCTGCTCGGGCAGGCTGGTGCGCCAGCCTGGCAGGCACGGGCAATGCAGGCATGTCACTTTGGTAGGCGTGCACCACCACCTGCCAACGCAGCGTCGTCGATGCCGGGTCGACCAGCCGCATGTCCAGGCGCTCCAGGCGCAGCAACCGCAACTGGTCCAGCCACTCGTCCAGCCAACGACGCAGCACCGGGTACGCACCCACGACCTCGAGGTGCACGGGCACGGCACGGTATCCCTCGCCGGGTTGCTCGTCCTTGACGTCGATCCGTTCGAAACGCAGCCCGTACTGGTGTCCGTGGCGGGACAACTGTGCGACCAGTTCGACGACATCGTCACCGGCCGCCAGCCGCCAGTGCGCCTCTTGCAGCCTTTGCCTGGCCTGCCGCACCTGCTCGTCGAGCCCCTGCAACGGCTCGAGGGCCGCGACCTCCTCGGCATGTCGTCTCTGGAGCGACTCACCCAACGAACGCGCGCGCTGAAGCTGCGCCAGTTCGGGACCAATGCTCAAGGGATAGCCCACGCCCAGCATCGACAACAGGAGGCTGCCCCAACCGAGCAGCTTGAGCGGCCAAGGCAGCGCGGCCCACTGCTGCAGGCGTCGGTGCCACTGGCTCACGAACGGCCTCCCGGCAGCTCCAGCGCTATCCGGAACACCTGTGCATCGCCCCGTGCCTGCAGATCTTGCAAGGTGACGGAACCTACGCTCGGCAAAGACTGGAATGCCTGCATCAGCCCGGCGACGCCCAGGCCCGAAGACGCCTCTCCAGACACCAGCAGACGCTGCTGCTCGAACGTCAGCGTCGTCAGGCGAAGGTCGGTCGGGAGCGCAGCCTCGAGCCACCTGAGCAGAACGGGCATTCCCTCACCGCTGGCACGCAGCGCGGACAGTTCGGCCTGCTGCCGCCTCACGTCGTCGAGCGTCGCCCTTGCGTCGGCGGCCTGTTGCCGGGACCTGTCGAGCGTCTGCAAACGCGCTGTCCAGGAGGCATTGGCCTTCTCCTGCTGGTGCACGCGCTGACGCTGGCCTTGCGCGCACACCGCCAGCATCGCCGTCGCGACCAGGCCGACGGCGATCAGCCCGGACAGGCACTGGCGCAGGACGAGCCGGCGGCGCTGCGCCCGCCACGGCAACAGGTTGAACCGCGTCATTGCTCCAGCCCGCGCATGGCCAGGCAACTGGCCAAGGCCAGGGAAGACCGGGTCTCGCTGTCGGCTTGCCCTGATTCGCCCCCCTCCAGAACGAAGCCCGACCAAGGATCGACGGGGTGGCAGGGAACGGACAGTGGTGCGGCAAGCGCCTCGCACTGCCGGTCCTCGAGGCCGATGACGCCCAGGACATCCACACCCGGCCAACCCGACCGTGGCACGAGCCAGTGCCGCGCTGCCTGAAGCCAACCGCCATGCGCGTCCAGGGTCAGCACGTGCGACTGCGGCGCCTGCTCGGCAGGCCAGGCATACAACGTCGCCCAGCGCCCTTGGACGTGCATCAGCGCGGGTCGTTGCCCAGGCAAGTGGGTCGCCAGCCGCCAGATGGCCACCGCGTCGACCTCCACGACCGAGGCCTTAAGGCCTGCGATCTCCAGCCTGCCGGTCAATTCGTCGAGTTGCGCCTGGCGACAGGCCGCCACCCAGACCGCCAGATCGTCCGAGGCCGATGGCCCAGCGTGGGCGACACAAAAATCCAGGGCCATGTCGTCCAGCGAAAACGGCACGAAGCGATCGGCATCGGCCAGCAGCCAGGCTTCCAGCGCGTCTTCATCCGGCCCATGCGGTACCCGGCGCGGCTTGACGATCACCTGGCTGACTGGCAGGGACACGACCAGCCGCCCTTCGCCGACGCGCTGACGTGCCCGGCGCAGCGCCATGGCCACTGGATCGTTGGCGGGCGCAGCGTATGTCGTGACGGCTGCCGTACCAAGGCAGGGCTCGACGGCCCAACCCTGCAGATGAATACGCCCCCGGCGTCGGCGCACGCGCACCATGCGTACACCCTCGATAGTGATTTCCAGCCCTACGACGGAACTGCACCCCTTGCTGAAGCATCCGAGCATCGTGACGTCCTTGTGCGTATTCTGGTTCAGGCATCGCACCTGCCGGGGCGCAGGCCGGGCCCGTCGGCCGGTCACCCCGCCAGGTGAAAAATGCTTATAATGCCCAGCGATTTTTCCTGTTCGCCGGCCCCTGCGCGCTCTCCATTTCCCAACCTGGACACCCAAAAGCCTTGATACGCCTGCTGAAGTTCTTCTGGTGGTCTTTCGTCGCTGTCATCTGTGCGCTGGTACTCGGTGTAAGCGGTGCGTTTCTCTACCTTAGCCCGAGCCTGCCTTCGGTCGACGCGCTGCGAAGCATCCAGTTGCAGATACCACTGAGGGTCTTCAGCAGCGACGGCAAGCTGATTGCCGAATTCGGCGAAATGCGTCGCTCGCCGATCCGTTTCGACGAGATCCCCCCACAGTTCATTCAGGCGCTTCTGTCAGCCGAGGACGACAATTTCCTCAACCACTATGGGGTCGATCCCAGCAGCCTGATGCGTGCGGCCACCCAGCTGGTCAAGTCCGGACACATCCAGACCGGTGGCAGCACGATCACCATGCAGGTGGCGAAGAACTTCTTCCTGAGCAGCGAGCGCAGCTTCTCGCGCAAGACCACCGAGATCCTGCTGGCGCTGCAGATTGAGCGCGAGCTGACCAAGGACGAGATCCTCGAGCTGTACGTCAACAAGATCTACCTGGGCAACCGTGCCTACGGGATCGAGGCCGCTGCGCAGGTGTACTACGGCAAGTCGATCCGTGATGTGAGCCTGGCGCAGATGGCGATGATCGCGGGCCTGCCCAAGGCGCCTTCACGCTTCAACCCGCTGGCCAACCCGGTGCGCGCCAAGGAGCGCCGCGACTGGATCCTGGGTCGCATGTACCGCCTGGGCAAGATCGACCAGGCCAGCTACCAGGCTGCCCTGGCCGAGCCACTCAACGCCAGCTACCACGTGCCGACGCCTGAGGTGAACGCCCCGTGGATCGCCGAGATGGCGCGCGCGGAAATGGTCGGCCGCTATGGCAGCGAGGCCTACACCGAAGGCTTCCGCGTCACCACCACGGTACCGAGCGACCTGCAGGAAATGGCCAACAGCGCCGTGCTCGACGGCCTGACCGCCTACGATGAGCGCCACGGCTACCGCGGCCCGGAAGCGCGCTACCCCGGCAAGACGTTCGCCGAATGGCAACGCGTGCTGGGCAAGCAACGCAACCTGGGTGGCCTGGAACCGGCCATCGTGATGCAGGTCACTAAGACTGGCCTGTTGGTGATGACCCGAGGCGGCAAGGAAGAGCAGGTGGCCTGGGAGACCCTCAAATGGGCGCGCCCGCACCTGAACGTCAACAGCCTGGGTCGCGCGCCCACCTCACCCGCCGACGTCGCCCAGGCGGGCGATCTGATCCGTGTGCAGCGACTGGCCGACGGCACCTTGAAATTCAGTCAGGTTCCAGGGGCGCAGAGCGCTCTGGTGACCCTGGACCCGACCAGCGGCGCCATTCGCGCACTGGTTGGCGGGTTCTCTTTCGAGCAGAGCAACTACAACCGCGCGATGCAGGCCAAGCGTCAGCCAGGTTCGAGCTTCAAGCCATTCATCTACAGCGCGGCGCTCGACAGCGGCTACACCGCCGCCAGCCTGGTCAACGATGCGCCGATCGTCTTCGTCGACCCGTCCGTCGACAAGGTCTGGCGTCCGAAGAACGATACCAACACGTTCCTGGGCCCGATCCGTATGCGCGAGGCCTTGTACAAGTCGCGCAACTTGGTTTCCATCCGCCTGCTGCAGGCGATGGGCGTGGACAAGACCATCGACTACATTGCCCAGTTCGGCTTCAACAAGCAGGATCTGCCGCGCAACCTGTCCCTGGCCCTGGGTACCGCCACACTGACCCCCATGGAGATCGCCACCGGCTGGAGCACCTTCGCCAACGGCGGCTACAAGATCAGCCCGTACCTGATCGAGCGTATCGAAAGCCGCTCGGGCGAGACGCTGTTCACCGCCAACCCGGCGCGCGTGCCGCAGGCCCAGCAGGACCAGGCCGGCATCGCCGCGCCGGAGCAGCCACTCAACGTCCAGTTGCCAGGGGAAGCCGCACCGCCCAACGCCCAGCTGGCCGCCACCCCGCAATTGCCCCAGATCGCCGAGCGCATCATCGACGGCCGCACCACCTACATCCTGACCAGCATGCTGCAGGACGTCATCAAGCGCGGTACCGGGCGTCGCGCACTGGCACTGGGCCGTGACGACCTGGCCGGCAAGACCGGGACCACCAACGAGTCCAAGGATGCCTGGTTCTCCGGGTACAACGCCGACTACATGACCACGGTCTGGACCGGCTTCGACCAGCCCGAGACCCTGGGTCGACGCGAGTACGGCGGCACCGTGTCGCTGCCGATCTGGATGCACTTCATGGGGGCGGCGCTCAAGGGCAAGCCCAGCCATCCACCGGCCGAACCGGAAGGCATCCTGAGTCTGCGCGTCGATCCGGTCAGCGGCCGCGCGGCCAGGCCGGACACGCCCAACGCCTACTTCGAGCTGTTCAAGGCCGAGGACTCGCCTCCGTCATCCGGCGAGCTGGGCAATGGCGTGGCACCGGGCAGCCCGCTGCCGGCCGACGAAGCGACGCCGATGGACCTGTTCTGATCGCGGACGTCGAAGGGCCTTCGGGCCTGCCCCCCAACCGAGCGCCCAGAGGCGACCGGCCATGAACGAAAAAGCCCTGGCGCTCACGCACCAGGGCTTTCTTCATGATACGACCGGCCGATCAGCCGTTGAACACATCATCCACGCTCTTGAGCGGGTAGTGCTTCGGATACGGCAGGGTCGCGACGCCGGACTCGATGGCGGCCTTGGCCACGGCATCCGAGACCACGGTGATCAGGCGTGCATCCATGGGCTTGGGAATGATGTACTCGCGACCGAAGCTGAGCGACTCGACGCCGTAGGCCTCGCAGACCTCTTTGGGAACCGGCAGCTTGGCCAGGTCCTTCAGGGCGATGGCGGCCGCGATCTTCATCTCCTCGTTGATGCGCTTGGCACGCACGTCCAGGGCACCGCGGAAGATGAAGGGGAAACCGAGGACGTTGTTGACCTGGTTCGGATAGTCGGAGCGACCGGTCGCCATGATCACGTCATCACGGGTGGCATGCGCCAGCTCAGGCTTGATTTCCGGGTCTGGGTTGGAGCAGGCGAAGACGATCGGGTTCGCCGCCATGGACTTCAGGCCTTCGGCGCTCAGCAGGTTCGGACCGGACAGGCCGACGAACACGTCGGCGCCTTGCAGGGCATCGGCCAGGGTGCGCTTGTCGGTGGCGTGGGCGAACTGGGCCTTGTACTGGTTCAGGTCTTCACGGCCGGCGTGGATGACGCCACTGCGATCGATCATGAAGATGTTCTCGACCTTGGCACCCATGCTGACCAGCAGCTTCATGCACGAGATGGCGGCAGCGCCAGCGCCCAGGCAGACGATCTTCGCGTCTTCCAGGGTCTTGCCGGCGATTTCCAGGGCGTTGATCATGCCGGCTGCGGTGACGATCGCGGTGCCGTGCTGGTCATCGTGGAAGACCGGGATGTCGCACTGCTCGATCAGCGCGCGCTCGATCTCGAAGCATTCCGGCGCCTTGATGTCTTCCAGGTTGATGCCGCCGAAGGTGATGGAGATGCGCTTGACGGTGTCGATGAACGCCTGCGGGCTTTCGGCATCGACTTCGATGTCGAACACGTCCACGCCGGCAAAGCGCTTGAACAGAACGCCCTTGCCTTCCATGACCGGCTTGGAGGCCAGCGGGCCCAGGTCGCCCAGGCCGAGGATGGCGGTGCCATCGGAGATCACCGCCACCAGGTTGCCCTTGCCGGTGTACGTGTAGGCCAGCTCAGGGTCACGAGCGATCTCGCGCACCGGCTCGGCGACGCCCGGGCTGTAGGCCAGGGACAGGTCACGCGCGGTGGAGGTCGGCTTGGTGAGTTCGACGCTCAGTTTCCCTGGGCGAGGCTGGGCATGGTATTCGAGGGCGGCGGTTTTGAGATCTGACATGAGGGCTTTCCGCTAATTGGACTGTTCTGACGGACCGCCGAGGATACGCAAAGAGCCAGAGAGCGACAAGACTGCCCGGTCACTTGTGTCAAGCACTTCGTCCTACGACTTTACGCTAGGTCCATCGCCTGCATTGAGCGGCTTGCCGCCCCCTGGGCATTGTCCTCAGCGCAACTCGAGCATGCTCGGATCGGTCAGCGACAGGCGCCAGCGCGGCCCGTTGCGCGTGCTCGAACCCGCCCCGACACGCGGACGAACCCAACCGCGCACCTCCACCTGGCGACCGCGAAGGCGCTCGAGTGCGCGCATGGACAGCCGATCGTGCAGACGCGCAGGCACTGTCACCAGGAGTCGATCATCGAGCACCAACGACACGTCGGCGCGCTGACGCCTGACCTGCTCGACACGACCTGCGACCACGGCAAAACCGGGGCGCCGCAGCTCGGCGGCCCGACGCACAGCCTGGCGTCGCCACAGCCCGATACCCGCCTCCCGGGCCTGGCGCTCTGCCTGACGATGGCAGCGGGTCAAGACCACATTGGGCGCGATGGCCACGCGGTAACCCAGGCCCTCGCCGAGCAACCGCGCTTCGAGGTTCCGACCATCGCGACCATAGGCGTGGGCCAGCAGCCGGCCATAGTGATCGGTGCGCTCCTTGCCCACCACTAGGCCAAGGCGACCGTCACTGGCCTTGACCAGCGCCCGCAGCCGCTGTCGGGCGGCCTCGGCGAACGGCTCGCTGGCATGGCCGCGTCGACCGATCTCGGGGGCGTTGATACCGATCAGGCGGACACTGCGCCCATCGATCAGCCGAAGGGTATCGCCGTCCACGACATGGCGGACGGTCACTTGCTGCACGAGGCCAGGCGGGGCACAGCGCACCTCGGCCTGAGCGGACGCTCCCCAGATCGCAGCCATGAAAAAGGCGCCCACGAGGGGCGCCTTCTTGTGCAGCGGTGCGAAGCCCAGAGGGTTCGCCATGCGCCTGCTTACTTCTTGGTACCGAACATGCCGAAGCGGTCGGCGAACTTCTGTACGCGACCACCGGTGTCCAGGACTTTCTGCTTGCCGGTGTAGAAGGGGTGGCACTGCGAGCACACGTCGATCGCCAGCGGCTTGGCCAGGGTCGAACGGGTTTCGAACTTGCTGCCGCAGCTGCAGGTAACTTCTACAACTTCGTAATTCGGGTGGATATCTGCTTTCATGGTCACTTCCTCGGCTGCGTGCCGCCATCCAACACCATTGTTGAATACCGCACGGAATCAGGCGACGTATGATAGCAGAGCCATACGCCAGCGCAAGTTGCCGCACCCACCGACCGTCGTGCTAGGCTCGCTAGGCCTTTCGTGTCCTCTTCAGAGATCTGCCGCGTGCCCGACGTCATCCTGCGCCTTGCCCTTCCTTCGCCGTTGCGCAGGTTGTTCGACTACCGCGCGCCACCGGGCACTTCGGGCAAGACGTTCGTGCCGGGCATGCGCCTGCGCGTACCCTTCGGTCGACGGGAGCTGATCGGGATCCTGGTCGAGGTGGCCGATACCAGTGACGTGCCGGCCGACAAGCTGAGGCCGGCCACGGCGCTGCTCGACCCGGTATCACCCTTGCCTGCGTCCTTGCTCAAGCTGTGCCTGTGGACGGCCCAGTATTACCAGCACAGCCTGGGCGACACCTTCAATTGGGCCTTGCCAACCCTGCTGCGCCAGGGCGAGCCGGCCGAGATGCGCCAGGAACGGTTCTGGCAGATCGCCCCCGGCGCGCGCCTGGACGATCCGCGCATCGCTCGAGCGCCCCGCCAGCGCGAAGCCTTGCAGACGCTGGCACAGCACCCCCACGGCGTGGCCCATGCCGTGCTGAGCAAGCTGGGCCTGAGCAAGGACAGTCTCGATCTGCTGCTGGCCAAGCAACTGGTGGAGATCGAGCTGCGCCGTCACTTGCCCGCCGCGCGTCACGAACACTGGCTCGCTCAGTCCGAACTGCCGCTGAACGAAGAACAGCGTGCTGCGTTCGATGCCGTGCGCTCCTCGTTCGGCGGGTTCCAGGCCTTCCTGCTGGCGGGAGTGACCGGCAGCGGCAAGACCGAGGTGTACCTGCAACTGATCCGCGAAACCCTCGAGGCCGGCAAGCAGGCGCTGGTGCTGATCCCCGAGATCAACCTGGGGCCGCAGACCCTGGCGCGCTTCGAGCAGCGCTTCAACGCCCGCATCGCCCTGCTGCACTCGGCGGTCAACGACCGCGAACGGCTCGATGCCTGGCTCGCGGCGCGCGATGGCGAGGCGGACATCATCATCGGCACGCGCTCGGCGCTGTTCACACCGATGAAGCATCCCGGCCTGATCATCATCGACGAAGAACACGACGGCTCCTATAAACAGCAAGAAGGCCTGCGCTATCACGCACGGGACCTGGCGCTGGTGCGCGCGCGCCAGGAGGACGTGCCGATCCTGCTCGGCTCGGCCACGCCATCGCTGGAAAGCCTGCACAACGCCCACACCGGCCGCTATGGCCTGCTGCGCATGCATCAGCGGGCCGGCGGCGCCCGGCAACCGCGCTTCCTGCGCCTGGACGTCAAGAGCCGGCCGCTGGACAGCGGCATCAGCGGCCCCTTGCAACAGGCCATCGGCCAGACCCTCGCGGCCGGCCAGCAGGTGCTGGTGTTCCTCAACCGACGCGGCTTTGCGCCAACCTTGCTGTGCCACGACTGTGGCTGGCTGTCCGGCTGTCCACGCTGCGATGCGCGCATGACCGTGCACCAGCGTTCGGGGCTGCTGCGCTGCCACCAC
This sequence comes from Enterobacterales bacterium AN_CKDN230030167-1A_HGKHYDSX7, assembly GCA_046940335.1. GTDB lineage: Bacteria > Pseudomonadota > Gammaproteobacteria > Pseudomonadales > Pseudomonadaceae > Aquipseudomonas. Next base: position 334,874 of record JBKYML010000004.1, read on the forward strand.
TGCGGCCATGAAGAGCGCATCCCGCACCAGTGCCCCCAGTGCAACCATGTGGACCTGCGTCCGGTCGGCGCCGGTACCGAGCGAGCCGAAGAGCGCCTGAGCACGTTGTTCCCGGAGTATCCGGTCTTGCGCGTGGATCGCGACAGCACGGCGCGCAAGGACGCCATGCAGACTCTGTTCGCCACCATCCAGCGAGGTCAGCCGTGCATCCTGGTCGGCACCCAGATGCTTGCCAAGGGTCATCACTTCCCGCGGGTAACCCTCGTGGCGATCCTCGATGCCGACGGCGGCCTGTTCTCCGGTGATTTTCGGGCCAGCGAGCACATGGCGCAGTTGATCGTGCAGGTGGCCGGTCGCGCCGGCCGGGCCGAGGAGCCCGGCAAGGTGATCGTGCAGACGCACCTGGCCGAGCACCCTTTGCTGGTGCAGCTGACCGAGCAGGGCTACTCCGCCTTCGCCGATCAGGCCTTGAGTGAACGGCGCGCCGCGAGCCTGCCGCCTTTCTCGCACCTGGCCCTGCTACGGGCCGAGGCGCACAAGCCCGGTCAGGCCGAAACCTTCCTCGACGAAGCCTGTGCGGCGGCCGAGCGCCTGCTCGCCACGCAGGGCGCAGGCGGCATCGAACTGCTCGGGCCCGTGCCGGCGCCCATGGAGCGCCGCGCCGGTCGTTACCGGGCTCAACTGCTGTTGCAGGCCAGCGCCAGGGCTGCCTTGCACCGCTTGCTCGCCAGCTGGCTGCTGGAGCTCGAACAGATGCCTTCGGGCCGCCAGGTCCGCTGGTCGCTGGATGTGGACCCCGTGGATCTCTACTAAGGGGCAGGCTTCGAGCTTCGCGCCAGAGCAACGTTGCCTGCCCCACCGAGTTGCACTCACCTTCTGCCGCCCGGCTTGCCGCTTGCCGCTTACGACTTGCCGCCCGCCGCCTACGGCCGGATAATGCCCAGTTTTTCCACCTGCGCCTCGAAGCGCCCGCCGCGCGTGCGGTCGAAAGAGAACCTGATGAAAGACACCATTCGCCAGCTGATCCAGCAAGCCCTCACCCAACTCGTCGCCGACGGTGTGCTGCCTGATGGGCTGACGCCGTCGATCCAGGTGGAGAACGCCCGGGACAAGACCCACGGCGACTTCGCCAGCAACATCGCCATGATGCTGGCCAAGCCGGCCGGCATGAAGCCGCGCGACCTGGCCGAGAAACTGATCGCCGCGTTGCCGGCTTGCGAAGACGTCAGCAAGGTCGAGATCGCAGGCCCCGGCTTTCTCAATTTCTTCCAGAACACACAGGCCCTGGCCAACCGCCTGGACGCCGCGCTGGCCGACGAGCGCCTCAACGTGCGCAAGGCCGGCCCCGCCGAGAAGGTGGTGGTCGACCTGTCGGCGCCCAATCTGGCCAAGGAAATGCACGTCGGCCACCTGCGCTCGACGATCATCGGCGACAGTGTCGCGCGCGTGCTGGAATTCCTCGGCGACGAGGTGATTCGTCAGAACCACGTCGGCGACTGGGGTACCCAGTTCGGCATGCTGTTGGCGTACCTGCAGGAGAACCCGGTCACCAGCGACGAGCTGTCGGATTTGGAAAACTTCTACCGCGCCGCCAAGAAACGCTTCGACGAGTCCGAGGACTTCGCCACCCGTGCCCGCGGCCTGGTGGTCAAGCTGCAGGCAGGCGACCCCGACTGCCTGGCGCTGTGGACCCGCTTCAAGGACATTTCGCTGTCGCACTGCCAGAAGACCTACGAGTTGCTCAACGTCAAGCTGAGCATGGCCGACGTCATGGGTGAGAGCGCCTACAACGCCGACCTGGCCAACGTGGTGGCGGACCTGGCAGCCAGTGGCCTGCTGGTCGAAAGCCAGGGTGCGCAGTGCGTGTTCCTCGACGAGTACAAGACCGCCGACGGCGACCCGCTGCCAGTGATCGTGCAGAAGGCCGATGGCGGCTACCTGTACGCCACCACCGACCTGGCGGCCGTGCGCTACCGCAGCAACGTGCTCAAGGCCGACCGCGCACTGTACTTCGTCGACCAGCGTCAGGCCTTGCATTTCAACCAGGTGTTCGACGTCGCACGCCGGGCCGGCTTCGTCGGCCACCCGATGCGCATGGAGCACATGGGCTTCGGCACCATGAACGGCGCCGACGGCCGTCCGTTCAAGACCCGCGACGGCGGCACCGTCAAGCTCGTGGACCTGCTTCAGGAAGCCAAGGAGCGCGCCTACGCGCTGGTCAAGGACAAGAACACCGACTTGGACGAGCAGACCCTGCGCCAGATCGGCGAAGTCGTCGGCATCGGCGCGGTCAAGTACGCCGACCTGTCCAAGCACCGCACCAGCGACTACAGCTTCAACTTCGAACTGATGCTCAACTTCGATGGCAATACGGCGCCCTACCTGCTGTACGCCTATACCCGTGTCGCCAGCATCTTCCGCAAGCTGGGCAAGCGGTTCGAGGACATCGAAGGCCGGATCGTCCTGCAGGCCCCTCAGGAACAGGACCTCGGTGCCCGTCTGGCACAGTTCGGCGAAGTGCTCAACAGCGTCGCCGACAAGGGAACCCCGCACGTGCTGTGCGCCTACCTGTACGACATCGCCGGCCTGTTCTCGAGCTTCTACGAGAACTGCCCGATCCTCGCCGCCGAGACGCCCGAGCAGCAGCAGAGCCGCCTGCGCCTGGCGGCACTGACCGGGCGGACCCTCAAGCAGGGCCTGGAATTGCTGGGTCTGGAAACCCTGGAGCGCATGTAAGGTGGCTGCCAAGAAGAAGCCTGCGCCCAAGCGTGGCGCCAGCCGCACCCAGGCGCCTGCCAAGCAGCCCATCCCCGGCTGGGTGTGGCTGGCGGCAGGGCTGACCATCGGTGCGTTCGTGGTGTTCCTGATGAAGCTCGAGCCGGGGAGTGGCGACGTCAAGCGCACCCAGCCCGAGCAGCAACAGGCCGAACGGGCCGCGCAAGCGGCCAAGACGCCGCCGTCGCCCGAGCAGCCGGTCAAGCCCAAGTACGATTTCTACACACTGCTTCCGGAGTCAGAAGTGATCGTGCCGCCAGAGGCCGTGCCTGAAAAGACACCGCCCGTGCCTGCCCAGCCCGTGCCACCGCCGACCAAGCCAGTCACCGCCGAGGAAGCGGCGAAGATCGATACCGCCCGTGCCCAGGCCGCCCTGTCCGGGCAGACGCCGCCGCCTGCGCCACCGGTGATCAAGCCTGCTGCAACGACCCAGTACTTCCTCCAGGCCGGCTCGTTCCGCAAGCAGGCCGATGCCGACAAGGTCCGCGCGCAGATCATCCTGCTCGGCCAGGCGGTCAAGGTCGAGTCCGGTACCGTGAAGGAAGAGACCTGGTACCGTGTACTGGTCGGCCCGTTCAGCAACCGGGAACAGCTGACCGTGGCCCAGAAGCAACTCGGAGGCGCCGGGTTCAACAACCTCCTGCTGCAGCAGCGCCAGATTCGGCAGTAAGGCAGCGCAAGCGACAAGCTACAGCCTGGGGCGAAGCGACGAGGCTTTGCCCCAGGTCTCCTCTCTCCTCTTGCACCGCTGCCCGGCTTGAAGCTTGCAGCCGACCACTCGACGTTGCGCTTACCGCCGCTGGCCGTTGACCTGCGACACCTGCCCATTGAGCGTCCAGAAGTCGTAGAGCACCCCCAACAGGAACACACCACCGGTCAACAGGTAGACCAGGGCGCTGATCCACTTGCCCTGGTACAGCCGGTGCACGCCGAAAATGCCCAGGAAGGTCAGGAAGATCCAGGCCAGGCTGTAATTCACAGGGCCCGGCTGGAAGCGCATGTCCGCTTCACGGTCCATGGCAGGAATCAGAAAGAAGTCGATGATCCAGCCGATGCCCAACAGACCCAGGGTGAAGAACCAGATCGTGCCGGTGATGGGCTTGCCGTAGTAGAAGCGGTGCGCCCCTGTGAAGCCGAAGATCCAGAGCAGGTAACCCATGACCTTGCTGTGGGTGTCGTGTGACGCTGACTGCTGATAACCGTTCATTCGTAAGATCTCGCTGTGTAATCCTAAAAATTTCTAAGCGTTCATGTGACTTTTGTGAACCTTGCCGACGTATGGTGGTCTTGGATCGACCAACGGATCATTATTTGATCAGAAGGTGTTATAGAGTTGCCCGCCTAAACAGACACCCACAAGAGCTTCACCTATGCCACCTTTGTTCAAGACATGGTTGACCCTCTGTCTCTTATTGCCCCTGGCCGCCCACGCCACCAACCGTGAGCAACGTCTTCCCAACGGCTTTACCGGCTACACCGTTCACTACGGTACTTCGGCCAAAGTCGCCCATGCGCCGCTTCGCGCCAAGCCGAGCAACGCCGCCAAGCTCAAGGCCGGCCCTGCTGTCGCATCCACCAACAAGCAGAGCAGTGCCGTGCTCAAGCGTGCGGTCAACGCGATCGGTACCCCTTATCGTTGGGGCGGCAGCAGCCCGAGCAAAGGCTTCGACTGCAGCGGCCTGGTGAAATACGCGTTCGACGATGTCGCCAACGTGAACCTGCCACGCACCTCCAGCGCCATGGCCCAGGGGCATGGCGTGAAGGTAGCACGCGGTGACCTGAAACCGGGCGATCTGATCTTCTTCAACATCAAGAGCCGTCGGGTCAACCACGTGGCCATCTACCTGGGCAACGACCGCTTCATCCACGCGCCGCGCCGCGGCAAGCGGGTCAGCATCGACACGCTGAACAAGCCCTACTGGAAGCAGCACTACGTGGTCGCCAAGCGGGTTCTGCCGAAGGACACCGGCACGGCTGGCCTGCAGGTGGTCAAACGCTGAAGGCGAACGCCTTTCAACAGGCAGTACTCGAGGCGCCCGTGTGGCGCCTCGTTTCGTTCAGGTCCTCTGCAGGTCGATCAGCCCTTGCGCCTGCAAGGCACGCAATGCGTCCTCCAAGGTCTGCATCCCCTGCCCTGCCCCGGTCTGCATGATCGACTGCAACTGCGCCAGGCGCCCTTCTCGAATCAGATTGCGCACCGCGGGCGTGGCCACCAGCACCTCGCGCGCGGCCACGCGCCCACCCCCCTTGCGCTTGACCAGCCGTTGCACCACGACCATGCGTAACGATTCGGCCAGCAGGCTGCGAATCAGGGTCTTCTCCTGGGCATCGAACACGTCGACCAGGTGATCGATGCTGCTCCCCGCGCAGCGGGCATGGACGGTGGCCAGCACGAGGTGGCCGGTTTGCGCGGCTCGCAAGGCCAGACGGATGCTCTCCAGATCACGCAATTCGCCCAACAGGATCACGTCGGGGTCCTGGCGCAAGGCGCTGCGCAGCGCCTGCGCGAAGTCACGGGTATGCCGCCCTACCTCCCGCTGCGTGATCAGGCTGCGTTGACTGCGATGGACGATCTCGATGGGGTCTTCCAACGTGATCACGTGGGCCGGACGCTCCCGATTCAGGTGATCGACCAGTGCCGCCAGGGTGCTGGACTTGCCGCTGCCAGTGGGCCCGGCGACCAGCAGCAGCCCATCCTGCCACTGCGAAACAGGCCGAAACACATTGGTGAGCGCCAGGGCTTCGAGGCTGGGCGCCCGTGCCGGCAGCAGACGCAGGCTGACGGCCGGCCCCTGACGCTGGCGGAACAGGTTCACCCGCACCCGCTGGGTGTCGGGCAAGGTCAAGGCCAGGTCGAGCTCATCGCCCTCGCGCCATTGCACCCGTTGGCTGTCGTGCAGCCAGGGGGCCAGGCTGTCGAACACCTGCGTCTCGCTCGACGGCGGCAGGTCGAGACGGCGCAGGTCGCCGTCCACGCGCACGCACGGGGGATGCCCGGCTGCCAGATGCAGGTCGCAAGCCCCTGCGGCGGCGGCCCGGGCCACGAGTACAGTCACGTCCATGAGACTCCTCAACGGCCAGCAAGCAGGTAGAATGCCGCAGACCCTCAGGCCGTCGGCAGCGATCCATGTCCACACTAGCAGACAATCTTTCCGCCCTTGCCACCCGCATCGAGCACGCCGCGACCGCCGCTGGCCGTGACCCTGCCGAGGTCCGGCTGCTGGCGGTGAGCAAGACCAAACCCGCCGAAACGGTACGCCAGGCCTATGCCGCCGGCGTACGCGACGTGGGCGAAAACTACCTCCAGGAAGCCCTGGACAAGCAACAGGCACTGACCGATCTGACCTTGATCTGGCACTTCATCGGCCCCATTCAATCGAACAAGACGCGTGCCATCGCCGAACACTTCGACTGGGTGCATTCCGTGGATCGCCTGAAGGTCGCGCAACGCCTGTCGGCGCAACGACCGGCGCACCTGCCGCCGCTGGACGTCTGCCTGCAGGTGAACGTCAGCGGCGAAGACAGCAAGTCAGGATGCAGCCCGGAGGCGCTGGCCGCGCTGGCCACCGCCGTTGCGGCACTGCCTGGCCTGCGCCTGCGCGGACTGATGGCGATTCCTGAGCCCACCGACGATCGCGCGGCCCAGGAAGCGGCCTTCGCACGCCTGCGCAGCCTGCGCGATGGCCTTGGGATGGGCCTGGACACCTTGTCGATGGGCATGAGCCACGACCTGGAAGCGGCGATCGCCCAGGGTGCGACCTGGGTACGTATCGGCACCGCCCTGTTCGGAGCGCGCGACTACGGGCGCGCCTGATTCCATGCTTTACTCACTCTTTCCCTCAAGGACCTGACATGAGCACTACACGTATCGCTTTCATCGGCGCGGGCAACATGGCGGCGAGTCTGATCGGCGGCATGCGCGCCCAGGGCGTGGAGGCGTCGCGCCTGCGCGCCAGCGACCCGGGCGCCGAGACCCGTGCGCGAATCCAGGCCGAGCAGGGCATCGAGGTGTTCGAGGACAACGCCCAGGCCATCGCCGGTGCCGACGTGATCGTGCTGGCGGTCAAGCCTCAGGTCATGAAGGCCGTGTGCCAGACCCTCCAGCCCGAGCTGAAGGCCGGCCAACTGGTCGTGTCCATCGCGGCCGGCATCACCTGCCAGAGCCTGCAAGGCTGGCTGGGCGACTGTCCGGTGGTGCGCTGCATGCCCAACACACCCTCGCTGCTGCGCCAGGGTGTCAGCGGCCTGTACGCCACCGCCGAGGTGTCGGACGCGCAGCGCCAACAGGCCGAGCAACTGCTCTCGGCGGTCGGCACCGTCGTCTGGGTGGAGCAGGAGCAGCAGATCGATGCGGTGACCGCCGTGTCGGGCAGCGGTCCGGCGTATTTCTTCCTGATGATCGAAGCCATGACCGCGGCTGGCGAGAAGCTTGGCCTGTCACGCGAAACCGCCTCGCAACTGACGCTACAGACCGCGCTCGGCGCGGCGCACATGGCCGTGGCCAGTGACGTCGACGCCGCCGAGCTGCGCCGCCGCGTGACTTCGCCTGCCGGCACCACGGAAGCAGCGATCCGCTCCTTCCAGGGCAATGGCTTCGAAGCGCTGGTCGAGCAGGCGCTGCAGGCCGCTGCGCACCGCTCTGCCGAACTGGCCGAACAACTGGGTAAATGAGGAGCCCTCGATGAATGCACTGTCCGGCGCCGCGATCTTCGTGGTGCAAACCTTGGTCAGCCTGTACTTGGTGATCGTCCTGCTGCGCTTCGTGCTGCAACTGGTCAAGGCCAACTTCTACAACCCGTTGAGCCAGTTCGCGGTGCGCGCCACCCAGCCGCTGCTCAAGCCCATCCGCCGGATCGTGCCGAGCATCGCCGGGCTCGACACCTCCTCGTTGCTGCTGGCGATCGTGATTCAGGCGCTGCTGATGGCCTTCGTGCTGATGGTCAGCTATGGCACCTTCGGCGATGTCCCGCACCTGTTGATGTGGGCGCTGATCGGTATCGCCTCGCTGTTCCTGAAGATCTTCTGGGTCGCGATGATCGTCATGGTGATCGTGTCGTGGATCGCCCCGAACAGCCACAATCCGGCCGCCGAGCTGGCCTACCAGATCAGTGAGCCGGTGCTGGCGCCGTTCCGCCGGATCGTGCCCAACCTGGGCGGCATGGACATCTCGCCGATCTTCGCCTTCCTGGCGATCCAGGTGATCCAGTCGTTCGTCATGCCGCCCCTGGCCGCCTATGCCGGCATGCCGCAAGAGCTGTGGCGGATGATCTGAGCCGGTCGATGACCTGCTGAAAGGGCTGCGTTGCAGCCCGCTCCCACACTTGCCGCAGTGGTGCAGGCAATCACGCTCCATGTAGGCGCACCCCTGTGCCGCGATCGGGCCCGCAGGGCCGCCACCCCATAGGCTCAGCTTCCACACCACCGGCCGCCTCATCGCCTCACATCGTCCTCATGCGCCTTGCCGCTGCCAGGAGGGGTCTTTAGACTTACGCCTCATTCACGCGTGAGCAGGATCGATGTCCACTGTCTTTCCCAAAGATTCCGTCGGTCTGGTCGTGCCGCAACTGGCGCGGTTCGACGACCCCCTGACCCTGGCCTGCGGTCGTTCGCTGGCGGGTTACGAACTGGTCTACGAAACCTATGGCACGCTCAATGCGAGCGCCAGCAATGCGGTACTGATCTGCCATGCGCTCTCGGGCCATCACCACGCGGCAGGCTATCACACACCTGAGGATCGCAAGCCAGGGTGGTGGGACAGCTGCATCGGCCCAGGCAAGCCGATCGACACCGATCGCTTCTTCGTGGTGAGCCTCAACAACCTCGGCGGCTGCAATGGCAGCACCGGCCCGAGCAGCCTCAACCCGGCCAATGGCAAGCCCTACGGTGCCGACTTCCCGGTGCTGACCGTCGAAGACTGGGTGCACAGCCAGGCACGCCTGGCCGATCGTCTGGGCATCACGCAATGGGCCGCCGTGGTCGGCGGCAGCCTGGGCGGCATGCAGGCGCTGCAATGGACCATGACCTACCCCGACCGGGTACGCCACTGCGTGAACATCGCCTCGGCGCCCAAGTTGTCGGCGCAGAACATCGCATTCAACGAAGTGGCTCGCCAGGCCATCCTCACCGACCCGGAATTCCACGGCGGCTCGTTCCAGGACCAGGGCGTGATTCCCAAACGTGGCCTGATGCTGGCGCGCATGGTCGGCCACATCACCTACCTGTCCGACGACTCCATGGGCGAGAAATTCGGCCGTGAGCTCAAGAGCGACAAGCTCAACTACGACTTCCACAGCGTCGAGTTCCAGGTGGAAAGCTACCTGCGCTACCAGGGCGAGGAGTTCTCCGGGCGCTTCGATGCCAACACCTACCTGGTGATGACCAAGGCGCTGGACTACTTCGACCCGGCTGCAGCGCACGATGGCGATCTGGCCGCGACCCTGGCGCACGTCAAGGCCGACTATTGCGTGATCTCCTTCAGCACCGACTGGCGGTTCTCGCCGGCCCGCTCGCGGGAAATGGTCGATGCCCTGATGGCCGCACGCAAGAACGTCTGCTACCTGGAGATCGATGCCCCTTACGGCCACGATGCCTTCCTGATCCCGTCCCCGCGCTACATGCAGGGCTTCTCGAACTACATGAACCGCATCGCCATCTGAGGACCCCATGAGAGCCGATCTGGAAATCATCCAACAGTGGATTCCCGCCGGTAGCCGGGTACTCGACCTCGGTTGCGGCAACGGCGAGCTGCTGGCCTCGCTGCAGGCGCACAAGCAGGTCACCGGCTACGGCCTGGAGATCGATCCGGACAACATCGCCGCCTGCGTGGCCAAGGGCGTCAACGTCATCGAGCAGGACCTGGACAAGGGCCTGGGCAACTTCGCCAGCGACAGTTTCGACGTGGTGATCATGACCCAGGCGCTGCAGGCGGTGGAGTACCCGGACCGCATCCTGGAAGAGATGCTGCGCGTTGGTCGCCAATGCGTGATCACCTTCCCCAACTTCGGCCACTGGCGCTGCCGCTGGTACCTGGCGACCAAGGGCCGCATGCCGGTTTCGGACTTCATGCCATACACCTGGTACAACACGCCGAACATCCACTTCTGCACCTTCGCCGACTTCGAGACCTTGTGCGTCGAACGTGAAGCGAGGATCATCGATCGCCTGGCCGTCGACCGCCTGCACCGACACGGCTGGGCCAGTCGACTGTGGCCCAACCTGCTTGGGGAGATCGGCATTTACCGACTGAGCAGCCCGGGCCTTCAAGGGCACAAGGTCGCGGTCTGAGCCGACGCTCGTCGGCGTAGGACTCCGTTTTCCAGCTCGGCAGGCTTTGCAGGCCTGCACGCGCGCCCTGTGCCGGTGCGTGCTCCCGCGCTTCAACCCAGACAGACCCCCAGGTTTATGATGAACATCTCACACCTCGTATTGGCCAGCCATAACGCTGGCAAGCTCAAGGAGCTGCAAGCCATGCTCGGCGACGCCGTGCAGCTGCGCTCGGTCGGCGAGTTCAGCCAGGTCGAACCCGAAGAAACCGGCCTGTCGTTCGTCGAGAACGCCATCCTCAAGGCGCGCAATGCCGCACGACTCTCCGGGCTGCCGGCCCTGGCCGACGATTCCGGCCTGGCCGTCGATCACCTGGGCGGTGCGCCAGGCATCTACTCGGCCCGCTATGCCGATGGCCAGGGCGATGCGGCCAACAACGCCAAGCTGCTCGCAGCGCTCGAGGACGTACCAGACGCGCAGCGTACCGCCCAGTTCGTCTGCGTGCTGGCCCTGGTACGGCATGCCGACGACCCCTTGCCGATCCTCTGCGAGGGCCTGTGGCACGGCCGCATCCTGCGCCAGGCCAGCGGCGAGCATGGCTTCGGCTACGACCCGCTGTTCTGGGTGCCGGAGCGCGACTGCTCCAGTGCCGAGCTGAGCCCCACCGAAAAGAACCAGCTCAGCCACCGTGCACGTGCCATGGCGTTGCTGCGTCAACGCCTGGGGCTGGCATGACAGGCAATGCGTCGACGCCTGCCCTGGCGATGCTGCCGCCGCTGGCGTTGTACATCCACATCCCGTGGTGCGTGCGCAAGTGCCCCTACTGCGACTTCAATTCGCATACGGCGGGCCCTGAGCTGCCCGAACAGGCCTACGTCGATGCGCTGCTGGCCGACCTCGAGCAGGACCTGTCTGCCGCCCAGGGCCGCCCGCTGACCTCGATCTTCTTCGGTGGCGGCACGCCGAGTCTGTTCAGTGCCGAGGCCCTGGGGCGGCTGTTGCGCGGCATCGAAGCACGCATCGCCTTCAGCTCCGACATCGAGATCACCCTGGAAGCCAACCCCGGGACCTTCGAGCAGGACAAGTTCAAGGCCTACCGGCAACTGGGCATCAACCGCCTGTCGATCGGCGTGCAAAGCTTCCAGCAAGCCAAGCTGCAGGCGCTGGGACGCATCCATGACGGCGGTGAAGCGGTACGGGCCGCGGGCATGGCGCAGGCCGCCGGATTCGACAATTTCAACCTCGACCTGATGCATGGCCTGCCGGGGCAGTCCCTCGAGGAAGCCCTGGGCGACCTGCGCCAGGCCATCGACCTGGGCGCCACTCACCTGTCGTGGTATCAGCTGACGCTGGAGCCCAACACCGTGTTCTGGAATCAGCCGCCGGTGCTGCCAGAAGACGACATCCTCTGGGACATCCAGGAGGCCGGCCAGGCGCTGCTGGCCGAGCAGGGGTTCGCACAATACGAGGTTTCGGCCTACGCGCGTCCAGGACGGGCGGCACGCCACAACCTCAATTACTGGAGCTTCGGTGATTTCATCGGCATCGGTGCTGGGGCGCACGGCAAGCTCAGCTACCCGGACGGGCGCATCTTGCGCACCTGGAAAACCCGGCTGCCCAAGGACTACCTGAATCCGGCCAAGCCGTTCCAGGCGGGTGAGAAGCGGCTGCCTCTGGATGAGCTGCCGTTCGAATTCCTGATGAATGCCTTGCGCCTGACCGAAGGCGTCGAGGCGCAGCTGTTCACCGAGCGGACAGGCGTACCGCTCGCGCAACTGGACAGCGCACGGCGCGAGGCCGAACAAAAGGGGCTTTTACGGGTCGAACCGCAGCGCTTGGTCGCCACGCCACGCGGACAGCTGTTCTTGAACGATCTGCTGCAGTACTTCCTGACCTGAGGAATCTTCCATGGATGTGATGCTGGACCTGCTTTCGACCGTGTCGCATTGGAGTCGCGGCCACCTGTCGGAGATTTCGCTGGCATTGGTCGGTTGCCTGCTAGTGCTGTTCGGCGCAGACCTCAAGGGTGCGGTGGAACAACGCCTGGGCGGGGTGAGCGGGGCGCTGAGGGTGCCGGCGATGGCAGCCCTGATGCTGGTAGGCTGCGGTGCGGCACTGCTCCACGCGACACCTTGGGTGGAGAAGGGGCTGGCGCAGTTCGGCAACTATGCACTGGGGCCGGTCCTGCTGGTGGTGATCGTGTTGATCGGCATCGTCGCGGACCGGCGGGGCTGAACACCGGGCGGCATCGCCCCTCGATCTGTCGCTGACCGACCTGGCCGGTCAGCGGTCCTGTCTCGTTACACCTTTTCGAATTTCAGGTCCCAGACGCCGTGCCCGAGCCGCTCGCCGCGGCGCTCGAACTTGGTGATCGGCCGCTCGGGCGGACGCGGCACGTAAGCGTTGTCGGCCGCCTGGTTGCGGTAGCCCGGCGCCGCCTGCATCACCTCCAGCATGTATTCGGCATACGGTTCCCAATCGGTCGCCATGTGGAAGACGCCGCCGACCTTGAGCTTGCGACGCACCAGTTCGGCAAAGCCGGCCTGGACGATACGACGCTTGTGGTGACGCGCCTTGTGCCACGGGTCGGGGAAAAACAGCATCAGGCGATCAAGGCTGTCGTCCGCCACGCAGCGGTTCAATACCTCGATGGCGTCGCAGTCGTACACGCGCAGGTTGGTCAGCCCCTGGGTCAGCACACCGTTGAGCAGCGCGCCGACGCCGGGACGGTGCACCTCGACGCCGATGAAGTCCTGCTCGGGCGCGGCAGCGGCCATCTCCAACAGGGAATGGCCCATGCCGAAACCAATCTCCAGTGTGCGCGGCGCCGAGCGACCGAACACCTGGTCGTAGTCGACGACGCTGTCCGCCAGCGGCAGGATGTACAGCGGGCCGCCTTGGCCCAGGCCGCGCTGCTGGCCTTCGGTCATGCGCCCGGCGCGCATGACGAAGCTCTTGATACGGCGCTGGGGGCGCGCTTCGCCGTCTTCAGGGATCGGCGTTTCTTGCGATTCAGTCATCAGGGGCTCTTACTTGATCAGGCCTTCCAGCGGCGAAGACGCGCTGGCATAGAGTTTTTTCGGCATGCGACCGGCCAGGTAGGCCATGCGCCCGGCGACGATGGCATGTTTCATGGCGTGGGCCATCATCACCGGTTGCTGGGCGTGGGCGATGGCCGAGTTCATCAGCACGGCCTCGCAGCCCATTTCCATGGCGATGGTGGCGTCGGACGCGGTGCCGACACCGGCATCGACCAGCACCGGCACCTTGGATTCTTCGAGGATGATCTGCAGGTTGTACGGGTTGCAGATGCCCAGCCCGGTGCCGATCAGGCCGGCCAACGGCATGACCGCGATGCATCCGGCTTCGGCCAGTTGGCGCGCGATGATCGGGTCGTCGCTGGTGTAGACCATCACGTCGAAACCGTCCTTGACCAGCACCTCGGCCGCCTTGAGGGTTTCGATGACGTTGGGGAACAGGGTCTTCTGATCGGCCAGCACTTCCAGCTTGACCAGGTTGTGCCCATCGAGCAGCTCACGTGCCAGACGGCAGGTACGCACGGCCTCGACGGCGTCGTAGCAGCCCGCGGTGTTCGGCAGGATGGTGTAGCGATCCGGCGGCAACACGTCCAGCAGGTTGGGCTCGCCCGGATTCTGGCCGATGTTGGTACGACGCACGGCGACGGTGACGATCTCGGCACCCGAGGCCTCGATGGCCAGGCGGGTCTCTTCCAGGTCACGGTACTTGCCCGTGCCGACCAGCAGGCGCGAGGCGAAGGTGCGGCCAGCCAAGGTGAAGGGCGTGTCGCTACGAAGGTTGCTCATCGTTGTTCCTCTGGAAAAGATTGCAAGGGGCAGCAGGCCATGGACGCCCGCCGGCTCAGCCGCCACCGATGGCGTGAACCACCTCGACATGATCGCCTTCGGTCAGCAGCGTGCCTTCATGCAGGCTGCGCGGCACGATGTCCTGGTTGAGTTCCACGGCGACCCGGCGACCGGCCAGGTCGAGCCGGACCAGCAAGGCCGAGACGCTCTCGCCGTCCGGGACGTCGTAAGGCTCACCGTTCAATTGAATGCGCATGGCTCGAGCACCGCTGTTCTTTGGGGCCCGCATTCTAGCCCCGATCCGCACCCGAACCCAAGGGCACCCCGCGCCATTCGTCCCGAGGGCACAAGCTGCAAGTGGCAAGCGCATGAATATCAGCTTGCAGCTCACCGAGCCCTCAGGCTCAGGCCAGGCGCCAGGCCGCCAGCCCCAGGCAGAGCCAGCCACCGAGCAGGCATGCGCCACCGAACGGGGTGACGATGCCCAACTTGCTCACCCCGGTCAGGGTCAGCAGGTACAGGCTGCCGGAGAACAGCACGATGCCCAGCGCGAACAGGCCACCGGCCCAGCTCATCAGGCGCCCCGGCAGGTGGGCACACAGCAGGGCCACCCCGAACAGTGCCAGCGCATGCACCAGTTGATAGAGCACACCGGTGTGAAAGATGGCCAGATAGTCGGCGCTCAGCCGGCTCTTCAGACCGTGGGCGGCGAAGGCACCCAGCGCGACGCCAGTGAAACCGAAGAACGCGGCGAGCATCAGGAAGCTGCGAAGCATGGGGCGACTCCTTCTAGGGGGTCTGTATAATGGCCGGTTCCATCCGTCCGGCCAAGTCACTGCCATGCTGACCTCCCTGCTTCGCCGACTCGCCTGCGTCTTGCTCTGGTTCGCCGCTGCCAGCGTCGTGCTCGTGATCCTGTTGCGTTGGCTGCCACCGCCCGGCACCGCCCTGATGGTCGAGCGCAAGGTGCAGTCCTGGTTCAACGGCGAGTCCATCGACCTGCAACGTGACTGGCGCCCGCTGGAAGGCATCGCCGACAACCTGAAGCTGGCGGTCATCGCCGGCGAGGATCAGAAATTCGCCGAGCACCATGGTTTCGATATCCCGGCCATCCGCGCGGCGCTGCTGCACAACGAGCAGGGCGGCAGCCTGCGCGGTGCGAGCACCTTGACCCAGCAGGTCGCCAAGAACCTGTTCCTGTGGCCGGGTCGCAGCTGGCCGCGCAAGGCCCTGGAAGCCTGGTTCACCGGCCTGATCGAGCTGTTCTGGTCGAAAGAGCGGATTCTCGAGGTCTACCTCAACAGCGTCGAATGGGGCCCCGGCGTCTTCGGCGCCCAGGCGGCGGCGCAGTATCACTTCAAGGTCGATGCCGACCGACTGTCCCGCCAGCAGGCCAGCCAGTTGGCCGCTGTGCTGCCCAGTCCGCTGCGCTGGAGTGCCAGCCGTCCCAGCACCTACGTGGCAGGTCGGGCCAGCTGGATTCAGCGCCAGATGAGCCAGCTCGGCGGTTCGGCGTACCTGATGCAACTGCAGGGCCCATCAGCGTCGCGCTCGAGCGAGCAGGCCACCGAACGCTGACCGATCGCCTGAAACGACGAAGGGGAGCAGACCGACATCGGCTGCTCCCCTTCATGCTACGACCCGAACATCAGGCCGCGATCAACGCCTTGACCTTGTTCATGGCGTTCTTTTCCAATTGGCGAATGCGCTCGGCAGAGACGCTGTACTTGTCCGCCAGCTCGTGCAGGGTCGCCTTCTCCTCGGCCAGCCAGCGCTGGTACAGGATATCGCGGCTGCGGTCGTCCAGACCGTTGAGCGCCTCGTGGAGGTTGTTGCTGGAGTTGTCGCTCCAGTCGGCATCCTCGAGCTGCGTGGCCGGATCGTAGCGGTGGTCTTCCAAGTAGTGTGCAGGCGATTGGAAGGCGCTGTCGTCGTCGGCTTCGGCCGCCGGATCGAACGCCATGTCATGGCCGCTCAGACGGCTTTCCATCTCGCGTACCTCACGCGGCTCCACACCCAGGCTTTCGGCGACGCGATGGACTTCGTCGTTGTTCAGCCAGGCCAGGCGCTTCTTCTGGCTACGCAGGTTGAAGAACAGCTTGCGTTGCGCCTTAGTGGTCGCCACCTTGACGATGCGCCAGTTGCGCAGGATGAATTCGTGGATCTCGGCCTTGATCCAGTGCACGGCAAAGGACACCAGGCGCACGCCCATTTCCGGGTTGAAGCGCTTCACGGCCTTCATCAGGCCGACATTGCCTTCCTGGATCAGGTCGGCCTGGGCCAACCCGTAACCGGCATAGCTGCGCGCAATGTGGACGACGAAGCGCAGGTGCGCCATCACCATCTGCCGCGCGGCTTCCAGGTCTTGCTCATAGTAGAGACGCTCGCCCAGTTCACGCTCCTGCTCGACCGTCAGCAGCGGGATGCTGTTGACCGTGTGCACGTAGGCTTCCAGGTTCGCACCGGGCACCAGGGCATAGGCAGGTTGCAACGAAGTGGTCATTCAAGAACCTCCGACTCACTGAAAATGTGCTCATGGCACTGCCAACATTGACCAGAACCCGCAAGGCAAGTTCCGGTCGTGAAAAAGGCTTAATGTTGGCGAAAGGACTTAACGTGGCGCCAGCTCGTTCAGGTGACGAGCCACGGCGATCCATGCACCGATATACCCCAACAGTACAGCACCGATCAAGAGTGAAAGTCCATCGGCCCCTGGTACCCCTGAGAGGGCGAAATCGCTGCCGTACAGGTCGGACAACCCCACCACCGCGTCGTTGAGCCAGTCCAGCGCGAAGGCCAGGATGCCCCAGGCCAGCACGCCGGCACCCAGGCCGTAGAGCGCGCCCATGTACAGGAAAGGCCGCCGGACATAGCTGTCGGTACCGCCCACCAGCTTGATCACTTCGATCTCGATCCGGCGGTTCTCGATGTGTAGACGAATAGTGTTACCAATTACTAACAGCAGGGCGGAAATCAACAGCACAGCCAGGCCGAAGACAAAGCGATCGCCCAGCTTGAGGATCGCGGCCAGGCGCTCGACCCAGACCAGATCGAGCTGCGCGACATCGACCCGCGGCAGCTCTGCCAGGCGCTGACGCAAGGCTTCGAGCGCCGGCTTGTCGACTTCGGTCGGCGTCACCACCACCACGCCAGGCAATGGGTTGTCCGGCAGCTCGCGTAGCGCTTCGCCAAGGCCCGACTGCTGCTGGAATTCCTCCAGCGCCTGTTCGCGACTGACGTACTGCGCCTGCGCGACGCCCGGCATGCCCTCGATCTGCTTGCGCAGCGCCTCGCCCTGGGCACTGCTGGCATCGAGCTTCAGGTACAAGGAAATCTGCGCCGCGCGCTGCCAGGAGCCGCCCAGGCGCTCGACGTTCTTCAGCAGCAGCGACAGACCCATGGGCATGCTCAACGCCACGGCCATCACCAGGCAGGTGAAGAAACTGCCGACAGGCTGTTTGCCCAGGCGCCGCAGGCTGTCAGCCAGGCTGGCCCGATGGCTCTCGCCCCAGGCGCGCAGCAAGGCCTTGAACCCAGGCCCATCGTCATCGTGCTGGCCGCGCTTCTTGGCAGGCTTGGCATCGGCAGCCTTCGGCGCGACGCGCTCGGACACCTTGGGGCTACGAATCTCGCTCATTGTCCGGCCTCCCCGTCGCCGATCAGTCGGCCGCGCTGCAAGGTCAGCATGCGGTGGCGCATGCGGGCGATGAGGGCCAGGTCGTGACTGGCGATCAGCACGGTAGTACCCAGCCGGTTGATGTCTTCGAACACGCCCATGATCTCGGCTGCCAGGCGCGGGTCGAGGTTACCGGTCGGCTCGTCGGCCAGCAGCAAGGCCGGCTGGTGGACGATGGCGCGCGCGATCCCGACACGCTGCTGCTGCCCGGTGGACAGGTCCGCCGGGAACAGCTCGCCCTTGTCGCTCAGCGAGACCCGCTCGAGCGCCGAATCGACGCGCTTGGCGATCTCGTCCTTGGACAGGCCGAGGATCTGCAGCGGCAGGGCGATGTTGTTGAAGACCGTGCGGTCGAACAGCAGCTGATGGTTCTGGAACACCACACCGATCTGTCGGCGCAGGAAGGGGATCTGCGCGTTGGTGATCTGACCCAGGTCCTGTCCAGCCAGCAGCAGCTTGCCACTGGTGGGCCGCTCCATCGCCAGCAGCAGACGCAGCAAGGTACTCTTGCCCGCGCCCGAGTGGCCGGTCACGAACAGGAATTCGCCACGGCGCGCACGAAAGCTCAGCTCGTGCAGGCCGATGTGGCCGTTGGGGTAGCGCTTGGCAACCTGTTCGAAACGGATCATGGATGCTCTCGCTCGGCGAACAGGGCCTTGACGAACGGCTCGGCCTCGAAGGTACGCAGGTCGTCGATGCCCTCGCCCACACCGATGAAGCGGATCGGCAACCCGAACTGCTTGGCCAGGGCGAAGATCACCCCACCCTTGGCGGTGCCATCGAGCTTGGTCAGGGCAAGGCCGGTCAGTTCGACGCTCTGATTGAAGTGCTTGGCCTGGTTGATGGCATTCTGGCCGGTACCGGCGTCGAGCACCAGCAGCACCTCATGGGGCGCGTCGGCATCCAGCTTGCCGATGACGCGGCGCACCTTCTTGAGCTCCTCCATGAGGTTGTCCTTGGTGTGCAGGCGTCCGGCGGTATCGGCGATCAGCACGTCGATGTTGCGCGCCTTGGCGGCCTGCACGGCATCGAAGATCACCGAGGCCGAGTCGGCGCCAGTGTGCTGGGCGATCACCGGAATGCTGTTGCGCTCGCCCCAGACCTGCA
Organism: Enterobacterales bacterium AN_CKDN230030167-1A_HGKHYDSX7; assembly: GCA_046940335.1. GTDB lineage: Bacteria > Pseudomonadota > Gammaproteobacteria > Pseudomonadales > Pseudomonadaceae > Aquipseudomonas. The sequence goes on from JBKYML010000004.1 coordinate 353,519, forward strand.
ACTGCTCGACCGCCGCGGCGCGGAAGGTGTCACCGGCGGCCAGCATGACCTTCTTGCCTTCGAGCTGGAGCTTCTTGGCCAGCTTGCCGATGGTGGTGGTCTTGCCAGCGCCATTGACGCCCACGACCAGGATCACGAACGGCTTGTTCTGCGACTGGACGCGCAGTGGCTGCTCGACCGGACGCAGCAGCCCGGCCAACTCGTCCTGCAGGGACTTGTACAGTGCATCGGCATCGGCCAACTGCTTGCGCGCGACCTTCTGCGTCAGGCTCTGGATGATCACCGAGGTCGCCTCGACGCCGACATCGGCCGTCAGCAGACGTGTCTCGATCTCTTCGAGCAGGTCGTCGTCGATGGCCTTGCGCCCCAGGAACAGGCTGGCCATGCCCTCGCCGATACTGGCGCTGGTCTTGCTCAGGCCTTGCTTGAGGCGGGCGAAGAAGCCGGTCTTGACCTCCTCGGGCCGCGCTGGCGCGGCAGGGGTCGGCTCGACCTCCGGCTCGGGCGCCACGACGGGTGCAGGTGCAGCTGCAGTGGCGGGCGCCGGTCCACGTGGCGTGGGCACTTCAGGCGCGGGGGCCGGCGATGCAGCAGGCGCGAATACGCTCGGTGCAGGTGGCTCAGGCAGGCGCGCCGCTGGCTCGGACGATACGACCGGTGCGTCTGGCGTCGCCTCGGCGATCACCGGGGTCGGCGCTGCCGGAGCCGGTTCGACGAACGCGGCCGCCGGACGCTCGGGAATCTCCGGCGGCGGCTGCGGCGTCAGATCGCTCACCAAGGCCACGGGTTCTTCGGCCACGGGCAGCACCAGACTGCCGGTCGGCGGCTCGTCAGGGTCGATGTGTTCGGGCATCGCCTGCACAGGGGCCTCTGGCAGGGGCTCGGCGCGTGGCGGAATGGCAGGCGGCTCGGCCGGCGCCAGCGAAGGCGCGTCCTGGGTGGCCGACGGCGCATCGACAGGCGGCGGTGCTACAGGCTCAGGTGCCGGCGGCTCGGCGACAGGGGTCTGCGGCTTCTTGCGAAACCAGCTGAACAGGCCTTTTTTACCGCCAGCATCGGCCGGGGCTTTCTTGTCGTCGTTGGAACCAAACATGGGAGACGGCTATCTCAGGCAAGCGATGCGCCACCAGCGGCGCATCGGAATTCTTCAAATGCAGAACAGACTATTTTGAATCCGCCTGGTTCATGCGCACTATTTTGTCGTGAAGCCTGCGGGGCGAGAACGGCAACAGGCATGGTCGCCAGGCAAGCGGATCAGTATCCTAGCACCTCCTGGCCCACGGACGCTAAGTCCGCGCTGGCCGCCCTACAGGTTAAACAACGTATGAATGCTCTCGCTCGCCGCGCCGCTGGCCTGTTGCTCAGCGCGCTCTGCTTGCCCCTGACGGGCCATGCCGCCACCGCGCAACCCACCCATGAATTCACCCTGGACAACGGCCTCAAGGTGGTCGTGCGCGAGGACCATCGCGCGCCTGTGGTCGTGTCCCAGGTCTGGTACAAGGTCGGCTCGAGCTACGAGACGCCAGGCCAGACCGGCCTGTCCCATGCCTTGGAGCACATGATGTTCAAGGGCAGTGCCAAGCTCGGGCCTGGCGAAGCCTCGCGGGTCCTGCGCGATCTGGGTGCCGAGGAGAACGCCTTCACCAGCGACGACTACACCGCCTATTACCAGGTCCTGGCCCGCGATCGCCTGCCGGTCGCCCTTGAGCTGGAGGCCGATCGCATGGCCAGTCTGCGCCTGCCGGCCGAGGAGTTCAGCCGCGAGATCGAGGTCATCAAGGAAGAGCGTCGCTTGCGTACCGACGACAAGCCGACCGGCAAGGCGCTCGAGCTGTTCCGGGCCATGGCGTACCCGGCCAGCGGCTACCATACGCCGACCATCGGTTGGATGGCCGACCTCGAGCGCATGAAGGTCGAGGAACTGCGTCACTGGTACGATGCCTGGTATACGCCTAACAACGCCACACTGGTCGTCGTCGGCGATGTCACGGTCGACGAGGTCAAAGGCCTGGCACAGACCTATTTCGGCGCGATTCCCAAGCGCGCGGTGCCACCCGCCAAGCTGCCCATCGAGCTGGCCGAGCCCGGTCAGCGCCAGTTGACCCTGCACGTACGCACCCAGTTGCCGATACTGTTCTATGGCTTCAACGTGCCCGGACTGGCCACGACCAAGGATCCACGCGACGTGCACGCGCTGCGCCTGATTTCGGCCTTGCTCGACGGCGGTTACAGCGCCCGCCTGCCCTCGCGCCTGGAGCGCGGCCAGGAACTGGTCGCTGGGGCGTCCACGAGCTACGACGCCTTCACACGCGGCGACAGCCTGTTCATGATTTCGGCCACGCCCAACGTGCAGAAGCACAAGTCCCTGAACGACGTCGAGCAAGGCCTCTGGCAGCAGCTCGACGAACTCAAGAATACGCCGCCCAGCGCCGAAGAACTCGAACGCGTGCGCGCCCAGGTGATCGCCGGGCTGGTCTACGAGCGCGACTCGATCAGCAGCCAGGCCACCACCATCGGCCAGCTGGAGACCGTCGGCCTGTCCTGGAAGCTGATCGACCAGGAACTCGACGCGCTCAAGCAGGTGACGCCCCAGGACGTCCAGAACGCCGCCCGTACCTATTTCACCCGCGAACGCCTGAGCGTCGCTCACGTCCTGCCGGAGGCATCGGCCCATGAATGATCGTCGCGCACTGCGCTCGCTACCCTGGGGCCTGGGCGGCCTGGCCCACGCCATGGCCCTGACCCTGCTGCTGACCGGCCCGGCCCAGGCCGACAGTGCCCCACAGAACGCTCCTTCTCCTGGCAGCGCCCTGAAATCGTTGGCCGAGCTGAATGACAAGGCACCTGCCCGGCGTACGCTGGACATCCAGTCCTGGAAGACCCCAGAGGGCGCTAGGGTCCTGTTCGTCGAGGCGCGCGAGCTGCCGATGTTCAACCTGCAGGTGACCTTCGCCGCAGGCAGCAGCCAGGACGGCGGCACGCCGGGTGTGGCTGCGTTGACCAACGCCATGCTCAATGAGGGCGTCCCAGGCAAGGACGTCACCGCCATCGCCCAAGGCTTCGAAGGCCTGGGCGCGGAGTTCGGCAACGGCTCGTACCGCGACATGGCCATCGTCTCGCTGCGCAGCCTGAGCGCCGCCGACAAGCGCGAACCGGCGCTCGAGCTGTTCGCCCAGGTGGTCGGCAAGCCGACGTTCCCGCAGGATTCCCTGGCCCGAATCAAGAACCAGATCCTGGCCGGCTTCGAGTACGAGAAGCAGAACCCCGAGCGGATCGCCAGCAAGGCCCTGTTCAGCCAGCTGTATGCCGCCCATCCTTACGCCCACCCCAGCGATGGGACGCCCGAGAGCGTACCGCCGATCAGCCTTGCGCAATTGCGTGCGTTCCACGCCAAGGCCTATGCGGCCGGCAACGCGGTGATCGCCATCGTCGGTGATCTGGATCGTCATCAGGCCGAACAGGTGGCCGCACACGTGTCCTCGGCGCTGCCCAAGGGGCCTGCCCTGCCCTCGCCACCGGTGCCTGGCGAACCCAAGGCGGGCGTCACCACCCTCGACTTCCCTTCCAAACAGACCCACCTGATGCTGGCCGAGCTGGGCATCGACCGCGCCGACCCCGATTGGCCCGCGCTGTCGCTGGGCAACCAGATCCTTGGCGGCGGCGGCTTCGGCACGCGCCTGATGAGCGAAGTGCGTGAGAAACGCGGCCTGACCTACGGCGTGTATTCGATGTTCAGCCCCATGCAGGTCCGTGGTCCCTTCATGATCACGCTGCAAACCCGCGCCGAGCTGAGCGAAGGCACGCTGGGCCTGGTGCGCCGCATTCTCACCGACTACCTCAAGGACGGGCCGACCCAGCAGGAGCTGGACGACGCCAAGCGCGAACTGGCCGGCAGTTTCCCGCTGTCGAATGCCAGCAACGCCAGCATCGTCGGGCAACTGGGTGTGATCGGCTTCTATGGCCTGCCACTGACCTGGCTGGAAGATTTCATGCAGCAGTCGCAGGCGCTGACCGTCGCGCAGGTTCGGGATGCGATGCGTCGCCATCTGGACGCCGACAAGTTGGTCATCGTCACCGTGGGGCCGAAGGTTCCGCAGAAGCCACTGCCGCCTCCCACTGACACACCTGCCGAGCAGCCACTCGGCGTACCGGAGCATTGATGGCTAGATCGTCTCAACCCGCCCGCCCCAGTCGGGGCCAGGGCCACGTGCGGATCATCGCCGGCGAGTGGCGCAGCCGCCGCCTGAACGTCCCGGAGGGCGCAGGCCTGCGCCCGACCCCGGACCGCGTGCGCGAAACCGTCTTCAACTGGCTCGCGCCCAGCATCGAGGGCGCGCGCGTGCTCGATGCCTTCACCGGCAGTGGCGCGCTGGTGCTCGAGGCATTGTCCCGTGGTGCGGCAGACGCCGTGGCCCTGGACACCAACCCCGCCGCCATCGCCAACCTGCGTGACAACCTGGAAGTGCTGCGCTGCCCGCGCGGGCAGCTCTTGCAGACCGATGCGGTGCGCTACCTGGAAGGCCCGGTGAAGCAGACGTTCGACGTGGTCTTTCTCGATCCGCCGTTCCATGAGGGCCTGCTCGCCACCGTCTGCACGCTGCTCGAGGAGCGCCAGTGGCTTGGCGAGCACGCCTGGATCTATACCGAGAGCGAAGCGGCGCCCTCGACCCTGTCCATGCCGGAAAGCTGGCGCCTGCACCGCGAGAAGAAAACCGGCCAGGTGCATTACGCCCTGTGGCAAAAGCATTGACCTGACCTGGCCCGCCCGCCTGCCTCGCGCCCGCCGACGCAGGCGGCCTTTACGCCATGGCCGGCCCGGCTGGATACCTTGCGCACCGTATCCGGAGCTCTACACATGCCCTTCGACTGCTCTCCCTTCCACCCGGCCGTCGGCTTGAGCAACCCTCATTTGCAGACGCTGTGGGGACCGTTCATCCGTCGCCAACCTGGGCTTTCATGCACACGCGAACGTCTCTGGCTGGACGATGGGGACTTCCTCGACCTGGACTGGCATGGCCCCCACACGCCACAGGCCCCGCTCGTCATCGTGCTGCATGGCCTGACCGGTTCCTCCCAATCGCCGTACGTCATCGGTCTGCAACGCGCCTTGGCCGCCTGTAACTGGGCCAGCGTGGCCGTCAACTGGCGAGGTTGCTCGGGCGAGCCCAACCGGCTGGCGCGCAGCTATCATTCGGGGATCAGCGAAGACCTGGCCCAGGTGGTCGAGCACCTGCGTCGCGTCCGCCCCTCGGCCCCTCTGCATGCGGTGGGGTACTCGCTGGGCGGCAACGTGTTGCTCAAGTACTTGGGCGAGCGAGGCGCCAACAGCGTGTTGCGCGCGGCGGTGGCAGTGTCGGTGCCCTTTCGCCTCGACCAGTGCGCCGACCGTATCGCATTGGGGTTTTCCCGGGTGTACCAGGCGCATTTCATGCGTGAGCTGTCAGCGCACCTGTCGGCCAAGCATGACGCCTTGCGCCAGCAGGGCCAGCTCGAGGGGCTGGCGGCGCTGGAGCGTCTGGGGCCACTCGGGCGCCTGCGTACGTTCTGGGACTTCGATGGCAAGGTCACCGCGCCACTCAACGGGTTCGACAGTGCCGAGGACTACTACCGACGGGCCTCCAGCCGGTACTACCTGGGCCAGATCGAGACACCGACCCTGATCATCCAGGCGCACGACGACCCCTTCATCTTCGCTCACAGCTTGCCGACGGCCGAAGAGTTGGCACCCGCTACGACCTTCGAGCTACACGCACGTGGCGGGCACGTGGGATTCGTCGAGGGCAGCGTGCGGCGACCTCGCTACTACCTGGAACGGCGCATTCCGCAGTGGTTGCTCGAACAGGCCTGAAGCGTGCCTCGACACCCTGATCGCGTCGCGGTGAGACCGGCTCCCACGGCCCTGTGGGGGCTTGCCCGCGATAGCGTCCGATCCGCCGCCTGCATCGCGGGCAAGCCCGTCTCAATCCCCCGTGACAATGCCATGTGCCGGATCGTTGATCCATTCGCTCCACGACCCGGCGTACAGACGACCCAGCGGATAACCCGCCAAGGTCATTGCGAACAGGTTGTGGCAGGCCGTGACGCCAGAGCCGCAATAGGCGACCACACGCTCCGGCGGACGCCCGGCCAGGTACGTCTCGAACCGGTGGCGCAGGCGATCGGCCGGCAGGAATCGGCCCTCTGCATCCAGGTTATCGGTGAACGTGGCGCACTGTGCGCCGGGGATATGCCCGGCCACTGGGTCGATGGGCTCGACCTCGCCTCGGAACCGCGGCAGGGCGCGGGCGTCGAGCAACGTCTGGTCCGGACGCTGCAGGTGCTTGCTCAAACGCTCGGCGTCGATGAGCAGGCTGGGATCCGGCTCGCCCGTGAACGTCCCCACGCGCTTGGCAGGCGGATCCAGGCTCAACGGCAGGTGCGCCGCGTGCCAGGCCTTGAGCCCCCCATCCAGCAGGCTGACGCCCTCCCGCTTGCCCAGCCAGGCCAGCAGCCACCAGGCCCGCGCAGCGAAAGCGCCGGGGCCATCGTCGTACAGCACGATCTCGCTGTCGTCGTCCACGCCCCACTCGCGCAGGCGCTCGATCAGGCGCTGCGGCTCCGGCAGCGGATGACGGCCGGTCCGCCCCTTGCTCACCGGGCCGCTCAGGTCGCGGTCGAGGTCAGCGTAATGGGCGCCGGCGATATGGCCTTGGGCATAGCTGCGCGGACCATGGTCGCGGTCTTCCAGGGCGAAGCGGCAATCGAGTATCACCAGCCCAGGCGTCTCCAGGCGTTCGGCCAGGCGCTCGGCGGTGATCAGGTGCGCAAGGGGCATGTCAGTCTCCTGCAGGACGAAACACGGGGGTCGCAGGCATCGATCGTACGCGTCGCGCAAGGCCTGCGTCGTTGGGACAATAGGCCGTACGGTGACACGCCCCGCACCGCACTGCAAAGCCTGGCAGGTGATTTCGCAACGCCTCTAGACGTTGGTCGTAGCACCCGCCTGACGCATGGCGCTGCCGTGGGCGTTCAGTGGCCTGGCGCACCGACAGCGAGCCACGCGACTTGGCCGAGCGCGGTCGCTGCGCTACCATCCGAGTCCCCCACGCACTCCAGCCAGGATGACGCGATGAACCGAGTGTTGTACCCGGGTACTTTCGACCCTATCACCCGAGGCCATGGCGACCTGGTCGAACGCGCCTCGCGGCTCTTCGATCACGTGATCATCGCGGTAGCGGCCAGCCCGAAGAAGAATCCCTTGTTCCCTCTCGAACAACGGGTCGAGCTGGCGCGGGAAGTCACCCGGCACCTGCCCAACGTCGAGGTCATCGGCTTTTCGACGCTGCTGGCCAGCTTCGCCAAGGAGCAAGGGGCCAATGTCCTGCTGCGCGGCCTGCGTGCGGTGTCCGACTTCGAATACGAGTTCCAGCTGGCCAACATGAACCGGCAGTTGGCGCCAGACGTCGAGAGCCTGTTCCTGACGCCGTCCGAGCGTTACTCGTTCATCTCGTCGACCCTGGTGCGCGAGATCGCCGCCCTGGGCGGAGACATCAGCAAGTTCGTGCATCCGGCTGTCGCCCAAGCGCTGACCGAACGCTTCAAGAAGTGACGCAGGTGGCCTGAACGTCGCGCCTGCGTGCACTGCGGGCGCGAATACGGCACAATTGCGCGCATCGGTATCTACATGCCCGGGCCCAGGCGCCCTGGCCGGAGTCTCCATGTCCCTGATCATCACCGACGATTGCATCAATTGCGACGTCTGCGAACCTGAGTGCCCGAACGCCGCCATCTCGCAAGGCGAAGAGATCTACGTGATCGACCCGAACCTGTGCACCCAGTGCGTCGGCCACTACGACGAACCCCAATGCCAGCAGGTCTGCCCGGTCGACTGCATCCCGCTGGACGAGGCCCATCCCGAGAGCCAGGACGAGCTGATGGCCAAGTACCGCCGGATCACCGGCAAGGTCTGACGCGGCCTGCCACCTGGCGTACCGCGTCTCTCTCGGCCTGCGTTCAGCGCTGGCAACGCGGGCAGTAGACGCTCGCCCGCTGGCCCAGCCGCACCTCGCGCAGCGGGGTCGCGCACACCTTGCACGGTAAGCCTGCGCGCCCATAGACGAACAGCTCCTGCTGGAAATACCCCGGCTGCCCATCGCCACCGATGAAGTCGCGCAGCGTCGTGCCGCCTCGCTCGATGGCGGCCGCCAGCACGCGCTTGATCTCCACGGCCAGCTTCAGATAACGCGCCCGTGAGATGCCGCCCGCCGCCCGCCGTGGATCGATACCGGCGGCGAACAACGCCTCGGTCGCATAGATGTTGCCCACGCCGACCACGATGGCGTTGTCCATGATGAACGGTTTGACCGCCATGGCCCGGCCCCGGGACAGTTGGTACAGCCGTTCGCCATCGAACAGGTCGGTCAGTGGCTCCGGGCCTAGGCGCGCGAGCAATTCATGGTTGTGCGGGTCCAGGCTCCAGAGCATGGCACCGAAGCGGCGTGGATCGGTATAGCGCAGGGCCATGCCTGACTCCAGCTCGATGTCCACGTGCTCGTGGCGTGCCGGCGCCAGGCCCAGCTCCACCAGCCGCAGGTTGCCGGACATGCCCAGGTGACTGATCAGGGTACCGGCCTCGGCGTTGATCAGCAGGTACTTGGCACGCCGCTCGACGGTCAGGATGCGCTGGCCGGACAGGCGGACGTCCAGATCCTCGGGGATCGGCCAGCGCAACCGTCGGTCGCGCACGACGACCCGCTGCACGCGTTGACCTTCGAGGAAAGGCGCGATCCCGCGGCGCGTGGTTTCGACTTCTGGCAATTCCGGCATGGGTCAGCGTCCGCTCAGTTCACGAAGGGTCTGTTTGAGGTTTTCGAAGTCGTACTCCGACAGGCCGATGTAATCCAGCACCAGCGATGCGATGGCCTGCCACTCGTGATCGACGGCCTGGTTGCCCAGCACCCGGTGCGAGGCGCAGATGTGCTCGGCCATCTTCAGCACGGCCAGCAGGTTCTTGAGCTGGGCGTGGCGCGGCGAGTCGTCGCGAAACACGGCCAACGCATTGTGGTGGTTGGCGATGGTCGCAGTCAGGTGCTCCGGCAAGCGCCAGGACTTGGCGGTGAAATAGCCGACCACCGAATGGTTGGTATTGAATGCACGGTTCTCGGTGTCCACCACGCGGTGATCGGCGGTGGCGTTGGCATAGGCCTCTTCCAGCACCGTCATGTACATGGGGAAGCGCTTGAGCATCAACGGCACACCGCAGTCGTGGAACAGGCCGACGGTGTAGGCCTCGTCCACCGCCTGCAACCCGGTACGCTTGGCCAGGTTCAGACAGGTCATGGCCACGTCCTGGGCGTTGTCCCAGAACCGGTTGAGGGTAACGATGGTCTCGTCGCTCATCTCGCCCTTGATCGACTGGGCATTGATCAGATTGATGATCGACCGGCTGCCCAGCAGGTTCACCGCGTGCTGGATCGACCCGATCTTGTTGGACAGGTCGAAATGCGCCGAGTTGACCAGCTTGAGCAGTGCGCCGGACAGCCCTGGGTCTTGGGAGATCAGCTTGGCGATGGTCTCCAGATCCGGGTCGGGCATGTACTGCTCGAACTGCAGATCGACCAGGATCTGCGGCTGTGGCGGGATGCTGATGCCTTGCAGGGCCTGCTGGATCTGTTCGGCGGTGAGTTCCTGATGGGACATGAACGGCTTACTCGGTAATGACACGCGATTCTAACCTTTGACGCCACACGCGCACTAACCGCTCACTTGAATTTCAGGAACTTTCAGGCTACGCCGCGGGCCTGTTTCTCAGGTCCTATTGAAAAACGAGGAGCAACTCATGACGACTTCACTGAGCGGTAAGCGCGTAGCCTTCCTGGTCACCGATGGTTTCGAGCAGGTCGAGCTGACCGGTCCGCGCGACGCCTTGCAGCAGGCCGGCGCGACCGTCGACATCCTCAGCGAGAAAGCCGGCCAGGTGAAAGGCTGGAACCATGACAAGCCGGCAGATGACTTCACCGTCGACGCCACCTTCGACGACGCCCAGGCCAACGTCTACGACGCCGTGGTCCTGCCCGGCGGCGTGCAGAACTCCGATACCATTCGTCTGAGCGAAGGCGCCCAGGCGATCGTGAAAAAGCATGCCACTGACAAGAAACCCTTGGCCGTCATCTGCCATGGTGGCTGGCTGCTGATCTCCAGCGACCTGGTCAAAGGCCGCCGCATGACCAGCTTCAAGACCTTGCAGGATGACCTGCGCAACGCTGGCGCCGAGTGGATCGACGAAGAAGTCGTGGTCGATGGCAATCTGATCAGCAGCCGCCAGCCGGATGATATTCCAGCCTTCAACCAGGCGATCCTCGACGCCCTGTCCTGATCGACGCCTGTCGTCGGCCGCGCCTGGGCGGCGGTCGACGCGCTATACTCCCGCTCTTTTTTTCGGAGCGACGTCATGTCCCTGCCCAGCCTTCGTCTCAAAGCCAACGCCGATCGCCGCTTGCGCGCTGGCCACCTGTGGGTCTACAGCAACGAAATCGACGTCGCCGCCACCCCCCTGCAAGGGTTGCAGGCTGGCCAGCAGGCCATTCTCGAAACCGCCAGTGGCAAGCCCCTGGGCATCGTGGCCCTGAGCCCGAACAACCTGATCTGCGCACGCCTGGTGTCGCGTGACATCAAGCTGCCGCTGGACAAGTCCCTGCTCGTCCACCGGCTCAACGTCGCGCTGTCGCTGCGCGAGCGCTTGTTCGACAAGCCCTGCTACCGTCTGGTGTATGGCGATTCCGACTTGCTGCCAGGCCTGGTCGTCGACCGCTTCTTCGACGTGCTGGTGGTGCAGTTGGCTTCGGCCACCATGGAACAGCACAAGGACGACGTGATCGCGGCCCTGGTGCAGGTGCTCAAGCCCAGTGGCATCCTGTTCAAGAACGATTCGGCCGCGCGCGATGCCGAAGGCTTGCAGCGTTATGTGGAAACGGTCTACGGCGATGTGCCGGACTGGGTCGCTCTGGAAGAGAACGGCGTGCGCTTCGAGGCCCCGGTGCGTGAGGGCCAGAAGACCGGCTGGTTCTATGACCACCGCATGAACCGTGCGCGCCTGGCGCCCTACGTCAAGGGCAAGCGTGTCCTGGACCTGTTCAGCTACATCGGGGGCTGGGGTGTGCAGGCCGGCGCCTTCGGCGCCAGCGAGGTGTTCTGCGTGGACGCCTCGGGCTTCGCCCTGGACGGTGTCGAACGCAACGCCGCGCTCAATGGCATCGCCGACACGCTCACCTGCATCGAAGGTGACGTATTCGAGGCGCTCAAGGAGCTGAAGGCCGCCGAGGAGCGTTTCGACGTGATCGTCGCCGACCCGCCCGCGTTCATCAAGCGCAAGAAGGACCTGAAGAATGGCGAAGGCGCCTACCGTCGCCTGAACGAGCAGGCCATGCGCCTGTTGACCAAGGACGGCATCCTGGTCAGCGCCTCGTGTTCCATGCACCTGCCCGAAGACGACCTGAACAGTATCCTGCTGACCAGCGCGCGCCACCTGGACCGCAACCTGCAATTGCTCGAGCGTGGCGGTCAGGGCCCGGATCACCCGGTGCATCCGGCGATCCCGGAAACCCGCTACATCAAGAGCATCACCTGCCGGCTGCTGCCCAACAGCTGACGGATGTCGATCACAGGCGCGCCGTTCTCGCTCGAGCGCGCCCAGTGATCCGTAGGTCATGGCGGCTTCTCAGCGGAAGCTGGCCGCCATGGTCCAGCCGTCTCAGATGTCCAACACCTGCGACGCGATTGCGAAATACACCAGCACACCTGCCGCGTCGGCGATCGACGTGACCAACGGACCGCTGGCCGTGGCGGGATCGAGCCTGAACCGGCTGAGCAGGAACGGCAGGCTCATGCCGATCAGGCTGCCCAGCAGCACGATGACCACCATGCTGCTGGCCACGATCACCGCAATGTCTGTGCCGCCTCGCAGCACCCCCAGCCCGGCCACCGCTACCGCCATGGTGCCGCCCAAGGCCAGGGCAACGCCGCATTCGCGGCCGAGCAGGTAGAGCCAGTCACGCAAGACCACCTCACCCGTCGCCAGGCCACGGACCATCAAGGTCGCCGACTGCGCGCCAGCGTTGCCGCCACTGTCGATCAACAATGGCAGGAAGAAGACCAGCGCGATATGCGCCGCAATGGTGTCCTCGAAAGCCGCAATCCCGGCCCCCGAGAACAGGTTGCCGAAGACCAGCAGTACCAGCCACAGCACCCGCTTGCGGTACAGCAGGCCAAGGGTGGCCTCTTTCAGGTTGCCGACATGGTTGGTGATCGAGGCACCCTTGTGAAAGTCTTCGGTCGCTTCGTCGACCACCACGTCCATGGCCTCGTCATGGGTGATGATCCCGACCAGCCGGCCGGCTTCGTCGAGCACCGGCACGGCCAGCAGGTCATGCGTGCGAATCAGCCGTGCGACGTCTTCCTGACGCGTCGACACGCTCACGCTGAGCACGTCACGGGTCATGATCTGCTCGACCGGCACGTTCGGCGCAGCGAGGATCAGCTCACGCAAGGATACGGTGCCGAGCAGGTTGCGTGCGCCATCCAAGACGTAGGATTGATAGATGGTTTCAGCATCGGCGGCCTCGCGGCGCAGCATGTCGATGGCCTGACTGGCGCATAGGCCATGGTCGAGGCTCGAGTAGTGGCTCGTCATGAGCGCGCCAGCCGTGCCTTCGCGGTAGCGGCCGAGTTTCAGGAGCTGATCGCGGCGGGCCTGGGCAGCCTGCCGTGGATCGTTCGAAGAAGGGGTAAGGCGGGTGTCGTGATGCATGAGAGTCTCCAGGCGCCGACCAGGCGCCCACAGACCTCACCCAGACGGGGTCAAGCCTTCGGCAGCCCTGGCGACGGCGCGCTCAGTGCCAGATGACAGGTTCCTGAGGAACTGAAACTGGGAAGGTCCATTGAGGTGTGTCTCGTTGAGCCGCACATGCGGCGACGAAATGATAGGAGACTCGATGCGTACCGTCAGCATCAAAATGCGGTGTCGACGCATTTTCAGAAGCGTCCTACAAAGTGGTTCACATAGACCTTGTCCGGCCCCGCAGCGTCCACCCTGCTATCTCCCGGTTCCCTCGCCGTCCCAGGGGTGTAGAATCGCGTTATTCATCGCCAGACATCCCCGGCGGGTTTATGAGCTCTGGTCGAGCACACGGCGATCCCGTGCAGTCCCCGACCCCATCCACGCCATCGGCTACCGGCCCTGGCCAGCAAGGACAAGAGAAGCTCACTCCCCTTTTCTGTGACCCTGATTCAGCCGCCAGGAGTGCTTCATGCCTGATTACCGTTCCAAGACTTCCACCCACGGCCGCAACATGGCCGGCGCCCGTGCCCTGTGGCGCGCCACTGGCATGAAGGATGACGACTTCAAGAAGCCGATCATCGCCATCGCCAACTCGTTCACCCAGTTCGTTCCAGGCCATGTGCACCTGAAGGACCTGGGCCAGCTCGTGGCGCGCGAGATCGAACGCGCCGGTGGCGTGGCCAAGGAATTCAACACCATCGCGGTCGACGACGGCATCGCCATGGGCCACGACGGCATGCTCTATTCGCTGCCCAGCCGCGAGATCATCGCCGATGCGGTCGAGTACATGGTCAACGCGCACTGCGCCGATGCCATCGTCTGCATCTCCAACTGCGACAAGATCACCCCGGGCATGCTGATGGCCGCCCTGCGCCTGAACATCCCCGTGATCTTCGTCTCCGGCGGCCCCATGGAGGCGGGCAAGACCAAACTGGCCAGCCACGGCCTGGACCTGGTCGACGCAATGGTCATCGCGGCCGACAGCTCGGCATCCGACGAGAAGGTCGCCGAGTACGAGCGCAGCGCCTGCCCGACCTGTGGTTCGTGCTCGGGCATGTTCACCGCCAACTCGATGAACTGCCTGACCGAGGCCCTGGGCCTGGCCCTGCCCGGGAACGGCTCGACCCTGGCGACCCACTCAGACCGCGAGCAGCTGTTCCTCAAGGCCGGCCGCACCATCGTCGAGCTGTGCCAGCGCTACTATGGCGAGAACGATGCCTCGGTCCTGCCGCGCAGCATCGCCAATTTCAAGGCGTTCGAGAACGCCATGATGCTCGACATCGCCATGGGCGGCTCGACCAACACCATTCTGCACCTGCTGGCCGCCGCTCAGGAAGGCGAGGTGGAGTTCGACCTGCGCGACATCGATCGACTGTCGCGCCAGGTGCCGCAGCTGTGCAAGGTGGCGCCGAACATCCAGAAGTACCACATGGAGGATGTCCACCGTGCCGGCGGCATCTTCAGTATCCTCGGCTCCCTGGCCCGCGGTGGCCTGCTGCACACCGACCTGCCGACCGTGCACAGCCCGAGCATGGCCGCGGCCATTGCCCAGTGGGACATCACCCAGACCGATGACGAGGCAGTGCATACCTTCTTCAAGGCGGGCCCGGCCGGCATCCCGACCCAGACCGCCTTCAGCCAGTCGACCCGCTGGGACACGCTGGACGATGACCGCGAGCATGGCTGTATCCGGAGTGTCGAGCACGCCTACTCGCAGGAGGGTGGCCTGGCTGTGCTGTACGGCAACATCGCCCTGGATGGCTGCGTGGTGAAGACGGCGGGCGTGGACGAGTCGATCCACGTGTTCGAGGGCACCGCCAAGATCTTCGAGAGCCAGGACAGCGCCGTGCGCGGCATCCTCGCCGACGAGGTGAAGGCCGGTGACATCGTCATCATCCGCTACGAAGGCCCGAAAGGTGGCCCGGGCATGCAGGAAATGCTCTACCCGACCTCCTACCTGAAGTCCAAGGGCCTGGGCAAAGCCTGCGCCCTGCTGACCGACGGACGCTTCTCGGGTGGCACCTCAGGCCTATCCATCGGCCATGCCTCGCCGGAAGCAGCGGCAGGCGGCGCCATCGGGCTGGTACAGGATGGCGACAAGGTACTGATCGACATCCCCAACCGCTCGATCAACCTGCTGGTCAGCGACGAAGAACTGTCGCACCGCCGTATCGAGCAGGACAAGAAAGGCTGGAAACCGGTCGAAGTCCGGCCACGCAAGGTCACCACGGCCCTGAAGGCCTATGCCCTGCTGGCCACCAGCGCCGACAAGGGTGCGGTGCGCAACAAGGCGATGCTTGAAGGGCTGTAAGGCATTGATGGCAGGAGAAACCGGCGCCCAGAGCGCCGGTTTTTTATTGTCCACAAACAGTGACTGCTTCATGCCGAGCGCAGACCTGAGATTCAGATAGCGACAGGATTTATTCCATAAAGAACTATACAAATTCCATTTGGGTATAAATCCGTTTGATTTCAGCCTGTTAGCATTTCCGGTTCGCATTCGCTCACAGAGACAATGCCCCCTCTGCCTTTTATTGCTGGAGCTTCAATGAACCTGCCGCTGTCGCTTAACCTGCTGGCGTTCCTGGCCCTGTTACTGGGCCTGGCACACACCCGCCGCACCGATTGGAGCCTGGCCAAGAAAGTACTGCTGGGCCTGGTGCTGGGCGTGGTCTTTGGCGTGGCCCTGCACACGTTCTATGGCGCCGGCCATCCTGTGTTGCAAGCCACCATCGGCTGGCTCGACCTGGTCGGCAACGGCTATGTCGGCCTGCTGCAGATGATGATCATGCCGCTCATCTTCGCCTCGATCCTCAGCGCTGTGGCACGCCTGCACAACGCGTCTTCGCTGGGTCGTATCAGCGTGCTGAGCATTGGCACGCTGCTGCTGACCACCGCCATCGCGGCGCTGATCGGCATCGTTCTGACCAACCTGTTCGGCCTGACCGCCGAGGGGCTGGTGGCCGGTGCGCAAGAGTCGGCCCGCTTGCAGACCATTCATGGCGAATACGCCGGCAAGGTCGCCAATCTCGACATCCCCAAGCTGCTGCTGTCGTTCATCCCGAGCAACCCGGTGGCCGACCTGGCACGGGCCAAGCCGACCTCGATCATCAGCGTGGTGATCTTTGCCGTGTTCGTCGGGCTGGCGGCGCTGCAATTGATCAAGGATGACACTGACAAGGGCGGGCGAGCTCTGTCCGCCATCGACACCTTGCAGGCCTGGGTGATCCGCCTGGTTCGTTTGGTGATGAAGCTCACGCCCTATGGCGTGCTGGCCCTGATGGCCAAGGTGGTTGCCAGCTCCAACCTGGACGACATTCTCAAGCTGGGCAGCTTCGTGGCGGTGTCCTACCTGGGGTTGGGCCTGATGTTCCTGGTACACGCGTTGATCCTGGCCGGGACCGGCGTCAGCCCGGTGCGTTTCTTCCGCAAGGTGTGGCCGGTGCTGACCTTCGCTTTCACCAGCCGCTCCAGTGCGGCCAGCATTCCGCTGAACATCGAGGCGCAGACCCTGCGCCTGGGCGTGCCGCAGTCGATCGCCAGCTTCTCGGCCTCCTTCGGCGCCACGGTCGGCCAGAATGGCTGCGCCGGTCTGTATCCGGCCATGCTGGCGGTGATGGTCGCGCCGGTAGTCGGTATCGACCCAATGGACCCGTGGTGGATCGCGACGCTGGTGGCCATCGTCACCCTGAGTTCGGTCGGCGTGGCCGGCGTCGGTGGCGGTGCGACCTTCGCCGCGCTGATCGTCCTGCCGGCCATGGGGCTGCCGGTCGAGCTGGTGGCCCTGCTGATCTCGGTCGAGCCACTGATCGACATGGGTCGCACGGCGCTCAACGTGAACGGTTCGATGGCAGCGGGCGTGGTCACCAGCCAGCTGTTGGGCCAGACCGATCGGCAAGTGCTGCTGGCGGAAGAACGGGCCGAGCTGACCCAGGCTGGGTAAGAGAAGGACCGCTGGCGTACACGTCCGGGTACGCCAGCGAGAAAGACGTCAGCGCTTGTCCCAGACCTCGAACCGGTAGGGGGGGCGTCCCTCCTCCACCTGCGGCTGGTCGGACGACAACCGCCACTGCGCATCATCGAACACGGGAAACCAGGCATCACCCTCCGGCTGCAGGGCCACCTGCGTCAGGTACAGGCGATCGACCCTGCCTTGCTCGAGTGCCTGCGCGTACAGCTGTGCGCCTCCAATCAGCATCAGTTCCTCGACCCCCTGCTCCCTCGCCCATGCGTCCGCTCGGGCGATGGCCTCGTCCAATGACGAAAACACCTCGGCACCCTCGAGCCGCAGGTCCGGTTGCCGGCTGACCACCAGGTTCAGACGCCCTGGCAGAGGCCGCCCCAGGGAGTCCCACGTCTTGCGCCCCATGATGATCGGCTTGCCGAGCGTGACGGCCTTGAAATACTTGAAATCGCCTGGCAGATGCCAAGGCATGCGATTGTCGATGCCAATGACGCGGTTCTCGGCGAGCGCCGCGATCAGGCTGAGGGGGAGTGAGGTCTTCATGGGTCCGAGGATAGCAAAGCCGATGGAGGAACGCCTGGGTTATGCTGTGGCCTGGACTGTCCGACGGAAGCCGCTGTGACTCAACTGACCGAACTCGACACACACTGGCTGACCGAAGCGGTGCGTTTGCGTGAAGCGCAGGCCGGCCCGCTGGAGGATCAGGAAGCCAATCGACAGGCGCGCCACCAGGGCGGCGACCTGACCACGCGCATCCAGCGCCGCGCCCTGTGGCTGGCCGACCGTGACGGCCTGGTCGATGCCCTGCGCCACTGGAAGCAAGGGGCGCGTCTGGCCCTGCTGGGGTTGATGCTGCTGGCAGTGTGCAGTGGCGCCGGCCTGGCATTCGCCGCGCTGGGTGATGGGCAGCGCCCGGTCAATGTCTTCTGGGCCCTGGGCAGCCTGCTCGGGGTCAACCTGCTGCTGTTGCTGGGCTGGGCCGTCGGCTTTTCCTTCTCGGGCGCGCACGGCGAAGGGCTGGGACGCCTGTGGTTGTGGCTCAGTGCGCGCCTGGCCCGCGACGCCAAGGCCACGCAACTGGCGCCTGCCCTGCTGGTCCTGCTGCAGCGACAGCGCCTGGATCGCTGGCTGCTCGGCCTGCTGGTGCACGGGCTGTGGCTACTGGCGCTGAGCACGGCCCTGGTCATGGCGCTGGTCCTGCTGGCGACCCGCCGTTATGGTTTCGTCTGGGAAACCACCATCCTGGGCGGCGACACCTTTGTCAGCCTGACCCAGGCTCTGGGCGCGGTGCCTGCCTGGCTAGGTTTCAGCGTCCCGGACGTGAGCATGATCCGCGGCAGCGGCGCCGATCGACCGTCGTTCGACGTGGCGCGTCAAGCCTGGGCCGGCTGGCTGCTGGGCGTATTGGTGGTGTACGGCATCCTGCCACGCCTGATGCTTGCCGTGCTTTGCCTGTGGCGCTGGCGCCGGGGGCGCGATCACCTGACGCTCGACCTCGATCAGCCTGCCTATGGCCAGTTGCGTCCCCACCTGATGCCGAGCAGCGAACGGCTGGGCGTGCAGGATGCCGCGCCTGAACACCTGCACCAGGTGCAGGCACCACTGGCGGCGCCCTCGGAAGGGGGCGCCGTGCTGGTCGGCCTGGAGCTGGATGACCAGCGCCCCTGGCCGCCCAGCCTGCCGGCCGGCATTACGGATGCTGGCGTGCTCGACAACCGTGCCTCACGCCATCGACTGCTCGAGCAACTGAGCCATTATCCACCGGCACGCCTGCTGGTGGCCTGCGACCCCTTGCGCTCGCCCGACCGCGGCAGCCTGGCCTTGCTGGCGGAGCTGGCGCGTACGGCTGGCGATACCCGGATCTGGCTCTTGCCTGCCGCACCGGACCTGCCCGTCGACCCGGCGCGCCTGGACGACTGGCATCAGGCCCTGGAGCAGCTGGGGTTGCCTGTGGATTCGACTTCTCCTCTGACGTGGCTGGAGCATGGGCATGACTGAGCCGCTGAAACTGGCCGTGGTCGGCCACACCAACGTGGGCAAGACGTCGCTGCTGCGCACGCTGACCCGGGATGTGGGCTTTGGCGAGGTCTCCCACCGCCCGAGCACCACCCGCCATGTCGAAGGTGCGCGCCTGTCGGTCGATGGCCAGGCGCTGATGGGGCTGTACGACACCCCTGGCCTGGAGGATGCGATCGCGCTGCTGGACTACCTGGAGCGGCTGGATCGCCCCGGCGAACGGCTCGATGGCCCGTCGCGGGTCGAGCGTTTTCTCGCCGGCAGCGAAGCCCGCCAGCGCTTCGAGCAGGAGGCCAAGGTGCTGCGCCAATTGCTCGCCAGTGATGCCGGCCTCTATGTGATCGATGCGCGTGAACCCGTCCTGGCCAAGTACCGCGACGAGCTGGAGGTACTGGCCGATTGTGGCAAGCCCCTGCTGCCGGTGCTCAATTTCGTGGCCAGCCCTACCCACCGTGAACCCCAGTGGCGCGAGGCGCTGGCCCGTCTCGGCTTGCACGCGCTGGTGCGTTTCGACAGTGTCGCGCCGCCCGAGGACGGTGAGCGTCGCCTGTACGAAAGCCTGGCCTTGCTGCTCGAGTCAGCCCGCCCGGCCTTGCAGCGGCTGATCGACGACCAGCAGACACAACGGCTCGCGCGCCAACAGGCGGGCAAGCGGCTGATCGCCGAACTGCTGCTCGATTGCGCCGCCTGTCGACGCAGCGTGGTGGCCGAACCGGCTGCCGAAGCCGCCGCCCTCGAAGCCCTGCGCCAGACGGTGCGCCAGCGTGAGCAACACTGTGTCGAGGCGCTGCTGCGCCTGTACGCGTTCCGCCGCGAGGACGCCACCGCCCATGACCTGCCACTGCTGGATGGACGCTGGGGTGACGACCTGTTCAATCCGGAAACCTTGCGCGTGCTGGGCGTGCGGGTTGGCGGTGGCGTGGCGGCCGGTGCGGCGGCAGGCGCGGGCGTCGACCTGCTGCTGGGTGGGCTGACCCTGGGCGTGGCGGCCCTGACCGGTGCCGTGGCAGGCGGCGCCTTGCAGACGGCGCGTAACTACGGCTCGCGCCTGATGGGCAAGTTCAAGGGGGCACGCGAGCTGACGGTGCACGACGATGTGCTACGCCTGCTGGCCTTGCGCCAACAGCAGCTGATGGTCGCCCTGGATCGCCGGGGTCATGCCGCGCAAGGCAGCGTGCAGCTCGACGCCTTGGACGAGCAGACCTGGCGCAAGGGCAAACTGCCCGAGCCGCTGCTCAAGGCCCGTGCTCACCCACGCTGGTCGACGCTCAACCCGCAGGGCAACGCGCGGCTGGAAGAGCGACAGGCGCAGCTGGAGCGGCTGGCACAGGCACTCTAGGCTCGTCCTGGCCAGCGGCGAAGTGTGTCAGTGCCGCAATAGCCGCAGGCCGTTGAACACTACCAGCAGGCTGACCCCCATGTCGGCGAACACTGCCATCCACAGGGTCGACAGGCCGGCGAAGGTGATCGCCAGGAACACGGCTTTGATGCCCAGGGCCAACGCCAGGTTCTGGGTCAGGATGCGCGCCGTTTGCCGCGACAGGGCGATGAAGGCGGGGATCTTGCGCAGATCATCGTCCATCAGCGCGACATCCGCCGTTTCGATGGCCGTGTCGGTGCCGGCCGCCGCCATGGCGAATCCGATGTCGGCCCGGGCCAAGGCCGGTGCATCGTTGATCCCGTCGCCGACCATGCCGACCCGCCGCCCTTGTCCGGCGTGACGCTCGATCAGGCGCAGCTTGTCCTCCGGCAGCAGGTTGCCTTCAGCTTCATCGATACCGACCTGCTCGGCGATCGCCTGGGCGGTATGAGGGTTGTCACCGGTCAGCATGAGCGTGCGCACGCCCAAGGCATGCAACTGCTCAATGGCCTCGCGGCTGCTGCGCTTCACCGTGTCCGCCACCGCGAACAGCGCCAATGGACCTGAAGGGTCGAGCAGCAGGACCACGGTCTTGCCCTGGCGCTCCAGCCGATCGAGTTCGGTTTCCAGCGCAGGCGAGCACAGACCCAGCTCTTCGACCAGGCGATGATTGCCCAAGTGGTACGTCTGTCCGCCGATTTCACCCCGCACGCCGCGGCCTGCCAGGGCCGTGAAGGCCTCGACCGGGTCGTCGGCCAGCCCCTGGGCACGGCCCTGTTCGGCGATGGCGCGTGACACGGGGTGGTCGGAGCGCGCCGCCAGACTGGCGGCCAGGCCCTGGGCACGTGCTTCGAAGGCCGGTTGCAAGACCTGGAAGTCGGTCTGCACCGGACGCCCGTGGGTCAGCGTGCCGGTCTTGTCGAGCGCCAGCACGCTAAGCTTGCGGCCTTCCTCGAGGTAGACACCGCCCTTGACCAGAATGCCCTTGCGTGCGGCAGCGGCCAGGCCGCTGACGATGGTCACCGGCGTGGAGATCACCAGCGCGCAGGGGCAGGCGACCACCAGCAGCACCAAGGCCCGGTAGACCCAGTCGAACCAAAGGCCGCCCAGCAACAGCGGTGGCACGAGGGCCACCAGCAGGGCCACGGCGAAGACGATGGGGGTATACAGCCGCGAGAAGCGGTCGACGAAGCGCTGGGTCGGTGCCTTGGCGCCCTGCGCCTGTTCCACGGCCTTGATGATGCGCGCCAGGGTCGACTCGCCTGCGGCGGCGGTCACGCGGTACTCCAGGGCCCCGGACTGGTTGATGGTGCCGGCGAAGACCTTGTCGCCGACGCCCTTCTCCACCGGCAGGCTCTCGCCGGTGATCGGTGCCTGGTCGACGGTCGACTGTCCGCTGCTCACTTCGCCATCCAGGCCGATGCGCTCGCCCGGTCTGACGCGCACGGACGCACCCAGCGCCACGTCACGCACGGGCACCTCGCGCCAGTCGCCTTGGGCCTGGCGTACCGTGGCCATGTCCGGGGTCAGTTGCATCAGCCCACCGATGGCGCGTCGTGCCCGGTCCAGCGAACGGGCCTCGATCAGCTCGGCCAGGGTGAACAGCACCATCACCATGGCCGCCTCGGGCCACTGACCGATCAGCACGGCACCCGTCACGGCGATGCTCATCAGGGCATTGATGTTCAGGTTCAGGTGGCGCAGCGCGATCCAGCCCTTGCGATAGGTGCCCAGGCCACAGCCCAGGATGGCGCCGAGCGCCAGCACGGCCACCACCCATTCCGGTGCCAGGGCGGTGAAATGCAGGATTTCGGCCGCCAGCGCGGCCGAGGCGGACAGTGCCAGGGGCCACCAGCGCGTGCGAGTGGGCGTGGCGAGGGGCGTGCTGTCGGCATCGTCGGCCAGCGGTTCGGCGTGCATGCCCAGGCTGGCGATGGCCTGCTGGATCTCGGCCGTATCGGCCAGGGTGTGGCGCACGCCCAGCACACGGTTGAGCAGGTTGAACTCCAGCTGTTCGATGCCCGGCAGGCGGCCCAACTGGTCCTGGATCAGCCCTTGTTCGGTAGGGCAGTCCATGGCTTCGATGCGAAAGCGGCTCAGGCGCGCGTCGTCGCTGGCCTGGTCCGTCAACGTCACCTGCGCCGGAGCGGCCTGGGTGCTGCAGCACGTCTGTCCGGCGTGCTTGTGGCCGTGCTCGTGCTCGTGCTCGTGCTCGTGCTCGTGCGAAGCATGCGCGTGTTTATGGTCGTGGTCGACAGGCTGGCCCATGGACAGGTCCCCCAAAAGTACGTATTGCCAGAGTGAACACCCTGTAGCCACTATAGGGTCAAGCATCTTCGATGGGGTGAGCGATGAAGATTGGAGAACTGGCGGCGGCCACCGACTGCGCGGTCGAGACCATTCGCTACTACGAGCGCGAGCGCCTGCTACCTGCGCCAGCGCGCAGCGAAGGCAATTACCGGGTGTACACCCAGGCTCATGTCGAGCGGCTGACGTTCATCCGCAACTGCCGCACCCTGGACATGACCCTCGACGAGATCCGTAGCCTGCTGCGCTTGCGTGACAGCCCTGAAGACCAGTGCGCCAGCGTCAACGCGCTGATCGACGAGCACATCGCGCACGTGCAGGCACGCATCGACGGACTGATGGCCTTGCAGACGCAGTTGACCGATCTGCGTCAGCGTTGTCAGGCACGGGAGGCGCAGTGCTCGATCCTCCAGCGCCTGGAGGTGACGGGGGCAGTGACGGCAGTGGACGTCGAGCATTCGCACGTCGGGCGCAGTCACGAGCGTTAGGAGCCGGACGTAGACGGTGGTCCGTGGCGAGTGATCTGGCGCTATCGCGGGCAAGCCCGCACCCCTATCCACATTGCGCGATACAGGCTGTTGCAGCTCAATTCCTTGTGGGAGCGGGCTTGCCCGCGATGCAGGCGGTGAGGAGCTGGCCCCTGAGCACTAGGCCAACGCCCCACGGAATCGCACGATCAGACCGCCATGGGCGCCGTCATGGGCGCATGGTGCTCATACCCTTCCAGCCGGAAATCGCTCGGCTCGATCCGCTCCAGCCACTCTGGCGCATAGATTCCCGTGTCCGCGAAGGCCGGCACGCGCTCGTCGATCACCAGCCGCGGCGCCGCGAGCGGCTCGCGCTTGAGTTGCTCGCCCAGCATGTCCAGGTGGTTCTCGTAGACGTGCGCATCGCCGATGAAATAGGTGAACCAGCGCGGCGTGTAGCCCGTCAGCCGACCGAACAGCGACAGCAGCGCCGCACCTTCGGTGAGGTTGAACGGCGTGCCGAGGCCCAGGTCGTTGGAGCGGATGTACAAGGTCAGGGAGATCTCTCGGGTCTCGACGTTCGGGTGGAACTGGTACAGCAGGTGGCACGGCGGCAAGGCCATTTCGTCGAGCTGGGCGCAGTTCCAGCCGTGGAACAGGATACGGCGACTGCCCGGATCGTTGACGATGGTGTCCAGGCACTGACGTACCTGGTCGATGGCCTTGTACAGCACCACGAAGGCTTGACCGTCCTCCTGGTCCTGGGCGATCTGCCGGTACCCTTGCTGCTCGGCCAGGGCGATCGCCGCCGGATTGCTCAAAGGAATGCGCTTGTAACCCGGCCACTGGCGCCATTGCACGCCATAGATCTCGCCCAGGTCGTCGTGCCCCTGGCGGAACGGGTTGGCCAGCCACTG
Source organism: Enterobacterales bacterium AN_CKDN230030167-1A_HGKHYDSX7 (assembly GCA_046940335.1). Lineage (GTDB taxonomy): Bacteria > Pseudomonadota > Gammaproteobacteria > Pseudomonadales > Pseudomonadaceae > Aquipseudomonas. Next base: position 377,364 of record JBKYML010000004.1, read on the forward strand.
GGCGTTCTCGTTGGCGTTCTGGTCCCAGACCTTGCAGCCCAGGTCGCGGAACTGCCCGGCATCACGCACACCGCGCAGAAAGCCCACCATCTCGCCGATCGCCGACTTGAACGCCAGCTTGCGCGTGGTGATCGCCGGGAAGCCCTGCTGCAGGTCGAAGCGCAGCATGGCGCCGGGCAAGCTGATGGTGCGCACGCCGGTACGGTTCTGCTGCAGCGTGCCGTTCTCGATGACGTCGCGCACCAGGTCTAGATACTGTTTCATGGCCTACCTGTAACGAAAACGGCAGGGGGATCGCCCCTGCCGTGGGAATCAAAGGGCGGGTTTCGCCGTCGGTGTACGATTATAAGCCCACCAGATCAGTCCCAGGCCACCGAGTATCATCGGCAGGCACAGCAACTGACCCATGGTCAGCCAGCCGAAGGCGATGTAGCCCAGCTGGGCATCCGGCACGCGGACGAACTCGACGATGAAGCGGAAGATGCCGTAGAACAGCGCGAACATGCCCGATACGGCCATGGTCGGGCGCGGCTTGCGCGAGAACGCCCAGAGAATGATGAACAGCGCCACGCCTTCCAGAGCGAACTGGTACAGCTGCGAAGGGTGACGCGGCAACTGCGCCGGGTCGCTGAATGGCGGGAAGACCATGGCCCAGGGCACATCGGTCGGCTTGCCCCACAGCTCGGCGTTGATGAAGTTGCCGATGCGCCCGGCGCCCAGGCCGATCGGCACCAACGGCGCGACGAAGTCCATCAGCTCGAAGAACGACTTGTTGTGGCGCTTGCCGAACCACAAGGCGGCCAGCATCACGCCGATGAAGCCGCCGTGGAACGACATGCCCCCCTTCCACACTTCGAAGATCAGCGTCGGCTGGGCCAGATAGGCCTGCAGATCGTAGAACAGCACGTATCCCAGCCGCCCGCCGACGATCACGCCCATGGAGAGCCAGAACACCAGATCGGAGAGCTTTTCCCGACTCCAGGTCGGATCGAAGCGGTGCAACCGTCGCGAGGCCAGCAGCCAGGCGCCGCCGATGCCGATCAGGTACATCAGACCGTACCAGTGGATTTTCAGCGGCCCGATGGCGACGGCCACGGGGTCGATCTGCGGGTAAGGCAGCATGGTGGTTCCTCTTGGTTCAGAACAGGAAGCTGAGGCCGACGCTGAACAGTAGCGCGGCGAACAGGCGCTTGAGCAAGCGCGGTGAAAGTCTATGCGCCAGGCGGGCGCCGAAGCGGGCGAAGAACATGCTGGTCACGGCGATGCCGATCATCGCTGGCAGGTAGACGTAGCCCAGGCTGTGTGCAGGCAGGCGTGCATCCTGCCAGCCCAGCAGCATGAAACTGGCGGCGCTGGCCAGTGCGATCGGCAGCCCGCAGGCCGAGGAAGTCGCCACGGCCTGCTGCATGGGCAGGCTGCGCCAGGTCAGGAAGGGTACGGTGAGCGAACCGCCGCCGATCCCGAAGATCGCCGAGGCCCAGCCGACCACGCCACCGGCCGCTGCCAGGCCGACCTTGCCGGGCACCTCGTGGCGCGCCTTGGGCTTGAGATCGAGCGCCATCTGCAGGGCAACCAGCACTGCGAACACGCCGATGATCTTTTGCAGCGCCGGCCCCTGGATCAGCGAAGCGGTCTTGGCCCCAAGCAAGGCACCGGCGAGGATGCCCAGGGTCATCCAGGCGAAGATCGACCAGCGCACCGCGCCCTTGCGGTGGTGCTCGAGGATGGCATTGATCGAGGTGAAGACGATGCTCGCCAGCGATGTGCCGACGGCCAGGTGGGTCAGGATCGACGGATCGAAGCCTTGCAGCGTGAAGCTGAACACCAGCACCGGCACGATGATGATGCCACCGCCCACGCCGAACAGCCCCGCCAGCACGCCAGCGCAAGCGCCCAACAGCAGGTAGAGTGCGAACTCCATGCAGCGTCCTCCAGATAACCAGCACGCATGGTAACGGAAGCCGGGCGCGAGGCCCTAGTGAACTCTGCGCAAGGGCCGAAGGAGGCGTAGGGGCTGGTACAGTAGGGCAAACCTCGGAGGCTCATCGATGTGCCTGATCGTATTCGCCTGGCAGCCTGGCCAGGCGCTGCCGCTGATCGTGGCCGCCAACCGCGACGAGTTCTACCAGCGACCGACACGGCCCCTGGGCCCCTGGGCGGATGCACCGGGCGTGTATGCCGGGCGTGACCTGGAAGCGGGCGGCACCTGGCTTGGCGTAGGGCCCGAGGGGCGCTTCGCCGCGCTGACCAATATCCGTCAGCCCGGACAACCCAGCGGCCAGCGCTCGCGCGGACACCTGGTCGCCGGATTTCTTCAAGGCGCCTTGACGCCGCACGAGTACCTGGAGCGCGTGGCCCGTGAAGCGGACGCGTACGCAGGCTTCAACCTGCTGGTCGGCGATGGCCAGACGCTGGGCTACCTTCATGCCCACGAGGGTGTACCGCGCCTGCTGGCGCCCGGCGTCTATGGGCTGTCGAACGCGGCGCTGGACACGCCCTGGCCCAAGCTGGTCAGGGCGCGGGAGGCCTTGGCGCAGACCCTGGGCAGGCCCGAGCCGGAACGTTTACTGGCGTTGCTGGCGGACGAGACCCCGGTGCCCGACGCCGAACTGCCCGACACCGGCATAGGGTTGGTTACCGAACGGTTGCTGTCCACGGCCTTCATCGCCAGCCCCCACTACGGCACACGGGCGCGAACGGTGGTGATCGTCGATGCACAGGGACGACGACAGGTGATCGAGCGGAGCCATGGCCCCTTGGGCGCATCACAGGGGGATGTCAGCCTGACACTCTGAGCAACGGCTCAGAGCGTCTTGTCTGCCCCAGGCCCGATCATCCGCGCCAGCCCCAGGTTCTTCAGCGCCAGTTGCAGCGAGCTGTGAATGACATGCGGGTTGTCATGCGACATCGCCTCGCCGAGCATCTCGCGCGCCTTGCCCATGTCGATCTGGCGCAGCATCCACTTCACCTTGGGCAAGTTGGTGGCGTTCATCGACAGGCTGTCGAACCCCATCGCCATCAACAGCACCGCCGCTGCAGGGTCGCCGGCCATTTCGCCACAGATACTCACCGGCTTGCCCTCGGCGTGGGCATCACGCACCACGTTCTGCAGCGCCTGCAGGACGGCCGGGTGCAGGTAGTCGTAGAGGTCGGCGACCCGCGGGTTGTTGCGGTCCACCGCCAGCAGGTATTGCGTCAGGTCGTTGGATCCGACCGACAGGAAGTCGACCTGGCGTGCCAACTCGCGGGTCTGGTAGACCGCTGCGGGAATCTCGATCATCACGCCGACCGGCGGCATGGGCACGTCGGTGCCTTCGTCGCGCACCTCGCCCCAGGCCCGGTGGATCAGGTGCAGGGCTTCCTCCAGCTCGTGGATACCGGAAATCATCGGCAGCAGGATGCGCAGGTTGTTCAGCCCCTCGCTGGCCTTGAGCATGGCGCGCGCCTGCACCAGGAAGATCTCCGGGTGGTCGAGGGTCACGCGGATGCCGCGCCAGCCGAGGAACGGGTTGTCTTCCTTGATCGGGAAGTACGACAGCGCCTTGTCACCACCGATGTCGAGGCTGCGCATGGTCACCGGAAGGGGGTGGAAGGCCGCCAGCTGCTCGCGGTAGATGGCCAGCTGCTCTTTCTCGCTGGGAAAGCGCTGGTTGATCATGAATGGCACTTCGGTGCGGTACAGCCCGACGCCTTCGGCGCCGCGTTGCTGGGCACGGGCGACGTCGGCAAGCAAGCCGGTGTTGACCCACAGCGGCATGCGGTGGCCGTCAGGCGTGATGCACGGCAGCTCGCGTAGCGCATCCAGGCCCTGGGCCAGCTGGCGCTCCTCCTCGACCACCTCGCCATACTGCTTGCGCAGCACCTCGCTGGGGTTGGTGAAGACCTCGCCCTTGTAGCCGTCGACGATCAGCTCGATGCCGTCGACCTTGGAATACGGCAGATCCACCAGGCCCATGACGGTGGGGATGCCCATCGCCCGGGCCAGGATGGCCACGTGGGAGTTGCCCGAGCCCAGTACCGAGACCAGACCGGCCAGCTTGCCTTCCGGCACTTCGCCGAGCATCGCCGGGGTCAGCTCCTCGCTGACCAGAATGGTGTTGTCGGCATACACCAGGGTCGACTGCCGCGCTTCCTGCAGGTACGCCAGCAGCCGTCGGCCCAGGTCCTTGACGTCCGAGGCACGCTCGCGCAGGTAGGCATCGTCCATCAGTTCGAAACGGTTGACGTGCTCGGTCACCACCTGGCGCAGCGCGCCCTGGGCCCACTGCCCGGTGCGGATGACCTGCACCACTTCGCCCCCGAGGGCAGCGTCCTCGAGCATCATCAGGTAGACGTCGAACAGCGCGCGCTCTTCGGGACGCAGCTGCGTGGCCAGCTTGGCGGACAGCACACGCATGTCCTCGCGCACGCTTTCCAGGGCGGTGTTGAACAGTCGCAGTTCGGCGTCGACGTCGTCGACGGCCTTGTCGGGCACCACGTCAAGGTCGGCCGGTGGCAGCATGACCACCGCACGGCCGACCGCCGCGCCCGGCGAGCCAGGCACCCCGACGAAACGCGCTTCCTGAATACCCTTGCCCTGACGCCCCAGGCCGCGGATCGAGCCGGTGGCCTCGGCATGGGCGATGACCCCGGCGAGCTGCGCGCTCATGGTGACCAGGAAGGCTTCCTCGCCCTCGTCGAACTGGCGGCGCTCCTTCTGCTGGATGACCACGACGCCGACGACCCGGCGGTGGTGAATGATCGGTGCGCCAAGGAAGGACGCAAACCGCTCTTCGCCAGTCTCGGCGAAATAGCGATAGCGCGGGTGATCGGCCGCGTTCTCCAGGTTCAGCGGCTCCTCCCGCGTACCGACCAGACCGACCAGGCCCTCGTTGGGCGCCATGCTGACCTTGCCGATGGAACGCTTGTTCAGACCCTCGCTGGCCATCAGGACGAACCGGTTGCTCTCCGGGTCGAGCAGGTAGACCGAGCAGACCTGACTGCCCATGGCCTCCTTCACACGCAAGACAATGATCCCCAACGCCGTCTTGAGATCCTTGGCGGCGTTCACTTCTTGGACGATCTTGCGCAGCGTATTGAGCATGGCTCGGGGTCGAACTCCGTCGTCAGTCGCGCGTCAGAAGACGCGGTGCAAGCTCTTTGAGGGCGCGCCGGTACACCTCGCGCTTGAATGTCACCACTTGGCCCAGCGGGTACCAGTAGCTGACCCAGCGCCAGCCGTCGAACTCCGGCTTGCCGGTCAGGTCCATCCTGACGCGCTGCTCGTTGCTCACCAGCCGCAACAGGAACCACTTCTGCTTCTGACCGATGCACAAGGGCTGGCTGTGCGTGCGCACCAGGCGTTGAGGCAGACGATAACGCAACCAGCCACGTGTGCAGGCCAGTATTTCCACGTCCTGGCGTTCCAGGCCGACTTCTTCGTTGAGCTCTCGGTACAAGGCCTCTTCCGGCGTCTCTTCAGGGTTGATGCCACCCTGGGGAAACTGCCAGGCATCCTGGTTGATCCGTCGAGCCCATAACACCTGCCCGGCATCATTCGTGAGAATGATCCCGACATTGGGGCGGAAACCATCCGGGTCGATCACGGCAGCAACCTCGCAAACGCATGTTCAGGCATTGTTCCACAAAGCCTGCGAGCGCAGCAACGCGCCTGCCCGCTTATGTGCAGCGACCTGGAAACTCCGTATTCTGCGGGGTCCCACCTGAAGACGTTGCGAGCGACTGCGATGCGCCTGGCTTTATTCGACCTGGACAATACCCTCCTCGGCGGTGACAGCGATCATGCCTGGGGCGACTACCTCTGCGCCCGTGGCGTGCTCGACCCGATCGTCTACAAGCGCCGCAACGATGCGTTCTACCAGGATTACCTGGCCGGCACCCTCGACCTGCAGGCCTACCTGGCCTTTTCCCTGGAAATCCTCGCCGTGACCGAGCCGGCCACCTTGGCCCACTGGCACCAGGACTTCATGCGCGACTGCATCGAGCCGATCATCCTGCCCAAGGCCTTGGCGCTGCTGCAGCGACACCGCGAGGCGGGCGACCAGTTGGTGATCATCACCGCGACCAATCGCTTCGTGACCGGCCCGATTGCCCGCCGCCTGGGCGTACGTACGCTGCTGGCCACCGAATGCGAACGCCGGGACGGACGCTTCACGGGGCGCAGTACCGATATACCGTGCTTCCGTGAAGGCAAGGTGACACGGCTCGAACGCTGGATGCTGGAGAACGGGCATGACCTGGAGGACAGCTACTTCTACAGCGATTCGATGAACGACCTGCCCCTGCTGGCGCGGGTGACCCACCCGGTGGCGGTGGACCCGGATCCGGCATTGCGAGCGGAAGCCGAGCGGCGGGGCTGGGAAGTCATGTCGTTGAGGGGGTGAGGCCGGTATGTCGGGCTGACAGGGTCTGCGGGCCCTAGCGGGCCCCTGCGCCGCGATCGGCTCCGCAGGAGCCGCAAAATCCGCCACGCCGAATCAACAGGTTCAAGTCAGAGCCGTGAGCGCTCGACCGTCACACCGGTCGCATCACCATCAGCACGGCCATCGCCACGCAGCATCCGAGCAGGCCCACGGCCAGCACCTGCTGGGTGCCCACACGCGTCGGTCGGGACAGGTACCACCCGATCACACCGCACAGCGCGACGGTGTATAGCACGCTGGATCCGAGGATCCAGGCCTGGCCCAGCGGCCAGCCGTTGAGATGGACCAGCCACCAGCCGGTGAACGGCAGCACGGCCAGGCTGGCCAGCAGCACGAACCCGCCCAGGACACACCGCCAGCGCTTCAGCCGCTCTTCATGATCGGCACGGCCCGCGCGCCATGCGGCATACACCAGGCCAAGCATGCTGCCGATCAGCAACACCATGGCCACGGCATGCACGCGGCTGAGCCAGGTCGGAAGGTCCATGTCGTCAGGCCTCGTGGATGACCAGGGCTCGGCCTTCAGCCGAGAAACAACCGATAGGCCGGGTTGTCGGTCTCGTCCCAGTAGGGGTAGCCGATCTTCGCCAAGGCCTCCGGGACCAGGTGGCGCTCCTCCTCGGGGACCTGCAAGCCGGCGACCACGCGGCCATCGGCAGCACCATGGTTGCGGTAGTGGAACATCGAGATGTTCCAGTGCCCGCCCAGCTTGTTGAGGAAATTGAACAGCGCCCCTGGCCGTTCGGGGAATTCGAAGCGCAGCACCATCTCGTCGCCGACGCCGGCCGAATGCCCGCCGACCATGTGACGGATATGCAGCTTGGCCAGCTCGTTGTCGGTCAGGTCGATCACCGGGAAGCCCTGCTCGCCCAGATGCCGGACCAAGGCGGCACGCGGGTCGGTGTCCGGGTGCGTCTGCACGCCGACGAAGATGTGCGCCTCGCCCGCGGCATGGTAGCGGTAGTTGAATTCGGTGATCTGGCGCTTGCCGATCGCCTCGCAGAAGGCCTTGAAGCTGCCCGGCCGCTCGGGGATGGTGACCGCGATGATCGCCTCGCGGCGCTCGCCCAGCTCGGCGCGCTCGGCCACGTGGCGCAGGCGGTCGAAATTGACGTTGGCGCCCGACTCGATCGCCACCAGGGTCTGCCCGACGGCGCCCTTGAGTTCGACGTAGCGCTTGATCCCCGCCACCGCCAGCGCCCCCGAGGGCTCGGTGATCGAGCGGGTGTCGTCGTAGATGTCCTTGATCGCTGCGCAGATTTCGTCGGTGCTGACCGTGATCACCTCGTCGACGTAATGACGGCAGATCTCGAAGGTGTGCTGGCCGATCTGCGCCACCGCTACGCCGTCGGCGAACAGCCCGACCTGAGGGAGCACCACGCGCTCGCCTGCCGCCATGGCCGCCTGCAGGCAGTTGGAGTCGTCCGGCTCCACGCCGATGACCTTGATCTCCGGGCGCAGGTATTTCACGTAGGCCGCGACCCCGGCGATCAGGCCGCCCCCGCCGACCGGCACGAAGATGGCGTCGAGGCGACCTGGGTGCTGGCGCAGGATCTCCATGGCCACCGTGCCTTGCCCGGCGATGGTGTGGGGATCGTCATAGGGATGGATGTAGACGAAGCCTTTTTCTTCCACCAGCTTCAGCGAGTAGGCCAGTGCCTCGGGGAACGAGTCGCCGTGCAGCACCACCTTGCCGCCCCGGGAGCGTACGCCTTCGACCTTGATCTCGGGCGTGGTCTTGGGCATCACGATGGTCGCCTTGATGCCCAGCTCCCGGGCCGCCAGGGCCAGACCCTGGGCATGGTTGCCCGCCGAGGCGGTGACCACCCCGCGCGCCAGCTCCTCGGGGCTCAGCTGGGCCAGCTTGTTGTAGGCCCCGCGAATCTTGAAGGAGAACACCGGCTGCAGGTCTTCACGCTTGAGCAGGACCTGGTTGCCCAGGCGCTTGCTCAACTGTCCGGCGCTGTGCAGGGGCGTTTCGACGGCGACATCGTAGACGCGTGAGGTGAGGATCTTCTTGACGTACTGTTCGAGCATCGGGAAAGCATCACTGGCCACGGGACGAGAGCGGGCAGTCTACCGTAGCGTTCGCCGGCGCGACCATCGCAAAGCCGAGGTTTTACCGACGCGTGGCGCTATAATGAGCGACTTTGACAGACGCTTGCCCCACCGGAGCCCGCATGACCCAGGACCAACTCAAACAGGCCGTTGCCCAGGCCGCCGTCGACCTCATCCTGCCCCAGCTCGATGCCAAGAGCATCCTGGGCGTCGGTACGGGGTCGACCGCCAATTGCTTCATCGATGCCCTGGCCCAGCACAAGACCGCCTTCGACGGCGCGGTTGCCAGCTCCGAAGCCACGGCGGCTCGCCTGAAGGCCCATGGCATTCCGGTCTACGAACTCAACACCGTGAGCGAGCTGGAGTTCTACATCGACGGCGCCGACGAAAGCGACGAGCACCTGAACCTGATCAAGGGCGGTGGCGCCGCCCTGACCCGCGAGAAGATCGTCGCTGCGGTCGCCCGCACCTTCATCTGCATCGCCGATGCCAGCAAGCTGGTCCCTGCGCTGGGCGCCTTCCCGCTGCCGGTCGAAGTCATCCCCATGGCGCGCAGCCATGTCGCACGCCAACTGGTGAAGCTGGGCGGCGATCCCGTCTACCGCGAAGGCGTCGTGACCGACAACGGCAACGTCATCCTCGATGTGCACAACCTGCAGATCACCGACCCCGTGACCCTGGAGCGTGAGATCAACGCCATCGTCGGCGTCGTGACCAATGGTCTGTTCGCCGCACGACCTGCCGATGTCCTGTTGCTGGGCACCACGGACGGCGTTCGCACGCTGCGCGTAAATACGCCCTGATCGCCTGGCATTGCCCCTTGGACGTTCTCGGACGCCGGCGACTGGCCGTCAAGGCTGGCCAGGTTCGAACACGTAGAACAGGTTCGGCTCGCTGACCAGGTACAGGGTGCCGCGCTCGTCCATGGCGATGCCTTCGGCCTGGGGCACAGTCTGCTTCAGCCCCTGGAACCCTCGACGCAACGACAGGGTGCTCAGGGGTTTGCCCTCTTCGTCCAGCTCGATCACCAGCCGAGACTCGTCGGACAGTGCCAGCAGGTGACCACTGCGCTCATCGAACTGCAGGCTCGACAGGTCGCGTACGAACAGCCGGGCATCGCGCTTGCGGTCCTGAGCCACCTGCACGGCATACGGCTGTGCCGGATCCCGGTGCGGGAAGCCTTGAACCACGTAGATCAGCATCGGGTCGCGTTCCTTGGCGACGAACAACCGTTTGCCCACCGAGTCATAGGCCAGACCCTCGAACCCCTTGTTGCCGTTGAGGCCGATGCCCAGGGTCAGTTGCTCGGCCTGGCTGGCGTCGAGCGTGTGCGTGTCATCCTGCAGTCGAACCTGAATCAGCCGTTGCTGACGCTCATCGGTGATCACATAACTGTCGCGCCCCACGTACTCCACGGCCTCCGGGTCGCCAAAACCGACCAGTTCGATACGCCGCAGGATCCGGCCGTCCAGTGACAGCTCGATCAGCTCGGAGCGCTTGTTGGTCACGGTGAACAAGGTCTTGCGATCGGGATCGTAGGTCAGCGCCGAGACATCGTCGTCCAGGCCTTCGATGGCCTTGCCTTCCACGGCGACGCGATAGTGCTGCAGGGCCATGCCCTGCTCGGCCGGTCGCCACCAGGTCTTGACGTTGAACCAGCCCCGCTCGAACAGGCGAAATTCCTGTGCGGTGAAGATCAGGACCAGCAGGCTAAGACCAGCAAGCAGCAGCAAAGGGCGGGACAGACGGCGCATGGAAAGTCAGACTCGAGTTCGGAAAGACGAATCTAACCACGACTGCTGAAATAAAGCTTAATGCCATCATCCGTAAAATCTGATGAGAGGGTCAGTCTTTGCTGAAGCGATAGAACAGGTTGGGCTCGCTGACCATGTACAAGGTGCCATGCTCGTCCATGGCCACGCCTTCGGCACGCGGCAGCGTCTGCTGCAGGCCGTTGAAACCGCCCAGCAGGGTCATGAAGCTGATCTGCTCGCCCTGCTCGTCGAGTTCCAGCAGCATGTTCGAGTTGGCCGACAGCGCCAGCAGGTGACCGGTGCGCGGATCCAGGCCGGTGGCCGAGAGGTTGCGCAGGTCGAGCTGGTCGCTGGGTAGCGAGTACTTCTCGCCGACCAGGTCGCCATGCCCGTTGCTGTTCCAGGCGAACAACCGCGGCGGGCGCTCCTCACCGATGATCAGGCGTTGCCGACGCGGGTCCCAGACGATCGCCTCGAAGCCTTTGTTGCCTTTGTCTGCGTCACCCAGGTCATGGGCGTGGAAGTCGGCACGGTCGAGCGTGGTGGTCTTCGCGTCGACCCTGACCACCACCAGATCGTGCCGGCGCTCGTCGACGATGGCCAGGCGACCGTCCTCCAGCACCGCGACCCCTTCCGGGTTGCTCCAGCCCACCAACGGAATCTTGCGCAGGACCTCGCCGTCCAGAGCCAACTGGACCAGGAACGGGTTCTTGCCCATGACCGAGAACAGCGTTCGCGTGCTCGGGTCGTAGGCCAGGTCGGACGCTTCGTCATCCTCCATGCCCGGCAGGACCTTGGCGTCGATGTCGACATGGTAGTCGGGCAACCAGGTGCTTTCCTCGCGCTCGGCCGGGCTCTCGAAATATTCCTTGGCCCATAGCCAGGCGCGATCGTCCCAATGCATCGTCACCGTCAGACCGCAGGCGACCAATACCGCGAGCCCCAGCCCGATTGGCCAGCGCAGCCCAATGCGCGCCTTGGGCTTGGACGAAGAAAAGGCACGGGTGAAAGCGGGCATGGACATGTTCCTGGAGGCTTGCCGAAGAGGCTGCACACGACCGGCGCGAGCAGTCTGCCGCACGATTATCCGCAAACGATGTGAAAAAAACGGCAAAACCGGCGATCGACCATCGCTGGGAGGGAGGGAGGCGACGACAGACGCTTGCCGTCACCGCCCCAGGGGGCGTCAGAGCACACGGCTCTCGAAGCGACTCACGCCAGGCAACTCCAGCACCAGCGCATCGCCCACGTTCAGCGGGCCTACACCCGCCGGCGTGCCGGTCAAGATCACATCACCGGCCTGCAGCGAGAAGTGGGCGGCCATGTACTGGATCATCGGGATGATGGGGTTGAGCATCAGGGCGCTGCTGCCATCCTGACGCACCTCGCCGTTGATGCTCAGACGGATACCGATATCGGTCAGGTCGCCGAAGGCGCTGGCCGGGGAGAACGGCGGCAACACGCAGCCGCCGTCGAAGCTCTTGGCCAGCTCCCAGGGCAGGCCCTTTTCCTTGAGCTTGGCCTGCAGGTCGCGCAGGGTCAGGTCCAGGGCCGGGGCGAAACCGGAAATCGCATCGCGCACTTCCTCTTCGCCAGGGTGGGTCGACAGCGACTTGCCGAGCAGGACGGCGATCTCGGCCTCGTAATGCACCGAGCCGCGCTCGGTCGGGATGCGAAAGCCGCTGTTCAACGGCACCGTGCAACTGCCGGGCTTGATGAACAGCAGCGGCTCGGTCGGCACCGGGTTGTTCAGCTCCTTGGCATGTTCGGCGTAGTTGCGACCGATGCACACCACTTTGCCCAGCGGGAAATGGATGGGGGTACCGTCCACGTACGCGTGCTTGTAGCTCATTGCTGACTCCTGTGCCGACGCGGCTGTCATTCGGGAGCGAAGATCTTACCCGGATTCACGAGGTTGTTCGGATCGAATACGCCCGAGTCGCCTTCATGCAGGCAATGTGCGCTCAGACACCGCTGCAGGATGGCTACGGAGCATGAGCAGCCTCTGCCGACGCGCTGTATCGGTGAAGGCCTCACCGGGTCAGGAGCGTTGCGCTACTCCACTGCGCAAGCGTCGATCATGGATCAACCCTCGAAACGCTCATGGTCAGCCTGAGCACGCTTCACCTGTCGGAATCGGCTCAGAGCAAGTCGCGTATGCTAGCATTGCCGTCCCGCTGTTCGTGCTAAGGCCGATGCCGCGCCGCTTCACCTCCCTGCCATTTTCTATCTCCGGGACACAGGTTTACGCAGATGAGCAAGACTTCTCTCGACAAGAGCAAGATCAGGTTCCTTCTTCTCGAAGGCGTCCACCAGAACGCAGTGGACACTCTCAAGGCTGCCGGGTACAGCAACATCGAGTACCTCACCGGCTCGCTGCCAGAGGCTGAGCTGAAGGAAAAGATCGCCGATGCGCACTTCATCGGTATCCGCTCGCGCACCCAGCTGACCGAAGAGGTCTTCGATTGCGCGAAGAAGCTGGTCGCGGTCGGCTGTTTCTGCATCGGCACCAACCAAGTGGACCTGGGCGCGGCCCGTGAGCGCGGCATCGCCGTGTTCAACGCCCCCTACTCCAACACCCGCTCGGTGGCCGAGCTGGTGTTGGCCGAGGCCATCCTGCTGCTGCGCGGCATCCCCGAGAAGAACGCCTCGTGCCACCGTGGCGGCTGGATCAAGAGCGCGGCCAACTCGTTCGAGATCCGTGGCAAGAAGCTGGGCATCGTCGGCTATGGCTCGATCGGCACGCAATTGTCCGTGCTGGCCGAGAGCCTCGGCATGCAGGTCTACTTCTACGACCCGCTGACCAAGCTGCCGCTGGGCAATGCCACCCAGGTCCCGAGCCTGAACGAGCTGCTGGGCCTGGCCGACATCGTCTCGCTGCACGTGCCTGAACTGCCGTCCACCCAGTGGATGATCGGTGAGGCGCAGATCCGCGCCATGAAGAAAGGCAGCATCCTGATCAACGCTGCCCGTGGCACCGTGGTGGAGCTCGAGCACCTGGCAGCCGCGATCAAGGACAAGCACCTGATCGGCGCGGCCATCGACGTGTTCCCGGTCGAGCCGCGCTCCAACGACGAAGAGTTCGAAAGCCCGCTGCGCGGCCTGGACAACGTGATCCTGACCCCGCACATCGGTGGCTCGACCGCCGAGGCCCAGGCCAACATCGGCCTGGAAGTGGCGGAGAAGCTGGTCAAGTACAGCGACAACGGTACCTCGGTGTCCTCGGTCAACTTCCCCGAAGTGGCCCTGCCGGCGCACCCGGGCAAGCACCGTCTGCTGCACATCCACCAGAACATCCCGGGCGTGCTCAGCGAGATCAACCGGGTCTTCGCTGACAACGGTATCAACATCTCCGGTCAGTTCCTGCAGACCGACGAGAAAGTCGGTTACGTGGTGATCGACGTGGATGCCGAGTACTCCGATCTGGCGCAAGAGAAGCTGCAGCAGGTCAAGGGCACCATCCGTTCGCGCGTACTGTTCTGATCCGCGGCCCCTCGCACGAGGGGGTTGCCTGAAGGGCCGGGTGGTCGATGACCCCCGGCCCTTCGTCGTCAAGGCCTGGGCACCGATGCCGACCGGGCATTCTTCGCACCTTTCATCTGCTCGCTCACGGCCTCCGTCAGCTGTCTCCCGGCCCTGCTTCGACAAAAACGCGTGGTCCCCCGCAAACATTGCGCTTAACTTGCGGTCAGACCCAGCGCTTGACCGGGGCGAAGGATAAAAAGCCTCGGCAACTGTCACTTATCTGCCGAACACGAAGGGGCCCTCTCATGCGATTGACCACAGCCTTGCTGTTGACCACGCTCATCAGTCCACTGGCGCAGGCCGAACTGCTGGATGAAGTGAATGACCGCGGCGAGCTGCGCATCGCCGTGCAAGCCGACAGCCCGCCCTACGCCTTCAAGCAAGCACAGCGCCTGACAGGCTTCGAGGTCGAGCTGGGCCAGGCCCTGGCCCAGGAGCTGGATGTGCGCGCCTCGATCATCGAAGCGCCGGCGGACGCTGTGCTCAGCGGCATCGAGAGCGGCAAATACGACATGGCCCTGAACCAGGCCAGGCCTGCCGCGACCGAGGGGTCGGCCGTGGACGTCAGTCAGCCCTACAGCGATCAGGCCTTGGCCATTCCGTTCCAAAAGGACAACCCGGCCTTCGAGTCGGCCGTCACCAATGCCATGCAGCGGATCAAGGCCGACGGCCGACTGGCCGCGCTGGAAGCGAAATGGCTCAAGGTGCCGCTCGAGGTCACCGCCGAGCAGTGATGCGTGCCAGGGGCGCCGATGGCAGGAACGCCCCCAGGACTCAGAACGGCGCCTGGCCGCGCCGCCTGAACCAGCCGGTCAGGGACAGGCGATCGCGCGTCGCAGGCAGCACCTCATGGGGGATCGCATCCGACATGAACACCACCAGGCACCCTGCCGTCGGGAACACGTCGTGCTCGCTGCCGCCTGGCAGGACCATGCGCAACTGGCCGCCCTGCTCTGCCTGCCAGTCCTGGTTCAGGTAGAGCACGGCAGTGACCATGCGTCGATCATCGTCGAGAAAACGGTCCAGGTGCTGCTTGTAGAAGGCGCCGGGCGGATACAGGGCGAAATGGCACTCGTACTCTTCCAGCCCCAGGAACAGGTGCCGGTTGAGCGTCTGGCGCAGATGGTCCATCACGCCCAGGTACTGGTCACAGACGACCGACTGCCCGGGTTCGATCCACTGGATCTGATCACCCCGGACCCCCTCGCGCACTTCCTGCGCCGCACCGCGCCCGACGCCGGCGGGCAGCAACGCTCCGTCGGCCGCGCGTTGCCTGCACTCGAACGCCAGCCCCTCGAGCAGGTCGAGTGTCACAGGCAGCTGCTGCTGCGACCAACCGTGTTCGACCAAGTCGTCGACGATCAGCGAAAGGGTGGGATGATCCGGAGAGATGTGCATGCCGCGCATAGTATCCAGAAGCCAGGTAAACCGACAGTGCTACTTGGCGCCACCGCACGCGGACATCTCGACAAAGCCGGGCCGTGCCACGGACAATAGCGCCCTGCCGACAGGAGTCCTGAATGCGCCGCGTGTTTTACTCGTTCCTGCTGATGATCTGCATCACGCCTGCCTGGGCCGACGGCCTCGACGCCTTGTACAAGGCGGCCGGCTGGCCGGAGCAGCGTGCGCATTTCACCGATGCGCTGGACGCCGCCCAGCAGCGTTACCGCGACAGCCTGCCACCTGCGGTGTACCAGGCCTTGATCACCAACAGCAGCCAGCGGTTTCAACCCCAGGCCATGGACAAGCGCGCCCAGGCCCAACTGCGCGCCAACCTGCCCGACCCAGCGCCAGCCCTGGCCTTCTTCGAATCGCCGCTGGGGCGCAAGATCGTGGCTGCCGAACTGCTGGCCACGCGCAAGGACCAGTTGGCCCGCAACGCCCAAGGCCTGCCCAAGGTCCAGGCCAGCGACAACCGCCTGCTGACCATCGGGCACCTGATCGACGCCCTGCCCGCCCGTGAAGCCGGGGCCGAAGTCAGCCTGGCCATCGCCGGCGTCGCCGCCGACAGCCTCAGTTCCATGCTCCCTGGGCTGTTTGGGGGCGGCCAGGCACAGGGCCTGCTGGACGGGCAGCGGCAACGATTGATGCAGCAGATCGGCGCAGACTTGCCCAATACCCTGTTGTACGTCTACCGGGACCTGTCGGACGAAGAGCTCGAAGCATTCTCCACCTTCGCCGAGTCACAGGATGGCCACGCGTACTACAAGGCCGCCCTGGCGGCGATCCGCGCCGGGCTGGCGGTCGGCCAGGCGAACGGTGACTTGCGCTGATCAGCCGAGTCGCTGGCCGATGAAGGTGAAGTAGCGCTCCCGGATGTCGGGCAGCTCGTTGACCAGGTGGTGCCGCGCCTCGGGCAGCATCAAGACCTGAGCGCCTTCGAACTTGCGCCTGAGCACCTTGAGGTTGTACACCCAGTCCACCGTGGCGTCGGCCTGGCCCTGGATGATCAATGGCGTACGCAGGCTGCTGGGTGCGGCCTCGATATACCTGACCCAGTTGAACATCGCGCCGACCCAGGCCGTCGGCAGACGACGCGGTTGCAACGGATCGGCCTGGAGGAACGGCAGGAAGGCAGGGTCGTTGCTGTTGGCCGTGAAGCGCCGGTCGATGCCGTCGATGAAATGCCGAAGCACGCCGTAGCTCAACCGTGAGCGGTGCCACGCCGAGGGCCTGACCAAAGGCGCCAGCAACACGACCTGCCCGTCGATCGGGCTCGACTCCCCTTGGTGCAGCACATGGTCGATGGCGATCGCACCGCCCGTGCTTTGTCCGCAGACGTGCCAAGGCCGAGGCAAGTCCAACCGCCGCGCCTGGTCGAGCAAGCCGTCCAGGACCTGCTGGTAGATGGCGAAATCGGCGATGCTGGCCCGGGCACCGCTCGACAGGCCATGGCCCGGCAGATCGCAGCTGATCACCGCCTGACCACGGGCCAGTGCCCACTCGATCACGTGTCGGTAGAGCCCCATGTGGTCGTAGAAGCCATGCAGGACGAACACCGTGCCGGCCGGCTTGACCGGCGCGACCGGCAGCCAGACCTGCCCGACCAGCTCGAACCCTGCCACCGTGAACCCGCCCAGCCAGCTCTGCCCCGGCAGCGTCAGGCCGTAGAAGCGTCGGTAGGCCTCGGCATCGCTGGACAGGGGCTGACCCTCGGCCAGGGGCGCCAGGCTCGCACGGAGCAGATCAGGCTGGAACGAGGGCGACATCGGGCACATCCACGGGCAGTGAGGCGGCTATCTTCGACTGTCATGTGCGCGATGGCAAGGCGCAGGTCAGCGGTGAGACTACGCGTCTTCCGCCGCCCGGGCACGGGCCGGATTACCCATGACTACAGTCCCAGCTGGCACGTCATGGGTCACCACGCTGCCCGCCCCGACCACGGCGTCATCGCCGATGGTGATGCCTGGCAGGATGATCGCCCCGCCACCGATCCAGACATTGTTGCCAAGGGTCACGGGCTTGCCGCTTTCCAGCCCCGTGCGGCGGATGCCGGCCTGCTGGGGGTGGTCGACCGTGTAGATGTGCACGCCGGGACCGATGTGGCAGTCCTCGCCGATGTGGACCGGGAGCACGTCGAGGATCACGCAGCCGAAATTCAGGAAGCTGCGCGCGCCGACGCTGATGTTGTAGCCGTAGTCGCAATAAAACGGCGGACGAATCGTCACCGCCTCGCCGACCGCCGCGAAATGCGCATCGAGCAGCCCGCTGCGCAGGTCCTGATTGGCCACGTCGCTGGTGTTGTAGTGCTGCATCCACTGGGCATTGGCGGTCTGCTCGGCCAGCAGTTCCGGGCAGGTCGGCCGGTAGAGCAGGCCACTGAGCATTTTCTGTTTTTCGGTCAGCTGCATGGGGGATCCTTCAAGGCAGGGCTGGGCGCGACAGGCGTCGAAGATCGGACCGTGGAGAGGGGGAGAATGCACAAGGATTTTGCAGGTGCGTGGTGTGGCAAAAGGGCCTTGGCTCGAACTCATCGTCGAACGATAAGCATGTGGCTGCCGCTCATGACCGAATGAGCTTCACGGCGCCGCCTGCCAGGACGAGCCATACACATCCGATCGTATTGAGCCATGCGGAGATCATTATCTTACGTCTTAGGCCTACTGGAAATGAGCGATTGTCCTGTACATCCAGTAAACCCTTGCGCATGAAGTATTCGGGCCACATGAACAAAGCACTAACGCTGGAAATGAGCATGACCTTTGACTTTAAACTGCGCCTATTCCATACCAGGGAAAAGCTCGATATCGCCGAACTGTTCGTCAACGCACGCAACATGATATTAAATTGATCAGAGATGACAATATGCACATCAATCCCTAACGCGATTACAATCAAAACAAAAGGTGCCAAAAGAAAAAGCAATCCCCACAGTGAGTTCAGGAAATCAGTCAATAAATGTATGATCATAGATGAGCTCTCCTGTGTAATTGCCCACTCCCTCACCTATCGCTGCCCCTACCGAAGCACCTGTCCAAGCGCCTACGCCTACGACAACTACGCTACAGACAACAGTGCGCAGCGGTGAAGCACTGATGCACAGTTTGTGCGGCAACCATGTTTGACAGTTTGCCACCTGCTGCGCCTCCACCCAAACCCACACCGAAACTTGACACCTCGGTGATTATTATCCTTTTACAGGTTTCGTTACGACCGGCAGCGCAGACTTCTTTTATTTTAAGTGCAGACGAAGCACCACCTACACCTATGCCGATATAACCGCCTGCATGCAGATATTTACTCATCGCCGTCACCTTATCCATGTGTGTTGCATAGCCCGGCATCTCACCTGCCACACCTGCCTTGCCAGTGATGCGCGAGACTTTTCGAGGAAATACCCAGATCACGGCGTAGCGTGTCATAACGCCCAAGCTCCATCCGCTTGTTCAAAAAACCAGCTTTCAACTGAACTTCCAAATCCTTGAGTACTGCCTTACGCTGGTCGAAAAACGCCTGGCTTTGAAGCTTGCCCGTCTGGTTAAACTCATCCCTGTGCTTGCCATTTCATTTATAATCGAATTATCCATATCGCTCCGGAAGCCATGAACAGTCCTACTACTCCGATCAGATTGACCCATGTAGAAATCAACAGCCTCCTCCTCAACCCATTCGGAAATGTTTTGAGCTCTTGCGCATCCAACCACCCCTTCCTGATAAAGTAGTGGGGCCATATGAACAGCGCACTCACCATGGAGGTCAGCATGACCTTCGACCCTAGGCTGCCCCCATCAAATAACTGGCGAAATCTCGATAGCGCCTCGCTTTCCGCCAATGCCCACAGCATAGTACTAAAGTCCCTCGACAACGCTATGTAAATCGAAATCCCTAGCGCTATAAGTATCAGAGCGAATGAAGACGCGAGGAACGCCAACCCCCATACCGACTTCATGAAGCTAGTCAATGAAACTATGATCATAGATCAGCTCACCCATGTATTCACCTGCATGTTCACCCACAAAAGCACCTGTCCAAGCACCTGCGCCTACGACGGCAACGCCACAGATGACAGAGCGGAGCGGGGAGGCACTTACACACAGCTTTGCAGCAGCTAAGGTCGAAATCCTACCAGCACCCATTCCTACAGCTAAGCCTCCACTGAAACTCGATGCCTCCACTAACTTTATTTTCTTGCAAGCTTCCTCATTGCCAGCGGTACAAACCTCTTTTATTTTAAGCACCGATGAAGCACCGCCCAGCCCTATTCCAATATACCCTCCTGCATTCAGATACTTACCCATCGCCGCCACCTTATCCATGTGTGTTGCATAGCCCGGTATCTCACCCGCTGCGCCTGCCCTGCTCCAGTGGAGCACAAGGCTTTTCGAAGAAATGCCCAGGTCACGGCGTAGCGTGTCATAGCTCCCAAGCTCCATCCGCTTGTTCAAAAATCCAACCTTCAACTGAGCGTCCAGATCCTTGAGTACTGCCTTACGCTGGTCGAAAAACGCCTGGCTTTGAAGCTTGCCCGTCTGGTTAAACTCATCCCTGTGCAACTGCGATAACGCCTTCAGGCTTCGCGATACGTCGTCCAGAATCTTTCCAGCCATCGCCTCCACCACGCCCATCGCGCTACTCGCCTTGCCCAAGAGGGCGGCGATTTCAGGCAAGTTGCGTGTCATGAAGTCCGCCTCCTCGACACTCAGCGAAGACACGTGGCGCCGTACACGTTCTGCCGCAGCCATCAACTGTGCCTCCATCCGACTGCACGCCTGCTGACTGTCGGGATCGGCCAGCACGAACATCTCGCCCGCCTTGAAGCCTTCGTCGAACGTAGGGTTGAGTCGCTTCACATACTCGATGGGCATCTTTAACTGCCGGTCCGACAAATAGAACAGAACGTCTGGACCGGACATGCTGCGCGGAACGATGAAGAAACCCGGTTCGAGCGTGCCCAGTGGCGCGACGAACATGGGTTCGGGAGATGTCGGTTGAAGGGAAGCAGGTTGGGACAGTCGAGGCTGCAGGGATTGAGAGGTGGAGGCGGTTGACTCCGCATTGAAGGTGCTTGCCTCGAAAGCCCGCCTGTTGCCAGGGCTCTCGTGCAGCGGCGCGACGACGCGATTGGCACCGGATGGGCACCCACACGCCACTAGCGCTCCATCGGTCGCGACCAGGCGATCGTCGCTGAGGAAATGGGGACAACCCTCGACAATGACGCCAGGCTCGCCACATTCTGGACAGGCCGTGGTGATGTCGCCCTCACGCAGGACATCCCGGCCACCCGCTGTATATGACCTGCTGCTGGCGATGCAGAGCGCGCCAGTGGTGGTGAGATCTCCATCGACCGCCTGGCCTTTACCGTCCAGAATCACGCGCGTCATGTGCAGGTTCCCTGTGCGAAACGCTGGAAACTAGCAGGCTAGAGAGGGAGTTTCTTCAGAAGCACGAAGTTTGGGAAAGAGGCCACAATATCTTGGGAAATTTCTGTACAGCAGACTTCGGATACTGCCGCTTTTGAAGGTGCTCTTTGGTCACGCCATGCTCATTACGATGAGGCAACACCCTATTAGCACCATCCTCTGCCCAGTGAACGCGCCTGAGAACGCCACCATGAGCCCACTCTACCTGATTGACGTACGCCTCAAAGCCGACGCTGCACTTCCAGCCTTCATGGAAAACCTGTTCCCGCTGACCTTTACCCACCGCATCACCGTCATCACCGGAGAAAACGGAAGCGGCAAGTCCACGCTGCTCGAGGCCCTCGCGATCAAGCTGGGCTGCAATGCCGAGGGTGGGGGCCGGAACTTTCGTTTCCAAACCGAGGCCACGCACTCCGAGCTGTTCGAGCACGTTACGTTATCCAAGGGCTACCGTAAGGAAAAAGACCTGTTCTTTTACCGTGCCGAGACGTTCTACAACCTCAATACCGAGGTGCGCCGGCTCGATGAAGCGCCGAGTTTCGATGCGAAGATCGCCACGTACTACGGCGGCAAGGATCTGCACGAGCAATCCCACGGCGAAGCCATGGAGGCGTTGTATACCTATCGCTTCAAACCCAACGGCCTGTACCTGCTCGACGAACCGGAGGCCTCGTTGTCCCCCACGCGTCAGTTAGCGTTCATCCTGCGTATCGTCGAACTCGCCAGGCAAGGTGCCCAGTTCATCATCGCGACGCATTCACCGCTGCTGATGTTCATCCCCGACTGTCAGGTGCTCGCCATCGACGGCGGCAGCATCGGGCCGATCGACGCCGAGGCCTCGGTGGCTGTTGGTGTTTACAAGGCCGTGATCAATTCGAAAGGAGACTACGTCAGGCGACTGGTCGACGAGGAAGAGGCATGAAAAGGCGCACGCCTGGACTCAAGCCCACCGCATCGTTTCAAAACAAAGGGGCCGCATGGCGGCCCCGATCATTCATTCGACAGGTGTCACACGACCATCAGAACGCCGGCAGTACCGCGCCGCTGTATTTCTTCTCGATGAATGCCTTCACTTCCGGGCTGGTCAGCGCCTTGGCCAGTTTCTGCATGGCGTCGCTGTCCTTGTTGTCAGGACGGGCGACCAGGAAGTTCACGTAAGGCGAGTCGCTGCCTTCGATCACCAGGGCATCCTTGGCCGGGTTCAGACCAGCCTCGAGGGCGTAGTTGGTGTTGATCATGTCCAGGTCGACCTGGTCCAGCACACGCGGCAGCATGGCCGATTCCAGTTCGCGGAATTTCAGCTTTTTCGGGTTCTCGGCGATGTCCTTGGGCGTGGCCAGGGCGTTCTTCGGATCCTTCAAGGTGATCAGCCCGGCCTTCTGAAGCAGAATCAACGCACGGCCACTGTTGCTGCCTTCGTTGGGAATGGCCACGGTCGCGCCATCCTTCAGCTCGTCCAGGCTCTTGACCTTCTTGGAGTAGCCGCCGAAAGGTTCGACGTGCACGCCGACCACGGTTTCCAGGTGGGTGCCCTTGCCTTCGTTGAAGCTCTTGAGGTACGGCAGGGTCTGGAAGTAGTTGGCGTCCAGACGCTTCTGGTCGACCTGCACGTTGGGCTGGACGTAGTCGGTGAAGACCTTGATCTCAAGGTCCACACCTTCCTTGGCCAGGGTCGGCTTGACCAGTTCGAGGATCTCGGCGTGCGGCACGGGGGTCGCGGCCACGATCAGCTTCTCGGCCGCCTGGGCCAGAGAGCTCAGGGACAGCGCGGCAGCGAGGGCGGTCAACAGCAGGGTGTTCTTCATGGGAGATCCTTGCACAACGAATGCCGCTGATGCGGCGAGCCAAAGGAGGGTGTGCGGACAATACCTGTAATTTTTATTACTCAGTAATATCTTTTAGTTGGTTACATATTCCTTTTCGATTTATCAAAGCTCACGTGCTTCATGCCGCTGGCAGACGTGCCAGAGCGGCCTCCAGTACACGGCGTACGCCCTCGACCGCGAACGGCTCGCGCACGTGTGTCAGCTGCTCGAGTGCGGTTTCCAGACGGGCCAACGGCGCGGTGTCGGGCAGCCCAAGGTGCTCGGGCAACACCTCGTCGCCCTGACCGACCAGCAATGCGAAGTGAATGACGTTCTCCAGCTCCCGCGTATTGCCCGGCCAGGCGTGGGCTTCGAGTGCCAGCTGCGCGGCCTCGCCGATCAGCGGCAGGGAGCGGCCCAGGCGCGCACTGTAGATGCCGACGAAGTAGTCGGCCAACGGCAGGATGTCGCCGACCCGCTCACGCAGGGCCGGCAGTTCGAGTTCGCCCTCGTGCAGGTACTGGTACAGCCGTTCGTTGAAGCGACCCGCTGCGACGGCCTTGGACAGGTCGATGCTGGAGGCGGCCACCAGGCGAACGTCGACGGGCAACGGGTGGGCGGCGCCCACGCGCGTGACCTCCCGGTGCTCCAGCGCGGCCAGCAGCTTGGCCTGGATCGTCAGCGGCAGGTCGGCAATCTCGTCCAGGTACAAGGTGCCGCCATTGGCCGAGCCGAACCAGCCTGCGCGACTGCTGGCGGTGCCGCCCTGGGCCCCGGCGGCGTAGCCGAACAGTTCGGCATCGGCGTAGGTCGGGCTGATGGCCGCGCAGTTGACCGAAACGAACAGTCCGGCGCGATCGCTGGCGCGGTGAACCTGCCGGGCCAGCAGCTCCTTGCCGGTGCCGGTCTCGCCGCGGATCAGCACGGGTAGGGGCAAGCGCGCTACGTACTCGAGCCGCTCGCGCAACGCACGGGATCGTGGATCGACGAACACCAAGGCCTTGGCGCGAATGCTCAGCGGGCTCTTGTCCAGCTCGGGAAAGGTCAGCAAGGGCTGACCGAAAACAGGGTGCACACTCATGACAGACTCCCGCGCTGATCGCGATGAACAGGCGTTGTGGCCTCGACGGATGAAAGCGCCTCAGGCACGACGCAGACCGCGCTGTTCAATGCGGCCTTGCAACCGGTAGAGGTAGGCGAAGCCCTGTTCCCAGCGCTCATGGCCCGATGAGACGTTGATGTGACCGGCATTGGACAGCAGTCCGGTTTCCGCTCCCCAGGCGCGCGCCAGGTACAGGGCACGCGGGACGCTGACGGCCGGATCGTTGTCGGAGCTGACCACCTGACTGGGAAAGGGCAGCCGCTGCAAGGGAATCGGCGCGAAGTTGCGCAATGCCGGTGCACAGGCCGGGCGCTCGACATCGGCCGGCGCCACCAGCAAGGCGCCGCGCACCTGGCGCAACAGACGCGGACTGGTCTGGACGGCCCACTGCGCGACCGTGATGCACCCGAGGCTGTGGGCGATCAGGATCACGGGGGAAGGATCGGCATCGATGGCCTGCTCCAGTGTCCGTACCCAGTCGTGGCGTTGCGGGGTGAGCCAGTCGTGCTGCTCGACGCGCAGGCTGTTGGGCAGGCTGCGTTGCCAGTGACTTTGCCAATGATTGTCTGGCGATCCTTGCCAACCCGGCACAATGAGGTAGCGAATGGATTCGTTGCGCATGGGGGACGCCTCCACTGAGGTTTTGCGTGCTTGGTGGTCAGTATAAAGAGGCTGCATTGAGCGTAAAGGAATAAGAAGCTATTTGTTAATAACTTAAAAGAACATGGTTGTGTCTATCGCAATTGGATACATGCATGGCCATGGCGGTGCATGTATGGGTTGGGCTGATGCTGCGAGTGGTTGATTTTGTGGGCCCTGCGGCCCAATCGCGGCACGGGGCCGCTTACAGGGGATCGCACCTGCCTGCACCTGCACTGTGGCGGCAGGTGAGCGGCCTCTGCCGGAACGCCGCCTGGCCAACGGTGAGGCCCGCTCCGTCCACGGCCGGACCGTGGGCAAAAAAAGAGGCCACGCCGCGTCGCGACCATGGCCCCAAACCCTGCCTTGAGAACACGCCTTTCACCGTGCGGTGATCACCGCCAGCTTGGTGATCCCGGCCCGTTCGATGGCAGCCATCGCTCGGGCCACTTCGCCATAATTGACGCCGTCGTCGGCCTGCAGCTGGACGCGCACCTCGGCATCCTTTCCTTTGGCTGCCTTGAGCCGGGTCTCCAGCGCATCGGGCTGGATCTCGTCTTTGTCGATGAACAGCGTGCCGCTGCCATCGATGCTCACCACCAGGGGTGCCTTCTGTTCCACCGGCGCCACGGCTTCGGTCTTGGGCAAATTGATGGGGATGGCATTGGTCAGCAGCGGCGCGGTGACGATGAACACCACCAGCAGCACCAGCATGACGTCCACCAGGGGCGTGACATTGATCTCGCTAAGGACTTCATCGCTGTCCTGGGTCGAAAAGGCCATGTCAGGACGCCTCCTTCACAGGCTGGGTGAAGCCTGCCTGGGCACGGCGCGCGGCGGGGTGGACCAGTACGCGGAAGGCGCTCTTCTGGGCCAGGCTGTAGAAGTCGTGGGCAAAGTCGTCGAGGTCGG
Organism: Enterobacterales bacterium AN_CKDN230030167-1A_HGKHYDSX7; assembly: GCA_046940335.1. Taxonomy (GTDB): domain Bacteria; phylum Pseudomonadota; class Gammaproteobacteria; order Pseudomonadales; family Pseudomonadaceae; genus Aquipseudomonas. The sequence goes on from JBKYML010000004.1 coordinate 402,441, forward strand.
CGGCGGTCAGCTTGAGGCGACGCAGGAAGTAGTTGTAGACCAGCACGGCCGGCACGGCGACCGCGATGCCGACGCCGGTGGCCACCAGCGCTGCGCCAATCGGGCCGGCGACGGTCTCCAGGCTCGCCGAGCCGGCCGCGCTGATCCCCTTGAGCGCTTCCATGATGCCCCAGACCGTGCCGAACAGGCCGATGAACGGCGAGGTGCTGCCAATGCTGGCGACCACGGCGAGGCCCGTTTCCAACGAGCGTCGCTCGCGAACGATCTGCTGGCGCAGCGCACGCTCCAGCCGATCCTGGTGATTGATGGCCTGACTCAGGTCGCTGGCCTGGGAGGGCTCGCCGACCGCGATGGCGGCGTAACCCGACTGCGCCACGCGAGCGGCCGGCCCAGGCAGCTCGTGGCTGGGATCGGCCGCCGCATCCAAGCTCGAGGCTGCCCAGAACTGGGCATGGAAGCGCTTGTCCTGACGCTTCAAGCGCGCGAACTGTACGACCTTGACCAGAGCCAGGGCCCAGGTCGCGATGGAGAAACCGACCAGCAGCCAGATGACGGCGCTTTCGACAGATGCGAGGGGGGATGCCAGTACACTCATGATCGTGATGCTCCGAAGGATCGTGGTAAGGAATGCGGATTAGCGAAGGGTGAAGTCGATGGGCACGCTGACCCAGCCGACCTGAGCGACATCGCCCTGCTTGGCGGGCACGAAGCGCCAGCGCTTGACGGCAGCCAGGGCCGCCTCGTCCAGCACCTGCCGACCACTGCTGGTCTGCACCTGAACCTGGCCTGGGCTGCCACTGGGCAAGACCTCGACACGCAGGGTCACCGTGCCTTCCCAACCGCGGCGCTGGGCCAGTTGCGGGTAGTCAGGCGCCGGGTTCTTCAGGTAGGCCGCATTGGCCGATGCCGGGGTTACCGGCGCGGGCTTGGGAGGCGCGGGCGCGGGCGCGGGCGGTGCGGGCGCTGTCACCGGTGGCGGTGTATCGACCGGCTTTGCAGGTGGTGCAGGTTTGGCAACCGGTTTGGGTACCGGCTTAGGCACGGGTTTGGGTTTGGGCTTGGGCTTGGGCACAGGCTTGGGTGCCGGCTTGGCCGCCAACTCGTCGACCGCAGGCGGCGGTGGTGGTGGCGGTGGTGGCGGTTCGACCGGCACCGGGGGCGGTGGCTCGACCACGGGGGGCGCTGGTGCGGCGAACTCGATGGTCATGGGCGGGATCTTCGGCGGCTCGACCGGCAGAGACGGCGTCGGCGTCTGGTAGACCCAGTAAGCGACCGCGCCATGCAGTGCCAACACCAGCAGGCCCAGCACGACAAGGTCACGGCGTTTCAGGCTGCTGGCCGGCGTGCGTTGCAGACGCAGGTACGCCAATGGCACGCGCGGCGTACGTCCCAGCTCGACCAGGTCGCCGGAGGCGGGGCGCCTTGGCAGGTCATAGGCCCTGACGGCCGACTGGACATTACCCATTGATCAGACTCCTGGGGTTCATGATGCAGTTCATGGGGGGCCTTGGTGGCCCGCGCATGACTGAATCATCGACGCCAAAAGCTTATCTCTGGAAGGAATATTTAAACTTATATCTAGGCTTTTTAGGAATATATGAGGGTAAACCCTCCCCTCGCCCGTCACTCAGCCATGCGTTCGTCACGTTACGCCTGGAGGCTCCCACGCCAGGGCTCCAGGCGTCCTGGAAAGCGCGTCAGGCGTCCTTCAATTTCTGCCAGACCTTGGGCTTGAAGAACAGCGTCTCGCCCCGCGCCAGCCCAGTGAGGCTGTCATGATCCTTGACCACTTCGGCTTCGATCAGCTCGCTCTGCCCTTCGACCTTCAGGGTGACCCGCGTGGTGGCCCCCAATGGGCGAATGTCACGCACCTCGGCCGGGTGGTGGCCTTCGAGTTCATGACGTGACAGAGAGACTTCGTGCGGCCGGAACAGCACGTGGTGACCTTCGCTCAGGCTGAGGCGATTGGAGTCGCCCAGGAAGTGGTAGACGAAGTCATTGGCCGGTTTCTCGTAGACCTCCCCCGGCGAGCCGATCTGCTCGATCACACCCTTGTTCATCACCACGATCCGGTCGGCCACCTCCATCGCCTCCTCCTGATCGTGGGTCACGAACACCGAGGTCAGGTTGATGTCCTCGTGCAGGCGCGCCAACCAGCGCCGTAGCTCCTTGCGCACCTTGGCGTCGAGCGCGCCGAACGGCTCGTCGAGCAGCAGCACCTTGGGCTCGACCGCCAAGGCACGGGCCAGGGCGATACGCTGACGCTGACCGCCGGACAGTTGCTCAGGGTAGCGGTCGGCCAGCCAGTCGAGTTGCACCATGCCCAGCAGCTCATGGACCTTCTCGGCGATGCGGGTCTCGTTCGGGCGTTCGCCCTTGGGCTTCATGCGCAGGCCGAAGGCCACGTTGTCGAACACGCTCATGTGACGGAACAGCGCATAGTGCTGGAACACGAACCCGACGTTGCGATCGCGCACGTCATGGCCGGACACGTCTTCGCCGTGGAACACGATGCTGCCCTGGTCCGGGGTCTCCAAACCCGCGATGATCCGCAGCAGGGTTGTCTTGCCGCAACCGGAAGGGCCGAGCAAGGCCACCAGCTCGCCGCTGTTGATGTCCAGGTTGATGGCGTCCAGGGCCTGGAAATGGTTGAAACGCTTGCTGACGTTACGCACTTCGATCGACATGGATTAGTCCTCCGCTGCGGCATGGCGCAGACGGTTGATTCGGGATTCGCTCCACTGCTTGAGCAGCAGGATGAACAGCGCCAGGATCAGCAGCAGGCTGGCCACGCTGAACGCCGCGACGTGGTTGTATTCGTTGTAGAGGATCTCGACATGCAGCGGCAAGGTGTTGGTCACGCCGCGGATGTGCCCGGACACCACCGACACCGCGCCGAACTCGCCCATGGCCCGCGCCGTGCACAGCACCACGCCGTAGATCAGGCCCCACTTGATGTTCGGTACGGTCACATGCCAGAACATCTGCCAGCCATTGGCGCCGAGCAGGCGCGCGGCCTCCTCCTCCTGCGTCCCCTGCTCCTGCATCAGCGGGATCAGTTCGCGTGCCACGAACGGCACGGTGACGAAGATGGTCGCCAGGACGATGCCCGGCAGGGCGAAGACGATCTGGATGTCGTGGTCCTGAAGCCACGGTCCGAGCAGGCCCTGGGCGCCGAACATCAGCACGTACACCAGGCCGGCGATGACCGGCGAGACCGAAAACGGCAGGTCGATCAGGGTCACCAGGATGCTCTTGCCGGTGAAGGTGTACTTGCTCACGCACCAGGCGGCGCAGACGCCGAACACCAGGTTCAACGGGACGGAGATGGCGACCGCGAGCAGGGTCAGGCGCAGGGCCGCCAGCGCATCGGGCTCGAAGATCGCCTCGAAGAACGTGCCGAAGCCGTTCTTCAGCGCCTGGGACACGACGATCACCAGCGGCAACGCCAGGAACAGCGCGAACACCAGCCAGGCGAGAAAAATCAGGATGCGCCGCGAGGTGGCGCTGCCGCGCCGAGCGGCATTGGCCGCCGTGGCGGCGTTCAGGGTCGAACGGGACATGGCCGGGCCTCCTTCAAGGGGTTTCGATGCGGCGCTGCAGCAGGTTGATCAGCAGCAGCAGGATGAAGGACACCACCAGCATCAGCACGCCGATGGCCGTCGCGCCGGTGTAGTCGTACTGGTCGAGCTTGACCATGATCAGCAGCGGCAGGATCTCGGTCTTCATCGGCATGTTGCCGGCAATGAAGATCACCGAGCCGTACTCACCGACCCCGCGTGCGAACGCCAGGGCAAAGCCGGTCAGCCAGGCCGGTAGCAGGGCCGGTGCCAGCACGTGGCGGAAGACCTGCAAAGGTCGTGCACCAAGGCACGCGGCGGCCTCCTCGACCTCGCGCGGGATGTCGGCCAGCACCGGCTGCACGGTACGCACCACGAACGGCAGGGTGACGAAGGTCAGGGCCAAGGTGATGCCCAGCGGCGTGTAGGCGATCTTGAAGCCCAGGTCGGTGGCGAATTGCCCCACCCAGCCTGCCGGTGCGTACAGCGCCGTCAGGGCGATGCCGGCGACGGCGGTGGGCAAGGCGAACGGCAGGTCGATCATCGCGTCGATGATCTTGCGACCGGGGAAGGTGTAGCGCACCAGCACCCAGGCCAGCAGGGTGCCGATGACGCCGTTGATGAGCGCGGCGCACAGCGCGGTGCCGAAACTCAGCTTGAGGGCGGCGATCACCCGAGGCGCACTGATGATGGCCCAGAACTGATCCCAGGTGAGCTGCGCGGCGTGCACGAACATGGCCGCCAAGGGAATGAGAACGATCAGGCTGAGGTACACCAAGGTGTAGCCCAGTGTCAGCCCGAAGCCGGGTATGACAGGGGAAATGCGTCGTGACATAAGAGTCCCTGGTTGAACGCACGAAGCCCGGGAACATTCCCGGGCCGGTGCAGGCTACTGAAGGGTATCGCGTGGATCAGGCACGGCTCATTGTGCCTGGTAGATCTGGTCGAAGACCCCGCCGTCGTTGAAGAATTTTGGCTGAGCCGTCTTCCAGCCGCCGAAGTCCTTGTCGATGGTGACCAGATCGAGTGTCGGGAACTGCTTGCCGAACGCGGCAGCGACCTTTTCGTCACGCGGGCGGTAGAAGTTCTGCGCAGCGATGGTCTGGCCAGCCGGGCTGTACAGGTGCTTGAGGTATTCGGTGGCGATCTCGGTGTTGCCCTTCTTCTCGGCATTCTTGTCGACCACGGCCACCGGTGGCTCGGCCAGGATCGACAGCGACGGCACGACGATCTCGAACTTGTCGGCGCCGCCGTCTTCCTTCAAGGCCAGGAACGCTTCGTTCTCCCAGGCCAGCAGGACGTCGCCTTGACCGTTGTTGACGAAGGTGATGGTCGAGCCACGCGCGCCGGTATCCAGCACCGGAACGTGCTTGAACAGCTCCTGGACATAGGCCTTGGCCTTGTCTTCGCTGCCCCCGCTCTTCAGGCCGTAAGCCCAGGCCGCCAGAAAATTCCAGCGGGCGCCGCCGGAGGTCTTCGGGTTCGGGGTGATCACCGAGACATCCTTCTTGACCAGGTCGCCCCAGTCCTTGATGCCCTTGGGGTTGCCCTTGCGGACCAGAAACACGATGGTGGAGGTGTACGGCGTGCTGGCATCCGGCAGGCGTGTCTGCCAATCGGCCGGCAGGGTCTTGCCGAGCTTGGCGATCTCATCGATGTCGCCGGCCAGGGCCAGGGTCACCACGTCAGCGCGCAGACCATCGATCACCGCCCGGCCCTGCTTGCCCGAGCCGCCATGGGATTGCTGGATCTTGACCGTGTCGTCCGGGTGACTCGCCTGCCAGTGCTTGATGAACTCGGCGTTGTACTGCTGGTACAGCTCACGGGTCGGGTCGTAGGACACGTTCAGCAGTTCGTAGTCCTTGGCGATGGCGGACCCGGCAAACACGGCACTGGTCAAGGCGGCGAGCGCATAACGGCGGATGGACATGGTGAAGCTCCCGGATGGCGTTTGTTCTAATTGGGTAGGGGGGCAGGATCAGCCGGACTTGTTGCCGGGCTGTTGCAGACGGAATTTTTCCTTGCGCTCGATCTGCACGACCTGGGCGTTGTGCACGGTGATTTCCACCGCGCCGAACCGCAGGTCCCGCAGCGCGTTCTGGATCTCGCGCAGGAGGGTGGCTTCGTCCTGACCGTCGACGCTACGCAGTGATGCACTCATGCTCGTTCTCCCTTGAGTCGAAAGTGCCGGGCAGCGTGAGGAAGAGCGGCCTGGCGTGAGCGCATGGTAGCCAGCCGGATTTATTCTTAAAAATACTATTTAAGAATTTTTATATAACTGAAAAATAGTCGTGGAGGGAGGGGATGAACTGCAAGCGATTAACTGCAAGCAGCAAGCTGGTCGCATTGAGCATTCGTTCACCGTCTGACAGGACCCTATCGCTGGCACGCAAGCTCCCACCCAGACCTCTGCAGCCGTCGATGTAGGCAGGGCTGCTCAGGCAGCTTGTGGGAGCGGGCTTGCCCGCGATAGCGTCCGGTCCGTCGCCATCTGCATCGCGGCAAGCCCACAAGGGCGTAGAAGCGGATCGATACCCGTCAGACCGACACCGATCCGCTCTCGCTTGCCACTTGCCACTTGCCACTTACGACTTATCGGTCACCGGTTGCGACTGACCGCCCGCCGCACCTTTCTGGTCGCCGTCATCTTCCTTGATGCGGTACCAGGCCACATACAGGGCCGGCAGGAACAGCAGGGTCAGCAAGGTGGCGCTGACGATGCCGCCGATCATGGCGTAGGCCATCGGCCCCCAGAAGACCTCGCGGGCGATCGGGATCATGCCCAGGCTGGCGGCGGCGGCCGTCAGCAGGATCGGACGACGGCGGTGGTTGGTAGCCTCCAGCACGGCCTGCCAGGGCGTGTAGCCGTCCCGCTCGTAGGCATCGATCTGGGTTACCAGGATCACCGAGTTGCGGATGATGATGCCGATCAGCGCCAGGATGCCGAGAATCGCCACGAAGCCCATCGGCGTGCCGGTCGGTACCAGCGCCAGCACCACGCCGATCAGGCCGAGCGGCGCCACGCTGACCACCAGGAACAGCTTCTGCACGCTGTGCAGCTGGATCATCAGGAAGGTCGCCATCAGGAACAGCATCAGCGGGATCACCTGGGCGATCGGCCCCTGGGCCTTGCCGCTCTCCTCGACGGTACCGCCGGTGGCGACCTCGTAGCCGGTCGGCAGCTTGCTGGCGAACTCATCGATCTTCGGCTTGAGCTCGGCCACCAGGTCGGTCGGCTGCATGTCGCCATTGACCGACGCCTTGAGGGTGATGGTCGGCTTGCGGTCACGCCGCCAGACCAGCGGCTGCTCCATCTCGTAGCGGATCGTGGCGAACGCCAGCAGCGGAATGGACACGCCGCTGGGGTTGACGATCTGCAGGTTCTGCAAGGTTTCCGGTGAGCCACGTTCGCTGTCCTGGGCCCGAGCCACGACGTTGATCAGGTAGATCTCGTCGTTGACCTGGGTGACCGGCGCGCCACTGACGATGCTGTTCATCACGTTGGCCACATCCTCGGACGACAGCCCCAGCTGGCGAGCCTTGTCCTGGGCGATGTCCACGCGCAGCACTTTGCCCGGTTCGTTCCAGTCGTAGATCATCTCGCCGACGTTGGGGTTGTCGTCGAGCAAGGTGGCCAGCTCGATGGCATGCTTGCGTACCTGGTCGATGTCCTTGCCGCTGACACGGTACTGGATGGGGCGGCCCACCGGCGGGCCCATCTCCAGGGACTGGACATTGGTGCCGATGCCGACGAAGTCCTTGCGCAGGCGCTCCTTGAGGCGGGCGATGAGTTCATTGCGTTCTTCGAGGCCCGTGCTGACGATCACCAGCTGCGCGTAGTACGGGTTCTGCAACTGCTGATCGAGCGGCAGGTAGAAGCGCACCGCGCCCTGGCCGATGTAGGTGCTCCAGTGGGCGATCTGCGGATCGTCCTTGAGCGTCGCCTCGAGGCTGTCCACCACACGGCGGGTTTCCTTGATCGAAGCGTTCTGCGGCAGGTTCAGGTCGACCAGGATTTCCGGCCGGTCGGACGAGGGGAAGAACTGGTTCTGCACGAAGCGCATGCTGAACAGGGCCAGGGCGAACAGCACGATGGTGCCGATGATGGTCAGCCAGCGGTGACGCATGCACCACACCAGGCTGCCTTCGAAGGCACGCCCGACACGGCCTGGCTTCTCGTCGGGCTTCTTCACGTTCTGGCTCAGGATGTGCACGCCCAGCACTGGCGCGAAGAACACCGCCACCACCCAGGAAACCAGCAAGGCGACGGCGATCACTGCGAACAGTGTGAAGGTGTACTCCCCCGCCGAACTGGCGTTCAGGCCGATCGGCACGAAGCCCGCGACGGTCACCAGGGTACCGGTGAGCATCGGGAAGGCGGTCGAGGTGTAGGCATAGGTTGCCGCCTGCGCCTTGCTCTCGCCTTTCTCCAGGCGTGTGACCATCATCTCGACGGTGATCATGGCATCGTCCACCAGCAGGCCGAGGGCGATGATCAGGGCCCCCAGCGAAATCCGCTGCATGGTGATGCCGCTGTATTCCATGAACACGAAGACCATCGCCAGCACCAGCGGGATCGAGCAGGCCACCACCAGGCCGGCACGAATCCCCAGGCTGACGAAGCTGACCACCAGCACGATGATCACGGCCTCGAACAGGGCACTGGTGAAGCCGCCCACGGCGTCCTCGACCACCAGCGACTGGTCCGACACGGTGTGCACGCCCACGCCGACCGGCAACTGCGCCTCGACCTGCTCCATTTTTTCCTTGAGGGCCTTGCCGAACGATTGCACGTTGCCGCCCTTCTTCATGCCGATCGCCAGGCCCAGCGCGGTCTGGCCGTTATAGCGGAAGATCGGGGCAGGCGGGTCCTCGTAGCCGCGCTCGATGTCGGCGATGTCGGCCAGGCGGTAGAAGCGGTCGTTGATGCGCAGGTTGACCGCTTGCAGGTCTTTTTCCGAAGCAAACTGGCCAGAGGTCCGCACCGAGATGCGCTCGGGTCCGGCCTCGATCACCCCTGCCGGCGTCACGGCGTTCTGCGCCTGAAGCGCCTGCATGACCTGGCGCTGGTCGATCCCCAGGGCCGCCAGCCGGCGGGTGGAGAAGTTCAGGTACAACACCTCGTCCTGCAGACCGATCAGCTCGACCTTGCCGAGGTTGTCCACTTCGCGGACCTCGGCACGCACTTGCTCGACGTAATCACGCAACTGCCGCAACGACAGGCCATCGGCGGTGAAGGCGTAGATCGAGCCGAACACGTCGCCGAACTCGTCGTTGAAGCCCGGACCTTGGATGCCTTGGGGGAAGTCGCCACGGATGTCGTTGATCTTCTTGCGCACCTGGTACCAGATCTGCGGAATGTCCTCCGCCTGGGTGGTGTCGCGCAGGTAGACGAAGACCGTGGACTCGCCCGGACGGGTGTAGCTCTTGACGTAGTCGAGCGAGTCCAGCTCCTCGAGCTTCTTTTCGATGCGATCGGTGACCTGCAGCAAGGTCTCGTCCTGGGTCGCGCCGGGCCAGTTGGTCTGGATGACCATGGTCTTGATGGTGAACGAAGGGTCTTCCTCACGGCCCAGGTTCATGTACGAGAACACGCCCATCAACAGGGCGACGAACATCAGGTACCAGACAAAGGATTGGTGCTTCAGCGCCCACTCCGAGAGGTTGAAACTGCCTTTCATCGGGTGGATTCCTTCTCGACGATGACCTTCTGGCCTTGTTTGAGGCTGTTGACGCCAGCGGTGACCACGCGCTCGCCCGGTTGCACGCCGTCGGTCACGACGATGCTGTCATCGTGCCGCTCGATCAGGGTGACATCGCGCAACGAGACGGTGCTCTGTTCAGTGTCCACGACCCATACCTGGGTCTTTCCTTCGCGTTCGAGCAGCGCCGTGCGGGGCAGCTCGCTGCGGGGGGAGACTGCCTGAGTCAGGCGCACGCTGATCGCGGTGCCCAAGTGGAACTCGGCCGGCGTGTCGGCCAGGGTCAGACGCGCGCGGCGGGTCCGGGTGGTGGCATCGGCCCGGGGCTCCAGCTCACGCAGGGTGGCCGTGGTGCTGATGGCCGGATTCAGCTGCGAGGCCACGGTGAAGACCAAGGCCGGCGTCAGCTGCTCGGCCAGGGAGGTCGGCAGGTCGATGACCGCTTCCTTGACGTCGGGGCGGGCCAGGGTCACCACGGCCTCGCCGGCGCCGACGGTCTGCCCGGCTTCGGCCCGCCACTCGGTGACCACGGCCGCATGATCGCTGCGCAGCTCGCTGTAGCCGAGCTGATCGCGTGCCTGGCTGACCGACGAGCGCGCCTGCTCGAGCGAGGCCCCTGTGGTCTTCAGGTCGGTCTGCGCGATGTCCAACTGCGCCTGTGCACCGACCCCGCGGTCGTACAACTGCTGCTGACGGTTGGCGTTGGCCTTGGCATTGATCCACTGGGCCTGGACCCGTGCCAGGTCGCCTTCGGCGGCGCGCAACTGGTTCTGCTGGTCGGTAGGATCCAGCGACGCCAGAACCTGCCCGGCCTTGACCTGGGCACCGACATCGACCCAGCGACGGGCGATGCGCCCCGGTATCCGAAAGCCCAAGGTACTCTCGTAACGCGCCTGGATCGTGCCGGCGAAACGGCCCAGCTGCGACTGCAACTGGGGCTGGACTTCCACCGACAGCACCGGACGCACTGGGTCGGGTTTCTCCTCCTTGTCGGAGCAGCCGACCAGCGTCAACACGGTACCCACGCACAACGTCCATGCCAGACGCATCATGGCGCCAGCCCTCCCGGCTTCTCGACATCTTTCTTCACAGCGACCTTCTCGACCTGCATGCCAGGGTGCAGCAGTTGCGCGCCGGTCACGACCACGTCTTCATCCCCCTTCAGGCCCTTGTCGATGACGATGCTGCCAGTCAGGTAACGGGCAATGCTGACCTCGCGCAGGTCCACCTTGTCACCCTCGCCGACCACCCAGACCGCCGGTGTGTGCACGGTCTTGCTCAGGGCCGACCACGGCAGCTCGATGCTCGGGGTGCCCTGGCCCTTGGCCGTGGCGGTCACCAGCGAGCCGAGCTGCATGCGCTCGGGCACGTTGCGCAGGGCGACCTTGACCTGGACGGTGCCGGTCTGCTGGGAGACGGTCGGGGTGATTTCGCGCACCTGGCCTTCGGCGACCACGGCCGGATCGTCCAGCAGCCGTACGGTGAGGCGCTTGTCGCTGTCGGGCGCGCCCAGCAGCGACTCGTAGACATTGAACACGGCGTCGCGCTCGCCGTCCCGGGCCAGGCTGAAGATCGGCAGGGTGGCCTGGACCACCTGGCCGACTTCGGCCTGGCGTGCGGTGATGACGCCATCGGCCTCGGACACCAGCGCGGTGTAGCCGAGCTGCTCCTGGGCGTTGGCCAACTGCGCCTGGGCGGCCTTGAGCGCGCTCTGGCTGCTGCGCTGCGAGGCTTCGGCGGCGTCGTACTCGCTCTGGCTGGTGTAGCCCTTGGGGAGCAGTTTCTGCTGGCGCACGAACGCTGCGCTGGTCTGGGCAACCCGTGCCTGGGCGGCGAAGACTTCTGCCTTGGCCGAGGTGACATTATTCTGCAGGTCCTTGGGGTCCAGTCGTGCCAGCACCTGGTTGGCCTTGACGTGGTCACCGACGTCGACACTGCGCGAGATGATCTTGCCGCCCACGCGGAACGACAGGTCGGTCTGCACCCGTGCCTGGATGTCGCCTGTCAGTGTGACGGTGGCCGCGAAGGCATCGGACGTGGCCCGTTGCACCCCGACTCGTGGGTGATGCGGCTCAGCGGTCTGCTTGTCGCAGCCGGCCAGCACGAACAGCACTCCGAGGCCCAGCCCCCCTAGCGCACGCGCTACTTTCATGCCGGCTCCTTGCGTATGTCGAATTGATCAGATCATGGACTGATGGCCCAGGTGAGGGTTCCATGATGGGCGGCGGGATTCAAGAGGGACGTGAAGAAGCGTCAGCAAGCGCGGCGGGAGAGGCGATCGTTCTGCTTGGGGCAATCGCCACTGCTGGGCAAGGGGGTGCATTGGAGCCACCCCCCAGGGCCTTCAGGCTCAGACCGGCGCGATACTGGCGCGCTTGACCGACGGTGCCGCCGCGTTGGCCGCCGCCCCTTCCTCGATGGCCTGCTGGATCGCCTTGCGTCGGCGCTCCTCGGCTCGGCGGCTGAAGAACCAGACGCAGAAGGTCACCAGCGACACCGACAGCAGGATCAGGCTGGCCACGGCATTGATCTCGGGCTTCACGCCCAGCCGCACGGCGGAGAACACCTCCATCGGCAAGGTGGTCGAGCCGGGACCGGAGACGAAGCTGGCCAGCACCAGGTCGTCCAGCGACAGGGCGAACGACATCATGCCGCCTGCGGCCAGGGAGGGCGCGATCATCGGGATGGTGATCAGGAAGAACACTTTCCACGGCCGTGCGCCCAGGTCCATGGCCGCCTCCTCGATGGACAGGTCCAGCTCGCGCAGGCGTGCCGACACCACCACCGCCACGTAGGCCGAGCAGAACGTGGTGTGGGCGATCCAGATGGTCATGATGCCGCGTTCCTGCGGCCAGCCGATCATCTGCGCCATGGCCACGAACAGCAGCAGCAGCGACAGACCGGTGATCACCTCGGGCATGACCAGCGGCGCAGTCACCAGGCCGCCGAACAGCGTGCGGCCCTTGAAGCGGCGGATGCGGGTCATGACGAAGGCGGCCATGGTGCCCAGCGCCACGGCGGCGACCGCGGTGTACAGGGCGATCTCCAGCGAGCGCATGACCGACCCCATCAGCTGGGTGTTGTCGAGCAGGCCGACGTACCACTTCACCGACCAGCCGCCCCAGACCGTCACCAGCTTGGAGGCGTTGAACGAGTAGATCACCAGGATCAGCATCGGCAGGTAGATGAACAGCAGGCCCAGCACCAGCATCAGCTTCGAGAAACCAAAGCGCTTCATGCCTTGCCCTCCATCTCTTTGGCCTGGCTGCGGTTGAACAGCAGGATCGGCACGATCAGGATCGCCAGCATCACCACCGCCAGCGCGGACGCCACCGGCCAGTCACGGTTGTTGAAGAACTCCTGCCACAGCACCTTGCCGATCATCAGGGTTTCCGGGCCGCCGAGCAGCTCGGGGATGACGAATTCGCCCACCACCGGAATGAAGACCAGCATGCAACCGGCGATGATGCCGTTCTTCGACAGCGGCACGGTGATCTTCCAGAAGCTGTTGAAGGTGCTCGAACCCAGGTCCGAGGCCGCTTCGAGCAGGCTCTGGTCGTGCTTCACCAGGTTGGCGAACAGCGGCAGGATCATGAACGGCAGGTACGAATAGACCACACCGATGTACACCGCCAGGTTGGTATTGAGGATCTGCAGCGGCTGGTCGATCAGCCCCAGCCACATCAGGAAGCTGTTGAGCAGGCCGTTGTTGCTGAGGATGCCCATCCAGGCGTACACCCGGATGAGGATCGCCGTCCAGGTCGGCATCATGATCAGCAGCAGCAGGACGGTCTGGGTTTCCTTGCGGGCGTTGGCGATGGCATAGGCCATCGGGTAGCCGATCAGCAGGCACAGCAAGGTGCTGACGAACGCCATCTTCAGCGAGCCCAGGTAGGCCGCCAGGTACAGCTCATCCTCGCCGAGCAGGCCGTAGTTGGCCAGGTTCAGCACCACCTGCAGCTTGTCGTCGAGGTAGCTGAAGACCTCGGTGTACGGCGGAATCGCCACGTCGGCTTCGGCGAAGCTGATCTTCAGGACGATGAAGAACGGCAGCAGGAAGAACAGGAACAGCCAGAGGAACGGCACGCCGATCACCAGCTGCCGCCCGTCCGGGGTCAGGCGCTTGAGCGCTCGCTTGAGCTTGCGGATCTTCATGAGCGCAGTACCACGCCGCTGTCATTTTCCCACCACACGTAGACCTGATCACCCCAGGTCGGGCGCGCGCCCTGACGCTCGGCGTTGGCCACGAACGACTGGACGATCTTGCCGCTGGGCAGTTGCACGTGGAACACCGAGTGACCGCCCAGGTAGGCGATGTCGTGCACCTTGCCATGGGACCAGTTGTAGTCGTCGGTCGGTTGAACGGTGGTGACCAGCAGTTTCTCGGGCCGCAGTGCGTAGAGGATGTGCTTGTCCTCGACCGAGGTGGAGACCCCATGCCCGACGTAGATGTTGCGCTCCAGCTCAGGGCTGGCGATCAGGGCATGGCCTTCGGCATCGTCGACCACCTCGCCCTCGAACAGGTTGACGCTACCGATGAACTCGCATACCAGACGGCTGGTGGGGGTCTCGTAGACGTCCACCGGGCTACCGATCTGGGCGATCCAGCCCAGGTGCATGATGGCGATGCGCTGGGCCATGGTCATGGCCTCTTCCTGGTCATGGGTGACCATCACGCAGGTCACGCCGACCCGCTCGATGATCTCCACCAGCTCCAGCTGCATCTGCGAGCGCAGCTTCTTGTCCAGCGCGCCCATGGGCTCGTCGAGCAGCAACAGCTTTGGCCGCTTGGCCAGCGAGCGCGCCAGGGCCACCCGCTGGCGCTGGCCACCGGACAACTGGTGCGGCTTGCGCCGGGCGTACTGGGTCATGTGCACCAGCTTGAGCATCTCGGCCACGCGGGCCTGGATCTCGGCCTTGGGCATCTTGTCCTGCTGCAGGCCGAAGGCGATGTTCTGCTCCACGCTCATGTGCGGGAACAGCGCATAGGACTGGAACATCATGTTGATCGGCCGCTCGTAGGGCGGCAGGTCGGTAATGTCGACGCCGTCGAGGTAGATGCGCCCTTCTGTCGGCCGCTCGAACCCGGCCAGCATGCGCAGCAGGGTCGACTTGCCCGAGCCTGAACCACCCAGCAGGGCGAAGATCTCGCCCTTGCGGATCTCCAGCGACACATCGTCGACCGCGACGGTCTCGTCGAACTTCTTGGTGACCCGGTCGATCTTGACCAGCACCTGCTTGGGCTGCTGGACACCACCGTCGAGGGGGGGCTTGGAGGCGCCGGAGGCAACTGCCATGAATGAAACTCCCAACAAGATTGGCTAGGGCCCGCGTCTGTAAGGGCGGGCCTGGATGATTATTTGCCCGACTTGACCTTGGTCCAGCTGCGGGTCATCAGTCGTTGCACCTTCGGGGGCAGCTCGGCGTTGACGAACATCCTGTCCAGCACGGCTTGCGAGGGGTAGACCGCCGGGTCCTTGTACACACCCTGGTCCATCAGCGCGCCCGCCTTGAGGTTGGGGTTCGCATACCCGACATAGTCGCTGACCTGCGCGATGACCTCGGGTTTCAACAGGTAGTCGATGAGGGCGTGCGCCTCCTTGGCGTTCTTGGCGTCCTTGGGGATCGCCAGCACGTCGAACCAGAGGTTGCCACCCTCCTTGGGAATGGCGTACGCCAGCTCGACGCCCTTCTTCGCCTCTTCGGCCCGGGCCTTGGCCTGGAACACGTCGCCCGAGAAGCCGGCGGCGACGCAGATGTCGCCATTGGCCAGGTCGGTGATGTACTTGGACGAGTGGAAGTAGGTCACGTAGGGACGGACCGCGAGCAGTTTCTGCTCGGCCTTCTGGTAGTCCTTGGGGTTGGTGCTGTTGGGATCGAGGCCCAGGTAGTTGAGCACTGCCGGCAGCATTTCGTCCGCCGAGTCGAGGAAGGCCACGCCGCACTGGGAGAGCTTCTTCATGTTCTCGGGTTCGAACAGCACGGCCCACGAGTCGATCGTGTCCACGCCCAAGGCGGCCTTGACCTTCTCGACGTTGTAGCCGATGCCGTTGGTGCCCCAGAGGTAGGGCACGGCATACTGGTTGCCAGGATCGTTCTTCTCCAGGCGCTTCATCAGCGCCGGATCGAGGTTGGCGTAGTTGGGCAGCAGGGCGCGGTCGAGCTTCATGAACGCACCGGCCTTGATCTGCTTGCCCAGGAAATGGTTGGACGGCACCACCACGTCATAGCCGGTACGACCGGCCAGCAGCTTGCCTTCCAGGGTTTCGTTGGAATCGAAGACATCTTGCACCGGCTTGATGCCAGTCGCCTGTTCGAAGTCCGCGAGGGTGTTGGGCCCGATGTAGTCCGACCAGTTGTACAGGTGCACCGTGGGCGCCGCTTGGACGCCGAGAGCCAGCGTCAGACCCGCACTGGCCACCAGGGCCTTGCGAAATACAGAAATGGACAAGGGTTGGTCCTCACAATTAGTGCCTGTGGTCGCAACGCACGCTGCCGCATACGCCAAACCGGCGCGCAACTTACCTTCGCAGCTCCGCTGTCGCAAACTTATTTGTACCGGTGATCCACCTGGCCCGGTGCCGCCCGGACAGGTGGACCTTTCGAACGGTTACTTGCCCGACTTGATCTTGGTCCAGCTACGGGTGATCAGGCGCAGGGTGCTGGGCTCCTGGTCGCTGATCGCGTAGAGCTTCTTCTTCACGTCGTCGGACGGATAGATGCTCGGATCGCCCGAGATGTCCTTGTCCACCAGGGGGGTGGCGGCCTTGTTGCCGTTGGGGAAGCGCACGGCGTTGGTGATCTCGGCCATGATTTCCGGCTGCATGAGGAAGTTCATGAAGCGGTAGGCGGCGTCGACGTTCTCGGCATCCTTGGGCACGGCGACCATGTCGTAGAAGGTGCCAGCACCTTCTTTCGGGATCACGTAGTCGAGCTTGACCTTGCCACCGGCTTCGGCGGCACGGGCCTTGGACTGCTCCAGGTCGCCCGAGTAGCCGACAGCGACGCAGATGTTGCCGTTGGCCAGATCCGAGATGTACTTGGACGAGTGGAAGTAGGCCACCGATGGACGGATGTTCAGGAACAGGTCTTCGGCGGCCTTCAGGTCACCCTTGTCCTTGCTGTCGGTCGGTTTGCCCAGGTAGTGCAACGCAGCCGGGATCATCTCGGTCGGCGCATCGAGGAAGCTCACGCCGCAGCTCTTGAGCTTTTCCATGTTCTCGGGCTTGAACACCGCGTCCCACGAGTCGATCTTGTCCACGCCCAGCGCGGCCTTGACCTTCTCGGGGTTGTAACCGATGCCGATCGAGCCCCACATGTAGGGGAAGGCGTGCTTGTTGTCCTTGTCGCTGGCGTCGCCGACGGCCTTGAGCAGGTCCTGGTCGAGGTTCTTCCAGTTCGGCAGCTTGGACTTGTCCAGCTCCTGGTACACGCCAGCCTTGATCTGCTTGGCGAGGAAGTTGTTCGACGGCACGACGATGTCGTAGCCGGACTTGCCTGCCAGCAGCTTGGCTTCCAACGTCTCGTTGCTGTCGAAGACGTCGTAGACCACCTTGATGCCGGTCTGCTTCTCGAACTTGGCGACCGTGTCCGGAGCGATGTAGTCCGACCAGTTGTAGACGTGCAGGACCTTGTCGTCAGCCTGAACGGCGGTGGCCACTGCACCTGCGAGGGTGGCGGCCAGCAGCGTCTTGCCCAATTTCTTCATGCGTTTGCTCCGGATTGTTCGTAAGTTCGTCTGTTCAGCGGCCAGGCCAGTGGGTGCAAGCGCTGGAACACCCGTTAGTCTGGCAAGTTACCGACCGCTGTTACAACACGCGTCAGCGGTCAATCGCTCATTTGAGCGACTGCAAGGTCAGGTCCAGGCATCGACGGGCCTTTTCCACCAGCTCGTCGATCTCTTCATGGCTGATCACCAAGGGCGGCGCGATGATCATGGTGTCACCCACCGCACGCATCACCAGCCCGTTGGCGAAGCAGAAATTGCGGCAGATCATGCCCACGCCCTGCCCCTCGTAGCGGCTGCGCGTCGCCTTGTCCTTGACCAGCTCGATCGCACCGAGCATTCCCAGGCCGCGTACTTCGCCGACCAGCGGGTGGTCCTGCAGCTCGCGCAGACGCTGCTGCAAATAGGGTGCCGTTTCCGTCCTGGCGCGTTCGATGATGCGTTCTTCGCGCAGGATGCGCAGGTTCTCGAGCCCGACCGCCGCGGCCACGGGATGGCCGGAGTAGGTGAACCCGTGGGTGAACTCGCCGCCTGCGGCCAACACCTGGGCCACCGAATCGCGCACGATCACGCCGCCCATGGGGATGTAGCCGGAGGTCAGCCCCTTGGCGATGGTCATCAGATCCGGCTTGAGGTCGTAGTAGTCCGAGCCAAACCATTCACCGGTACGGCCGAACCCGCAGATCACCTCGTCGGCGACGAACAGGATGTCGTAGCGGGCGAGGATCTCCTTGATCTTCGGCCAGTAGCTCTCCGGCGGAATGATCACCCCGCCGGCGCCCTGGATCGGCTCGGCAATGAAGGCCGCGACCTGATCCTCGCCCAGTTCCAGGATCTTCTGCTCCAGTTGCTCGGCCGCCCAGATGCCGAAGGCCTCCGGTGTCATGTCGCCACCCTCGCCGTACCAGTACGGCTGGGGAATGTGCGCGATGCCGGGGATCGGCAGCCCGCCCTGGGCGTGCATGCCGCTCATGCCGCCGAGGCTGGCGCCGGCCACGGTCGAACCGTGATAGCCGTTGATACGGCCGATCAGCGTCTGCTTCTGCGGCTTACCCTTGAGCGCCCAGTAGTGGCGGACCATGCGCAGCACGGTGTCGTTGCCTTCGGAGCCGGAGCCGGTGAAGAACACATGGCTCATGCCCTCGGGCGCCACTTCGGTGATGGCGTGGGCCAGTTCCAGCGCCGGTGGATGGGCCGTCTGGAAGAACAGGTTGTAATAGGGCAGCTCACGCATCTGCCGCTGCGCGGCGTCGACCAGCTCTTCGCGTCCATAGCCGATGGCCACGCACCACAGCCCGGCCATGCCGTCGAGGATCTTCTGCCCTTCGCTGTCCCACAGGTGCACACCCTGTGCGCGGGTGATGATGCGTGGGCCTTTTTCCTTCAACTGGCCGTAGTCGCTGAACGGCGCCAGGTGGTGCTCGCCGCTCAAGGTTTGCCAGTGCTGGGTTCGTGAATCGTTGACGCTCATGGGGTTCTCCAAGGTCGGTCGGCCGCAGGGCGGCCGTTGATCACACCGCGAACAGCAGGAACTCGCGCTCCCAGGAACTGATCACGCGTTTGAAGTTCTCGTGCTCGGCGCGCTTGGTGGCCACGTAACCGCTGATGAATTTCTTGCCCAGGTACTGCTCCAGCGCGCGGCTCTGTTCCATGCGCTCCAGGGCATCCTCGATGGTCAGCGGCAGGCGCAGGTTGCGACGCTCATAGCCCCGCCCCTGCACGGGCGCACTGGCGGCGATCCCCTCGACCATGCCGATGTAGCCGCACAGCAGGCTGGCGGCGATCGCCAGGTACGGGTTGGCGTCGGCGCCTGGCAGGCGGTTCTCGACGCGGCGGCTCTGTGGACCAGCATCTGGTACGCGCAGTCCCACGGTCCGGTTCTCCTCGCCCCATTCGACGTTGACCGGCGCCGAGGTATCGGGCAGGAAACGGCGGAACGAGTTGACGTTGGGCGCGAACAGCGGCAGCGCTTCGGGGATGAATTTCTGCAAGCCGCCGATGTGGTACAGGAACAGGTCGCTCATGCTGCCGTCGTCGTTGGAGAAGATGTTCTTGCCCGTGCCGACCTCGACCACGCTCTGGTGAATGTGCATGGCGCTGCCCGGTTCACCGGTCATGGGCTTGGCCATGAAGGTGGCAGCGACGTTGTGCTTGAGCGCGGCCTCGCGCATGGTGCGCTTGAACACCAGGATCTGGTCTGCCAGGTCCAGGGCGTCACCGTGACGGAAGTTGATCTCCATCTGCGCGGTGCCGTCTTCGTGGATCAGCGTGTCGAGGTCCAGCTGCTGCAACTCGCACCAGTCGTAGACGTCTTCGAACAGCGGGTCGAACTCGTTGGCCGCCTCGATGGAGAACGACTGGCGACCGGTTTCCGGGCGCCCGGAGCGGCCAACCGGCGGTTGCAACGGAAAATCCGGGTCTTCGCTGCGCTTGGTCAGGTAGAACTCCATCTCTGGCGCCACGATCGGCTGCCAGCCACGGTCGGCATAGAGCTTGAGCACCTTCTTGAGCACGTTGCGCGGCGACAGCTCGATCGGGTTGCCCTTCTTGTCGTAGGTGTCGTGGATCACCTGGGCGGTCGGCTCGATCGCCCAGGGCACCAGGTAGACGGCGTTCTCGTCCGGGCGGCAGATCATGTCGATGTCGGCCGGGTCGAGCAGCTCGTAATAGATGTCGTCGTCGACGTAGTCGCCGGTCACGGTCTGCAGCAGCACGCTCTCGGGCAGGCGCATGCCCTTTTCCGCGATGAACTTGTTGGTCGGCGAGATCTTGCCGCGGGTGATGCCGGTCAGGTCGCTGATCAGGCATTCGACTTCGGTGATCTTGTGTTCTTTCAACCAATCAGTGAGCTGATCGAGGTTGTTGCTCATAAATACCTCAGGAGGTCATGTGGATCCGGACCCCGGGCCCGGACGCGACTGACGGCAGGCGCAGACCGACGTGGTCAACGCCTGCGACACGGCATGGACGAGCCCGCCGTTCGATTCTGGATGGAGCGCGTGACGAAAGCAAAGTGCCTTCGGATGCAGGTGCCAGCGTGCAGGACGATCGAGGCGGAAGGTGTCTGGGGTGCGGCGCAGGACGGCGCGAGCAGCCTGTGGCGGGCAGAGCACGAGGTCAGCGGCAGGCCCGGTCCGTCAATTATTCCGGTCACAGGCGAACACGTGTGAGGCGTACCAGGCAGGGCACCTGGGTGAGCCCTCGAAAGAGCATGGCCTGTGGCGCGGCCGGGGGTGGCGCGCAATGACGAGCGTATCATTCAACCCTCGCTATTATGACTATTATGGGCTGAATCGAAGCTTAGCCTTGTTCATTTTTTTACACAACGTGTGCGTAAAAAATAGATGACGTACTTCGTATGGGTGTTGAGATAGGCCTTGCAGGCGCCCTGAATTGCAGCAAAAATGCCCGCTGCATGCCATTTTGGGGCATCCCCCCGCGCGCTTGACTTGGCGCCCTCTTTCCGATTGACTGGGCTTGCAAGCCCCGTTTGATTGATATTTTTAACAACAAAGGTGTTGCATCATGTCGGTACCCCCGCGTGCCGTTCAGCTTAACGAAGCGAACGCGTTCCTTAAGGAACATCCTGAGGTTCTCTACGTTGACCTTCTGATTGCAGATATGAATGGTGTGGTGCGTGGCAAGCGCATCGAGCGCACCAGCCTCCACAAGGTGTACGAGAAGGGCATCAACCTGCCCGCCTCGCTGTTCGCATTGGACATCAACGGCTCGACGGTCGAGAGCACGGGCCTGGGCCTGGACATCGGCGACGCCGACCGGATCTGCTATCCGATCCCCGATACCCTGTCCAACGAACCCTGGCAGAAGCGCCCGACCGCGCAGCTGCTGATGACCATGCACGAGATCGAGGGCGCGCCGTTCTTCGCCGACCCGCGCGAAGTGCTGCGTCAAGTGGTCAGCAAGTTCGATGACCTGGGCCTGACCATCTGTGCCGCGTTCGAGCTGGAGTTCTATCTGATCGACCAGGAGAACGTGAACGGCCGGCCGCAGCCACCCCGCTCACCGATCTCCGGCAAGCGCCCGCAGTCGACCCAGGTCTACCTGATCGACGACCTGGACGAATACGCCGACTGCCTCCAGGACATTCTGGAAGGCGCCAAGGAACAGGGCATTCCGGCCGACGCCATCGTCAAGGAAAGTGCCCCGGCGCAATTCGAAGTCAACCTGCACCACGTGCCCGATCCGCTCAAGGCCTGCGACTACGCTGTCCTGCTCAAGCGCCTGATCAAGAACATCGCCTACGACCATGAGATGGACACCACCTTCATGGCCAAGCCCTACCCTGGCCAGGCGGGTAACGGGCTTCACGTACACATCTCCGTGCTGGACAAGGATGGCAACAACATCTTCACCAGCGAGGATCCCGAGCAGAACGCCGCGCTTCGTCACGCAGTCGGCGGTGTGCTCGAGACCCTGCCCGCCTCGATGGCGTTCCTGTGCCCGAACGTCAACTCGTACCGCCGTTTCGGTGCGCAGTTCTACGTCCCGAACGCACCGAGCTGGGGCCTCGACAACCGCACCGTAGCCTTGCGCGTGCCGACCGGTACACCCGATGCGGTACGCCTGGAGCACCGTGTGGCAGGCGCCGATGCCAACCCCTACCTGATGATGGCGGCGGTCCTGGCTGGCGTGCACCACGGCCTGACCAACAAGATCGACCCAGGCAAGCCGATCGAGGGCAACTCCTACGAGCAGCTCGAGCAAAGCCTGCCGAACAACCTGCGCGATGCCCTGCGCGAGCTGGACGACAGCGAGATCCTCAACAAGTACATCGATCCGAAGTACATCGACATCTTCGTGGCCTGCAAGGAAAGCGAGCTGGAAGAGTTCGAGCACTCGATCTCGGACCTGGAGTACAACTGGTACCTGCACACGGTCTGAGGCCGTGGCAGGGTCGGTTTTCGGGTCATCGGCTGCTCTCGAAAGGCTGTCGATGACCCCGATGGTTCGAGACGGTTGCGAAGAAACCGTATACCCATCAAGGCGATGGACGTCGCCCGCCAAGATGGGTATCATCGTGCCCCGTTGCACTCGTAGCTCAGCTGGATAGAGTATTGCCCTCCGAAGGCAGTGGTCGTGGGTTCGAATCCCGCCGAGTGCGCCATCTTCTTTCCCGTATCACGACATGAGTCGTGAGCGCGGGATGAAAACCGGCTCAAAGCCGGTTTTTTCGTATCAGGGCTCTTCAGACACTGTGTAGCCGCCCTCCCTGATGCCCAGGACCCTAGCGTGCTGCCCAGTGCTTCAGGCCACGACGACGGTGTCGCTCAAGGGCGCGAGCAGGCCCTGCCGAGTCGCCCTGCACACCGCACTGACCAGCGCCTGCAACGATGCCTGGAGCATGCTGCTGTCTCTGCCGACACCGAACAGCCGTTGGTTGTCGATGCGGATCTCCACATAGGCCATCGCGTCGGCCTGGGCGCCCTCGTGTATCGCATGCTCATGGTAATCCGCGATGTCGAAGGCCAAGCCGCAGGCGTTGAACGCAGCGACGAGGGCGGCCAATGGTCCGTTGCCTTCACCGTGCACAGGCAGACGGCCGCCTTCGAAGACCAGTTGCGCGCTCACGCACGTACTGGCGCCCTCTTGGGTCAGCCTGGGCGGGGTCAGGGTGTAGGGCTTGCCCGGCTGCAGGTAATGCGCGTCGAAGCAGGACAGGATCATGTCGCGGGTCACCTCGCACCCTTCGGTATCGGCGACACGCTGCACCAGACCACTGAACTCCATTTGCAGGCGACGTGGCAGCACGATGCCCTGCTGCTCCAGCAGGTACGCCACCCCGCCTTTGCCTGATTGGCTGTTGACCCGGATCACGGCTTCGTAGCTGCGGCCCATGTCGGCCGGATCGATCGGCAGGTAGGGAATCTGCCAGTACCCTCCCGGGTTGGCGCGCTGGTGCGCGAACCCTTTCTTGATGGCGTCCTGGTGGGAGCCGGAGAACGCAGTGAACACCAACTCGCCCGCGTAGGGGTGACGTGGATGGGTAGGCAGCTGGTTGCAGTGCTCGACCTCGCGCTGAACGTGGCCGATGTCCGAAAAGTCCAGGCCTGGGCTGATACCGCTGGTATAGAGGTTCATGGCCAACGTCAGGATATCCACGTTGCCCGTGCGCTCGCCGTTGCCGAACAGGGTACCCTCGACGCGTTCGGCGCCCGCCAGACACGCCTGCTCGGCCGTGGAGACCCCGGTGCCCCGGTCGTTATGGGGGTGCACGCTGATGATCACGCTGTCACGCTGGCTCACCTGTCGGCAGAACCACTCGATCTGGTCGGCGAACACATTGGCGGTCGCCACCTCCACGGTCGTGGGCAGGTTGAGGATCATCTTATTGGAGGGCGTCGGTTCATACGCAGCGATGACCGCATCACAGATCTCCAGCCCGAAGTCCGGTTCGGTGAAGCAGAACGTCTCCGGCGAATATTGGTACGTCCACCGGGTCTCTGGGTGGGCCAGCATCAGCGCCTTGATCTCGCGGGTGGCCTGGGTGGCGATGTCGATGCAGCCTGCCCGATCGACCCCGAACACGACGTCGCGGAACACCGGGGCGGTGGCGTTGTAAACGTGCACGATCGCGCGCGGTACACCCTTGAGCGCTTCGAACGTACGCTCGATCAGATGGGTTCGTGCCTGGGTCATGACCTGGATCGTGACATCGTCGGGGATGGCGCCGCCTTCGATCAGTTCGCGCACGTAATCGAAATCGGTCTGCGAAGCTGCCGGAAAGCCCACCTCGATCTCCTTGAAGCCGATCTTGACCAGCAGGTCGAAGAAGCGGCGCTTGCGTTCAAGGCTCATGGGTTCGATCAACGCCTGATTACCGTCGCGCATGTCGACGCTGCACCACGTCGGCGCCGCTTGCTGCACGTTGTTGGGCCAGGTGCGATCCGGCAGGTCGACTACATCGAAATGGCGGTATTTGGTGGAAGGGTCTTTCAACATCATGGCGGCGCTCTCCTTTGCCTGTGGAAGCGTATGACGGCCCGAAAGTGGGTCGCATACTCAAGCATTGGATCCAATTTATGATGAAAGGGGTGGCCAAGGATTGCGTTTTGCCCTGCAAGGAGGCCGCATACATTCAAAAGATTGTGAATAAATCGCCGGGATTGGCTTTTAATTGTCCTTCAATGCAAAATATTCGAAAAATAAACCATGTAAGTAAGATTTTTGGCCTGCTTGCTGCTCGTCTCTCTGCTTGCCGGATCAATACGAAGAAGCCCCCGCGCAGCGCAGGCTGGCAGGGGCTTCTTCGATGCATCGAGTGGTTACCTGATGGGCAGAACCGTACAGGCCACGCGCAAGCAGGTGATGGTTCGAGCCTGAGCGGCCCAAGGTCGGCCGCTCACGACGCCTGAACGCCTCACTTACTCGCCAATCGCGCTCTTGTAACCGGCTGCATCCAGCAGCTTGTCCAGCTCGGCGGTATCGTTGGGCTTGAGCTTGAAGATCCAGGCACCGTAGGGTTCTTCGTTGAGCTGCTCGGGCGCGTCGGCCAAGGCATCGTTGACCGCGATGACCTCACCGCCGACCGGGGCGTAGATGTCCGAAGCGGCCTTCACCGACTCGACCACGCCAGCCTGATCGCCTGCAGCGAACGTCTTGCCGACTTCGGCCAGCTCGACGAACACCACGTCACCCAGGGCTTCCTGGGCGTGATCGCTGATGCCGACGGTGACGGTGCCGTCGTTTTCCAAACGCGCCCACTCGTGGCTTTCGGCGAAACGCAGTTCGGCGGGAATATTGCTCATGTGTCTACTTCCTCGTTTGAATCAGCGGCGGTCCGCCGGAATGGGTTCAGATCAGGATCTTGCCATGGCGCACGAACGTCGGCTTGACCACGCGCACCGGGTACCACTTGCCACGGATCTCGACCTCGGCGCGGTCACGGCTGGCCATGGGCAGCCTGGCCAGGGCGATCGACTTGTTCAGCGTAGGTGAGAAACTACCACTGGTGATCTCCCCTTCGCCAACCCCAGCAACGCGCACCACCTGGTGAGCGCGCAAGACACCGCGCTCTTCGAGCACCAGGCCGACCAGCTTGTCCTGTACGCCCTGCTCGATCTCGGCCAGCAGACCGGCGCGACCGATGAAGTCACGGTCGCTCGGCTCCCAGGCGACGCTCCAGCCCAGGTTGGACGTCAGGGGCGTATGGGCCTGGTCGATGTCTTGGCCGTACAGGTTCATGCCGGCTTCCAGGCGCAGCGTGTCACGGGCGCCCAGGCCACTGGGCGCGATGCCGGCACCGATCATGTCGTTGAACAGCTGGGGGGCCTGCTCGCCGGGCAGGATGATTTCCAGCCCGTCTTCACCGGTGTAGCCGGTGCGCGAGATGAACCAGTCACCGTCGGCCTGTCCTTCGAACGGGTGCAGCGCCTGAATCAGCTTGGCCCGTGCCGCGCTGACCAGGCCAACGACCTTGACGCGAGCATGGGGGCCCTGTACCGCCAGGATCGCCAGTTCGGGCCGCGGCACGAGACTCACCTCGACGCCCTCGGCCTGCCGTTGCAACCAGGCCACGACCTTGTCGCGGGTCGCGGCGTTGGTCACCAGCCGATAGCCCCCTTCGGTGCGATAGACGATCAGGTCATCGACCACCCCGCCGTGCTCGTCGAGCATGGGGCTGTAGAGCGCCTTGCCGATGCGGTCCAGGCGGGCGACGTCGTTGGCCAGTATGTAGCGCAGCCACACCGTGGCCTCGGGGCCGCTGACATCGAGGATGGTCATGTGGGAAACGTCGAACACGCCACAGTCGTCGCGGACCTGATGATGCTCCTCGACCTGCGAGCCATAATGAAGCGGCATATCCCACCCGCTGAAATCGACCATCTTGGCGCCGAGCGCCAGATGCCAGTCATGCAGGAGCGTGCGCTGTCCCATGGGTTTCTCCTTCCAAGCGGAGTGAAGGCAGTGGATGACAGAACCTTGTCATCATTCGTTGTAAGACCTGCCGTCACAAATGCCGCGCATTGTAGCGGCATGGCCACGGGCTGGCACCCTCAGCGAGCGGTGCCGTGTCCTTGGGCCGATCGACGTATCAGGCCGATGACCGGCAGCAGGCCGACCAGCACCAGCGTCAGGGCGGGCAATGACGCGCGCGCCCATTCACCCTCGCTGGTCATTTCGAAGATCCGTACCGCCAGGGTGTCCCAGCCGAAGGGCCGCATCAGCAAGGTGGCCGGCATCTCCTTGAGCACGTCGACGAAGACCAGCAAGGCAGCGCTGAACGCACCGGGCAGCAGCAAGGGCAGGTAGACCTTGAAGAACAGACGAGGTCCCGCGATGCCCAGGCTGCGGGCGGCCTGTGGCAAGGACGGACGGATGCGCGCCAAGCTGCTTTCGAGCGGCGCATGGGCCACGGCGATGAAACGGATGAGGTAGGCCAGCAACAGCGCCGTGAGGCTGCCAAGCAGGACCGGCTGCGCGGCGCCGCCCCACGCACGGAACAGCGGGATCATCACCTGATTGTCCAGGTAGCTGAAGGCGAGCATGATCGCCACGGCCAGGACCGACCCCGGCAAGGCATAGCCCAGGTTGGCCAGGCCGACGCCTGCGCGGATGCCACGCGTCGGTGCCTGGCGCTTGGCGAAGGCCAGCAGCAAGGCCGCGGACACGGTGATCAGCGCGGCCAGCGCGCCGAGGTAGAGGGTATGCAGGACCAAGCCCAGGTAGCGCTCGTCGAAATCGTGCCGCCCGCGGGTGTACAGCCAGGCCAGCAGTTGCAGCACCGGGATGACGAAGGCGCAGGCGAACACCAGCAGGCACCAGGCGCTGGCTGCGAAGGCCTTGGGGCCACGCAGGTGGTACAAGGCCTGGGTGCGCGCACGCTCGTGAGCGGCATGCACCGGCCCTCGCGCCCGGCGCTCGCCGTAGAGCAGCACGGCGACCAGCAACAGCAGCAGGCTGGCCAGTTGTGTGGCGCTGGAAAGGCTGAAGAAGCCGTACCAGGTCTTGTAGATGGCCGTGGTGAAGGTGTCGAAATTGAACACGGCCACGGCGCCGAAATCGGCCAGCGTCTCCATCAGTGCCAGGGCGACTCCTGCAGCGATCGCCGGCCGCGCCATGGGCAGTGCCACCCGCCAGAACGCCTGCCAGGGCGAGAGCCCCAGCACCCTTGCCGCTTCCATCAGCCCCCGGCCTTGCGCCAGGAAGGCACTACGGGCCAGCAGGTACACGTACGGATAGAACACCAGCACCAGCACGGTGATCACGCCCCCCGTCGAGCGGACACGTGGTAGCCGCAGGGGACCGAACAGCTCGCGTAGCGCACTCTGCACGGGCCCGGCGAAATCCAGCAGACCAACGAAGACGAAGGCCAGCACATAGGCGGGGATGGCGAACGGCAGCATCAGCGCCCAGTCCAGCCAGCGCCGCCCGGGAAACTCACACAGGCTGGTGAGCCAGGCCAGGCTGACGCCCAGCAGCGTGACACCCGTGCCCACGCCCAGCACCAGGATCAAGGTATTGCCCAGCAGGCGGGCCATCTGCGTCTCGAGCAGGTGCGACCAGATGTCCAGGTCGAGGGTCTGCCAGGACAGCAGCAGCACGCTCAGCGGCAGCAGCACCAGGCTGGCGGTGAGCGCTACGGGGAGGTACCAGCGGCGATGAGGCGAAGATGGCAAGGGTGAACCTCAGTGATGGAAAGACAGCGTGGCGCAGAGCGGGGGCTGTCCTGGCAGCGGTGGGCACACGCACCTCATTGCGGCAATCGCGGGCAAGCCCGCTCCCACGCCCGTGGCAGCACGCCCGTCACGGCAGACAGGCATGACTCAACGCCAACCCGCCCGGTCCATCAGCTTGATCGCCTCGGCCTGGCGCTGGCCGGCCACCTCGACCGGGATGTCGTCGGCCTTGAACGTTCCCCAGGCGGCCACTTCGGCCGAGGGCTCGACCTTGGGGTTGGCGGGGAATTCCTGGTTGATGTCGGCGAACAGCTTCTGCGCCTGGGCACCGGTCATCCATTCGACCAGCTTGGTGGCGGCCTCTGGATGCGGTGCATACCGGGTCAGGCCGATGCCGGACAGGTTCACGTGCACGCCACGGTCGTTCTGGTTGGGCCAGAACAGCTTGATCGGCAGATCCGGCTGTTGCTTGTGCAGGCGCCCGTAGTAATAGGTGTTGACCACGCCCACGTCGCACTGCCCGGCCTCGATGGCCTGCAAGACAGCGGTGTCGTCGGAGAACACGTCGGTGGACAGGTTGTTCACCCAGCCTTTGACGATCTGTTCAGCCTGCTGCTCGCCGTGGTTCTCGATCAACGTGGCAGTCAGCGACTGGTTGTAGACTTTCTTGGCGGTGCGCAAGCATAGCCGTCCCTCCCATTCCTTGTCGGCCAAGGCTTCGTAGGTGCTCAGGGAGGCTGGATCGACGCGCTCGGTGGAGTAGGCGATGGTCCGCGCGCGCAGGCTCAGGCCCGTCCACGCACGGGAGGCGGCCCGGTACTGGGCTGGGATGTTCTGCTCGATCACCGGCGATTCGATGGGCTGCAGGATGCCCATCTGCTCGGCCTGCCAGAGGTTGCCGGCATCGACGGTCAGCAGCAGGTCGGCCACCCCGTTCTGCCCCTCGGCCTTGATGCGCTGCATCAGGGGGGCCTCCTTGTCGGTGATGAAGGTGATCGGCACACCCGTTTCGGCAGTGTAGGCATCGAACACCGGCTTGATCAGCTCGTCGATGCGTGAGGAATACACCACGATTGCATCGGCCGCCTGGACAGAGTTGCCCCAGAGCATCACGGCCAGCGTGGCCAGGAGGGACTTGCGCGACAGCATGGCGATTCCTCGTCGATTCACAGAGGCGCAAATCGTAGTCAATCCCATTTGCCGGACAAAGGCTTCCGTCCCGGCAAGCCGTTACGGGATGTTGCGATGCAACGGCTAGGGCCGTGCCAGCTCAGGCAGGTCCCCGCTCAGACCCAGGGCCTGACGCACGAAAAGGGCCTTGGCCGCGGGGCGGCGATCCACCCACTTCAACCCGGTGTTGCGCAACCAGCGCAGGGGCAACGGGTCGGCCTGGAACAGACGCTCGAACCCTTCCATCGCGGCCATCAGCGCCAGATTGTGCGGCATGCGCCTGCGTTCGTACCGGCTCAGTACACGCTCGTCCGCCAGACGCTCGCCTCGGGCCTGCGCGCGCTGCAACTCCTCCGCCAGCACGGCCGCGTCCAGCAGCCCCAGGTTGACGCCCTGGCCTGCCAGCGGGTGGATGGTGTGCGCGGCATCCCCGATCAAGACCAGGCCATTGTCCACGTACCGCTTGGCGTGACGTTGCCGCAGCGGTACACAGAGCCGGGCCTCGGCGTGCAGCACCTGGCCCAGACGCCCTTCGAAGGCCTGCTCCAGCGCCCGGCAGAAGCCTGCATCGTCCAGCGCCATGGCCGCTCGGGCTTGCTCGGGCGTGGTCGACCAGACGATCGAGCACCAGCCTTCGCTCGCCTCGCGCGACAGCGGCAAGAACGCCAGCGGGCCGTCGTCGGTGAAACGCTGCCAGGCCGTGGCCTGGTGCGGCTGACTGCAACGCACGCTGGTGACGATGGCCTCGTGCAGGTAGTCCCATTCGCGCGTCTCGCACCCGGCCAGCAAGCGTACCGCCGAGCGAGCGCCATCGGCCGCCACCACCAGGGGCGTGCGCACCTGCCGCCCGCCGGCCAGCGTCAGTAGCCAGTCATCCCCCGAATGGCGCAACTGTTCCAGGCGCGCGCCTGGCACCAGGCTGACGTCGCTGTCCAGCAGTCGCTCGAGTAGGGCGTCCTGGACCACGCGGTTCTCGACGATGTGGCCGAGCACGTCGGCGTGCACGCTGGCTGCGGAGAAGTGGATCTGCCCGGTACCGCTGCCGTCCCACACCTGCATGTCGGTGTAGGGGCAGCTGCGCCGACGCTCGATGCCCTCCCAGGCACCCAGGCGCTGGAGGATGCGCTGACTGGCCACCGACAGCGCGCTGACACGCGGCTCGAACGGCATCGACGCCTCATACGGCGTGACCGACAAGGGCCCGCCGTCGATCAGCAGGACGTCGAGCCCACTGCGGTGCAAGGCCAGGGCCAGCGCACTGCCGACCATGCCTGCCCCGACGATTACCAGATCCGCGCGCGTTTCCATGCCTTATGCCTGCCTTGCTCGCGGCTTGAGCCGCACGTAGAGGGTTTTGTCGACGCGGGCGACCAGCTCACCCGAGGCGTCGCGAATATCGACCTGCAGCCGTGGCAGGTGTTTCTTGCCGCCGGCAGTCTGCTGGCGGATCTCATCGAGCAAGGTGTCGTCGAGGTGGAATTCGGCGAACACCGGCCCCTTGCCTGGCGCGATGAAATCGATACTGGCCGCCTTGTCCCAGACGATGTAGTCGCGCCCGAGCTGCTCGATCAACAGCAGCATGTAGAACGGATCGACCATCGAGTAAAGGCTGCCACCGAACTGGGTGCCGACATAGTTGCGGTTCCAGAACGTCAGGTTCATCCGCACCCTGGCACTGCGCAGGTCAGGCCCGATGGACTGCACGCGGATACCGGCGCCCAGGTACGGTGGGTAGAGATTGATCAGCCAGCGCATCAGGCGCGCACGCCAGACGCGTCGGCGCGGTTCCGTCATCGCTCGCCCCGTGGGTCGGGACGCGTGCCCAACCCCATCGCCTGACGCGCGAACCAGCGCTTGGCCGGCGGCAGCAGGTCGAGGGCCAGCAGCCCCAGGTTACGCCCGGTAGCGAGCAGGGGCTGGTTGGTGCCGAACAGGCGCGTGACCTGATCCGAGAAACCGATGGTCAACGCCTGGTCCTGGGTCTGACGCTGACGGTAACCTTGCAAGGTCGCCAGATCCCCGGGCACCTCAGGCCCGGCCAGCAATGCCTCGGCCAGCACCTGCACATCGCGCAGAGACAGGTTGAACCCTTGCCCGGCGATCGGGTGCAGACTGTGCGCCGCGTTACCCAGCACGACCAGATGCGGGCGGACCTGCTCGTCGGACTCGACCAGGGCCAGCGGGTAGACATGCCGCGCACCGACCTGTCGCAGCCTGCCCAAGCGGTAGCCGAAGACGCCCTGCAGTTCGTCCAGGAATGCGCGATCGTCCACTTCCAGCAGGCGCGCCGTGTCATTGCCGGCCCGGGTCCAGACCAGGGCGCACCGGTTGTCGGGCAGCGGCAGCAAGGCCATCGGGCCATGCTCGGTGAAGCGTTCGAAAGCCTGCCCGCCGTGAGCTTCGCCCGGGGTGATGTTGGCGATCAAGGCACTCTGGTCGTAAGGACGATGATGGACGTGAATGCCCAACTGTTCACGCAGCGTCGAGCGGCCACCGTCGGCCAGCACGGCCAGGTCGCAGTCAAGGTGCGTGTCGTCATTCAGTTGCAGGCGATAACCGCCTTCGAGGGCGCTCATCCGGGTGACCTCGGCTGGACAACGCCAGCTGACCACCTCGGGATCCAACGCCTTCCACAATGACTGCCCGAGCCAGGCGTTCTCCACCACATAGCCCAGCGCCGGCACACCCTCTTCGAGCGCGTCGAGCCGGGTGGAGCCGAAACGGCCACGGTCGGACACCTGGATCTGCCGGATCGGCTCGGCACGATGGCGGATGGTCTGCCACAGACCAAGCCGGTCGTAGATCTGCCGGGTGCCAAACGACAGGGCCGAGGACCGCGCGTCGTAGCTGGGCTGGTAGCTGTCGCCTGGCGCGAAGGGCTCGATCAGCACGATCGACCACCCCCGGGCCT
The DNA here is from genome assembly GCA_046940335.1 of Enterobacterales bacterium AN_CKDN230030167-1A_HGKHYDSX7. Lineage (GTDB taxonomy): Bacteria > Pseudomonadota > Gammaproteobacteria > Pseudomonadales > Pseudomonadaceae > Aquipseudomonas. Next base: position 434,147 of record JBKYML010000004.1, read on the forward strand.
TGGCGCCCGCCTGCAACGCCACGGCCAGGCTGGCACCGACCAGGCCTCCCCCGATGATCGCCAGGCTGAACCGGCTCATGCGACGGCTCCCCGCGCGGCGCCCATCAGGGCCTCGATCTCGTCCACCGTCTTGGGCACACCCGTGGTCAGGATGTCGCACCCGTGCTTGGTCACCACGACGTCGTCCTCGATGCGGATGCCGATGCCGCGCCACTTCTTGGCCACGGCCTGGTTGTCCGGGGCGATGTAGATCCCCGGCTCGACCGTGAGCGCCATGCCGGGCTCGAGCACCCGCCACTGGCCACCGATCTTGTAGTCGCCCACATCGTGCACGTCCATGCCCAGCCAGTGGCCAGCACGGTGCATGTAGAAGGCGCGGTGTGCCTCGTTGTCGATCAACGTCTGCACGTCGCCCTTGAGAATGCCGAGGCGCACCAGCCCTTCGGTGATCACCCGCACGGTGGCTTCGTGGGCCTGGTTCCAGTGTCGACCCGGCGCGATCTGTTCGAAGGCGGCGGTCTGCGCCTCGAGCACCAGTTCGTAGATCGCCCGCTGCTCAGGCGAAAAGCGCCCGCTGACCGGGAAGGTGCGGGTGATGTCGCTGGCATAGCAGTCGAGTTCACACCCGGCATCGATCAGCACCAGGTCGCCGTCCTTGAGCACGGCATCGTTCTGCTGGTAATGAAGGATGCAGGCGTTGCGCCCGGCTGCGACGATCGAACCGTAGGCCGGCATCTTCGCTCCGCCCTTGCGAAATTCGTAGTCCAGCTCGGCCTCGAGGCTGTATTCGTGCAACCCGGCACGGCAGGCCTGCATGGCACGGACATGGGCGCGCGCCGACACGACAGCTGCCTCGCGCATCACCTTCACCTCGGCTGCCGACTTGTACAGACGCATGTCGTGCAGCAAGTGATCCAAGGCCACGAATTCGTTCGGCGGCTGGGCGCCCAGGCGGGCCTTGGAGCGAATCACGTTGATCCAGTCCATCAACCGCCGATCGAATTCGGGGTTGCTGCCCATCGCACTGTAGACCCGCTCGCGGCCTTCGATCAGACCCGGCAGGATCTCGTCGATGTCGGCGATCGGAAAGGCATCGTCCGCGCCATGGTCACGCACGGCGCCTTCCTGGCCGGCACGCAGGCCGTCCCACTGTTCGCGCTCGGCATTGCGCTCACGGCAGAAGAGCACGTACTCGCCGTGCTCGCGGCCAGGGATCAGCGCGATCACCGCGTCGGGCTCGGGGAAGCCGCTGAGGTACTGGAAATCGCTGTCCTGCCGGTAGACATGCTCGACGTCGCGATTGCGGATGGCGACAGCCGCTGCGGGCAGGATGGCGATGCTGTTGGGGACCATCTGCGCCATCAGCGCCTTGCGACGACGGACATACTCGGTCTTCGGAATTCGGCTCATGGCTGGAACGCCCCCTTCGGGTGTCAGTGCAACGACGGCTTGGCGGCGGGTTCGGCAACCTCGCCAGGCTTGGCGAACTCCGAGAACAGCAGCAGCGGCGCGACACGCAGGTATTCCATGACTTCCATGTAATCGCTTTCGCCGTCCTCGGACTCCTCCAGCGCATCCTGGACCTGGGAAATGGCCACCAGATCCTGCAGGACTTCGCGCGCTTCCTCACTGAGGTCCTTGCCACCGGCGTTGAGTCCGAAGCCAGCGGCGAAGCCCTGGCACCACTGGCCCAGGGCCATGGCGCGCTCGCTCAGCGGCGCATCGTCGCCCGGCAACAGCAGCACGATGGCGATGTCCTCGCCGGTCAGCTCGGCCTTGACCATCTCCTGCAGGCCGACCAGCGCGTTGCGTACGGTGTCCTGGGGCTCGACCTCGAGCAGGGCGGCGGCGTCGGCCAGCCAGGCCTCGGCGTCGAAACCGGCTCCGGCGCAGCTGCGACCGAGCAGCAGGCCGTGCAGTTCGGCCGGGGAAACGGGGTGGCCATTGCTGCTGAGCAAGGCGGCGAAGGCGGTGTACGGCGATTGGGTATTGGGCATGGGCAACTAGGCGCCAGGCGGCGCAATGACTAGAATGAAGGTCTCGTATCCTAGCACCGGCACGCGCGGCGCACTATCGGCACTGGCCGTGAGCGCGCGATCCGGGGCATCATCGCCGGGGACGTGACGACGGAGCGAAGCGAGTGCCATCCATGCAAGAGAACGAGCTGCAAGCGCTGATGAGCCGATTCGAGCTGCTGATCGAGCGTGTGGAGCAACTAAAACGGCGTAATGCACTCCTAGTAGCGCAGGAACGATCCTGGCGCGAAGAGCGCGCCCACCTCATCGAAAAGAACGAGACCGCCCGGCGCAAGGTCGAATCGATGATCTTGCGTCTCAGGGCCCTGGAGCAAGACTCATGAGTTCAAGCAACAACGTCACCGTGCAGATCCTCGACAAGGACTATTCGATCATCTGTCCGCCCGAGGAGCGCAACAACCTGGTCAGCGCCGCCCGCTACCTGGACACCAAGATGCGCGAGATCCGCAGCAGCGGCAAGGTGATCGGTGCCGACCGCATCGCGGTGATGGCTGCGCTGAACATCACCCACGAGTTGCTGCACAAGCAGGACCGTCCGGATGCCGTGGCCACGGGCACTTCCCGCGAGCAGGTCCGTGATCTGCTGGAGCGGGTCGATCAGGCGCTGACCGACGACCCGGATGCAAAAAGCGTTTGAATCTGCGTATACTGGCCACACTCCCTGGTGGATGCGCCAGTCGGTTATGTCCCTGAGCCGATACGCACAACCACGGGGGTTGCACGTGGTGCTGGTGTGCATGTCCGCTTGACGGAAAGCCTTAAAGCGTCCGGCAACCTCCACCTTGAACTTTCGGGTTCAAGGGCTACACCGACAGCGGTTTTACCGGGGAGCCTGAATACGCCGATGCCCGCCCTTGTGGCGGGCATCTTGTCATCTGGCGCAGGCTGCGCCAGCACTGCCCCGAGACGCCTGTGCCATGACCGACACCGCGCCGCTCACCCGCCCCCAGCTTCGTCGCCTGCTGCGCAATGCACGCCGTGCCCTGACACCTGCCGAACAGCGCCAGGCGTCGAAAGGCCTGTACCGTCAGCTGGCCCAGCATCCCCTGTTCAGACGCGCCCGACACATCGCCCTGTACCTGCCCAACGACGGCGAGATCGATCCGCGCCCGCTCCTGCGCGAGGCCCATCGCCGTGGCAAGCAGGTCTACTTGCCGATCCTGCATGCCTGGCCACGTACCCGCATGGTGTTTCAACGCTTCGAACGGGGCGAGCCGCTGCGTCGCAACCGGTTCCGCATTCCGGAGCCTGTGGTCAACCGCAGGCGCCAGCGTCCGATCTGGGCGCTCGACCTGATCCTGCTGCCCCTGGTGGGCTTCGATGAGCATGGTGGCCGCCTGGGGATGGGCGGTGGCTTCTACGATCGCAGCCTGGCCTACCAGCAACGTCGAGCGACGTGGAAGAAACCCCTGCTCGTGGGGCTGGCCCATGAATGCCAGAAGGTGGAGCGACTGACTCAGGCCAGTTGGGATGTACCGCTGGCGGGAACGGTTTCGGACCGTGACTGGTACCTGGTGCCGGCATGACCGGCACCCGCGAGGCGACTCAACGCACGGACTGATCTTGAACGGCGACCGCCTGGTAGGAGGCGTCTACCTTGCGCTCCAGAAAGCTTTGCGCATAGCCCGTGGTGACCACACCCAGACCAAAGATCAGCACCAGGATCCACAGCGGATCCGTCTTGCGTCGGTTCATCGATTGCCCCCCTCGGGCAAACTGATTCGCCCCACGACCACGATGGTCGCAGGTGCGTCGCCCTGAAAACCGGCGCATTCTCCGCCAACCCGAGTCGACAATCAAATGATGGCGTCAACCGACTGTCGGTTTGATGCAACGAGTTATTTCAAATAATGTCAGGACCGCGCAATGACTTACTGGTTGATGAAATCAGAGCCCGATGAGCTTTCCATCCAGGCACTGGGCCGCCTGGACGCAGCGTGCTGGGACGGCGTGCGTAACTACCAGGCACGCAACTTCCTGCGTGAGATGGCCGTGGGCGATGAGTGTTTTTTCTACCATGCCAGCTGTCCGCAACCGGGTATCGCCGGCATTGCCAAGGTGACCGTTGCGGCGTATCCGGACCCGAGCGCTTTGGCATCGGACAGCCCTTACTTCGACCCCAAGGCCAGTGCCCAGAAGAACCCCTGGAGTGCGGTCGACGTCTGCCATGTGCGCACATTCGCGCGCGTGCTACCCCTGGGGCTGTTGAAGCAGCAAGCCGCCCTGGCAGCGCTGCCGCTGGTGCAAAAGGGCAGCCGCCTGTCAGTGATGCCCGTCACTGCCGAGCAATGGCAGGCGATCCTGGCGCTCGCGACCTGATCACTGCACGATCAGGTTGTTGAACAGCACGTCCTCGACGATCGGCTTGCCCTCTTCCGTCTCCAGCACCTGCTGGACCTGCTTGAGCGCTTCCTGGCGGAGCTTTTCCTTTGCCTCGACCGAGCTCATGTCGTCCACGCCCTGCTGGGCGAACAGGCCGACCAGCTGGTTGCGAATCAGCGGCTCGTGGTGCTTGACCGCAGCCGCAGCCGCATCCCCGGTCACGCGCAGGGCCACATCGGCCTTGTACACACGCAGGCGCGGGCCACCATCCAGCGCGTAGTTGCCCACCAAAGGTGGGGTCAAGGTGATGTAGGCGACCTTGGGCGCGCCTTCCTTCCCTTCTTCCTCGGCCGCCAAGGCCACGCCTGGCAGCAACAAGGCCAGTACCAACAAGATCCGCGCGTTCACGTTCGCTCCTCATGCAAATGACGTCAGCATACCCGAGAGATGCCGACCTCCCCTGTTATCGGCGGCAACCGGCAAAGCAGGAGGTCGACGGCCCGATCAGGCCTGGAGCAGGCCATGGCACCGACGGAAACGCGCCTCAAGGCTACGATCCGGCATCTGATGCACGCGCAAGGCGTCGAGCGTCTGCTCCACGTACTCACGGGTCGTGCCGTAGTGCCCTTTGGCAGTGGCCAGGATCTGGCTCAGCAAGGTATCGGACAGGTTTCCAGCGTAGCAGGGCAAGTGCCGCTCCAGCACGAAACCCAATGCCTGGATACGCGTGCCATCGGCCAGTCGGCAATTCAGCCAGTGAGGGCGATAGGCAGGGTAAGGCATTTCACGCTGCCACAAGGCCAGCAGAGCGGCCTCGAGATCGGCTTCGTCCAATCGGTAGGCCACGCCACTGCACGAACCGCCCCGGTCCAGGCCGAACACCAGCCCCGGTTGCTCGGGTGTGCCGCGGTGGGCGTGGGACCACAGGTACAGCCCTCGGTGATAACCATGCACACGGGCGCGCTGACGTTCGAGGGACTTGCACTCCGGACGCCAGATGAGCGAGCCATAGGCAAAGAGCCAGACCGGACCGCCACGGTGCCGGGCCATGGTGCTCTTCATCGAGGCAGCGAGTTGTTCAGGGGTGTGTTGCAGGCCGAAATCGAGCGAAGGGGGATACGTCGGTTGCCCGCTGGAGGCTTGAGTCGATGACATCGGGGCGCTCGTCCTTTCTCCGGGACCGTGGAAGGTCGTAATCTACCTGAAGGGGTCGTCGCGGTTCCAAGTTACAACAGACATTCCGACGGCAGGTAGCAAAAGATGCCGTACGGATAATCTCATTACTTATATCGATAGAACCAGAACATAAAAGCCCTTGATATCCCAGGCGCATTAACGTCTGCGCCTGAACTCGTTGATGCATTCGACACGTGCATTGATTAACTTAAAGGGCCGGCATGCAGTAGGCTCTGGAGAAATTTCTTACAGAATTTTAAGTAGGCTCCGATAGCAGCACTTTAGTCGCCCCCCCATTCTTCGTGCACATCCATGCAGGGATGCAGATCATCGCCCCTTGCCAGGCGCTGGACGCCCGCCACGAAGGATCTTCCCATGACGACCGGTGCCCGCATGCACGCCCTGTCCCCGCCCAACTGTGGCTGGAATCGGATCCCGATTCTTCCCATTCGTTATGCCGTCGTGCCACGCGACACCGAATCAAGCAGTACACGCTATGCCGGATCGGGCTATGCCTTGGAGACAGCATTTCCTGCCTTGAAGCGATCGGTCTACACCTTGCGGGCGCTGCGGCCTGGTTACGTGTACGTCTTCATGAAAGGCCCGGAGGGTGAACGGCTCGTCATCCATGAACACGACGGCGAAGGCCACTTCAAGGAACTGAGGTATCAGGGCCTGGAGTGCTATCACCGCCGCGACTGCTTCGTGTCCAATCGATCCCTGGGCTGGGTATGGGTCGAACGAGACGAGGCCATGGCCGCAGAAGTCTGGATTGGGTACAGCTCGCACCTGTGGACCAATGCCATGACGGCCAAGCTGTGCGCCAGCCAAGGGATGCGCAGTCGCCATATGCGGCGACTCGATCTTGTCGAGCTGCTCAGCGGCGAGTCATCCCCGTCGACCCAGTCTCACGTTCTGCCTGCCAATGCGCTCGTCCAGTGGGTGGAAGACTACAAGCCCGCTGGCCAACGGATGCCGCTGTTCTGGAGCTGTCACGAGAGCAGCCCTGATCTGACCCCTTATGCTTTCCTGAGCCTACGCGTCCATTACCCTTGCCTGACGCCACGTGTGCCTGCTGTCGTGGCACTCAACGATGCCGAAGGCATCGGCCTGGACCTTGGCCTGTCGGTCGCGGCGTATCAGCACCAGGTGCGCGATCTCATGCCCACACCGGTGCACATGCGTTTCGATGATCCCAGTCAGAGCACCCACGATGCCGTGCCTTCGTGCTTCTACAAGACCCCTGGGTGGTTGAGTGCGGACAGTCAGGCGTATCACCGAAAGGACATGATTGCCTTTCTGATCGAGCAAACGCTGGAAAGCTTGTATGAGCAGAAACGCACACCTGCCGGCCTGATGACAGGGGAACGTTACCGTTCGAAGAGACGCAGCGATGACCGGCACTATCAGGGCTCCCCAAGCCAACAGCGGTATGAAAGGCTGACCGACCCTCGTGCTTCGCCCGAAGGCGCACGCTTGGCAGAACGACTGGATGTCGAAAAATACCGATCGTTCCTCGAACAGCGTGACCAAATGCAGACCAAGCGGATGGAACTGCAAGCCATCGCCTTGGAAGCGACCCACGATCATGATGTGTGGCTGGCGTCCGCAGAGGTCGGCTCACTGGAGAACAACCGCAGCCTGGCTGCAGCCTTGGCTACCTACGACCGCGACAATCGGGACTCGGCCACGAGTCTGGAGACGTTGCTCGCGCTATTGATTCACCCTATGAGTCAGATGTTACCGGGGACAGAGGACGAAGACCCACGTTTCAAACGGCTTGAGAGGTGGCTGGACCATGAGGATAGCCCGCTCTATGTTGCACTGGCGCCGTTCAACCCATTCAAAGATCGCGCAGACGCAGTCGCAACGCTATTGAGCGCCAATGCAGGTGTCATTGAAGGTATAGGCGGGCAGTTTCCAGCGCTTGTCGGCACAACCGACTTGACCGCAGCGTCGGTCAGCACGGTTGTGCTCAAACGTATGCGCGGCCAAACGCGCTGGAACGCTAGCCATACCTTGCACCAGCAACTATTGGCGGCTGCGAACGAAACCAATGCAGTCAAAGCACTTGGCTTGCTCGCCACACGCTATGAGATAACGGACACCTTTATCACGTCTGATACGTTCAGCAGCGAGATAAAACGCTTCATCGAAGCTGGCATGGCTGAAGTCGAGAACAAGACCTCACTGCACATCAGGGGAAGCCGAACGGTCACCCTTCAAGAGACCACAACGCTCAAGGTGAAGCCCACACGACTGCTAGTGGCAAAGTCGGGCAGCCTCAGCGCCCTGAACATAGGCGCGCTGTGGTTTAACATGATCAATTTGAAAGCGGCTTACCATAACGCTGTCGCCCTTGGCGGCATCGAACACACAACCAGCTTCGCTTCCGCGCTGTTTGCCACGTCGGGATCCATCAGCGCTTCCATCGCCAGCGGTTATTCTCTCAATGAAATACTCAGGCTGCGGAACGATCTTTTGATCAAAGAGGGCGGCTTTGCAAAAAGCACTGTGAAGCTCATCACAAGCAAAATTTATACGCGTGTATTAGGTTACCCAGCCATACTTTTGGGATTGGCTTCCGACCTCAGCAAAGCAGCCCGACAACGTCGAAACGGTAATAGCATTGCCGCCTTATATTCTTTTGGCGGCGGCATCGCATTTGCACTAGGCAACGGATTAGTCCTGGAAGGAGGGTTAGCAGCACTGAGACTAGCCACATTAGCATCTACCGCAGGCCTGATTGTCTCAACCGTTATTCTAGTTGGCGCTGTTTTTATCACGGTCGGTCTTTTTCTTACTTCAAAGTCCAATGATCGCATCCATACACCTACCGAGCTATGGATTGCACGGAGCTTGTTTGGAAACCAATTGAACGACGGAGAAGCGCGTGAAGACATAAGACTTACTTACGACAAAAAGCTTCCTGCTTACAAAAGCTTATCTGAAGAGCTGATAAGCTGGCATGCTATCTATCATGCACCGCTCTTACTAGAAAAAATTGAAATACCCTGCGTCGCACGCACAATAGAAACCGCATGGCATGGCGCTATATCCATAACGCCTTTAGGCACCTCTGTACCTTATAGCAAGACCTTCTACAGCAAGCCAAGCGTTGCTGAATTCACTGTTCTTCTTAGAGGTTTCATACTGGGCGAAAGCACATGGAAAGCCAATGCCGAAGGCCTTCACGAGAGGAAGGCTACAACTGAAACGGTTTTTTATAACGTCGAGGCTTTTGAAACAGCCCAGGGATTGATCTTGAACTTTAAATGTCGCGCAACAGACCTCAAGGAAGTATCTCTTCATGTCTACTATACACCTAGCCACCCTTTAACGAACAGCGAGTCCATTCACCGCACCTTCACGCTAGGAAAATACCCATGGTAGCTGGAAGACATATTAATGTGCCTCGCAGTTTGACCAAGCCAACGATATCCGATCAGCTGATAAGCATGGACAAACGCATTTTATGCCTGCGAAACCCCTGGATCGAAGACTCCGCATTCATGGGCAAGCTCTATTGCTCATGGGCGCTTATCTCATTTATTGGGCTTCCTGCTATCCTCTTGCATGACAGTGACTTCGACCCTTTCCTGATCTATTTAAGCCTGGCCAGCCTCAGCGTCCCCTTGATGCTAGTACTCTTTTTACTCTACCGCATCTACCTCCTTAAAACCCTCTCGCACTTCTTCTTCGACAGAGAACTGCAAGTCATCACCACATGGCGTGGTAAAAAACCGTTCGTCTGCCAGTGGAAAGACGCGGAGCTATACCCTTCTGCCTGCGTAGGCTTCAATGGCGCCGGTATCGGCACGGCGCAGTCCCTGGTGATCCGGGACACGGCCAATCCGTCGAAGGGCCTGCTGGATATCTTCATCTGGATAGACGGCAATACCGCCAGCACACCAGACGCTTCGAACGTGCTGTCCGTGCAGGCCTACATCGAACACTTCATGGACCACGGCCCTGAAGGGCTGCCGCCCCCGGCAGAGGGCAACTGGGGCCAGGTCCCCAACCAGCGCATCTACCTGACGCCCTGGGAGGCCCTGCGGCATTACGTGCCCTGGCGCACCGGCGAACCATGGGAAGAACAGCTCAAGTACAACTGGCTGCTCCCCATCTGGTGTGTACTCTTCCCCTGGAACCTGTACGGCGCACTCTGCTGGTACGCCACCTGCCGCCTGTTCAAGGTTCAGCAGGCTCCACCCTGGACGCCGGACAAGGTCTATCGTCCGGCTGAACGTTGACGACCGCGTTCAGGCCCGCGGCGCATAGGCGAACACATCCGCGCGCATCCGATGCGCGTCCATCCCGGCCTCCACCAGTGCATCGAGGGTGGCGTAGACCATGTTGGGCGAACCGCTGGCATACACGTGGACCTGGTTGAGGTCGGCGATGTCTTCGCGCACGGCTTCGTGCAGCATGCCGCAGCGCCCTTCCCAACCGCACAGGTCGCTGACGACCTTGTGCAGGTGCAGGTTGGGCAACGCCTCCCATTCGGCCCACTGCTCGAGGGCGTAGAAGTCTTCCGGGCGGCGCACGCCCCAGTACAGGTGCACGGGATGTTCGAACCCGTTGGCACGGCAGTGCTCGATCAGGCTGTGCATCTGGGCCATGCCGGTACCGGCGGCGATCAGCACGAGCGGGCCGTCGGGCAGTTCGGCCAGGTGGGTGTCGCCAAACGGCATTTCGAGGCGCGCCATCTGGTCGCGTTGCAACTGGGCGATCAGCTGGCGCGTGCTGTCTTCACGGGCCAGCACGTGAAGCTCCAGCTCACGACCGCGGTGCGGTGCCGAGGCCAGCGAGAAGGCCGCCTTGCCTGCCCCGTCCCGCTCGATCATCAGGTACTGGCCGGCGTGATAACGCGGCGGCTTGCCGGCCGGCGCGAGCAGGCGAATACGCCAGACATCGCCGCCGATGTCGCGACACTCGCTCAAGGTACAGGCCAGCGCGCGTACCGGCAGCTCACCCGGCGCCAGCACGCCGTCCCACAGCAGCACGCAGTCCTCCAGGGGCTCGGCGATGCAGGTGTACAGCTCACCATGATCACGCACCTCGCTCTCCTGTCGAACGCGGCCCTCGACCAGCAGGGCCGCGCAGACGTGACAATTGCCGTTGCGGCAGCTCTGCGGGCAGTCATAGCCCAGGCGCCGCGCGGCTTCCAGAATCCGTTCCCCCGGTTCCACCGCCAACACGGCGCCGGACGGCTGCAAGGTTACCTGCATTCAATCGATTCCCAACTGATCCCACAGCTCGTCGATACGGCGAGTGACGGCGTCATCCTTGACGATGACCCTGCCCCACTCGCGCGTGGTTTCACCCGGCCACTTGTGGGTCGCGTCCAGGCCCATCTTCGACCCCAGGCCCGAGACCGGCGACGCGAAGTCGAGGTAGTCGATCGGGGTGTTGTCGATCAGCACGGTATCACGCTTGGGATCCATCCGGGTGGTGACTGCCCAGATCACATCGTTCCAGTCGCGGGCGTTGATGTCGTCGTCGGTCACGATGACGAACTTGGTGTACATGAACTGACGCAGGAACGACCAGACGCCCAGCATCACCCGTTTGGCATGACCGGGGTACTGCTTCTTGATGGTCACCACCGCCATGCGATACGAGCAGCCTTCGGGCGGCAGGTAGAAATCGACGATCTCCGGGAACTGCTTTTGCAGGATCGGCACGAACACTTCGTTCAGGGCCACGCCGAGAATCGCCGGTTCGTCAGGCGGCCGGCCGGTGTAGGTGCTGTGATAGATCGGGCGAGTGCGGTGAGTGATGCGCTCGACCGTGAACACCGGGAAACGGTCCACTTCGTTGTAGTAGCCGGTATGGTCGCCGTACGGACCCTCGTCGGCCATTTCGCCGGGGTGGATCACCCCTTCGAGCACGATTTCGGCACTGGCCGGTACCTGCAGGTTGCTGCCGCGGCACTTCACCAGCTCGGTGCGATGACCACGCAGCAGGCCGGCGAAGGCGTACTCCGACAGACTGTCAGGCACGGGCGTGACAGCCCCCAGGATGGTCGCCGGGTCGGCACCCAGGGCCACGGCCACCGGGAAGGGTTCGCCGGGGTGCTTTTCGCACCACTCGCGGTAGTCCAGCGCCCCGCCCCGGTGGCTCAGCCAGCGCATGATGACCTTGTTGCGGGCGATCACCTGCTGACGATAGATGCCCAGGTTCTGCCGCTCCTTGTTGGGCCCGCGGGTCACGGTCAGGCCCCAGGTGATCAGCGGCGCCACATCGCCAGGCCAGCAGTGCTGGACGGGCAGCGTGCTCAGGTCGACATCGTCGCCTTCGATCACGATTTCCTGACAGGCTGCGTCCTTGAGCACCTTGGGCGCCATGGAGATGATCTTCTTGAAGATCGGCAGCTTGGACCAGGCGTCCTTGAGACCCTTGGGCGGTTCGGGTTCCTTGAGGAAGGCCAGCAGCTTGCCGATTTCCCGCAGCTCGCTCACCGACTCGGCACCCATCCCCAGGGCCACGCGCCCGGGCGTGCCGAACAGGTTGCCCAGCACGGGCATGTCGAAACCGACGGGGTTCTCGAACAACAGCGCCGGGCCCTGCTTGCGCAAGGTCCGGTCGCAGATTTCGGTCATTTCCAGCACCGGCGATACCGGTACCGTAATGCGCTTCAGCTCGCCGCGCTGCTCTAGCTGCCGCACGAAGTCCCGCAGATCCTTGAATTCCATCGCCCAGGTCACACTACAAAAGAGGCGCCTAGCTTACCTGCTATCACTCGCCTGTGCGCAACCCCTCGGCGCATGACAGCAGCCGCTGCACCACGGCGCGTGTCGGGTGTGCCCGAGTCGCCAGCCCGAGTACGGCCTGTGGACGCTCCAGAGCCAGGGCGCGGAAGGCCAGCCCTGGTCGCTGCATGCGCTGCATGGACGCGGGAACGATCGCCACACCCATGCCGGCGGACACCAGGTTGACCGCCGACGACACCTGCGGGGCCTGCTGGTGGATCAGGGGGTTGAATCCACGGGCACGGCATTCGGCCACGATGTCGGCGCTCAGCCCGTGGCCTGACTGACGTGCATAGAGCACGAAGCGCTCGTGATGAAGGTCCTCCAGGGACAGGCGATCACGTCGCGCCAGGGCATGGCGGCTGGGTAACACCACCATGAGCGGCTCTTCGCTGAGAATGTGAAAGGCCAGGTCATCCGTGTCGGCAAAAGGAGGCCGGACAATGGCGGCATCCAGCTCCCCTTGGCCCAATCGTCGAATCAGCGTTTCGCTGTCATCTTCGAGCAGTGTGAGGCCGACGTCGGGACAGGCCTGCTGATAACGGCTGATCAGCTGGGTGACCGCTTCGTTGAACGACGCCGACTCGGTGAACCCCAAGACCAACGTGCCAAGCTCGCCATTGGCTGCCCTTACCGCTTCCTGTTTCGCCTGCTCGACGCGCGCCAGAATGTCCAGCGCCGACGTGAGGAAGACGGCCCCTGCGTCACTGAGCACCACGCCGCGCCCCTGGCGCAAGAACAAGGGCGTGCCGACCTCTTGCTCCAGCGCGCGTATCTGCTGCCCCAGCGGAGGCTGAGCGATGTGCAATGCCTGCGCAGCCTTGGTGAAGCTCTGAGCCTGGGCCGTGGCGACGAAGTAACGCAGATGGCGGAGCTCCATGGAACCTTTTACATCCTAATCAGGTATTTTTTAAATATTAGACATCCTCGACAAGCGCCGCCAAGCTTTTCCCTTCTTCCCAAGAGCAAGAGGCAGAGGCCGCCATGACCGTCACCGCACAGTTGCGCAAACACCTCGCCAGCGGCACCAGCCTGGTCGCTCCGGGTGCCTACGACGGGCTCTCTTCCCGCCTGGTCGAGCTGGCCGGATTCCAGGCTGTCTACGCCAGCGGCGGTGCCATCGCACGCTCCACGGCGTTGCCGGACATCGGCCTGCTGAGCTTCAGCGAAGTGCTCGAGCGCATCGAGAAGATCGTCGATGCCACCACGTTGCCGGTGATCGCGGACGCCGATACCGGCTTTGGGGGCGGTCCCAACGTCGAACGCACCGTGCGCGCGTTCGAGCGTATCGGCGTGGCTGCCTTGCACTTGGAAGACCAGGTCTTTCCCAAGCGCTGCGGGCACCTCAACGACAAGACACTGATCGCCGCGTCGGACATGTGCACCAAGATCCGGATCGCGCGCCATGCCCTGCGGGACCCGGACTTCGTCCTGATCGCCCGTACCGATGCGATTGCCGTCGAAGGCTTCGACGCTGCACTGGATCGTGCAGAGGCCTACATCGAAGCGGGCGCCGACATGATCTTCGTGGAGGCTCCGGAAACCCTGGCGCAGATCGAGACGATCGCGCGGCGCCTACCCGGCCCGAAACTGATGAACATGTTCCACGGCGGCAAGACCCCGATGGTGCCGATCGAGACGCTGGCAGCATTGGGGTATCAGCTGGTGATCATCCCATCGGACCTGCAACGCGCAGCGATTCATGCCATGCAGCACACCTTGACGCAGATCATGCGCAAGGGTGACAGCGCCGCGATGGCCGACCAGCTCACCAGCTTCGACGAGCGCGAAGCGATCGTGCGCACCCAGCGCTACCTGGCCCTGGAAAAAGTCTGAAACGACGCCGTCAATTTCGGATCCAATGTCTATCGTTGTGCAGTGACTATGGCTACTATCCGGCATCGCTCCTTGGTAGGGTTTGAGATGAAACACGCTAACGCGGGAAACGAGGTGGTCGCCGCCATCGAGCAGGCCGCCCGTGCCAAGGGGTATACCCTCGACGCCTACCAGATGGCCGCTGCAGAGCGCCTGGGCGTGCTGGCCCAGAAGCTGCTCAACCCCTCGCTGCTGATGCGGCTGGGGCATCAGATGCCACGCGGCCTCTACCTGTGGGGCCCAGTGGGCCGTGGCAAGAGCTTCGTGCTGGACACGTTCTTCGCGGCCGTGCCCTTGCCGCAAAAACGTCGCATCCATTTCCATGCGTTCTTTCGCGAGTTCCACCAGCGGATGTTCGAGCATGCGGCCACTCAGAATGCCATCGAAACGGCGCTGGACGGCCTGCTCGGTGACTGTCGCCTGCTGTGCTTCGACGAATTCCACTTGCATGACATCGGCGATGCGATGCTCGTCAGTCGCCTGTTCAAGGCATTGCTCAACCGCCGGTGCGTGATGGTCGTGACGTCCAACTATCCACCTCAAGGTCTGTTGCCGAATCCGCTGTACCACGAGCGCTTCCTGCCGACCATCCAGCTGATCGAGCAGCACATGGACGTCCAGTCCGTCGCAGGCGAGCTGGACTATCGGGCCTCCAGCGATGCCTCGGCCGATGCCTTCAACCAAGGTGCCTTCGTGTCCCCCGGTACTGTTCAGCAAAGGCAGCAGCTCGGCTTGCCGACCGGGCTGCCGATCACGGAGTCTCTGACCGTCAATCACCGTGTGCTCAAGGGCCGGGTACTGGACGACGACACGGTGTACTTCCGGTTCGCGGATTTGTGTGAGGCAGATTCGGCAACCATCGACTACCTGGCCTTGGCCGATCAGTACACGCGTTGGGTGCTCGATGCCGTGCCCAGATTGTCGACGGCCAGCGCAGCCGGGCAGCAACGGTTCCTGAACGTCATCGACGTGCTGTACGACAAGCGAGCGACGCTGTTTCTGGTCAGTGAACTGCCGTTCGATCAGATGATGGATGCCTGCGAGGCCGGCGATCTGGCGCGCACGCGTAGCCGCGTGAGCCAACTGCGTGACACGCGTCAGGCTTCGCCGGAAGCTGCGGACACACCCGCGGCGATGTGCGACTAAAGACGGACCCCGCCCGTCTTGTCCCTGATTGAAGGCTGATTTAGGATCCAAAAACGAATTACCCACATAACAAGAAAGGATTCGTGTGATGATTGATGGGCTGACCATTGGATGGGCTCCCTACGCCCTGATTTTTGCCACCCTGATGTGCGCCTACGTGATCTTCGGCATCGCCGGGTTCGGCACGGCCCTGGTGGCAAGCCCCGTGCTGGCATTGTTTCTTCCGGTGGCCAAGATCGTGCCGCTTCTGGCGCTGATGGACCTCTTCGCGGCCTTGGTCAATGTGAGCCGTGATGGCCGCAAGGCCGACTGGCGCGAGCTTCGCCGCCTGGTCCCCATGATGATCCTCGGCAGCCTGATCGGCGCGGCCATTCTTCTGGCCACCCGTCCGGAATACTTGCTGCCGGCCTTGGGCATCTTCGTCGTCGGGTATTCGCTGTACTCACTGAGCGGGCTCAAGCCCCAGCGCCACTTCAGCGCGGCAGCGGCTTATCCGTTCGGCTCCATCGGTGGCGTCTTCAGCGCCTTGTTCGGCAGCGGCGGGTTCATCTACGCGATCTACCTCAGTGGCCGGATCCCCACCAAGGAGGCCATGCGCATCACCCAGACCACGCTCATCGGCCTGAGTACGCTGACCCGCGTGGTGCTGTTCGCGCTCGCCGGGGTCTACCTCGACACCAGCCTGCTATGGCTGGCGCTCTTTCTCGCCCCGGGCATGCTGATCGGCGTCACCGTCGGGCGTCGCATCACGCTGAACATGTCGCGAGAACACTTCCTCAAGGTGATCAACATCGTGGTGCTGGTGTCCGGCATCACCTTGATCGCACGTTATTACGTTTGACCTGCCGGCCTCCTCAGGAGGCTGCATCGGACCACGGCTTTCCCACAACAACAACAAGGAAGTTCTGATGGACGCTGGTACGCATAACGAAATGATGACAGGGGCCCAGTTTCTGGACAGCCTCGACGATGGACGCGAGGTGCATATCTATGGCGAGCGGGTGAAGAACGTCTGTGAACACCCGGCCTTTCGCAACAGCGCCTACTCGCTGTCGCGCTTGTACGACGCGCTGCATGATCCCGCCACGCAGACCCTGATGACGGACATCGACCCGGACGGCTATCGAACGCATCGCTACTTCATGCCGTCGCGCTCCTGCGCCGACCTGCTCAAGGCACGCGACGCCATCGCCCACTGGTCGCGCCTGTCCTATGGATTCATGGGCCGCACCCCGGATTACAAGGCTGGCTTCACGGCCACCTTGCGCTCCGACCCTCACCTCTATGCGCCGTTTCACGACAACGCCTTGGCGTGGTACCAGAAAAGCGCCCGGCAGGTAATGTTCCTCAACCATGTACTGGTCAACCCACCCATCGGGCGGGCGCGCAGCGTGGCGGAAATGCGCGACATCTACCTGCACGTAGAAAAGGAAACGGACGCTGGCATCATCGTGCGCGGCGTGAAGATGGTGGCCACCAGCGCGGCCTTGTCCAATGCCACCTTCGTGGCGCAGAACAGCGCCACGCAGTATCGGGCAGGCGCCGAAGAAGACTTTGCCCTGTGCTTCATCCTGCCGATGAATGCCCCCAACCTGAAGATCATGTGCCGCCGCTCCTATGAAGCTGCCGCCTTGAGCCCGTTCGACAACCCACTGTCCAGCCGCTTCGACGAGAACGACTCGGTGCTGATCTTCGACGGCGTGCTGGTGCCGTGGGAAAACGTCCTGATCTACCGAGACGTCGAGCGGGCGCGCAGTTTCTATGCTGCGTCAGGCTTCCTGAACCGTTACCCATTGCAGTCCGGTACCCGCCTGGCCGTCAAGATGGACTTCATCTGCGGCCTGCTGGCCAAGGTCCTGGCGTCCAACGGCTCGTCGGAGTTCCGGGGCGTGCGCACGCGGCTGGCGGACATCGTGGCCCTGCGCAACATGCTGTGGACGTTGACCGAGAACCTGTGCCAGTCACCTGAAGTCCGCCAGGATGGCTCGGTCGTGCCACGGCTCGAAGCCGCGGCGACCGTGCGCTACTTCGGCACCCAGATGATGAGCCAGCTCAAGCCGGTGTTCAACACGATCCTCGGTGGCTCGCCGATCATGCAGGTGTCCAGCTGGCTGGACATGGCCGACCCCCAGACCCGGCCCCTGATCGATGACTACTACCAAGGCACGAACCAGACGGCCTCCGAGCGCATGAAGCTGATCAAGTTGCTGTGGGACGCGCTGGGCAGTGAGTTCGCCGGTCGCCATGAGCTTTATGAAAACAATTACGCCGGCAACAACGAGCAGGTTCGCCTGGACATGCTGCGCCATTGCGAAACCGCCGGTGTGATGGACCAGTGCACCGCCCTGGTCGACCAGTGCCTGGGTGACTACGACGAGACCGGCTGGGCAGTGCCTGGCTGGCGGTTCGAGCCGCGACACCCCGAGATCCGCTGACTGCGCCCCTTGAAAAACGATGCCCTCGGGCATCGACGGCCTTTCTTTGCCTGAAAACAGGAGATCCCGATGTTCTACACCGGTGAATGGAATCGTGACGAAGTCGACTACAAGGCGCTGGCAGGACAATGGCACGTGCTGTGCCGCAGCGAAGACGTCGGCGCACAGCAACCGCTGGCCGCCAAACTGCTGGGCGAGGACCTGGTGTTGTGGCGAGACGAAGCAGGCCAGGTCCATGCCTGGAAAGACTATTGCGGCCACCGGGGTGCGCGTCTGTCGCTGGGTTGCGTCAAGCAGGGCGAAATCGAATGCCCCTATCACGGCTGGCGCTACAACGCCCAAGGGCAGTGCACACGGGTGCCCGCTCACCCGGAGCGCAGCGGACCGGCCTCGCACCGCCTGGTGTACCGGCATCACGCGCAAGAGCGCTATGGCTACGTGTGGGTCAGCCTGGAGGCGCCCCGGCGCCCCCTGCCCGAGCTGCCGCAATGGGAAGACGACAGCTACCGGAAGGTCTACGCTGGCCCCTACCACTACAAGGCCAACGCCTTGCGATCGCTGGAGAACTTCATCGACGCCTCGCACTTCCCTTTCGTTCATGCTCACCTCAACGGCCTGCCGGACGCACCAGAACCGCTGAAGAAGTACAGCGTGCACGAGGACGCGCGTGGCCTGCATTCGTCGGAAATCACCGTGTTCCAGCCCTTCGGCGATCATCGTGGCATTCCGGTCAACGCCCGCTACACCTATTCGGTGCTCAACCCCACCACTGCGTATTTCATGAAGAAGACCGGCGAAACCGAACGCTTCTGCACGTTCTTCAACGCCACGCCGGTGGATGAGGCCGAGTGCATCATCTGGCTGATCGTGGCCATCAACTTCGGCCCTGAGTTGACCCTCGAGCAGATTCTCGCCCGCCAGAACACCGTGTTCGAGCAGGACCGGCGCATCGTCGAGTCACAACGCCCTGCCCGCCTGCCGCTGGACCCACGCGCGGAAATGCACGTGGTCAGCGATCGCATGGGGCTCGAATACCGCCGCTGGATCCATGCCCTGGGCCAGCAGGCGGTTTGCCAGAAGCAGGACCACACCATCGCCACGGTTTCCCTTTGACAAGGACTGTCCCCATGAACCCGAATGCCTTGCAGATGCTGGCCACTCGTGAATCCAGCGCCCGCACGTATGCCCGAAACATTCCCAAGGTCCTGAGCCATGGCCAGGGCGCCGAAGTCATCGACAGTGAAGGCCGGCATTACTTGGACTGCCTGGCGTGCGCGGGAGCGCTACCCCTGGGCCATAACCATCCGTTCGTTCGCGACCGGGTGATCGCCTTTCTTCAATCGGGGCAGCTGCAGCAGGCGCTGGACATCGCCACGCCTGCGAAAGTCGATTTCGTCGAAGAGCTGTACCGAGCGCTTCCCACCGAATTCGCCGCCAACGCTCGCTTCCAGCTCTGCGGCCCTACGGGCGCGGATGCTGCCGAAGCGGCGCTCAAGCTGTTCAAGACCGCCACGGGCCGGCGTCCGGTCATCGTGTTTCAGGGCGCCTACCATGGGATGACCCATGGCACGCTGGGCATGATGGGCAACCTGGCGCCCAAGCAGGCGATCAGCGGGCTGCCGGGCGAGGTGCATTTCGCACCATACCCCTATGCCTTCCGCAGCCCTTTCGGCGCAGGCATGCGCGCCACGGATACCGAGGCACTGAGCCTGGCGTGCCTGGACAACCTGCTCAGCGACCCTGAAAGCGGCGTGGGCAAGCCGGCCATGGTGCTGCTCGAAGCCATCCAGGGCGAAGGGGGCTGCATCCCCGCCAGTGCCCAGTGGCTGCGTCGGGTACGTGAGATCACCACACGCCATCAGGTCCCTTTGGTGATCGACGAGATCCAGAGCGGCATTGGCCGCAGTGGCGACATGTTCGCCTTCGAGCACGCTGGCATCACCCCGGACGCCATCCTGCTCTCCAAGGCCATCGGTGGAGGTTACCCATTGTCCGTGCTCGTCTATCAGGATCACTACGACGTGTGGAAAGCCGGCGCGCATGCCGGCACCTTCCGGGGTAACCAGATCGCGCTGGTCAGCGGTGCCGCCACCCTGGAATACATTCGCCAGGAGGGTCTGCTCGACCATGTGCGTCAGGTGGGCGCTCAACTGCGTGAAGGTCTGCTGCGGCTTCAGCAGCAGCACGCCTGCATCGGCGACGTTCGAGGGCGGGGCCTGATGCTGGGCATGGAACTGGTCGACCCCCAAGGCGCGCTGGACAACCAGGGGCATCGTCTGGCCGCCGGAGAGCTGGCCACGCGTGTGAAGCGGGCCTGCCTGGACGAAGGCCTGCTCATCGAAACGGGCGGGCGGCACGGCGCGGTGCTGCGCTTCCTGCCGCCGCTGGTGATCACGCCTACGCAGGTGGAGCAGATCCTGGAGCGCCTCGGGCGCGCGCTGCAACGCACCCTGTCTCAAGCGCCACACGTGGCCAACACACTGGAGGCGCAAGCATGACCCGTCCCTCACCGATCGTCGACGTACTGGGCATCGGCTTCGGCCCGGCCAACCTGGCGCTGGCCATCGCGCTCGAAGAACTGGCCCCTCACCTGGACGTGAGGTTTCTGGAGCGGCGCCTGGGGCCGTTCTGGCAGCCCAACATGCTACTGCCCGGTTCGGATATCCAGAACCATCCGCTGCGCGACCTGGTAACGCCTCGCAATCCACGCAGCCGCTATGGCTTCACGAACTTTCTCTTCGAGCAAGGCCGCCTCTACGAGCACCTGAACCTGCCGTTGCATTACCCCCTGCGCGAAGAGTATGCCCAGTACGTCACCTGGGCCGCCGGTTTCTTCGCCGACCGCGTGCAGTACGGCTGCGAAGCACAGGCCGTGACGCTGGTCGATGAGCCTGAGAAAGAGCGTCATTACCAGGTGACCTGTACCGATGGCCGCGTGGTGTGTGCACGGGCACTGGTCCTGGCGCCCGGCCGCACGCCCCACATTCCGGCTCCCTTCGCCGGGATCACCGACGCGCGCATTCGCCACCTGAACGACTACCTGCCCGCGTTGGCCGAAAGTATCGCGGCGACGGGCGGCCAGTCTCGGGTGGCGGTGATCGGTGGCAGCCAGAGCGCCGTGGAAATCCTGCTTCATGCCAGCGAGCAATCGGGCGTCCGGGACGTCGTGGGCTTCACACGCAACTTCGGTTACCGGCAAAAAGATACCAGCCCGTTCTCCGATGAGGTCTATTTTCCCGCCTTCGTCGACACCTTCTATCGCGCCGCGCCCGAGCAAAAGGCGCGGCTACGCCGCGAGCTGGTGCACACCAACTATTCGGCGGCCGATATCGACGTCCTCAATCAGTTGTATGTGCGTCGTTATGCGCAATCCTTGCGTGGGGAAAGCCGGCTGCAGCTGCGCACGTGCGAGGAGATCCAGGCGTGTCGTCCGTCGGCCATGCAGGTGGAGATAGAAAGCCGGCACGCCCTCGAAGGCCGTCATCATCGCCAAGGGTTCGACCTGGTCATCCTGGCCACGGGTTTTCTCGACCTTGGCCAAGGCGAGCGGCAGGAACCTGTACCGCCACTACTGGCGGCGTTGGTCGGCGAGCGTGGCCGCGAGGGATTGTCGGTCCAACGCGACTACCGCATCGAGCTGGGTAACGCCCTGCCGATCTACCTGAATGGTCTATGCGAATCCACGCACGGAATGGGTGATGCCGGCTCCTTCAGCCTGCTGGCGCTGCGCGCACAATCCATCGTCGACTCGCTGACCGCGAGCCTGGCAGCTCCAGAGCCCGTCGATCATGCATAGCCCCGGTTTACGCGAGCTGTTGACGGCGCCTTCCTGTTGGCAGGCCCAACTGACCTGCCGTCAGATCCACTCCGCGCCCTTGCCCCTGGAAACCGATGTCGCCGTCATCGGTGCCGGCCTTGGCGGCCTGGCTGCCGCGCAGCGGGCGCTCGAGGCTGGGTTGTCCGTCACAGTGCTGGAGGCGAACCAAGTCGGCAGCGGCGGCAGCGGGCGAAATTCAGGGTTCGTGGTCCCCGTGCCTGCACGCCACACGCCAGACTCACTGAATCGATGCGCAGGTAGCGGCACCGGCGCTCTGATGGCGGCGCTTCAAGAGGCCGTTCAGGGCGTGTTCGAACGGGTACCGAGCGCGCTTCGGCGGGGCTGGCTGCAACCTTTCACGTCGGCGGCGTCCACCCAGGTACGGACGCTGGCCGCCGGTTGGCGAGCCTTGGGCGTGGATGTCGACGTGCTCGAAGACGAGGCCTTGGCGCAGGCCATCGGTACGGCTCGCTACACGACGGCGCTGCACTTTCCGAACGGGGGCGCCATCGATCCCATGGCCTTGCTGCGACAGCTGGCCAATGCGATCCATCACCAGGGCGGTTCGATCATCGAGCACTGCCCGGTCGTACGGATCACACCCAAGGGCCGCAGAGTCACGCTGGAGACACCGGCAGGCTGCTTGAATGCAGGCCGCGTCTTCATTGCCGGCAATGCCTATGGCACCGGCGCCAGCCGGATGACCCGTCGCGCCGTCGGGCCGCTTCCGCTCACCTTGGCCACCTTCACCCTGCCACGCCCTGGCGCGTGCAGCCCGTTGCCTTTTTCCGACACGCACAAGGACATGTGGTTTGCACGCTGGCTGGATGCCCGTACGGTTCTGACCGGATGTTTCGCCCTTCCGCTGCAGCGCTCGCCGAAAACCTGCAGCGATCTGTTACAGGCGCGCCTCGAAGGCTTGTACGGGTACCGCCCTGCCGCGCCGCGTCAACAGTGGGCCGGTTGGGTGGGGTTGACGCCCGATGGCTTGCCCAAGGTTCACGACGACGCAGGGCGAGTCCTCAGCTGGAGTGGCTGCAACGGCCGCGGTATCGCCCTTTCGCTGATGATGGGCCGGACCCTGATGGATCAGCTGTGCGGGCTGGCCGGACCGCGTCTCCCCCTGGCCGGACTCGGCTGGCCTCCAGGCAACGTGCTGGCCTGGCTCGCGCAGGCCGTCATTGCCCGAGACCGTTACCGACAACGCCGCACCCTGTTGGCGTCCTGAGTCCCCTTTGTGCATGAGAGCCCACCATGAACGCCTGTCCCTTTCATTACTCGCAGTACCGTTCCACCTCGCCCGAACTGATCGATCGCTTCATCGATGCCTTCCCCTTGGCGATTCTCACCTCGCACGCAGAAGGCCGTTTCTTTTCCAGCCACATTCCCCTGCTGCGCCAGGCGGACGGCACGCTGTTCGGTCATGTGGACGGCAGCAATCCTCAGTTTTTCGGCCAGGACGAGGTCCATTGCCAGATCATCTTCGTGGGGCCATCTGCCTACATCCCGCCTGAGGCATACCTCTCCTCGCAGTTACCGACGTGGAACTACCTCGCCGTGCACATGCAGGCCACCGTCTGCGTGTCCGAAGGCGCCCGTCAGAACCTCGAGATCTTGCAGCAGACGGCCCAGCGCCTGGCGACCAGTGAGCGGAGCTACCACGTCGACCCTGCCGACCCCAGGGTACTGAAGAACCTGCCCCATATCCTTGGCCTGAGCATCCACCCGCTTTCCGTGGAAGGACGCTTCAAGCTGTCCCAGGACAAGACCGCGCCCGACGCCTCGGCTGCGCTGAACCATCTGCTGTCCCAAGGCCTCGACAGGCACCGTGACCTGCTGGCCGACCTGCTGATGCCTGCCCCCTTGCACCCTATCGAGGCCTGACCATGCCCATCGTGCGTATAGAAGACTCCGTACAGCGAACGCCTGAAACACGTCAGGCGATCATCGAGACGGTTTACCACTGCCTGCGCCACGTCTTCAAAGTGAGCGATGAAGAGCTACAGGCGCGTTATCACACCTACGCACCACAGGACTTTCGAAGCCCAGGGGACCGTGAGGCCTTCATCCAGGTCGAGATCACCGTGTTCAAAGGGCGGACGCTGGAGACTAAACGGCGGTTGTACCGGGCCATCAGCCAGGCGTTGTCGGAGCAGCTGGACCTGTCGCCAGAGGCGGTGCTGATCTTGCTGGACGAGCGTGAGGGTGAGAACTGGGGCATGCGCGGCGGCATACCCGCCTGCGAGATCGACTTCGGGTATGCCATCGACATCTAGTGTCGAGCCACCCTGGCCGGAACGACAAGGAGAAACGGCGCCCGAAGGCGCCGTTTTCTGTTCGAAGCGCCCGTTACTTGCGCTTCATCGACAAGAAGAACTCGTCGTTGGTCTTGGTCTGCTTGAGCTTGTCGACCAGGAACTCGACGGCAGCGATCTCGTCCATCGGGTGCAGCAGCTTGCGCAGGATCCACATGCGCTGCAGCTCGTCATCGGCGGTCAGCAACTCTTCGCGGCGGGTGCCGGAGCGGTTGATGTTGATGGCCGGGAACACGCGCTTTTCGGCGATGCGGCGGTCCAGCGGCAGCTCCATGTTGCCGGTACCCTTGAACTCCTCGTAGATCACCTCGTCCATCTTCGAGCCGGTCTCGACCAGCGCGGTGGCGATGATGGTCAGCGAGCCGCCTTCCTCGATGTTACGCGCGGCGCCGAAGAAGCGCTTGGGCTTCTCCAGGGCATGGGCGTCCACACCACCGGTCAGCACCTTGCCCGAGCTCGGGATGACGGTGTTGTAGGCACGGGCCAGACGGGTGATGGAGTCGAGCAGGATGACTACGTCCTTCTTGTGCTCGACCAGGCGCTTGGCCTTCTCGATCACCATCTCGGCGACTTGCACGTGACGGGTCGGCGGCTCGTCGAAGGTCGAGGCGACCACTTCGCCGCGGACGGTGCGCTGCATCTCGGTCACTTCTTCCGGGCGCTCGTCGATCAGCAGGACGATCAGGTGGCACTCAGGGTTGTTACGCGTGATGTTGGCCGCGATGTTCTGCAGCATGATGGTCTTGCCCGCCTTCGGCGGAGCGACGATCAGGCCACGCTGGCCCTTGCCGATCGGCGCGCACAGGTCGATCACGCGACCGGTGAGGTCTTCGGTGGAGCCGTTGCCGGCTTCCATCTTCAGGCGCTGGTTCGGGAACAGTGGGGTCAGGTTCTCGAACAGGATCTTGTTCTTGGCGTTTTCCGGGCGGTCGAAGTTGATGGTGTCGACCTTCAGCAGCGCGAAGTAGCGCTCGCCTTCTTTCGGTGGGCGGATCTTGCCCACGATGGTGTCGCCGGTACGCAGGTTGAAGCGGCGGATCTGGCTGGGCGAGACGTAGATGTCGTCCGGGCCGGCCAGGTACGACGCATCGGCAGAACGCAGGAAGCCGAAACCATCCTGGAGAATCTCCAGCACGCCGTCACCCGAGATCTCTTCGCCGCTCTTCGCGTGTTTTTTCAGCAGGGAGAAAATCACGTCCTGCTTGCGCGAACGGGCCATGTTTTCGATGCCCATCTGTTCGGCCATTTCCAGCAGATCGGTAATCGGCTTTTGCTTGAGTTCAGTCAGGTTCATAAGGGGAGTGACGTAATCATGTAAGAAGGGAGGATTAAGCTTCTGGCTTAATGAAGCCGCGCCGCAAGAAGGCGACAGGATCGCGTACTGATTCGAATTGGGGGTGCATCGGCGACGGCGTGCAGAGGGCACTGGAGAAACAGTGCGAGGCCGAATGTATCACTTGCTTTTTTCGACGTCTAGTGATTTGCAAAAGAAAAGCCCCGGAAATCCGGGGCTTTTTCGTCACTCGTGCCGACCTTACAGGTGGGCGTCGAGGAAGGCTGCCAGCTGCGACTTGGACAGTGCACCCACCTTGGTGGCCTCGACGTTGCCATTCTTGAACAGCATCAGGGTCGGGATACCACGCACGCCGTGCTTGGCCGGGGTTTCATTGTTTTCGTCGATGTTCAGCTTGGCGACGGTCAGCTTGCCTGCATAGGTGGTGGCGATGTCGTCCAGCACAGGGGCGATCATCTTGCAGGGACCGCACCATTCGGCCCAGTAGTCGACCAGTACCGGACCTTCAGCCTTCAGCACTTCGGCTTCGAAGGTGGCATCGGTGACGTATTTGATCAGATCGCTCATGGATAGCTCCATATCATAGGCAAGAAAACATGACCCATCATAGCCGCACCAGCGCGCTACAGGAAGCTGCGGGCGATTGGCTCTCGCTATGGAAGCGCTTGACCACGTCAATGAGTCGCGACATGTGTCGCTCATCGGGTGCGGCATCTTGCCTTGCTGTCAACGCAGATCACGCCGCGCGTTGGCGCGCGGCGTGGATCGTGGCACGATTGTCGGGTAATCGACCGAGAACCTCGAGATCATGCCGCATACCAAAGCGAAGAACCTGTCCCTGATCGCCGCCATCGACCTTGGCTCCAACAGCTTCCACATGGTCGTGGCCAAGGCCCACCTGACCGAGATCCGCATTCTCGAGCGACAGGGCGAGAAGGTTCAGCTGGCCGCCGGCATCGGCGAGGATCGCCTGCTCAGTGAAGAGGCCATGCAACGCGGCCTGGACTGCCTCAAGCGGTTCGCCCAGCTGATCAATGGTCTGCCCGATGGCGCCGTCAGGATCGTCGGCACCAACGCCCTACGCGAAGCCCGCAACCGAGCCGAGTTCATCCACCGGGCCGAGGCCATCCTGGGTCATCCCGTGGAGGTCATCTCCGGTCGCGAAGAGGCACGCCTGATCTACCTGGGCGTTTCACACACCCTGGCCGATACCCCTGGCAAGCGCCTGGTCGCCGACATCGGCGGCGGCAGTACCGAGTTCATCATCGGCCAGCGGTTCGAACCCTTGCTGCGCGAAAGCCTGCAGATGGGCTGCGTGAGCTTCACGCAGCGTTACTTCCGCGATGGCAAGATCACCCCGGCGCGCTACGCCCAAGCCTACACGGCCGCGCGCCTGGAGCTGATGAGCATCGAGCATGGTCTGCACCGGCTGGGCTGGGACGAAGCCATCGGCTCGTCCGGCACCATCCGTGCCATCGGTGCGGCCATCAAGGCCGGTGGACAAGGGTCTGGGGAGGTCAACGCAGCGGGCCTGGCCTGGCTCAAGCGCAAGCTGTTCAAGCTCGGCGAGACCGACAAGATCGACTTCGACGGGGTCAAGCCGGACCGTCGCGCGATCTTCCCGGCCGGGCTGGCGATCCTCGAAGCCATCTTCGATGCCTTGGAGCTGCAGCAGATGACCCACTGCGACGGTGCGCTGCGAGAAGGTGTGCTGTACGACCTGCTGGGCCGTCATCACCACGAGGACGTGCGCGAGCGTACGCTCAGCTCGCTGATGGAGCGCTACCACGCCGACCAGCAGCAGGCCGAACGCGTCGAGCGCAAGGCCCTGCACGCGTTCGACCAGGTGGCTGCCGCCTGGGGCCTCGAGGAAGGCAACTGGCGCGATCTGCTGAGCTGGGCGGCCAAGGTGCACGAGATCGGGCTGGACATCGCGCATTACCACTACCACAAGCACGGCGCCTACCTGATCGAGCACTCCGACCTGGCCGGATTCTCGCGCGAGGACCAGCAGATGCTGGCGCTGCTGGTGCGCGGCCATCGGCGCAACATCCCCAAGGACCGCTTCGCGGAGTTCGGCGAGGAAGGCGCGACCCTGATCCGCCTGTGCGTGCTGCTGCGCTTCGCCATCCTCTTCCACCACATCCGCGGTACCCAGCAGATGCCCAAGGTCGAGCTGCACCCGGGGCACGACCAGCTGGAGGTCGTGTTCCCGGAAGGCTGGTTGGAGCAGAACCAACTGACCCAGGCCGACTTCGCCAACGAGGCGCAGTGGCTGGCCCGGGTCGGGTTCGTCCTCAGCGTACGCTGAGCACCGGGTTGCTCAGGCGCTCCAACAGGGTCGCCTGGGCATTGCGGGGGTTCTGGTTGCCGGTGGGCGTGCTGCGCACGTAGCGTCCATCGGGCTGCAGGATCCAGGCGTGGGTGTTGTCGGTCAGGTAGCTGTCCAGCTCCTTCTTCACGCGCATGATCAGCTTCTTGCCTTCGACCGGGAAACAGGTCTCCACGCGCTTGTCGAGGTTGCGCTCCATCCAGTCGGCGCTGGACAGGAACATCTGCTCTTCGCCGCCATTGAGGAAGTAGAACACTCGCGTGTGCTCCAGGAAGCGTCCGACGATCGAGCGTACCTGGATGTTGTGCGACACGCCCGGGATGCCCGGCCGCAGGCAGCACATGCCCCGCACCACCAGGTCGATGCGCACGCCCGCCTGGCTGGCCTTGTACAGTGCGCGGATGATCTTGGCATCGGTCAGCGAGTTGAACTTGGCGATGATGTGCGCCGGCTTGCCCTCCACCGCGAACTGGGTCTCGCGGGCGATCATGTCGAGCATGCCCTTCTTCAGGGTGAACGGCGCATGCATCAGTTTCTTCATGCGCAAGGTCTTGCCCATGCCGATCAGCTGGCTGAACAGCTTGCCCACGTCCTCGCACAGTGCATCGTCGGACGTCAGCAGGCTGTAGTCGGTGTAGAGCCGTGCGTTGCCAGCGTGGTAGTTGCCGGTGCCCAAGTGGGCGTAGCGCACGATGTCGCCCGCCTCGCGGCGCAGGATCAGCATCATCTTGGCGTGCGTCTTGAATCCGACCACGCCATAGATCACCACCGCACCCGCCGCCTGCAGACGGCTGGCCATCTGCAGGTTGGACTCCTCGTCGAAACGCGCGCGCAGTTCGATGACCGCGGTCACCTCCTTGCCATTACGCGCCGCGTCGACCAGCGCATCGACGATTTCCGAGTTGGCGCCGCTGCGGTACAGGGTCTGGCGCACCGCCAGCACGTGGGGGTCCTTGGCGGCCTGGCGCAACAGGTCGACCACCGGCGTGAAGGACTCGAAGGGGTGCATCAACAGCACGTCTTGCTTGCCGATGACGCTGAAGATGTTGTCGGCGTTCTGCAACAGCTTCGGAATGGCCGGCGTGAAGGGGGTGTACTGCAGCTCCGGGTGACTGTCCAGGCCCGTGATGCTGAACAACCGCGTGAGGTTGACCGGGCCGTTGACCTGGTACAGCTCGCTCTCGCTCAAGTTGAATTGCTTGAGCAGGTAGTCGGACAAGTGCTTGGGACAGGTGTCGGCGACCTCGAGCCGTACCGCATCGCCGTAACGACGCGAGAACAGCTCGCCGCGCAAGGCACGCGCCAGGTCCTCGACGTCCTCGGAGTCCAATGCCAGGTCGGCGTTGCGGGTCAGCCGGAACTGGTAGCAGCCCTTGACCTTCATGCCCTGGAACAGGTCGTCGGCGTGCGCATGGATCATCGACGACAGGAACACATGGTTGGCACCCGGTCCACCGACCTCTTCCGGCACACGGATGACGCGCGGCAGCAGCCGAGGCGCCGGGATGATGGCCAGGCCCGAGTCGCGGCCGAAGGCGTCGACGCCCTCGAGCTCGACGATGAAGTTCAGGCTCTTGTTGACCAGCAACGGGAAAGGGTGCGTCGGGTCGAGACCGATCGGGGTAATGATCGGCGCAATCTCGTCGCGGAAATAGCGGCGCACCCAGGTCTTGAGCTTGGGTGTCCAGTAGCGTCGGCGAATGAAGCGGATCTGATGCTTTTCCAGCTCGGGCAACAGCACGTCGTTGAGGATCGCGTACTGTCGATCGACCTCCAAATGCACCAGTTCGCTGATCCGCGCCATGGCCTGATGAGGTTGCAGACCGTCGGCGCCGGCCTGCTCGCGGGCGAAGGCGATCTGTTTCTTCAGGCCGGCGACGCGGATCTCGAAGAACTCGTCCAGGTTGCTGGAAAAGATCAGCAGAAACTTCAAGCGCTCCAGCAGCGGGTACGACTCATCCAGCGCCTGCTCGAGCACGCGGATGTTGAACTGCAGCTGCGACAGCTCACGATGAATGTACAGACTGCTGTCGTCCAGCCCCGGAATGGCGATGGCCGGCGCAGGAGCCGGGGCCGGCGCCGCAACTTCCTGGGGGGCTTCGGAAGCGGGCAGGTCCGGAGGTGTCTCCACCAGCTCGGTGGGCACTGCGCGGGCTTCCTTGGGGTCGAACGGTGTCGGCACTTCGTTATTCATCAGTCGTTCCTGGAGGGCGTTACTGCCCTTTCAACAGTTGAGCGGCACGCACGGCGAAGTAGGTGAGGATGCCATCGGCACCGGCCCGCTTGAAAGCGGTCAGGGACTCGAGAATGACCGCCTCGCTCAGCCAGCCATTCTGGATGGCGGCCATGTGCATGGCGTATTCACCGCTGACCTGGTAGGCGAACACGGGCACGCGGAACTCGGTCTTGACCCGATGGACGATGTCCAGGTACGGCATGCCCGG
This sequence comes from Enterobacterales bacterium AN_CKDN230030167-1A_HGKHYDSX7, assembly GCA_046940335.1. Taxonomy (GTDB): domain Bacteria; phylum Pseudomonadota; class Gammaproteobacteria; order Pseudomonadales; family Pseudomonadaceae; genus Aquipseudomonas. The sequence goes on from JBKYML010000004.1 coordinate 464,094, forward strand.
CTTGACCATGACCATGTCGGCACCTTCGGCCAGGTCGGTCGCGACCTCGTGCAGGGCTTCGTCGCTGTTGGCCGGGTCCATCTGGTACGACGCCTTGTTGGCCTTGCCCAGGTTGGCGGCCGAACCCACCGCATCGCGGAAGGGGCCATAGTAGGCGCTGGCGTATTTGGCCGAATAGGCCATGATGCGCACGTTCACGTGCCCGGCCAGCTCCAGCGCTTCGCGAATGGCCTGCAGGCGACCGTCCATCATGTCCGAGGGCGCGACCATTTGCGCGCCAGCATCGGCATGGGACAAGGCCTGGCGTACCAGCGCATCGACGGTGATGTCGTTCTGCACATAGCCCTCGTCGTCGAGGATGCCGTCCTGGCCGTGCGTGGTGAAGGGGTCGAGCGCGACGTCAGTGATCACGCCCAGCTCCGGGAACCGGGCGCGCAGGGCACGGGTGGCGCGCTGGGCGATACCGTCAGGGTTCCAGGCTTCGGCGCCGTCGAGCGTCTTCTTCTCCAGTGGGGTGACCGGGAACAGCGCCAGCGCGGGGATACCCAACGCGACCCATTCTTCGGCCGCTTCGAGCAGCAGGTCGATCGACAGGCGCTCGACGCCCGGCATGGAGGCGATGTCTTCACGGCGGCCTTCGCCATCCAGCACGAATACCGGCAGGATCAGGTCATCGACCGTCAGCACGTTCTCGCGCATCAAACGACGGGAAAAGTCGTCCCGGCGATTGCGACGCAGGCGAGTGGCAGGGAACAGACGGTTGGCGGGGGTAAAGCTCACGGCAAACTCCTGAGCCCGCGCAGGCGGGCTAGCGCGACAGTTATAGGCGTCCATTATGACGCCTGCGTTACAGATCTGATCAACCTTGCGACCCATGGACGCAGGGATTGTCCCACGGAAGTCGTTCACGTCGAGACACATTTGGACACTTTCATGAATGCCTGCGAAGGGGTAGGCTGCGCGTTCATTTCGCCAGCACCGATGCCATGCTTCAACAATTCCTACAGGATTTTGGCTATTTTGCCTTGTTCCTCGGCACGTTCTTCGAAGGCGAGACCATCTTGGTCCTCGCAGGCTTCCTTGCGTTCCGCGGCTACATGGACATCAACCTGGTGGTGCTGACGGCCTTCTTCGGCAGCTATGCCGGCGACCAGCTGTGGTATTTCCTCGGGCGTAGCCGTGGCCGTAGCCTGCTGGCGCGCAAGCCGAGCTGGCAGGCTGCCGGCGATCGAGCGCTGGAACACATCCGGCGCCACCCGGACATCTGGGTGTTGAGCTTCCGCTTCGTCTACGGCCTGCGCACCGTCATGCCCGTGGCCATCGGCCTGTCGGGCTACCCTCCCCGTCGCTACCTGCTGCTCAACGGAATCGGCGCGGCCGTCTGGGCCATCGCCCTCGGTGCTGCGGCCTACCACTTCGGCGCCGTGCTCGAAGGCCTGCTGGGCAGCGTGAAGAAGTACGAGCTGTGGGTCTTGGGCGGCTTGCTGCTGGTGGGCATCCTGCTCTGGATACGCCGACGTTTCCGTACCGTGCGCGCCGAACGCAAGGCCACGGCCGATGCCAAGGCGGCCGCCCAGGCAGCCCCTGAGAAGACGTCTTCCGACCGGCAACCCTGAGCCTGCGTCGCCCCATCGCGTCATTGCCTGCGCGTAGCTCTGGCATTGGCGCGGCGCGCCCTTCCAGGCTGCGCCGGCCGACGCACAGTGCGCTGTTTTCACCGCGCGTATCTGCCACACTACCGTCATCGATGCCTCGACCTTGGAGAAACGAGCATGCACAAGAAGATTGCGGTAGTCCTGTCAGGTTGTGGCGTCTACGACGGTGCCGAGATTCATGAAAGCGTGATCACCCTGCTGCGCCTCGATCAGCGTGGCGCGCAGGTGCAATGCTTCGCGCCCGACATCGACCAGAAGCACGTGATCAACCACCTGACGGGCGAGGAAGCGCCTGACACCCGCAACGTGCTGGTAGAGTCGGCACGCATTGCGCGTGGGCAGGTCAAGGACGTGCGCCAGGCCAGGGCCGAGGACTTCGACGGGTTGATCGTGCCAGGCGGGTTCGGGGCCGCCAAGAACCTGTCCGATTTCGCCGAGCACGGCGCCGACTGCAGCGTGCAAGCCGACGTGCTGGCCTTCATCAAAGCCTTCGCCGAACAGGGCAAACCCGTGGGCTTGATGTGCATTTCGCCGGCCTTTGCGGCGAAGATCTATGGCGAGGGCGTGCTCTGCACGATCGGCAACGATGCCCAGACCAGCGCTGCCGTCCAGCAGATGGGCGCCAGGCACCAGGACTGCGATGTGCACGACATCGTCGAGGACAGGGAGCGCAAACTGGTCACTACCCCGGCCTACATGCTGGCTAAGTCGATCAGTGAGGCGGCCAGTGGCATCTACAAGCTGGTCGATCGGGTGCTGGAACTGACTCACGCGCAAGACTGGTAACACTGCACGCAGGACGGCTGACACAGGCCGGGCGCGGAAGCGCGTCGTCTGGCCGTGATCAACCCTGGCGTAGCAGACGCGTCAGTATCCGGTCCAGCGCATTGGCGAACGCCTGCTTCTCCCGTTCGCCATAGGGCGCTTGCCCTCCCCCGACCTGGCCCTGCTCGCGCAACTCGGTGAACAGGTTGCGCACGGCCAGGCGATCGCCCATGTTGCGCTCGTCGAACTCACGTCCACGCGGGTCCAGGGCAGCGACGCCTTTCTTGATCAGTCGATCGGCCAGCGGCACGTCGCTGCAGATCACCAGCTCACCAGGCAGGGCATGGTCGACCAGGTAGTCGTCGGCAGCGTCCATGCCACTGGGCACGACGATCAGGCGCACGCAACTCAAGGCCGGCTTGACCTGAGGCTGTCCGGCCACCATCACCACCTCCAGCTTGCGCTTGAGTGCGAATTTGACGACCAGCTCCTTGGCGGCTTTCGGGCAGGCGTCGGCGTCGATCCAGATGCGCATGGGAAGATCATCCTGGGAAGGGGCAGGCAGTATCGCCCGAGGGTGGGGTGCGCTTCAAACTGCGGACAGGGCGGGGCTCAGTGACGCCGAGGCAGCACTGTTCGTACGAAGTGAATCATCTGAACCCGACAACCGCTCAGATCAGCCCTTCTTCCTCGTCTTCCTTGATCAAGGTGGTCAGGCTCCCGAGCGCCTTGCGCGCATGCGAACGGCTGAGCAACTTGGCCTGCGCCCCGGGTGGCAGGTCGGTGATGCTGAAGACGCCCTTGGCGGTCAGCACCTCGATCAGGTCCTCCAGCACGCGGATCATGTCCAGATCGCTCTGCTTGAGCTGCTTGAGGCTGTTCTCCACGACATCGTCGGCGAACCAGTCCTGAATTTCGGCATGGTCCGGCGGCAGCGTCTCGGTGGATTCGGCATATGGCGCGGCTTCCACACGCAGCAGCCGGCCTTCGGCGTCGCGTTGCACGTAGAACATGGGCGTTTCCTCATCACGATGATGCTTCTTGGTAGATCGCAGCATAGGCAAAGTTCACCCACTGCGCCGGCTGGAGGCGCGAGTATGCGCTGCGCACGGCCAGAGGCAAACCCTCCGCTTCGCGGCAGCCGGTCAAGGCTGCCGCGAAGGCGTGGATCAGTTGTTATCGATCTTGATGGTCGGGTCGGCACCACTGATCAGCGAGTTGATGCTGGAGGTCGACCAGTTGACGCCTTCGAGCTTGATCGACACATCGGCATTGGCCAGGCCACCCGCTGCGTTGAGCTTGCCCTCGCTGCTGACCTGCAAGGTCGAACTGCCATCGACCGTGGTGATCTTCAGGAAGTTGTCGATGGTGCTGGCCTTCTCGCCCTGCAACAGATCACGCAGGTCGATACGGTCGCCTTCACTGGCCTTGAAGTCCTTGATCACGTCGTTGCCCGTGTCACCGGCTCTCCAGATGAAGGTGTCGGCGCCCGCGCCGCCGGTCAGGGTGTCGTTGCCCTTGCCGCCGATGAGGATGTCGTCGCCTTCGCCGCCGTCCAGCAGATCGTTGCCGTTGCCGCCGAGCAGGATGTCGTTGCCCTTGCCGCCGTACAGCTTGTCGTCACCGCCCTGGCCGAACAGGATGTCGTTGCCGTTGCCGCCGTTGAGGATGTCCCCCCCATCGTTGGTGCGCGAGACGTCGAACTCGTTGTAGTGCTCGGACACGTACTTGTGCATCAGCCGCGCATCCACACTCCCGGCATCTACACCCAGCTTGGCGGCAACGTAACCTTGAACCGCCTCGACGCCAGTCCCGGCAACATTGTTGAAGGTCACCAGGTCACCAAACAGGATGTCGTTACCATCGCCACCACTGACCGTGTCGTTGCCCGGCACAGTAGGCTCGGTATGACCCAGGATGGCATCGGCCAGCTTGCTTGGGTCGATGTTGGTCTGCGGATTCTGATCTGAGTCGTAGGCCTTCAGATCGTTGGCATTGATGTCGTTGTTCAAGCCGATCGCCTCGACGCTGGACAAGGCGGAAAGCAGTTTGAAAGTGCTCTGCGAGTTGCTCAGTGTCGCATCGTCGGTGCTGTTGCCCGTACCGGCTCGCCATGACACCTCATAACCACCATTGCCCTCGGCATGGAGCTCATAACCGGATGTTCTGCCGCCATACGAGACGTACAGGACATCGCCCGTCACCTTGGCGCTGGTGTTGGCATCCAAGGTGGTCCAGCCGACCGAGACGCCTGTCTTGTAGCCAGCCGAACTCAGGAAGTTGTCCAGGGTGATTCCGGACGAACCAATGGTTGGATTGCTCAGTTCGTTGGTTTGGTAGAACGTTGGCTGACCATCGGTCACGAAGTACGTCTGGTTGCTGCCCGTATTACCGGCGTCCTTCAGGTTCTGGAACCAGTTGGCCGTGGTCTTGAACGCATCCTCATAGTTGGTCCCGCCGCCCGCCGTCATGCTGGACAGCGCATTCTTCAAAGTGGTCAGGCCGGCGTCGCTGAGCGTCACCGAGACACTGCTCTTGACCTGGGTCGCGAAGTCAACCAGCAGAACATTTACCGTCCCGGACATAGAGCCCTTCACACTGTCTGCCAAGGTCTTGAACACCGACTCCAGCGAGCTCTTCGCCGCGTCCACACCCGACTGCCCCATACTGCCAGAGGTATCGACGATGAAGGCGATGTTGTAGTTTTTGCCAGGCACCACATGCAGGCCTGCCACGTCTGCCACAACGATATCGCTGCCAGTGCCACCTGTGTAGGTATCGCTGTCAGTGGTCAGGTTGGTCGCGGTATAGCTGTCCGCGTAGACCTTGACCTTCAAGGTGCCTTCCGTAGTGGCAGTGCTGCCGCCAACGTTCTCCGACGAGATCGACGTGACCTTCACGTCGAACTGCCCGAAGTAGTAGGCCGGTGGCTTGATGGCCAGATTCGACAGGTTCCAACCGGTGACGTCAACGGCGGTCGAGCCGACCGTGACGCTATGGCCTGCGTTATCGCTGAGCACAGCACCTGCCGGAATGCCGCTGAGCTTGACGCTCAGGCTCTCGGAACCATCGGTGTCGGTCAGCGCCGTGCTGATGCCTACCAGTTTGACGCTGCCGTTTTCAGGCCCTTCGTTGAGCTTGTAGCCATCGTAATAGGTCTGGCCGCTGGCGTTAGTGTGCAGGTCCGACGCGGTCAGGCCCGCGCCGGCCATGTCGGCGACACTTTGGTACATCGGGATGTTGGCACTGCTCAGATCGGTGACCGAGCCACTGCCAACCTTGATGTTCAGGTCATAGCTACCAGGGCCCGACTGGTTGGCGTGATAGACCTCGATTGGGTAGTAACCGCTGGTCGTCGGCGTGAAAGTGCCCGAAATGCTGCCGCCACCGCCCCAGGTGGCACTTACCACGCCCTTGCCACCGATGGTGACGTACAAGCTATCGTCGGCCGTGCCGCTGAAGGTGTAGACCTTGCCGGCCTCCAGGTAGATCAGGCCCGACGTCTTGGAGCCGGTCTGCGCGGTCACGCTGCCGTCGGACTGAACGTTAGTCGTGGTCTCGCTCTTGCTGGCACTGCCCGAGTTATTGAACACGGTCTTGAGCGACTCACCCGTGATCCCGTTGCCGTCACTGCCCAGACCTTTCAAGCTGGTCCAGGTTTCCTTGGTCAGGCCCAGCGAGGCGACGTTGTTGCTGGCGATGCTCAGCGTCGGCTTGTCCGCCACCGGAGCGATGTCGATCTTCATCGTCGCTTCGGTGCCGACGTTGGTCCCGTCGAACGGCTTGAACTTGACCTGCGCGTAGTCGGCCTGCTTGTTGCCGACACCCGAACCGCCATAGCCGTCGACGCCCGACTGGTTGGCCAGCGGCACGAACTTCAGGTAGCCCTTGCCGATATCCGCCTGGCTGACCGTCTGGTTCAGCGTGACGTCCACCCACGCCGTGCCGTTGAAGAACTTCAACGCGCCCAGGTCCGGCAGCTTGGTGATGCTCACGCTCAGGCCAGTGTTGCCATCGGCGTCCGTGACCTTGAAGTTGTCCCAGGTGAAGACGTAGTCGGTGTCCTCGACACCGGTGACTGCGCCGCCAGTGGACACCGGTGCGTTGTCGTTGTCGATGATCGTCGTGGTGATGCTGGACTTGCTGGCGTCGATCGCCAGGTTCTCGAAGCCACCCCCGGTCGCACTGGCGACCTTGACGACGAAGTTCTCCGCCCCTTCGACCAGTTGGTCGTCGATGGTCTTGATGTCGAAACCGACACTGCTGGCGTTGGCCGGGATCTTCACGGTGGTGACACCGGTATAGTCCTGGCCGTTGGTGGCCGTGCCGCTGTACGTCAGCGTGACCGTGACCTCGCTCTTCGAGGGGTTGGTCAGGTTCAGCGTGTAGTGCGCCGTCCCACCCTCGACCACCGAGGTATCGCCGCTGAGGGTCAGGCTGGTCAGGTCGCCCTGCCCGGCCGGCTCGTCGGTGACGGTAGTGGTGCGGACTTCGCCGCCCAGGGTGAGTTTCTCGAAAACCTCGCCGCCGCTGACCGAGGCCAGCTTGTTGACGATGTCCGCCTGGCCACCCACGTAGGCATCGTCCTTCGCGACGATGGTCACGGTGCCCGTGGTGCTGCCGGCAGCGACCTTGAGCAGCGTGCCGTCGGTGAGGGTGAAGGTCAGACCACCGTGGCCGCCGACAGGCAGGCCCTGGGCATTGGTCAGCGTCACGGTATAGGTGACTTGGCCACCTTCGGTGACGGTGGTCTTGTCGGCGGTCAGGGTCGCCACGACCTCGTTGATCGTGTCGCCGATCTGCACGGTGGCGCTGCTGCTGATGTCGAGGTTCTCGAACGACTTGCCGACCACGGCCGCGTCCTTGACGCTCAGGGTCAACGCACCGGCATCCTTGAACACGTCCTCGCCCTGGATAGGTGCCTTGTAGATCGCCTGGGTCTGGCCCGCGTCGATCACGACCTGCGCACCGTTGCTCAGCGTCACGGTAAGCGGCTGGTCGAGTTTCTGGCTGACCTGGATGGTGAACGACGGCTGCTGGGCTTCGGTGACGTCGCCGTTGCTGACGATGGTCACCGAGACCTTGTCGCCCTGGTTGGTGGAGCCCGTCGTACCACTGCCTGGCTCGTCCTTCACCGAGGTGAAGACTTCGTCCTGGCTCATCGTCAGTTTTTCGAAGATGTCGCCGCCGGCTACGGTCACCAGTTTGTTGACGATGGTGGCATGACCGCCGATGAAGACGTCGTCCGGAGCGGTAACCTGAGTGGTGCCCGAGGCGCTGCCTGCTGCCAGGAATACCTTGGTGCCGTCGGACAGGGTGAAGGTCAAGCCATTGTGGCCGCTGACCGGCAACCCCTGAGCGTTGGTCAAGGTCACGGTGTAGTTGAAGGTGTTGCCTTCGATGACCGACGTCTTGTCGACCGTCAGGGTCGCGATCACTTCACTGACCGTGTCGCTGATCTGCACGGTGGCCGCATCGCCCAGTTGCAGGTTCTCGAAGGTCTTGCCCGTGACCGTAGCGTCCTTGATGCCGACAGTCAGCGAACCGGCGTCTTTGAAGACGTCGTCACCCTGAATGGGCGCCTTGTACTGGGCCTGGGTCTGGCCGGCAGCGATGACAACGCTGGCGCCATTGGTCAGGGTCACAGTGAGGTCGCGATCCAGCGCCTGGTTGACCTTGACGGTGAAGGCCGGCGGCTGCGACTCGTCCACATCGCCATTGCTGGTGATGGTGACCAGCACCTTGTCGCCCTGATTGGTACCGCCTGGGTTGCCCGGCGTGCCTGGCTCGTCAGTGACGGTCGTGGTGCGGGTTTCGCCGCCCAGGGTCAGTTTCTCGAAGTTGTCGCCGCCGCTGACCGAAGCCAGCTTGTTGACGATGTCAGCTTGGCCACCGACGTAAGCGTCATCTTTAACCGTGATGGTTGCGGTACCGGTGGTGCTGCCTGCTGGGACTTTGACCACGGT
>JBKYML010000005.1:0-435436 GCA_046940335.1 Enterobacterales bacterium AN_CKDN230030167-1A_HGKHYDSX7
GTAGAGGTTGTACAGCGAAGCGCCCGGCAGCTTGGCGAAGACCTGCTGCTGCGCATCGACCGGCAAGGCTTCGCCGCTGCACACGATGCGCTTGAGGCTGGTGCAGTGCGAGACGTTCTGGTCCTGCATGAAGGCGTGCAGCATCGACGGCACGAAGTGCAGTGTGCTGACCTGCTCGCGGGTGATCAGCTCGATCAGGCGTGCCGGATCGCGATGATCCCCTGGAGCCGCCACGACCAACCGTGCACCCGTCATCAACGGCCAGAAGAATTCCCACACCGACACGTCGAAGCTGAACGGGGTCTTTTGCAGCACCGTGTCATCTGCCGACAGGCCGTAGGCTTCCTGCATCCAGTACAAGCGGTTGACCAGTGCCGAATGACGGTTGCCCGCCCCTTTCGGGCGGCCCGTGGAGCCGGAGGTGTAGATCACATAAGCCAGGTTTTCAGGGTGCACCGCTACCTGCGGGTCATCAAGGCGAGCACTGCCTGCTTCCAGGTCCAGCGCCAGCGTCTGCACGCCCCCGCTCACTGGCAAATCCAGATGGCTCTGGGTCAACAGCAGGTTCACCCCACTGTCTTCGAGCATGTAACGCAGACGATCCTGCGGGTACTCAGGATCCAGCGGCACGTAGGCACCACCGGCCTTCAGAATGGCCAGCAGCCCCACCACCATCTCCACGCTGCGCTCGGCAGCGATGCCCACCAGCACATCGGGACCGACACCCAGTTCGATCAGGCGATGGGCTAGGCGGTTGGCACGTCCATTGAGCTGCGCATAGCTCAAGCGCGTCCCGCCAAACACCAACGCCTCGGCAGCGGGCGTGCGCCGCACCTGCGCTTCGATCAGCTGCTGGATGCTGCTGCCCAGCGGGTAAGGGACCGCCGTGTCGTTCCACTGCACCAGCGCCTGGTCGCGCTCATGTGCCGCCAGCAACGGCAACTCGGCCACCGTTCGATCCGGGCGAGCGACGATCCCTTGCAACAACGTGGTGAAGTGCGCCGCCAGGCGTTCGACGGTCGGCCGATCGAACAGGTCGCGGTCGTAGGCCAGCGAGGCCACCAAACCCTGCTCGGTCTCGCAGGTATCGAGCACCAGGTCGAACTGCGCGCTGCCGCTGTCCCAGGTCAACGGTGAAAGACGCAGGTCGCCCCATTCGCGGGCCTGACGTTCACGGGCCTGGTGGTTGAACAGCACCTGGAACAGGGGGCTGTGGCTGAGGTTGCGTTCGGGCGCCAGGGCCTCGACCAATTGCTCGAACGGCAGGTCCTGATGGGCCTGGGCATCGAGCGCCGCCTGGCGAGTCTGTTGCAACAGCGTGGCGAACGGCAGGCGCGGATCGATCTCGGCGCTCAGCACCTGGGTGTTGACGAAGAAACCGATCAGGCGCTCGGTCTCGGCACGGGTGCGGTTGGCGACCGGCACCCCGACGCGGATGTCGGACTGCCCGCTGTAGCGGTGCAGCAGGGTCTGGAACGCCGCCAGCAGGACCATGAACAGGGTCACGTCCTGGGCCTGGGCCAACTGGCGCAGGGCAGCGCCCAGCGCGGGCGGCAGGGCCACCTCCAGGCGGGCGCCGCGCAGGCGACGCGTGGCCGGGCGCGCCCGGTCGAACGGCAGCGCCAGCACCGGCTGCTCGCCGCCCAGGCGCTCGGCCCAGTAGGCCAGCTGCCGTTGCCGTTCGCCGCCGTCGAGCCACTGGCGCTGCCAGGCGGCGTAGTCAGCGTACTGCACGCTCAGCGGCGCGGCGTCCAGGCCGTGGTACCCCTGCAGCAGCTCATCGATCAACACGCCCATGGAGGCGCCGTCGGCGATGATGTGGTGCTGCACGATCACCAGCACGTGGGCCTGGGTGTCCAGTGCCAGCAGGTGCACGCGCAGCAGAGGCCCGTTCACCAGGTCGAAGGGCTGGCGCACCTGGGCATCGACCCAGGCCGAGACGGTGTCCGTGTCTGCGTTCGGCGCCCGCTCGACCTGCAACGGCACCACCAGGGTCGGCTGGATGCGCTGGCACAGCGGCCCCGCTTCGTCGCTGAAGGTGGTGCGCAGCGGTTCGTGACGGGCAACGACCCGGTCGAATGCGCCTTGCAATGCCGCCCGATCCAGGGGGCCGTCGATGCGCAGCGCCAGGGGCACGTTGTAGGCGGCGCTGTCCGGGTCCAGGCGCCAGAGGAACCACTGCCGCTCCTGGGCATAGGAGACGGGCATGGTCGCCTCGCGTGGCAGGACGGGGATGGCGGACGTGCCTGCGGGTGCCAGGGCCGCGCACACCTCGGCGAAGGCGCTCAAGGTCGGGTGCGCGAACAGCGCGCGCAGCGGCACCTCCAGGGCCAGCGTCTGGCGGATCCGTGCGATCAGTTGCGTGGCCAGCAGCGAGTGCCCGCCGCGCTCGAAGAAATCATCGGCCAGCCCGATCGGCTCGACCTGCAACACCTGCGCCCAGAGCGTCGCCAGGCGAGCCTGCAAGGCAGTACAGGGTGCCTGGTAGGCCTGTTGCCCGGCGCCGAAGTCGGGCACGGGCAAGGCGGCGCGGTCGAGCTTGCCGTTGACGCTCAACGGCAGCCTGTCGAGCACCTGCCAGTGGGCCGGGATCATGTAGTCGGGCAGCGCCTGGCGCAAGGCGGCGCGCACGGCCTCCAGCCACTGGGCGTCGGGCTGCGGCTGGGCGGCGCTGAGGTAGGCCACCAGCTGAGTGCCGGTAGGGCTGGCCAGGGCCAGCACGGCGGCTTCGCGGACCGCTGCCAGCCCGTGCAGGCAGGCTTCGATCTCGCCGATCTCGATGCGCAGGCCGCGGATCTTCACCTGATGATCGATCCGCCCGACGTACTCCAGCACACCGTCGCGGGTATGGCGGGCCAGGTCGCCGCTGCGGTACAGCCGCGCGCCTGGCACCTGCGCATACGGGTCGGGCAGGAAGCGCTCGGCCGTGAGCGCCGGGCGGTTCACGTACTGCTGGGCCAGGCCGTGGGTGGCGGCGATGCACAGCTCGCCGACGGCTTCGGCGGGTAGCAGCGCGCCGGTCGGGTCGAGCACGTACAGCGAGCGGCCGGCGATGGCCTGCCCGATGGGAATGCCGTGGCCATCATGGGCGTCCTCCAGGCGACAGTCGTGCACGCTCGAGACCACCGTGGCCTCGGTTGGCCCATAGGTGTTGACCAGGCGGATCGCGCCCAGGCCGGTGGCATGCCACAGGCGCAGGCCTTCGACCGACATCGCCTCGCCCCCCACGTGGACTTGGCGCAGGCGACCGAGCCCCTGGCCTGGCGTGGCCGCACAGGCGTTGGCAAGCATGTGCCAATAGGCAGCCGGCAAGTCCGCCAGGGTCACCTGCTGATCGACGATCACCTGGGCCAGTCGCTCGACGTCCCACAGCATCTCGTCACGCATGACCAGCGCGGCGCCTGCGCACAGGGGCGGATAGCACTGCTCGACGAAGCCATCGAAACTGAAGGTGGCGAACTGCAGCACGCGGTCGTCTTCAACCAGTCGCGAGTACGCGGTCGCGCTGTCGGCGAACGCACACAGCGCCGCATGGCTGATCGCCACGCCCTTGGGCCGCCCGGTGGAGCCCGAGGTGTAGATGATGTAGGCCAGGTGGTCGGCGTCGAACGCCACCCGCGGCGCCTGCTCGGGCAGCGTCGATGCGGCGGCGCACAGCGACGTCAGTTCCAGGCGCGGCACGCCTGCCGGGCCTGTCAGGTCGGTGAGCAGGCCGTCGTCGCACAGCAGCAGGTCCAGGCCGCTGTCCTCGACCATGTAGGCCAGGCGTTCACGGGGGTACTGGGCGTCCAGCGGCACGTACGCCGCGCCGCTCTTGAGTACTGCCAGCAGGCTGACGATCAGCCGCGGCCCGCGGCGCAAGGCCAGGCCCACCCGCTGACCGGGGCGCACGCCCTCGGCGATCAGTCGATGGGCCAGCTGGTTGGCCTGGCGCTCCAGGTCGCCGTAGCTCAGGCGGACCTCACCACAGTGCACGGCCAACGCCTCGGGCCGACGCCGGGCCTGGGCGCTGATGCGCTGATGGACCAGACCGGTGCCGCACGGTGTCACCGCCGGGCCTCGGTTGACCGCAAGCAGGTCGGTACGGGCAGGCGCGTCCAGCAGGTCGAGGGTGCCGACGGCGGCATCGGGCGCCTGGTGCATCTGGGTGAGCAGGTGCAGCAGGCTGGCGCCCAGCTGGCGCACCTGGGCTGCATCGAACGCCGCCGGGTCGTAGCTGAATTCCAGGCGTACGCCCGCCCCGCGCTCAATGCCCAAGGTCAGCGGGTAGTGGGTGCGCTCGTGGTTGTGCACCGCGCCGAAGCGCAGACCGGCCGGCGCCCCTTGGCGCAGCGCCTCGGCCACCGGGAAGTTCTCGAACACCAGCAGGCTGTCGAACAGCGCCGTGCCTTGGTGCCCGGCCCAGCCTTGCACGGTATAGAGCGGCACGTGCTCGAACTCGCGCAGCTCGAGGTTGAAGGCCTGGACGTCTTCCAGGTACGCCTGCACCGTGCGCTGCGGCCCGGCATCGACCAGCACCGGCAAGGTGTTGATGAACAGGCCCAGCTGGTCCTCGATGCCGGGCAGCGGCGCCGAGCGCCCCGACACCGTGGCGCCGAAGGCCACGCAGGACTGGCCGGTCAGGCGTTGCAGGAGCAGGCCCCAGGCCGCCTGGAACAGGGTGTTGAGGGTGACCTTGTGCTGACGGGCGAAGCGCTCCAGCGCCTCGGTCTGCGGCGTGTCGATCTGCGCCAGGTAGTGCCCCTCGCCGGCGGCCACGTCGGGGCGACGCAGCGCCTGGGCCAGCAGGGTCGGGCCTGGCAGCGCGCTCAGTCGAGGCGTCCAGAAGCGTTCGGCCGCGTCGGTCGCCTGCTGCGCCAGCCAGCCCAGGTAGTCCCGGAAACGCCCCTGCACCGCCGTGGGCCGCTCGCCAGCGTAGTGCCCGATCACCTCGGCCAGCAGCTGGGCGTTGCTCCAGCCGTCGAGCAGGATGTGGTGGCTGGTGTAGATCAGCTGCCAGTCATCCGGTCCGGTGCGCGCCAGCAACAGGCGCCACAGCGGTGCGCAGCTCAGGTCGAAGCCACGCGTGCGTTCGGCCTCGGCCAGGGTGTCGAGGTCGGAGGTGGGCGTGTCGAGGATGTGCAGGGGCAATGCCACTGCGCGGTGGACGACCTGGTGCGCGCTGTCCAGGCCTTGCCAGTGGATGCTGCTGCGCAGGATCTCGTGGCGTGCGCACGCTGTCTCCCAGGCCTGCCGGAAGCGCGCCAGGTCCAGCCCGCCGATGTCCAGGCGCAGCTGGTTGATGTAGGCACCGTCGTCGGTGTCGTAGAGCGTGTGGAAGAACAAGCCCTGCTGCATGGGCGACAGCGGGTACAGGTCCTCGATGGCAGGCCCTGGCAGTGGCAGGCCGTCGAGTTGCGTCTGGTCGAGCCGGGCCAGCGGGAAGTCAGTCGGTGACGGCTGCCCGGCCGGCACCGCCAGGCAGTGGACGATCAGGGCTTCGAGCTCCTGGGTGTAGGCGTCGGCCAGGGCCTGGACGGTGTCGGTCTCGAACTGATCGCGACTGTAGCCCCACTGCAACGTCAGTTCGCCTGCATACACCTGGCCTTCCACGGTCAGCCAGTTGGCCAGCGGTGCGTCCAGGTCCTGCCCATCGCCGCCCTGCTCGTGGGCCGGCGTGAGCACGGCGGCGCCCTCGAACTGGCCGTCGAACTGACCGAGGTAGTTGAAGGTGACCCGCGGTGCCGGAAGCGCGGCCAGCGCCGCCTGGGTCGTCGCATCGCCCAGGTAGCGCAGCACGCCATGGCCAAGCCCTTTGTCGGGCACGGCGCGCAGTTGTTCCTTGATCGCCTTGATCGACTCGCCGAGCCCCGCCTGCGGCTGCAGCCGAACCGGGTACAGACTCGTGAACCAGCCGACGCTGCGGGTCAGGTCGAGGCCGTCGAACAGGTCTTCACGCCCGTGTCCCTCCAGTTGCAGCAAGGCCGCCTGGGCACCGCTCCAGCGGCACAGGACCCGCGCCAGGGCAGTCAGCAGAAGATCATTGACCTGGGTGCGATAGGCCGCTGGCGCTGCCTGCAGCAACTGCCGTGTCCTCTCGGGCGACAGGCGTGAGGCCACCTTGGCCGCCTGTCGCTGAGTCATCAGCGCCCCCGGCCGATCGCAGGGCAGCTCGCCGTCCACCCGTTGCGCCTGCCAGTAAGGTAACTGCTCGGCCGCCGTCGGCAGCCACTCGACCAACCGGTCCGTCCAGGCCTGGTAGCTGCTGGTGCGGGCCGGCAGGGTCGCGGCCTGGCCGGCCTGGTGCTGGGCATAGGCCTGCTCGAGGTCGTCGAGCAGGATGCGCCACGACACGCCATCGACCGCCAAATGGTGGATGACCAGCAGCAGACGTTGCTCGCCGTCGGGCAGATCGACCAGCAAGGCACGCAGCAGGGGCCCTTGTTGCAGGTCGAGGCTGCGCTGGGCCTCGTCGCACAGGCGCGTCAGGTCGGCACTGTCGGCGGCCTGGCGCTGCCAGAGGTCGACGCTGTCGCCAGTGTCGCCGTAGTGCTGGGACCAGCCTTCGGCCGAGGGACTGAAGCGCAGCCGCAGGGCGTCATGGTGGTTGACCAGTTCGGTCAGGGCGAGCTGCACTGCCTCGGGATGCAGAAGCTGACGCGCGCGCAGCAGCACCGACTGGTTCCAGTGGTGACGTGCCGGGATGGCCTGCTCGAAGAAGTGGTGCTGCACCGGGCTCAGTGTCACCGGGCCCGTGGCGGGGGCCTGCTCGAGGAGCGGGGTGGACGGACGTCCGGCGGCGTCGGCCAGACGGCGCAGGGTCTGGAACTGGAACAGGTCACGTGGGCTGAACTGCAACCCTTCGCGTCGAGCACGGCTGACCACCTGGATGGCGATGATGGAGTCGCCGCCCAGTTCGAAGAAATTGTCCTCCAGGCCGACCTCGGGCACGCCCAGCACCTCGCGCCAGATCGCCGCCAGTGCCTGCTGCGCGGCGGTTTCCGGGGCCTCGAAGTGGCTGCGCGGGGAGGCGTGCGGCCGTGGCAGGGCCCTGCGGTCGAGCTTGCCGTTGGGGGTCAGCGGCCAGCGCTCCAGTGCCACCAGGTGGCTGGGCACCATGAACTCGGGCAGCGCCTGCGCCAGACCGTCCTTGAGCCTCTGTTGCCAGCCGTCGGGTTGCCCGTCGAGCATCAGGTAGGCCACCAGCTGTTTGCCGTCCAGGGCCAGCACCACCGCTTCGCGCACCCCGGCCTGCTGCACCAAGCGCGCTTCGATCTCGCCCAGCTCGATGCGCAAACCACGGATCTTCACCTGATGGTCGAAGCGGCCCAGGTACTCGATCACGCCGTCGGGTCGCTGGCGCACGCGGTCGCCGGTGCGGTAGAGCCGCTGGCCGGCCACGAAGGGGTCGGCGACGAAGCGTTCGGCGGTCAGCCCCGGGCGGCGGTGATAACCGCGTGCCAGCCCGATGCCGCCCAGGTACAGCTCGCCGGACACGCCCGGTGCGACCGGCTCGAGCCCGGTGTCGAGCACGTAGGTGCGCAGGTTGGCGATCGGCACACCGATCGGCACGCTGTCGCGGCCCTCCTCGACGCAGGTCCAGTGGGTGACGTCGATGGCCGCTTCGGTCGGGCCATAGAGGTTGTACAGCACGGCATTCGGCAGCTTGGCGAAGACCTGCGCCTGTGCGTCCACCGGCAGGGCCTCGCCGCTGCAGACGATGCGGCGCAGGCTGTCGCAGGCCTCTACCCCAGGTTCATGGATGAACGCCTGAAGCATCGACGGCACGAAGTGCAGCGTGCTGACCTGGTAGCGACCCAGGGTCTCGATCAGGCGCGCCGGGTCACGGTGCTCGCCGGGGGCGGCCACGGCCAGGCGTGCGCCGGCCATCAGCGGCCAGAAGAACTCCCAGACCGAGACGTCGAAGCTGAACGGGGTCTTCTGCAGCACCGTGTCGCTGGCGTCCAGGCGGTAGGCGTCCTGCATCCAGTGCAGGCGGTTGACCAACGCCTCGTGGCTGTTGCCTGCGCCCTTCGGCCGACCGGTGGAGCCTGAGGTGTAGATCACGTAGGCCAGCTGGCGCGGCTCGATGCGCACCTCGGGTGCGTGGTCGGGCTGGTCGTCCAGCGCCAGCGTGTCGAGGGTCAGGCACTGAACGCCCGGCAGCGTCGGCAGGTTGGCCTGCACGGCCCGGTGGGTCAACAGCAGGCCGATGCCGCTGTCTTCGACCATGTAGGCCAGGCGTTCGGCCGGGTAGTCCGGGTCCAGCGGCACGTAGGCGGCGCCTGCCTTGAGGATGGCCAGCAAGCCCACGACCATGTCCACGCTGCGCTGCACGCTGATGCCGATCAGCGTATCGGTGTCGGCGCCTTGACTGCGCAGGCAGTGCGCGAGCCGGTTGGCGCGGGTGTCGAGCTGAGCGTAGCTGAGGGTCGTCTCGCCGAAGACCAGGGCGGGTGCATCCGGCGTGCGCCGGACCTGTGCCTCGAACAGCTGATGGACACCGGTGGGGCCGGTGTACGCGCGGGCGGTGTCGTTCCAGGTGTCCAGTACAGTGGCACGGGTCGACGCATCGAGCATCGGCAGTTGCCACAGCGGTGCTTCGGGCTGCTCCACCAGCGCGCGCACCAGCGTCTGCCAGTGCCGGGCCATGGCTTCGATGGTGGAGGCGTCGAACAGGTCGCTGGCGTAGGTGAACGCTGCCTGCAGCGCGCCGCCCTGTTCGAACGTGTCCAGGCTCAGGTCGAACTGGGTGGTGCGGCTGCGCCAGGCCAGGTGCGATAGCTGCAGCCCGGATGCCAGGGTGACCGCCGTCAGGTCGGCCACGTGCGGCTGGTGGTTGTACATCACCTGGAACAGCGGCGCATGGCTGAGGCTGCGCTCGACCTTGAGCGCCTCGAGCAAGCGTTCGAACGGCAGGTCCTGGTGAGCCTGGGCGCCCAGGACGGTGTCGCGCAGGGTCTGCAGGTAGGTCAACCCGTCGTGCTGGGGGTCAGGTTGGACGCGCAAGACCTGGGTGTTGACGAACAGCCCGATCAGCCCCTCGACCTCGGCACGGTTGCGATTGGCCACCGGGCTGCCCACGCGCAGGTCGGTCTGGCCGGTGTAGCGCTGCAGCAACAGGCCGAACGCGCCCAGCAGCACCATGAACGGCGTCAGGTTGTGCTGACGCGCGAAGCCACGCACCTGCTCGGCCAACGCGGCCTCGACCGTGAAGGCATGACGGCTGCCGCGCCCGCTCGGTACGGCGGCTCGCGGATGGTCCAGCGGCAGTTCGAGCACCGGCTGCTCGTCGCCCAACTGCGCCTGCCAGTAGGCCAACTGGCGCTCCAGTTCGCCGGCCTCGAGCCAGCGCCGCTGCCACAGGGCATAGTCCACGTACTGGATCGGCAGGGCCGGCAGCTGCGGCTGCGCGCCTTGGGCGAAGGCGTCGTAGCAGCGGCTGAATTCATCGATCAGCACGGTCATCGACCAGCCGTCGGAGACGATGTGGTGCAAGGTCAGCAGCAAGACGTGTTCCTGCGCGTCCAGGTGCAACAGGCGAATGCGCAGCAGCGGGCCCTGCGCCAGGTCGAACGGTTTCAACGATTCGGCCTCGACGCTCGCCTGCACCTCGCGCTCCCGGTCCGCAGGCGCCAGGTGACGCAGGTCGATCACCTCGATCGGCGCAGCCGCCCCTCCCTCGACCTGCACGGGCCGTTCATCGGCCTGCTGGCGGAACACCATGCCCAGGCTCTGGTGCCGCGCGAGCAGGACGGCGAACGCCTGCTCCAGCGCCGCCCGATCCAGCGGCCCGTCGAGCCGCACCGCACCGGGCAGGTTGTAGGCGCCACTGTGGCGGTCCATCTGCCAGAGCACCCACATGCGCTGTTGAGCGTAGGACAACGCCTGGCGATCGGGTGCCTGGACGTTGGCCGGGATCGGGAACTGGGCGAAGTCGATCCCCTCGCCACGCAACCGCTCGAGGAACAGCCGACGCTTGTCTTCAGGAAGCTCGATGAAGCGGCTGGCGAGTTGGAGGGACTTTTCGGCGTTCATCGACTGATTTCCGTTGCAGGTGATCGGGGGACCCAGAGGTATCCCTACGAAACGGAATCAGGTGGGGGAAAATTAGCGGGAGGGGGGCTGCAAGCGGCAAGCTACAAGCTGCAAGCGGATGTCTAGGGCTGTAGGTCCAGCGGCAGCGATCTGAGGACTAGGCGCTGAACCCAACGCCCTGCGGATCGCTTCTACTTGCAGCTTGCCGCTTGCCGCTGCTTCAGGCACTCAACCGAGCCGTGAGCGTGCCCAGCTGCCCGGACAGGGCATGCAAGCGCTGCCCGGCCTGCTCGGTCTGCTGCACGGCCTGCTGGTTGTCCGTGGCGATCCGGGTGATATCCACCAGGTTGCGCGAGATGTCGTCGGCCACGCGGGTCTGCTCTTCGGCCGCCGTGGCGATCTGCCGGTTCATGTCGCGGATCGCTTCTACCGAGGTGGTGATGCGTTGCAGCATCCGGCCCGCCTCGACCACCTGCCCTGCCCCGGCTTCACTGCGTTGCTGGCCGCTCTCGATGGCCTTGACGGCGTCGACCGCGCCGGACTGCACGGCTTCGATGATCTGGTGGATTTCGGCGATCGAGGCCGCCGTGCGCTGGGCCAGGCTGCGCACTTCATCCGCGACCACGGCGAATCCGCGGCCGGCCTCACCGGCGCGGGCCGCTTCGATGGCGGCATTGAGCGCCAGCAGGTTGGTCTGCTCGGCGATGCCGCGAATCACCTCCAGCACCTTGCCGATGCGCGTGCTGTCGCTTTCCAGATGGCGAATCACCGCGGCAGTGCCGGCGATTTCACGGTTGACCTGCTCGATCAGGTCGATGGTGGTCTGCATCACCCGCTCGCCAGCCTGGGCATTGTGGTCGGCCTCATCGGCCGCCTGGGCCGCATCCGCCGCATGGCGGGCCACGTCCTGCGCCGTGGCGGACATTTCATGCATGGCGGTGGCGACCTGGTCGGTACGCTGAAACTGATCATGGGTGCCGAGCGCCATGTCACCGGCCACACCGCGCAACTGGTCGCTGGCGGTTTCCAGCTCCACGGTGTTGCGCTTGAGGCTGCCGATGGTGTCGGCCAGAAAGTCGCGCAGCGTGTTGGCGGCAACGGCCAGGCGACCCAGTTCGTCCTGGCGACTGTCGGCGACCCGTGCGGCGAAACGGCCTTGGCTGAGCTGGGCGACGTAGTCGATCAGCACGCGGATCGGTGCGATCAGCGTGCGATCGAGCAGCCACAGGCTCAATACACCGACCAGCAGCGCTGAGGCCAACATGACCAGCACGCCCACCGTGACGGTGCGCTCAGTGCGTGCATTGATGCCTTGGGCCTGTTCACGGGCCTCCCCGCGCAGTCGCTCGACCAGGGCGCTCATCTGCTCGCTGGCCGCGCGATCCACTCCCTTGACCGCCAGATCGCCCGCGCGTGGGTCACCGCCAGCGGCAAGGAAGGCTTGCCGTCCGTGCGCGTAGGCCTCGCCCAACTGCTGGTGGCTTTGCTTGAGCTGGGTCAGCGGGTCACGCAGCTCGGCATCGCTCCCCGCGATCAGTTGGCCGAGCAGCTGTTGCACCTGCTGCTCGCGTGCCTGGAACTGCTGCCAGTATTTGTCGAGTTCGGCGGGTTCACGGCCGCGCAGCAGCACGTTCTTCCACTCCTGGACCTGAACCTTGAACTGGAGGTTGGCTTCGTCGATCAGCTGCGATTCGCGTAACGGGCCGTCGATCAACTCGCCGTAATCGCGCACGCTGGCGGACAGGGATTGGAAGCAGACCATGGCGATCAGCAGCATCGCCGCCAGGCTACCGCCCAGCAGGGTGAGAAATTGCACACGCAGGGATTTACGCAAGACAGTCGCTCTCGGAACAAGGACGGGGAAAGCAGCGCATACCGCGGCCAGACCTACCGCGAACGTCCTTGTACTGCGGCATACCTGTCTTCAGAGCAGGCGGACCGCCTTGGGCAAACGGTCTTTGCGGGGTATGCACGACAGCCGAGGCGAATGCTCTCAAGCCAATGCGACAAATTTGTGACAACTTGAAGATTTACCTCACATCGCTTGTCGACTGCCCGAACTGCAAGGCCGCCAGCCGGGCATACAACGGGCTGCTGTCGAGCAACTGACGGTGGGTACCGATGGCGACCACGCGACCCTGGTCCATGACGGCAATGCGGTCGGCATGCTGCACCGTGGCCAGGCGATGGGCGATGACCAGGGTGGTACGCCCGGCCATCAGCGAGGGCAGCGCCTGCTGGATCAAGTGCTCGCTCTGGGCGTCCAGGGCGCTGGTGGCCTCGTCCAGCAGCAGGATCGGGGCATCGGCCAGCAAGGCGCGGGCGATCGCCAGGCGTTGGCGCTGGCCGCCGGACAGGCCGACACCGCCGTCGCCTAGCCCGGTCTGGTAACCGTCGGGCAAGCGCAGGATGAAGTCATGGGCATGGGCACCACGGGCGGCCGCTTCGATGTCGGCCTGGCTGGCGTCGGGCCTGGCGTAGCGCAGGTTGTCCTCGACGCTGCCGCGAAACAGCGCAGGCTGCTGTGCGACCAGGGCGAACTGACGGCGCAGCATGGCAGGGTCCAGGGCGTCGATGGCCTGTCCATCGAGACGGATGACGCCCCGCTGAGGGTCGTAGAAACGCAGCAACAGGTCGAACAGGGTCGATTTGCCGGCGCCCGACGGGCCGACCAGCGCCACCGTCTGGCCAGGCTCGATGCACAGGTCCAGGCCGTCCAGCGCCGCGACGCCGGGGCGCGACGGGTAGGCGAAGTGCACGTTCTGGAGTTCGACCCGGCCCGTGGCACGCCCACCTGGCACCGGCACAGGGGCTGCCGGTGGCAGGATCTGGCTGCGGGCGGCGAGCAGCTCGGCGATGCGTTCGGCGGCCCCGGCGGCGCGTTGCAGCTCGCCGATGACCTCGCTCAACGTGCCGAAGGCACTGCCGACGATCAGGCTGTAGAAGACGAAGGCCGCCAGTTCGCCGCTGGAGATGCGCCCGGCGATCACGTCCATGCCGCCGACCCAGAGCATCACCCCGACCGCGCCGAGCACCAGCCCGATGACCAGGGTGATCAGCCAGGCGCGCTGGGCGATGCGGCGCCGGGCGACGTCGAAGGCGGCCTCCACCGTGTCGGCGAAACGCTGACGGTCGCACGCCTGGTGATTGTAGGCCTGCACGGTCTTGATCTGGCCCAGGGTTTCGGCCACGTAGCTGCCGACGTCGGCGACCCGGTCCTGGCTCTGGCGTGACAGTCGGCGCACGCTGCGACCGAACAGCAGGATCGGCGCCAGCACCAGCGGCAGCGCAGCGACCACGATACCGGTGAGCTTGGGGTTGGTGACGAACAGCAGGACGATGCCGCCGATCACCATCAGCAGGTTACGCAGGAACATCGACAGGGACGAGCCGATCACCGACTGCAACAGCGTGGTGTCGGTGGTCAGGCGCGACTGGATCTCGGCGCTGCGGTTGTCCTCGAAGAAGCCCGGATGCAGGCTCAGCAGATGATCGAACACCGCACGGCGAAGGTCCGCCACACAGCGCTCGCCGATCCAGGACACCAGGTAGAAGCGGCTGAAGGTGCCGAGGGCCAAGGCCAGCACCAGGCCCATGAACACGCCGATGGACTGGTTGAGCAGGTGCGGCGAACGGGTCATGAAGCCTTGGTCGACCAATAGCCGGATGCCCTGGCCCAGGGACAGGGTGATGCCGGCAGTCACCACCAAGGCCAACAGGGCCAGCAACAGGCGCGTACGGTAAGGGCGGACGAAGCGCCAAGCCAGGTGCAGGGCCTGGCGTTGCGGGGAGGACAGCGGTGAGCGCATGGGGCGGGCCTGTGAGAGCGAAAGCTCAAGACTATCATCGCGACGACCGGCGGGAACCCTGTCGGTTCGGCGCGCGTCCCACATCACGGACGCAGCAGGAACAGGCCAATGGCCTCTATCCTATAACCCTTCGTTCTAAAGGGACTCTGGCATTTGGACCGCGATTCTGTTGCACTGGGTTCGCGGTCACGTCGACGCTGTCACACGCGCGACATTGGCTGCGTCTACCCTGAGCTGAAACCTGATGAGGAGACAGGACATGAGCATGCATACTCACCAAGACACACCCAACACCCAGCAACCCCATGAGCAGCTTCACGCCTGTGGTTCGATCATCGATCAGCAAGGCCGCGAAGTGCCGATCACCGAATCGATGATCCAGCAGGCCTGCAAAGCGCTCGAAAAAGAGCACAGTGAGTCGCATTGAATGCAGTGAGACCGATCTTTATCCCTGGGCGTCAGAGGGGTGAAGTTCGGTCTTTTTCATGAAGGGCTCTTGGGTCGGTCAGTGACTGCATGTGCCTCAGAGCAGTGAGCGATCATGGGTGCCTGCACCTGCGCCATCGCGGGCAAGCCCGCTCCCACAGGTCCGCCGCTGCGTGGGCTCACCGGCTGGCTTTATTGCTAAATGGCTAATCGATTTTAGGGCCGTTCACCTGTACTTGCACCGCGATAAGGCAGTTCATCGCGGTCACCTGTGGGAGCCGGCTTGCCGGCGATAGCGATCTTGCCGCCACCACCGTTTCCCTTCAGGCAAGGGGACTACAGACGATCCGCACCCTCTCGATCCTACCTCACACCACCTGCGCCCCCAATGCCCGCGCCAATGCAGCAATACCTGGCGCCTGCCCTGCCACCTTCACACGCAGCCCTTCGATCTCCCGACGCGGCGGGTACTGCTTGCGCAGCCGATCGAACCCGGCCTTCTGCACCGACACGTCGTCACTCAGGCTGCGCCGGAAGTCCGCATCGTCGCGGCGCGGGTCGTACACGGCGCGGCACAGGGTCGAGAGCACCCAGGCCGGGTCGGCACTGGCGTCGAAGGTCAGTTCGGTCAACGCTTGCGCCGGCAGCAGCGCGGCCAGGTGCACCTGGGGCGCCCGGCCCAGCCAACGGCACAGGGCCTGATAGACCTGCGCCGTGCCGCGCTGGCGCCCATCGAGGCTGTAGCCGGCGATGTGCGGCGTGGCCAGGGTGCACAGGTCGGCCAGGGCCAGGTCCACCTGGGGTTCGCCTTCCCAGACATCGAGCACGGCGTGCAGGTCGTCACGCGCCTGCAGGCACGCGTGCAGCGCGGCGTTGTCGACCACCGGCCCGCGGCTGGCGTTGATCAGCCAGGTGCCGGTGCGCAGCCGCGCCAACTGCGCACCGCCAAGCAGATGCCAGGTGGGATGCGGACCGTCGCGCAGCAGTGGAGTGTGCAGGCTGATCACGTCGCACTGCGCGAGCACCGTATCGAGGCTGACGAAGTCGCCGCCCTCGCGGGCCTGGCGCGGCGGGTCGCAGACCAGCACCTTCCAGCCCAGCCCACGCAGCACGTGCACCAGGCGACCACCGACCTCACCGGCGCCGACCACGCCATAAGTACGCGTGGCCAGGTCGACGCCCTCGAGATCGGCCAGGGTCAGCAGGCTGCCCAGCACGTAGTCCACCACCCCCCGTGCGTTGCAACCCGGCGCGCTGGCCCAGTGGATACCGGCCTGGGCGAAATGCTCGAGGTCCAGGTGGTCGGTGCCGATGGTGCAGGTGCCGACGAAGCGCACCTGGCTGCCCTGCAACAGGTGGCGATCGACACGGGTCACCGAACGTACCAGCAGCACGTCGGCGTCCTTGACGCAGGCGGCGTCGATGGCGCGCCCCGGGTAACGGCGGATCTCGCCGAAGCCTGCGAAAAAGGCATCGAGCAACGGGATGTTTTCGTCGGCAACAATCAGCATGGGCGTTCTCCAGTCAGGGGAACGCAGTGTAGGCGCTGGGGGCACGCCCGACCAGCCAGGGCTCAGTCGTGCTTCTTGCGGATCCAGTACAGATAGGTGCCGGCGTCTTCCTGCTGGTTCACCAGTTCATGGCCGAGAAAGGTGCAGAACTTGGGGATGTCGCGACGCGTCGAGGGGTCGGTGGCGATCACCTTGAGCAGGCCGCCGGCCGCCAGGTCACGCACGTGCTGGTGCAGCATCATCACCGGCTCCGGGCAGTTGAGCCCGCTGGCATCGAGAACGGCATCGGGGGTGTGGTCGGTCATGGGCAGCTCCGTGAAAGGGCGCCCATTGTCGCTCATGCGCAGTCGATCAGCCAACCGGGCGCCTTCAGGTCAGCAGGTTGCGCAGCGACAGGTGCCGGGCATACCAGGGCCGCTGTGGAACCTGGCGCGTCAGTCGCGCCAGGGCCTCTTCCGGGCCGAAGGTCAGGCGCAGCGCCAGCTTCATGGTCTCCACGTCCATTTCCACCGAGCGACCGGGCTGGATGCCGGGCACGGTGCTGCAGCCATGGGTGAGCGGCCCGAGCCAAGGGTCGCCCACTTCCACCCAATCGCCGGGTGCGAACCAGCGCACACCGGCGACCTCCCGCCGCTGCACCTGGCCAGGGTGGTGGCGCTCGTGGGCGCGGTACCAGTCCTCGATACGGTCGTCGATCCAGCCGTGAAACCCCCAGAACACCGGGTGGGCGTGGGACGAGAACGGATCGCCGAGAAAGTCGTTGTCCGGGCCGAACCAGCGCGGCGCGAAGTCCGCCGGATCGCGGGCGAACGGTACTGGTGCGCCATTGGACGGATCGCGTGGCACGCTGGCCCAGCACATGTGCAGCCAGTCATGCAGGGTCATCTCCAGTTCCGAGCCGAAAGCGCCGAGCGACAGGTTGGCCAGGTACTGCGGGTCCTGGTACTGCGATTCCCACACCTGGAAGTTGCTGCAGAACGTCTCGTCGGTCTTGATCGCCGAGACCCACTGGCCATAGGCATCATCCCCGGGCGCCTGCCAGGCGGGCGGTACGCTCAGGCCGTCGTGATTCTCGCAGTAGCGAATGAACCCCTGCCGATCACGCTCGACCGAGCGCTGTGGCAACGGAAACTGCTGCCAGGACGGCAGCTCCTGCAGGCGCCGGGCCTGGGCCAGCATGTGCCGGTGCATGAACAGAAAGTCCACGCCCGAGCCATTGCGGTGCTTGCGCGGGCCACGGGCGTCGCGCTCGTGAGCGCGTGGTCCTGGCTGCCAGCCCAGGCCACGCAGGGCCTGACGTCGTTCCTCGGGCAGGTCATGCCAGCGGTCGCGACTGGCGTGCCAGAGTTGGTGGAACAGGCGGTGTTCGGGGGCAATCACCCACTCGGCCATGCGGGCATTGAACGCCAGGCGCTCGCGAGCTTCGGGAAACGGCCGCTTGAGTGCGACGAAGCGGCCATCGACGGCCGGCAGGCTCAAAGGCCGGTCGAGGCGCTGCAGTTGACCGCTCAGGCTACCTCTGCCGGCGTTGGCATACTCGCCCCAGACCTCGTCGAGCTCGGCGTCGAAGACATAGCTCGGCCCGCCGCGCTGGCTGAACAGTCGCCAGCGTATGCGGCTGCCGTCGACCCCGACCAGGTCACCGACCACACGGTAGGCCGCCACCGCCTCGCTGCGCAGCGCCGGGCCAGTGTCGAGGTAGCCGCGCAGCCCACGGCCTTTGCTGGCCACGTCGAGCAACATTTCCAGCCCCGTCGTAGGAAGCCCCTCGAGCCGGGCCTGTTGACCGTCGAGGCGGATATCCCAGATGCCGCGCAACCGATCGGCGAGCACCTGGCCGGGATAGTCGGCCGGCTCGACGCTGGCTTCCCCTGGCGTGACGATGTCGTCCTCGGGGTCGTGGGTAAGCACCTTGTGCGCGTGGTAGGCCCCGGTTCCCGCCGCGCCAGCGGCCGCCAGGCCGGCGATGAACCCTCGTCG
This sequence comes from Enterobacterales bacterium AN_CKDN230030167-1A_HGKHYDSX7, assembly GCA_046940335.1. Taxonomy (GTDB): domain Bacteria; phylum Pseudomonadota; class Gammaproteobacteria; order Pseudomonadales; family Pseudomonadaceae; genus Aquipseudomonas. The sequence goes on from JBKYML010000005.1 coordinate 17,744, forward strand.
AGAAATTGTCATTGCGCCTCTAATCCACCGGACCCGTGTCGCTCACCCTGTCCCAGCAAGAACGTAGCGTGGCGGGCGAAATTTAACCCGCGCACGGCGCGTGTGTAATTCGCGGGCGACGCCGGTCGTTTCCCCGGTAGGACCCTAGTGACGAGGTACGCCCGATGTTCGCCCTTCTGCGCCCCAAACGTTCCCAAGCCACCGCCTATGGTCTGTTCGACCTCGAACTCAAGGCCATCGAGCGGCTCAGCCCTTCGCTGTGTCGTTACGTGTTCGGTGGCGAGGATGTGCGCCGGATGACCACCCTGGCCCCCGACCAGCGCGTCAAGCTGTTCTTCCCCACCCCCGCCGGCGAGCCGCCCAACCTGCCCCATGGCCCCCACTGGCAGAAGGCACGCCGCGGCCTGCTCCCGGAGCATACCCCGCCGATGCGTACCTACACCTTGCGTGCGCTACGCCGTGAGGCGGCGGAAGTGGACGTGGATTTCGTGTTGCATGGCGTCAACGGCCCGGCTTCGGCCTGGGCCACCAACGCCCGCCCGGGCGACCGGCTGCAGATGGTGGCGCCGAACCTGGACTATGCCGACGACCCCGGTGGCTATGAATGGAAACTGACCGAGGCCACGCGCCGCGTGCTGCTGGTCGGTGACGAAACCGCCCTGCCGGCGATCGCCGGGATTCTCGAGCAACTGGCCGATTGCAAGCCTGAGCTGGCCGTGCAGGCCTACCTGGAAGTGCCCTTGGCGGATGACTGCCTGAAGTTACGCCATGGGCCGAATGCGCAGGTGCACTGGCTGCCACGGGACCGATCGGGTCAGGCCCAGGGGCAAGGGATGCTGCAGGCGGTGCGTGAACTGGCATCGCTGCCGGCGACCCAGGGCAGTGGCGAGGCCTTCGACGACATCGACCTGGACCAGCAGATTCTCTGGGAGCAAGGCGGCCAGGCGGCGTCGGACTTCCAGGCCTGGATCGCCGGAGAGGCGACGGCGGTACGCGAGATACGTCGCTACCTGCTCCAGGAACGCGGGCTGGCCAAGACCTGCCTGACCCTGATGGGGTATTGGCGTGCGGGGCAGAGCCTGGAGTGAGTGTCATTGACGTGGCGCTTGCGAAGGGGTCAATGTCGCCTGCCAAGGTCGGGTGCACGGCAGGTCGACCGGTGGGGCCGCAACGCTGACCTGACGGACGCCGTGGCTGATTTCATGGGTCCTGGCGGACCCAATCGCGACCGGTCCGCCAGGCTCCACAAAGCAGTCACCGCGTCAGAGCAGACAAACACAGTTGCCAGTCACGCCTGTGTGCCGGCCCCGTCGCCGCACTCGCCTCACCCCACCGCCGCCGCCAGCGCCCGCCCGAACCGCGCCGCGACGTCATCGATCTGCTCGGCCGTGATGATCAGCGGTGGCAGGAAGCGCACCACTGCGCCGTGTCGACCGCCCAGCTCGAGCATCAGCCCACGGCGCAGGCACTCGCGCTGCAGCCGGGGCGCCAACTGGCGACATACCGGCGGGTGCCCCAGGGCATCGCGCTCGCCGTGAGGGTCGACCAGTTCGACCCCGAGCATCAAGCCGCGCCCGCGAATGTCGCCCAGTTGCCCGAAGTCCTGCTGCAAGCGTTGCAGATGACCGCGCAGGCGCAGGCCCATGGCCTCGGCGTGGGCGCCTACGTCGTGCTCGACCAGGTAGGCGATCACCGCCGACCCGGCTGCCATGGCCATCTGGTTGCCACGGAAGGTGCCGGCGTGGGCGCCTGGGCCCCAAGTGTCGAGCCAGTCGCGGTAGACCACCACGGCCAACGGCAAGCTGCCGCCGATGGCCTTGGACAGGGTGACCACGTCCGGGACGATGCCGGCATGCTCGAACGCGAACATCCGCCCGGTACGGGCGAAGCCGCTCTGGATCTCGTCGACGATCATCGCCACGCCGGCCTGCTCGGTGAGACGCCGCACGCCACGCAGCCAGTCCAGGTCGGCAGGGATCACCCCGCCCTCACCCTGCACCACCTCGACGATCACCGCCGCTGGCAGCGCCACACCCGCTTCAGGATCGTTGAGCAGCGTCTCCAGGTAATGCAGGTTGGCCTGCACGCCTGCGGCGCCACCCAGACCGAAGGGGCAGCGGTAGTCGTAGGGATACGGCATGAACTGCACCCCGTTGCCCAGCAATGCCCCGAGCGCCTTTTTCGGACCCAGACTGCCCATCAGGCTCAGGGCGCCCTGGCTCATGCCATGGTAGGCGCCCTGGAAGGCCAGCACGGTGCTGCGCCCGGTCGCGGTACGGACCAGCTTGAGCGCGGCCTCCACCGCATCGGTGCCGGTCGGACCACAGAACTGGATCTTGGCGTCACGACGCAGCCCCTCGGGCAGGACGGCGAACAGGTCCTGGACGAAGCGATCCTTGACCGGCGTGGTCAGGTCCAGGGTGTGCAGGGGCAACTCGTCGGCCAGCACGCGCTGGATGGCCTCCACCACCACGGGATGGTTGTGCCCCAGGGCCAACGTGCCTGCCCCGGCCAGACAATCGATGAACTGACGGCCCTCGACGTCCTCGACGTACACCCCCCGCGCGCGCTTGAGTGCCAACGGCAAGCGCCGCGGATAGCTGCGCGCATTGGACTCCTGCTGCTGTTGGCGCAGCAGCAGCGGCGAGTCGGTGAATTCGTACAGCGGGGCCGGTTCGCCGACGGGTACGGCGCGGGCAAGCAGGGTAGCGGTCGACATCGAGGGAAACCTCGCAAGCGAAGGAAGGTGCCCGCCACACGCCTGCAAGCAGAGGGTGTCGGGAGGTCGTCGCTTGGAAAACGCTTCAGCCTGGTCCAGATTTAGCCATGGCCGGCGATCCTTGCCGATCGGCCGACCCGCACCGGGATGTCCAGGTGCACCCGCAGCCCATCGTCCCGGCTGTCGAATTCGAGCTGCGCCGCGCAGCGCTGGGCGATGGCCTGGACGATCGCCAGCCCCAGGCCACAACCGCCACTCTGGCCATGGCGCCAGAACCGTTCGGTCAGGTGCTCGAGATCGTCGGGGGCGATGCCCGTTCCATGATCGCGCACGACGAAGGCGGCGCGGCCCTCGCTCAGGTGCAACGTCAGCTCGACGGGCGATTCACCACCGGCATGGCGCAGTGCGTTGTCCAGCAGGTTGCGCAATGCTGCCACCGCCAAGGGCGCCGGCATGCTCAGGTAGGCCTGGGTGGCCTCTTCGGGCAACCGCAGCTGGATGCGCCGTGGGTCGCCATTGGCGTCCTGCACGGCCTGACGTACCACCTGCGCGGCGCTGCACTGCACGCCGTCATCGAACGACAGGCTGCCCTCGACGCGGGCCAGCAGCAACAGCTGCTCCAGCGTGCGGTGCAGTCGATCGGCACCTTCCTCGGCATGGGCCAGGGCCTGGTCGCGCACCGGCCCGTCGGTCATGCGCGCCACTTGCAAATGGGTCTTGACGGCGGTCAGCGGGCTGCGCAGCTCATGCGCGGCGTCATCGGTCAGGCGGCGCTCACGCTCCAGGGTCTGGGCGATGCGTCTGAACAGTTGGTTCTGGGTTTCCAGCAAGGGCTGCAGCTCGCTGGGCATGCCGGCCACCTGCAACGGTTCGACGCTGTCGGCACGCCGTCGCATCAGCGCGTCACGCATGCGCTGCAAAGGCGCCAGGCCCTTGCCCAGGCCGACCCAGAGCAGCCCCAGGCTACCCAACAGGGCCATCAGCACCGGGGCCGATGCGGCCAGCAGAATGGAGCGGTTCAGGGCCTCGCGCTCTTCGTGGCGGTCGGCGGTGGTGATGCGCACGTCGCCATGCTCGTAACTGAAGGTGCGCCAGCTCACGCCGTCGATGACCTGGTCGAGGAAACCGCTGCTCCGGGTCTCCATCGTGCCGTCGTGGGCGTGGTTGCTGGCCAGGATCTCGCCGCGCAGGGAACTGACCTGGCAGGCCATGCCATCCGGGACGCTGAGCTGATCGGCCGAGAAATGCGCGTGTTCCTCCCGCGCCGACAGCGGCTGGGGCAGCTGGTCGACCAACCCGGCGACCATGCGGGCCGACGCCACCAGGCGCTGATCGAGAGAGAACATCATCTGCTGGCGCAGGTCGCGCAGCATCCAGGCAGCGGCCAGGGCCCAGATGACGATGAAGGCACTGCCCAGGATCAGGCTCAAGCGCAGGCGCAGGCTCATGCTTCAGGTGCTCCGGGTACCTGCGCCGGCCCCAGTCGATAGCCCAGGCCCCGGACGGTCTCGACGATGCCGTTGCCCAGCTTGCGCCGCAGGTGATGGATGTGCACGTTGAGCGCGTTGCTTTCGACCTCGTCGCCGAAACCATACACGCAGTCCTTGAGCTGCTCGCTGGACAGCACCCGCCCAGGGTTCTGCAGCAGCGCCTGAAGCAGCGCCTGCTCACGGCGCGACAGGTCGACCGCCTGCCCGGCGAGGCTGGCCTGGCAGCGACTGGGGTCGTAGCGCAACGGGCCATGCTCGATGACATTGACCGCCCGGCCGGCCACCCGCCGCAACAGGGTATGCAGCCGCGCCGCCAGTTCGCGCAGGTCGAAGGGCTTGAGCAGGTAGTCGTCGGCGCCGGCCTGCAGCCCCTCCACCCGGTCGGTGACCGCATCGCGCGCGGTGAGCACCAACACCGGCAGGGTTTCGCCTTGCTGGCGCAGGCGGCGCAGCAGCTTGAGGCCGTCTTCGTCGGGCAGGCCGAGGTCGAGGATCATCACGTCGAAGCGCGCGGCCTGCAGCATGGCGCGCGCGGCCGAGGCCGTGGCCACACGGTCGACCACCAGGCCTTGGGCGATCAGGCCTGCGGCAATGCCGCTGGCGATCAGGTCGTCGTCCTCGCAGAGCAGTACGTGCATGCTGGGGCTCCAGAAACAGGATGGGCAGTGGAACAGGGCCGAATTAAGCCGGGATTATGCCGTGCGGTCCGTTGGATGCAAGGTTACATTTCCTTACTAAAGATCCGGTTAATACCGGGTTAATCGTACCTGCCGAGCATACCTGCCAGTTTTGTTCCACAGGGTGTCGTCATGCGTGTGTTACTGCTGTTCTTCATCGTCTTGTTCACAGGGCCGCTCCAGGCCAATCCGTTCGAGCGCCAGCCGGACTTCCTGCCCGTGGACCGGGCCTTCACGCTCAGCCAGGAGCGCTTGCCCGACGGGCAGATGCGCCTGCGTTTCGAGATCCAGGACGGTTACTACCTGTACCAGAAGCGCCTGTCGTTCGAGGGCCTGCCGGTCGACCAGCACCCGGCACTGCCTGAGGCGACGACGCACCATGACGACTTCTTCGGCGAGTCGGCCATCTATCGACACACCCTGGTGCTCGACCTGCCCGCCCGCGCCACCGGCCAGCTACGCCTAGGCTGGCAGGGCTGCGCCGATGCCGGCCTGTGCTACCCCCCGCAGACCCGCGTGATCGACCTGGGAGGCGCGCCCGCCACGACACCGGCCCTGGCCGATGATCAGAGCCTGGCCGGCGAACTGGGCGCCCGTGGCCTGGGGTGGAGCCTGCTGGCGTTCTTCGGACTGGGGTTGCTGCTGGCCTTCACCCCCTGCTCACTGCCCATGCTGCCGATCCTGGCGGGGCTGGTGCTGGGCACGGGGGCCAGTGCCCGCCGTGGCTGGCTGCTGGCCGGGGTCTACGTGATCTGCATGGCCCTGGTCTACGCCGCGCTTGGTGTGCTGGCGGCGCTGCTGGGCGCCAGCTTGCAGGCCTGGCTGCAACAGCCCTGGCTGCTCGGCGCCCTGGCTGCCTTGTTCGTGGTATTGGCCCTGCCCATGTTCGGTGCCTTCGAGCTGCAGTTGCCGGCGGCCGTGCGTGATCGGCTGGACCGCGCCGGTCAAGGCGCCCGTGGCGGCAGCCTGTATGGCGCGGCGCTGCTGGGGGCGTTGTCCGGCCTGCTGCTGGGGCCATGCATGACCGCGCCGCTGGCCGGTGCGCTGTTGTATATCGCCCAGAGCGGTGACGCCTGGCACGGCGCGCTGGTGCTGTTCAGCCTGGGCCTGGGCATGGGCGCACCGCTGTTGCTGCTGGTGACCCTGGGCAACCGCTACCTGCCCCGCCCTGGCGCCTGGATGAACCGGGTCAAGGGCGTGTTCGGCTTCGTGTTCCTGGGCATGGCGCTGTACACCGTGCGCGGCCTGCTGCCAGCGCCGCTGGTGGTGGCCTTGTGCGGCGCCTGGCTGCTGGCCCTGGCCTGGGCGCTGTGGCTGACGCTGCAGTCGCTGCCTGCGCTGCGCTCGCTGGGCTTGATCGCCGGTCTGTGGGGTGCGCTGCTGATCGTCGGCGCCAGTGCAGGGGCCAGTGACCCTTGGCAGCCCTTGCAGCCGTTCGGTGGCGGCGTCTCCCGCGAACGGTCTGCCGACCCTGAACCGTTCACCACCGTCAGCGATCCGGCGACCTTGCAGCGCGAGCTGGACGCGGCGCGTCAGGCCGGGCAATGGGTCCTGCTGGACTACTCGGCAGACTGGTGCGCGGCCTGCAAGGTCATGGAGCGTGAGGTGTTCGCCCGTGCCGAGGTCCAGGCCAGCCTGGCCGACGTGCGCCGGTTGCGCCTGGACGTGACCGCCGACGGCGAGGCCAGCCGCGCGCTGCTGCGCCGCTACCAGGTGCCCGGCCCGCCCACGCTGATCTGGCTGGGCCCTGATGGTCAGGAACGCCGCGCCCGCCGTCTGACCGGCCAGGTCGATGCGTCGACGTTCCTGGCGCACTGGCAACAGACTCGGAGCCAGAACTGATGCTGAGCCTGAACCTCGGCCCGGTGACCCTGGCCTTCGATCATCTGGTGCTGCTCGTGGCCCTGGCCGTGGCGAGCCTGATCGCTGGCAGGTGGGTGCGCCGTGGCCGTGCCGATACCCGTACGGCCGTCTTCAACCTGCTATTGGTAGGCCTGGTCTGCGCGCGGATCGGCTTCGTCATCGTCTACTGGCCGAGCTACCAGGCCGATCCCTGGCAGGCCCTCGATGTGCGCGACGGCGGGTTCCTGGCGCTGCCGGGTGTGCTGGGTCTGGCCCTGGCCGCCCTGCTGTACGGCTGGCGCAGGCCCCAGGCACGTCGCCCGCTGGCCTGGAGCCTGCTGGGCGCGGCGGTCGTGTGGACAGCAGGCGGGCTGCTCGGCCACTGGCAGGAACAGCAGACCCGGCTGCCCGACCTGGCCCTGCAAGACGCACAGCAACGGCCCGTGACGCTGCAGCACTACGCCGGACGACCCCTGGTGGTCAACCTGTGGGCCAGCTGGTGCCCGCCCTGCCGCCGCGAGCTACCGGTTCTGCAAGAGGCCCAGCGTGCCTATCCAGAGGTGACCTTCCTGTTCGTCAACCAGGGCGAAACGCCCGAGCTGCTCGGGACCTTTCTCGCCACGGCCGGGCTGACGGGCTCGCACGTGCTGTTCGACGACACAGGCGAGCTGGCCCGTCGCGTCGGCTCTGGCGCGCTGCCGACGACCTTGTTCTACGACGCCGACGGTCGCCTGGTGGGTAGCCACCTGGGCGAGCTGTCACGTGCCAGCTTGCGCCATGCGCTGCTTCCCCTTCTGCAGGCGGCCCCGCCTGCCCCCGATTCCACAGGACATTGATCATGCCTAGGCTTTCACGGCTTTCTCTGCTGTCGATCTTGTTGTGCGCTTCGCTGGCCCACGCCGAGTCGTTTCCCGAGCCGATCCGCCAGTTACAGGACAAGGGCGCGGTGATCAAGGGCCGCTTCGAGACCCCTGGCGGCCTCACGGGCTACGCGGCCGAGTACCAGAACAGCGCCATGGCGCTGTACCTCACTGCGGACGGCAAGCACGTGCTGGTCGGCACGCTGTTCGACGACCAAGGTCAGGACCTGAGCGCCGAACCCTTGGAACGGCTGGTCTACGGGCCGATGGGCGAAGCGGTGTGGGGCCAGTTGGCCCAATCGGCCTGGATCGCCGACGGCCGGGACGATGCGCCACAGACCCTCTACGTGTTCAGTGACCCCAACTGCCCCTACTGCACGCTGTTCTGGGAGCAGGTGCGGCCCTGGGTGACCTCGGGCAAGGTGCAGGTGCGGCACGTGATGGTCGGCATCATCCGGCCCGACAGCCTGGGCAAATCGGCGGCGCTGCTGGCCGCGAAGGATCCGGTCAAGGCCTTGACCGACCATGAGCGGGCGGGCAAGCGCAGCTCGCTGGCCCCGTTGACGCCGATCCCCGAAGCCCTCGGCAAGCGGCTGGAGGCCAACCAGGCATTGATGCAGTCGCTGGGGCTGGGCGCGACGCCGGCGATCTTCTACCGCGATGCGCAAGGACGCCTGCAAAGCCTGCAGGGCGCACCGGGCGAAGAGCGCCTGGCAGCGGTGCTGGGGAAACCCTAGGGTCTGCAGCGCTGCACGCTGCTCAATGACTTACTGCGCGCGTGGTTTGAGGTCCAACCGCCGCAGGTGGCAGGTCACCTCTTCGCGGTCGTGGTACAGCTGCTTGCAGGCGATCGACACCCGCACCTTGCGCGCCTTGAAGCCGGCTTCCATCCGCTCGAGCAAGCGTCGCACCTCGGCATGGCGCTGCTTCATCGGCAGCTTGAGGTTGACCACCGCCTCGCGGCACAGGCCTTCGCCCAGCCAGGTCTCGATCAGCGACGCGGTGCGCGCCGGCTTCTCGACGATGTCGCAGACCATCCAGTCCACCGTCTGCTTGGGTTGCCAGGTGAAACCGTCGGCCATCAGGTGCTGGACCAGGCCGGTGTCCATCAGGCTCTCGGCCATCGGCCCATTGTCGATGGCGGTCACCAGCATGCCGCGGCGCACCAGCTGATAGGTCCAGCCGCCGGGCGAGGCACCCAGGTCGACGCCGGTCATGTCGTCGGACAGCCGCGCGTCCCACTCGGCACGGGGGATGAACTGGTGCCAGGCCTCTTCGAGCTTGAGCGTCGAACGGCTGGGCGCCTCGCGAGGGAACTTGAGCCGCGGAATGCCCATGGGCCAGTGCGCCGAATTGTCGTCTTCGGCCAGCCCCAGAAACACCCGGCGCCCACTGATGAAGGTCAGCAGCAGGCGCGCCCCCTGGCCCTGCTCGACCAGCCGTCCGGCCTTGAGCAGCGCCTTGCGCAGCGGGACCTCGAACTTTCGGCAGAAGGTCGACAGCTCCTTGCCGTCGTTGCTGTCGAGCACCTCCAGCCACAGGCTCGTGCACACCGGCAGCTCGGCCAAGTGCTCGAGCAGCACGCTGATACGGTCCTGTTCGGGCAGGTCGACGAAGCGCCCGCGGGCCCATTGCCGGATGAAGATCAGTTGCTCGAAGCGCACGCCGCTCATCAGCCGCTCCGGCCCACCGGGCTCCAAGCAGACGAACTCGGCGCAGGCGGTCTGCGGTTTGCTGCGGGCATAGCCCGGCACGCCCAGACGGGCGGCGTGCTCGCTGATCTCGGCGCAGACCTCGCCCTCGAAACCGGGCCGGCAATGCATCAACAGGGTATCCATCTTTCACTCCACGACGGCGGCGCAGGTGGCGCACGCCTTGTTCCACCGCGAGGGCCGCGGCGACAAGGCGGCGAATGATAAAGGAACCGATCTGAACCTGCGACCTGCCTGGCCGGTCCAGTATAAGGTCAGGTCGGGCGACGCAGCCCGGCCCCCGAGCCTGGTCCGTGCCGTGCGGACCCTCATACAGAGCGGTGACACCGGCGACACTTCACGATGTGCCGGGCACCGGCGCAGAAGGAGTTGGCAATGCCCTCGCTCGATAGCCTGAAGACCCTCAAGACCCTCACCGTGGCAGACCGCGTCTACCACTACTACAGCTTGCCAGACGCCGCACGCGAACTGGGTGACCTGCAGCGCCTGCCGATGTCGCTCAAGGTCCTGCTGGAAAACCTGCTGCGCTGGGAAGACGACCAGACCGTCAGCCGTGACGACCTGCACGCCCTGGCCGGCTGGCTCAAGGACAAGCGCTCGGACCGCGAGATCCAGTACCGCCCCGCGCGCGTGCTGATGCAGGACTTCACCGGTGTGCCGGCCGTGGTCGACCTGGCCGCCATGCGAGCGGCCATGGCCAAGGCCGGCGGCGACCCCCAGCGCATCAACCCGCTGTCGCCGGTGGACCTGGTGATCGACCACTCGGTCATGGTCGACAAGTACGCCAGCGACCATGCCTTCGCCGAGAACGTCGAGATCGAAATGCAGCGCAACGGCGAGCGTTATGCCTTCCTGCGCTGGGGCCAGAGCGCCTTCGACAACTTCAGCGTCGTGCCGCCGGGGACGGGCATCTGCCACCAGGTCAACCTGGAGTACCTGGGCCGCACCGTCTGGACGCGTGAAGAAGACGGCCGTACCTATGCGTTCCCCGACACATTGGTCGGCACCGACTCGCACACCACCATGATCAACGGCCTGGGCGTGCTGGGCTGGGGCGTCGGCGGCATCGAGGCCGAAGCGGCCATGCTCGGCCAGCCGGTGTCGATGCTGATCCCGGAAGTGATCGGCTTCAAGCTGACCGGCAAGCTGCGCGAGGGCATCACCGCCACCGACCTGGTGCTGACCGTGACCCAGATGCTGCGCAAGAAAGGCGTGGTCGGCAAGTTCGTCGAGTTCTACGGCGACGGCCTGGCGCAACTGCCCTTGGCCGACCGGGCCACCATCGCCAACATGGCCCCGGAATACGGCGCCACCTGCGGTTTCTTCCCGGTCGACGAGGTGACACTGGACTACCTGCGCCTGTCGGGTCGCCCGCAGGAAACCGTCGAGCTGGTGGAAGCCTACTGCAAGGCCCAGGGGCTCTGGCGCCTGCCGGGCCAGGAGCCGGTCTTCAGCGATGCGCTGGCGCTGGACATGAGCGAGGTCCAGGCCAGCCTGGCCGGCCCGAAACGCCCCCAGGACCGCGTCGAGCTGCCACGCGTGGCGGCTGCCTTCGACAGCTTCCTCGACCTGCAACCCAAGCCGGCACGCAAGGAAGTAGGTCGCCTGGAAAGCGAGGGTGGCGGCGGCGTGGCCGTGGGCAATGCCGACCAGGCCGGAGAGGTCAGCTACACCCAGGGCGAGGCGACCCACGTGTTGCGTGACGGCGCCGTGGTGATCGCGGCGATCACCTCCTGCACCAACACGTCCAACCCGAGCGTGATGATGGCGGCCGGGCTGGTGGCGAAGAAGGCCGTGGAAAAGGGCCTGCAACGCAAACCGTGGGTCAAGAGCTCGCTGGCGCCTGGCTCGAAGGTGGTGACCGAATATTTCCAGGCCGCCGGTCTGACGCCCTACCTCGACGCCCTGGGTTTCGACCTGGTCGGCTATGGCTGCACCACCTGCATCGGCAACTCCGGGCCGCTGGACGAGGCGATCGAGCAGGCCGTGACCCAAGGCGACCTGACCGTGGCATCCGTGCTGTCGGGCAACCGCAACTTCGAAGGGCGGGTGCACCCGCTGGTCAAGACCAACTGGCTGGCCTCCCCGCCCCTGGTGGTCGCCTATGCGCTGGCTGGTAGCGTGCGTGTCGACCTGACCCAGGACCCATTGGGCACGGGCGCCGATGGCCAGCCGGTCTACCTGCGCGATGTCTGGCCCACCCAGCAGGAAATCGCCGACGCCGTGGCCAAGGTCGACACCGCGATGTTCCACAAGGAATACGCCGAGGTGTTCGCTGGCGACGCACAGTGGCAGGCCATCGACGTACCCCAGGCGGCCACCTATGTCTGGCAGGACGATTCCACCTACATCCAGCACCCGCCGTTCTTCGACGAGATCGCAGGCCCGCCACCTGCCATCGACGATATCCAGGGCGCGCGCATCCTGGCCTTGCTGGGGGACTCGGTGACCACCGACCACATCTCGCCTGCCGGCAATATCAAGGCCGACAGCCCGGCCGGTCGCTACCTGCGCGACAAGGGCGTGGAGCCGCGCGACTTCAACTCCTACGGCTCGCGTCGCGGTAATCACGAGGTGATGATGCGCGGCACCTTCGCCAACATCCGCATCCGCAATGAGATGCTGGGCGGCGAAGAAGGCGGCAACACGTTGTACGTCCCCACGGGCGAGAAACTGGCGATCTATGATGCCGCCATGCGCTACCAGGCCGAAGGCACGCCCCTGGTGGTGATCGCAGGCCAAGAGTACGGCACCGGCTCGAGCCGCGACTGGGCCGCCAAGGGTACCAACCTGCTCGGGGTCAAGGCGGTCCTGGCGGAAAGCTTCGAGCGTATTCACCGCTCCAACCTGGTGGGCATGGGCGTACTGCCGCTGCAGTTCAAGGCGGGTGACACTCGCCAGTCGCTGGGCCTGACCGGCAAGGAACGGATCGACGTGCGTGGCTTGCGCGATGCGGCGATCCGCCCTGGCATGAGCCTGCCGCTGCGGATCACCCAAGAGGATGGCCAGGTGCGTGACATCGAGGTGCTGTGCCGGATCGACACCCTCAACGAGGTGGAATACTTCAAGGCCGGTGGCATCCTGCACTACGTACTGCGTCAGCTGATCGCCCAATAAGGCAATCGGGCTCACCTCCTGGGGTCGCCCTGCGATTCCAGGAGGCCGCTGCGCCCTCCCCGTTCATGGCCTCTACCGTTTCCTTCTCCGCCGCCCTTCCCATCCGCGCTGCGGCTGCCTGAAAAAAATGCCACGGCTTGGGAACTTTTCCAGAAATCCGGCTCAACAAACGCGCCGGGGTGCCGATAGCTGTTCAAAGCCTTCGCGGACAGAGCGGATAGAACAGCAGATGCGTAACAACCAGCCGATCACCCAGAGAGAACGGACTTTCCCTGCCCAGCAGCGGTTGATTTCCACGACCAATGCCAAGGGGGTCATCACTTATTGCAACGATGACTTCATCGACATCAGTGGTTTCACGCGCGATGAACTGATCGGCGCGGCGCACAACTTGGTACGGCATCCCGACGTGCCACAAGCCGTGTTCGCCCACATGTGGCAGACGCTCAAGCAGGGCCAGCCCTGGATGGGCATCGTCAAGAACCGCTGCAAGTCGGGCGACCACTACTGGGTCAACGCCTACGTCACGCCGATCTTCGAGAACGATCAGGTGATCGGCTTCGAGTCGGTGCGCGTCAAGCCCACCGCCGAACAGATCCGCCGGGCCGAACAGTTGTACCAGCGCTTGGCCCAGGGCAAGACCGCAGTGCCGCGTCGGGACACCTGGCTGCCGGTGATGCAGGACTGGCTGCCTTTCATCCTGGTCAGCCAGGTCGGGTTCCTGATCGGTAGCTGGCTGGGCCAAAGCTGGGGCTTCGCCCTGGCGGCTGCCTTGAGCGTGCCCCTGGGACTGCTCGGCCTGAGCTGGCAGCAGCGGGGCCTCAAGCGTCTGCTGCGTCTGGCCGAGCAGACCACCTCCGATGCACTGATCGCGCAGATGTACACCGACAGCCGTGGCGTGCAGGCACGCCTGGAAATGGCCATGCTCAGCCAGGACGCGCGCCTGAAGACCTGTCTGACCCGCCTGCAGGACAGCGCCGAGCACCTGAGCCAGCAGGCCAAGCAGTCCGATGCCTTGGCGCATCAGAGCTCGACTGGCCTGGAGCGCCAGCGCGTGGAGACCGAGCAGGTGGCCACGGCCGTCAACCAGATGGCCACCACCACCCAGGAAGTGGCGACCCACGTGCAGCGCACGGCCGACGCCACGCAGCAGGCCAATCGCCTGACCGGAGAGGGCCGCCTGATCGCCGGAGAAACCCGCGAGGCCATCGAGCGTCTGTCCACCGCCGTCGGCGAGACCGGGCAGACCGTCACGCAACTGGCCAAGGACAGCGACGAGATCGGCGGTGTGGTCGATGTGATCAAGGGCATCGCCGACCAGACCAACCTGCTGGCGCTCAACGCCGCCATCGAAGCGGCGCGGGCGGGCGAGATGGGCCGCGGCTTCGCGGTGGTCGCCGATGAAGTGCGCCAGCTGGCGCAGCGCACGGCCGAGTCCACCGGGCAGATCCACACCCTGATCGCCAAGCTGCAGCAGACCGCCAACAATGCAGTGCTGACCATGGAGGCCGGGCATCGCCAGGCCGAGGAAGGCGTGGCGCGGGTGATGGAGGCTGACCGGGCGCTGTCGGGCATCAGCGATGCCGTGGCGCACATCACCGACATGACCACCCAGATCGCAGCCGCGACCGAAGAGCAGACGGCCGTGGCCGACGAGATCAGCCGCAATATCTCTACCATCGCGCAACTGGCCGACCAGACGTCCGAACAGGCGCAGAGCTCGGCGCTGTTGAGTGAAGAACTCACGCGCACGGCGACGGGGCAGTATTCGTTGGTCGAGCGGTTCAATCGGTAGGGGCGGGGAAGCAGCAGGCTGGCCAGCGAGGGGCGGTGATTGCACGGGCTCTATCGCTGGCAAGCCACAGCGGCCGGACAGAGTGGCGTCCGCTAGGACGTGAGAGCGACTGTTTTTCGCGCGATCCATGCTGCATTGCATGGGCTGATTTTATGGGCCCGCAGGGTCCACAAAAGCGAGGCGCCCTCGACCGCCGCACCCGGTGTCGCAAAGGGCGACCGATCAGGCCCAGTCCAAGGTCAAGGTGCTGTCGAACACCCGCTCCTCCCCGCTGAACGGGTCCGTGAAACTCAAGCGCTGGGCCAGCAGCTTCAGGGGCTTCTGGTAATCGTCGGCCTGCGCCACCAGGTTCGGATAGAACGGGTCGTACTGGATCGCAGCCCCTAGCGCCGCCATGTGCACCCGCAACTGGTGCGTCTTGCCCGTCACCGGCGACAGGCCGTAGCGCCACCACTCGCCCTGCTTTTCCAGCACCCGCACCTGGGTCTCGCTGTTCGGCACACCTGGCACTTCCTGCATGCGGAAGAACGGCTCACCGTGGGCCAGACGGCTCGTGTGAACGTAGGGCACCGGCAAGTCGGGCAAGGCCGGGGCGATGGCCTGGTACTGCTTGTCGATACGCCGCTCGGGAAACAGCCGCTGGTAGGCACTGCGGCTCTGCGGGTTGCTGGAGAACAGCACCAGCCCGGCCGTATGACGGTCGATACGGTGCAGCGGCACCAGGTGCGGGTTGTCCAGCCGCCGGATCAGGCGGCGCAGCAAGGTCTGTTCGACGTACTCACCCGTGGGCGTCACCGGCAGGAAATGCGGCTTGTCGACCACCACCAGGTGCTCGTCCGCATGCAGCACCACCTCCTGCACCGGGATTGGACGCTCATTGGGCACTTCGCGAAAATAATGCAGCCGCAGGCCGCGTCGGTAGGGCAAGTCCGCCGGCACTGGCTGACCCGCCGCATCGAGCACACGCCCGCGCTGGAAACGGTCGAGCCACCCTTCTCGCCCCACGGCCTTGAAATGCTCGCTCAGGCAATCGAGCACGGTATTCCAGGCCCCAGGCGGGAGGCAGACCGTACTGGCTTGCTGCAGGGCGGGGTCGAAGGGCGCGGACATGGGGACGACTCGGTGACGAAAGGACGCGGCATTATCCGCCAAGCGCGACGTGGCAACCAGCGCCCGGCACCGTCTCGCTGCGCTCCTTGAGCCAGCGCAGCACCTGCACGGCTTCCCAGCGACTGGGATCGTACAGGGCATAGACCTGGCCTTCGTAACCCACCACATCGAGCGGACGGTGATACCCGGCGCGCTGGAACAAGGCCTCGACCTCGGCGAAACAGGTGTTGAAGTGCACCTTGCCGAACGGCGTGCGCTCACCGACCACCAGGCCGTCGAGCCGCAGCTCAAGCGCCGCCTCGAGGACGCTGCCCACCTCCATGCGATTGACGCTATCCTTCAATTGCTCGACATTGACCATCGGTTCTCTACCACCCTTACTGTATAGGCATACAGGATAGAGAGCCTGCTCGGTCACGTCAAACGCCGAGGACTTCGCCATTCAATTCAGGAAGCGCACGATCTGCGCCTGGTCGAACGGCCAATCGAGTTCGGCGCCCGTG
Source organism: Enterobacterales bacterium AN_CKDN230030167-1A_HGKHYDSX7 (assembly GCA_046940335.1). Taxonomy (GTDB): domain Bacteria; phylum Pseudomonadota; class Gammaproteobacteria; order Pseudomonadales; family Pseudomonadaceae; genus Aquipseudomonas. The sequence continues at coordinate 33,569 of JBKYML010000005.1, forward strand.
TCGCATCGGCGCAGCACGGGCAGACGCCAGGCATAGCGTTCGAAACGGTCCGGGTGCTCGCCGATGTCGATCAGCTCGACCAGCAGACCGCGATCGACCCACGGCATGAGCAGGGCTTCGGCCAGCTCGCACAGGTGGCACCCCAGGGTGCCGAACAGTTGGCATTCAGGCAGCATGGGCTGTGTCTCCCGCGATCGCGAACGCGTCGTCAGTCTAGGCCCATCGCTGCCCTTGCGCACCTGGGCGGGCCCGACCGATCACTCCTGGCTGGTGGCGCCGATCCGGTGCAAGGCCAGGTCCGCGCCCTGGAACTCCTGCTCCTGATCCAGGCGCAGGCCGTGCATCCACTTGATCGCCCCGTACACCGCAACCCCTCCGGTCAGCGCCACCAGCACGCCCGCCAGGCTGCCGATCGCCTGGCTGACCAGGCTGACGCCGCCGAGGCCGCCCAGGGTTGTCAGGCCGAACACACCGCAGGCCAGGCCGCCCCAGAGACCGCACAGACCGTGCAACGGCCAGACGCCCAGCACGTCGTCGATCTTCCAGCGGTTCTGCGCTGCCGTGAAGCTCCAGACGAACAGCACGCCAGCGATCGCGCCGGTAGCCAGCGCCCCGACCGGGTGCATCACATCCGACCCGGCGCACACGGCCACCAGGCCCGCCAAGGGGCCGTTGTGCAAAAAACCAGGGTCGTTGCGCCCGGCCAGCAACGTCGCCAGCGTCCCGCCCACCATGGCCATGAGCGAATTGATCGCCACCAGTCCGCTGACCCCCTCCAGGGTCTGCGCACTCATGACGTTAAAGCCGAACCAGCCGACGATCAGGATCCACGACCCCAGGGCCAGGAACGGAATGCTCGACGGCGCGAAGGCCACCACTCGGCCCTCACGGTAACGACCACGACGTGCGCCCAGCAGGATGACCGCTGCCAGCGCCAGCCAGCCGCCCATGGCATGCACCACCACAGAGCCTGCGAAATCGTGGAACGGTGCACCGAATCGGGTCGTGAGCCAGGCTTGCACGCCCAGGTTGCCGTTCCAGACGATGCCCTCGAAGCTGGGGTAGACCAGCGCCACGATCAGTGCCGTGGCGCACAGCTGCGGGGCGAAGCGCGCGCGCTCGGCGATGCCGCCGGAGATGATCGCTGGAATCGCTGCCGCGAAGGTCAGCAGGAAGAAGCCTTTGACCAGGGCATACCCCTGGTCCTGGGTCAGCGCGGCAGCCGGCTGCAGGAAGCCGATGCCATAGGCGACCCAGTAGCCGACGAAGAAGTAGGCCACGGCCGAGACCGCGAAATCGCTGAGGATCTTGCACAAGGCATTGACTTGGTTCTTGTGCCGTACCGTGCCGACTTCGAGAAAGGCGAAGCCCGCGTGCATGGCCAGCACCAGAACGGCGCCCATCAGGAGAAACAGCGTGTTGCCGCTCTGCGCGAGTGCATCGGTGGCTGGATGTAGTGATTCCATCGGAGGTTTACCTGAAAAAAGGCACCTTTACGGCTCATGAGTCGCATTCCTGCACCGTTTCGGTGCCAGGCCTGCCTGGTCTCGACGGCCATACAGGCGCAGGCAGAGCGAAGGTTCATGGCTGAACAGGGTGACTTGTAAGGAAGAGGTCCTTGTGCGCGAAACACCATGCACGCATCCGGTGCGGCATCTAAGAATGTGCGCAGGGACAAAGCAAAGCCTGTACCAACGCCTCGCGCTGAACCTTCGAAGCGGTACTGGACTCGAACCCTCCACACACCTTTGCAGGGAGATACGCATGACCACCTCGGTAAAGCAGGCACAAGACATCCTCAGGGACGATATCCAGGCACTGATCCGTGACACCGAGAAGCTGCTGACCGACACCGCCGACATCGCCGGCGACCAGGCCAACGAGCTGCGCGCGCAGATCGAGGACCGTCTGCTGCAGGCCCGCCAGACGCTGGAATCGACCCATGACACGGTACGCCAGCGCGGCGAAGAAGCCCTGTGCGTCGCCGATGACTACATCCGTGAAAGACCTTGGCAGGCGGTCGGCATTGCCGCTGGCGTCGGTCTGCTGATCGGTCTGTTGGTCAATCGTCGCTAAGGAACTTCCATGGACAATGAAACAGTGGAGACCGGCAGTGCCTCGACCGCGCGACGCCTGAGCGCCTCCGTGCTTGGCCTGCTGCATGGCCACCTGGAACTGTTCGGCATCGAGCTGCAGGAGCAGAAGACACGTTCGCTGAGGCTGCTGCTGTTCGCAGGCCTGGGTTTACTGTTCGCGCTGCTGCTGTTGCTGGCGCTGTCAGGCCTGCTCCTGATACTGGTCTGGGACACCTACCGCCTGACGGGCATCATCGGTCTGTGCATCTTCTACGCCCTGGCCACGCTCTTCTGCGGTCTGCGCGTGAAGGCTGCCGTGTTCGATGAGTCGTCACCGTTCCATGCCACCCTCGAAGAACTTGCCAAGGACCGGGAGCGCCTGTTGCCATGAGCCTGCCTACTCTTCCCGATTCACGTAATCCACGCGAACTGCGCAAGGCCTTGCTACGCCTGCGCATGGAAATGCACCGTCAGGAAATCCGTCAGGAGACGTCCAACCTGCTGTCGCCGCTGCACCGCTTGCGCGCCATGGGCAGTTCGTTGCAAGGTGGCATGGGCTTGAACCATGCGCCGCTATGGGGCGTCAGTGCGGTCAGTGCCTTGGGCTTCCTGACTGGCAAGAGCGCGCGTGGCGGCAAGCTGACACGCCTGGTGCGCATCGGTGCGACCTTGATTCCGCTGGCACGCCTGCTGCTGCAGGCACGCCGTCAACGACATTGAAGAATGCCCCTGTGCCCTGTCGCGGGCAGCCAGACTTTTACCTGACCGGAGATTGACCTTGGACTGGCAGACCCTGCTGACCCGCGAACGCCTGGGCAAGGCGCTGTACAGCCCTGAAGAGTTGGGCCGTAGCCCTTTCCACAAGGACCACGACCGCGTCATCTTCTCTGGCGCGTTCCGGCGCCTGGGTCGCAAGACCCAGGTTCACCCGGTGACCAGCAACGACCATATCCACACGCGCCTGACCCACTCCCTGGAGGTCAGTTGCGTAGGGCGCTCGCTCGGGATGCGCGTGGGCGAGACGTTACGTGATGCCTTGCCCGACTGGTGTGCACCGAGCGACCTGGGCATGGTGGTGCAGTCGGCCTGCCTGGCCCATGACATCGGCAACCCTCCGTTCGGCCATTCCGGGGAAGATGCAATTCGCCATTGGTTCCAGCAAGCCGCAGGCCGAGGCTGGCTGGACGCCATGAGCGACGACGAGCGCGGCGATTTTCTCAACTTCGAAGGCAATGCCCAAGGCTTCCGGGTGCTCACTCAACTGGAGTACCACCAATTCGAGGGCGGCATGCGTCTGACCTACGCTACCCTGGGCACGTACCTCAAGTACCCTTGGAGCGCGCGACATGCCGATGCGCTGGGTTACAAGAAGCACAAGTTCGGCTGCTACCAGAGTGAACTGCCTCTGCTGGAGCAGATCGCCGGTCGGCTGGGCTTGCCGCAGCTCGACGAACAGCGCTGGGCACGTCATCCACTGGTCTATCTGATGGAGGCGGCGGACGATATCTGCTACGCCTTGATCGACCTGGAAGACGGGCTGGAAATGGAGCTGCTGGGCTACGAGGAGGTCGAAGCCCTGCTGCTGAATCTGGTGGGCGACGACCTGCCGGACACCTACCGGCAACTGGGGCCGAATGATTCGCGGCGACGCAAGCTGGCGATCCTGCGTGGCAAGGCCATCGAGCACCTGACCAACGCGGCGGCGCGCGCCTTCGTCGAGCAGCAGTCAGCACTGCTCGCGGGTTGCCTGGGTGGCGACCTGGTCGAGCACATGCATGGGCCGGCCAAGCAGTGCGTGCTGCAGGCCAAGGATGTGGCGCGCAAGAAGATCTTTCAGGACAAACGCAAGACGCTCCACGAGATCGGCGCCTACACGACCCTGGACATTCTGCTCAATGCCTTCTGTGGCGCAGCATTGGAGCAACAGGGTGGGCGCTCGCCTTCGTTCAAGAGTCGCCGCGTGCTCGACCTGCTCGGCAACAATGCGCCTTCGCCAGAGGGGTCGCTGCACACGGCCTTCCTCCGCATGATCGACTTCATCGCCGGCATGACCGACAGCTACGCCAGTGAGATGGCGCGCGAGATGACCGGTCGTGCCAGCGGCGTCTAGAGGCTGGCTGCTGGCAACGGGGGGCGAGGCTCATGTGCGATCTGCGCGGCCCTCCTCGTCGCGCGCTCTACAGCAGCCCTCTCACGCTGATTCAACGCACTCGACGACGTACGCCGAATGAGCATTTTGTAGTCTTAGCGATTTTTTGCTGTAGTCCTTTTCCTAGATAACTCTTAAAGCCCGAACGCTCATGTCCGTCCTTTAACAACTGAGCTAAGGTGCTGCCCTGCCTCCGACATCTATGGAAAGTTAATATGTATTCTGTCTTCATTGTCGATGACCACCCGGTCATTCGCCTGGCCGTTCGCATGTTGCTGGAAAACCAAAGTTACAAGGTCGTGGGTGAGTCCGATAATGGCGTGGACGCCATGCAGATGGTCCGCGAATGCCGCCCGGACCTGGTCATTCTCGACATCAGTATTCCCAAGCTGGATGGGCTGGAAGTCCTGTCGCGGTTCCAGTCCATGGCACTGCCCCTGAAGGTGCTGGTGCTCACGGCCCAGTCCCCTGCCCTGTTCGCCGTACGCTGCATGCACTCTGGCGCTGCCGGGTACGTCTGCAAACAGGAAGACTTGAGCGAATTGCTGAGCGCCATCAAGGCGGTACTGTCTGGTTACAATTATTTCCCAAGCCAGGCCATCAACCCGACTCAAGAAAGTGAAAGCCGCGACCTGGAATTATTCAAACTGGTCAACGACCGTGAACTCATGGTGTTACAACTTTTTGCACAAGGTCGAAGCAACAAGGAAATCGCGTCGGGCATGTTCCTCAGCAACAAAACCGTCAGCACCTACAAGAAGCGCCTGATGCAAAAGTTGCGGGTCGGCTCGCTGGTCGAACTCATCGATATCGCCAAACGCAACGCATTGGTGTAATCGACCGTGTACAGGTGCGTTGCATGGCTGTGCGTCGGGTGGCTGTTGGCGGCCTGCCAGGCCCTGGCCGCTTCCGACACCAGGGCCGACGCCAACGCGCCCTTGACGCTGCTCGACCGGGGCCGTCCGGTGCCGGTGAAGGTCGCCTTGAACCCACAGCAACAACGCTGGCTGGAAGGCCGTCGCGAACTGCGCCTCGGGACGTCCGCGCCCGACTACCCGCCCTTCGACATCACGTCCGGCGGGCGAGACTATCAAGGGTTGACCGCCGATCATGCGGCGGTCCTGGGTGCCAGCCTGGGCTTGCCGGTCAAGGTGTTGCGCTTTGCCGATCGGCAGGCTGCGATCCATGCCTTGAAGAACGGGCAGATCGACCTGCTGGGCAGCGCCAATGGCTATGAAGCGGCCGTCGCGGACCTGAGCCTTTCGATCCCGTATGCGACAGACCAGCCCGTGCTGGTAACCCGCGAGAACGAGGAGCGCCCCCTGGACATGGGGTTGGCCGGCCTGCGCCTGAGCATGCTGTACCATTACCTGCCACTGTCCGAGGTGCATGCAGCCTACCCCGGCGCAACCTTGCAAAGCCATCCCACATCTGCCAGCGCGCTGAACGCCGTAGCCTTCGGACAGGCCGACGTGTTCATCGGCGATACCATCTCCACGCTCTACCAGCTCAACCAGGGCCACCTGCCGAACTTGAAGATGGCCACGTTCGGCAAGCACGAAGCCGTCGGCTTCGGTTTCGCCCTGCGCCGTGACGAGACAGTACTGCTGGAGCTGGTCAACGCCACCCTTTCCGGCCTGCCGGCCCTGGGCCGCAAGGACATCTTCGAACGCTGGAGCACTGGCAGCGACACCTTGATGACCGATCGCAAGCTGCAGCTCTCCGCCCGCGAGGAACGCTGGCTGCAGGAGCACCCGGTCATGCGCGTGGTGATCGATGAAACCGCCGCCCCGTTGACCTTCTTCGACAAGCACGGCACCTTCCGCGGCATTGCCGCCGATCTTCTGGAACTGATTCGCCTGCGCACAGGGCTGCGCTTCGACGTCGTACGGGCCACCGGGACCGAGGAGATGCTCCGCCAGCTCAGGGAGGGCAAGGCCAACGTGATCGCCGCCATCGCCCACCCCGAGCGGCATGCCGACCAGCTGAGCGCCAGCCGTCCGTACCTGGAAACCTCCTATGTGCTGATCAGCAAGCAGGGCGAGCGCCAGCCGGTTTCTCTGGAGGACCTGGCCCATCGCAAACTGGCCATCCCGCGCGATACGCCGCTGGCCGAAAAGCTGGCCCAGCAGTACCCGCACATCCTGCAGACCATCACCGAGGGCACCCCTCGGGCGATCGCGCTGCTCAAGGACGGTCGGGTCGATGCTGCCGTCACCTCCCTGGTCGACGCCAACCATGCACTGGCCAACGATGCGGAGCTGGTCATGCGCACGACGGTCAGCGAAGCGCCCGCCGTGTTCTCCATGGCCACGCCGCTGCGTTGCAAGGAACTGGCCCAGATTCTCGACAAGGCGCTGCTGAGCATTTCGCCCGAGGAACTGGGGGTCATCAACAGCCGCTGGCGTGGCTACAGCCACGTTGACGACACACAGTGGAAGGCCTATCAGCGCATCGCGTTGCAGGTCGTCGTCGGCACGCTCCTGCTGCTGGTGCTGTCGCTGATCTGGAATACTCGGCTGCGCCGCCAGATCGCCCAGCGCGAACGCGCCGAACGGGCCCTGAACGACCAGATGGCGTTCATGCGCGCGCTGCTCGACGGCACGCCGCACCCGATGTACGTGCGCGACCGCGAAGGACGCATGCAGACCTGCAACCAGAGCTACCTGGACACTGTCCAGGCGAGCGCCGAGCAGGTCATCGGCAAGCGCCTGCAGGACAGCGTGATGAGCAATTGCGCGTACACACGCCAGATCCAGGCCGACTACCTGAAGGTGCTGGAACAGGCCAAGCCTCTGATCACCGACCGTCCGTTGCGCCTGAAAGACCGCGAGCTGACCATCTACCACTGGATCCTGCCCTACCGCGATTCGCTCGGCCAGGTTCAAGGCATCATCTGCGGCTGGATCGACATCAGCGACCGACGCAAGCTGGTTCAGGACCTGAGCCTGGCCAAACAGCGCGCCGATCAGGCCAATCGGGCCAAGAGCACGTTCCTGGCAACCATGAGCCACGAAATCCGCACGCCGATGAACGCCGTGCTCGGCATGCTCGAACTGGCCCTCAAGCACGCCGACCAGGGTCGATTGGAACGTGAGTCGATCGCTGTGGCGCACCGCTCCGCCCGGGACCTGCTCAAGCTCATCGGCGACATTCTCGATTTCGTCCGGATCGAATCCGGCCACCTGAGCCTGAATCCAGAGCCGGTGGCCGTGGCCGAACTGGTGGAGGCGGTGGCCAGCATGTTCGACGGGCTGGCGCGGCAGAAGGGCCTGGCGCTGGAGGTGGACATCGCGGCCGACGCACGCTGCCATGCCCTGCTCGATCCGATGCGCTTCAAGCAGGTCCTGTGCAACCTGATCGGCAATGCCATCAAGTTCACCGACCATGGCCAAGTGCGCATCAGCATGCGCAGACGAGACGCCGAAGACACGGGCACCTCCTTTCTGGACCTGGACGTGCGCGACAGTGGCATCGGTATTCACCAGGACGACCTCAAGCGCCTGTTCACTGCCTTCGCCCAGGTCGATCCGGACAGCGACCGCGCCCGTGCCGGGACCGGCCTGGGTCTTGCGATCAGCCAGGCCATCTGTCAGCTGATGGGGGCCAGCCTGACCATGGACAGCCTGCTCGGGGTCGGCACACGGGTACGCCTGTCGGTGCCGCTGCAGGCCGTCGAGCCGGTCCTGGCACCCGAGCCGGTCGTGCGCATCGAAACACCCGATGCGCGCCTGCGCGTGCTGGTGGTGGACGATCATCCGGCCAATGTCATGCTGCTGGGTCAGCAACTGGCGTTTCTCGGTGTGCATCACCAGAGCGCGAGCCAAGGGGAAGAAGGCCTCGCACGTTGGCGCGAGCACACCTTCGACGTCCTGGTGATCGACTGCAACATGCCGATCATGAACGGCTACCAGCTGGCCCGCCGCATCCGCGAGGAAGAGGCGCGTACCGGGCGCCCTCGCTGCACGCTCCTGGGCTACACGGCCAATGCCCAGCCGGAAATTCTTCAGCAGTGCCTGGAAGCTGGCATGGACGACTGCCTGTTCAAGCCCATCGATCTACAGGCCCTGGGCCGACGGCTGGCCCGCATCGTACCTCTGCCAGGGCCGGCAGCGATCGCTCGAATCGACCTGGAGGGGCTGGACGCGATCGATGGCAATGATCCACAAGAACGGCAGCGCTTGCTGGAGACCTTGCGACACTGTCTTCATCAGGACGTTCTCGGGTTGATGGCCCTCGACCCCGAGCTGCAGCGCCAGGCGCTCTCGGAACTGGCCCACAAGGTCCTCGGGCCGGCGCGCCTGCTGGGTGCCGAAGCCCTATGCTCGGCCTGCGAAGCCTTGCAGCATGACGCGTTGACGTTGCCACCCCGGCAGCTCAGGGCACGGCGTCAGGCCCTGGCCCGCCACATGCGCCGGGTCGAGCGTGCCTTGGGCGAGGCCCTCCAGGCGCAGGCCGGTTCGAGAGGCCATCAGCCTGAGCAGGAGCCGCACGACTCGGTTGCCGGATCGTTTGGGGTCGGCGACGCTTAGCGCGTATAGTGGCAGACCTCCGAGGATGTCGCCTGCGAAGGCCAGACCTCTCGTTCGCCCCCCTGACTGCGGCACATCGATGTCCTTGAATTTCGACCTCAACGATTTGCAGGCCTTTCGCGCCGTCGTCGAAAACGGCAGCTTTCGCAAGGCTGCCGAAGCCATCCGCATCACCCAGCCTGCGCTCAGCCGACGCATAGAGAAGCTCGAGACCGCGTTGAACGTGAAGCTGTTCGAGCGCACGACGCGCCGGGTCAGCCTGACCACGGTCGGCCGCGCCTTCCTGCCCCAGGCCGAGCGCGTACTCGACGAGGTGGACCTGGCGCTGATGACCATCGGCAACAAGCGCTCCTCGCGCATCGGCAGCGTCACCATCGCCTGCGTGCCGTCGACGGCCTACTACTTCATGCCGACGGTGGTCAGCGCCTTCCATCAGGCGTATCCGAACATCGTGGTGAAGCTGCTGGACGCCAGTGCCAACGACGTGAGCACGGCGGTGGCATGCGGTGAAGCCGACTTCGGGGTCAGCTTCAGCGGCAACCTGGCGCCTGAGGTGGACTTCGAGCTGCTCTTGCAGGAACGCTACGTGATCGCGTGCCGCAAGGATCACGTGCTGGCCGACCGGAAGCAGGTCAGCTGGGCAGAAATGTTCACCCATGCGCACATCGGGCTGGACGAAACATCGGGCAACCGGCTCTTGATGGACCAGGCATTGGTGCACGTACAACCTGCGCGGCCCAGCATCTGCCTGACTCGCCATGTCACCACCATGCTCGGCCTGGTCGAGGCAGGCCTGGGCATCGCACCGGTACCGTCCATCGCGATGCCTGTCGGGGAGCATCCGTTGTTGAAGAGCGTGCCGTTGATCGAGCCTGAAGTGTTCAGGAACGTCGGCCTGATCCAGCGTCGAGGCCGTACGTTGACGCCCGCTGCGCTCGACCTGATCGAGCGCATCCGGGACATGCGACGGCACTCAGTGAGCGACTGAATCCAGCCCGGTGGCGCGCACGGAGGCCTGGACCTCGGGCGAGGCCAGGTAGCGCAGCAGCGCCTTGCCCTGGGTCGGATGTTCGGCGTTCACCGGGATGCCGGCAGCAAACCGTGTGACCGACTGCACGTTCTCGGGAATCTTGCCGACGAACGTCACGCCAGGTACCGGCAGCAGTTCGGCGACCTGCTGGAAGCCCAGTTCGTAGTCGCCTTGGGCCACACGGGAAGCCACCGGCGTCTTCTCGACCATCGTGCTCTTGCCACGCATCGACGACTCGATGCCCAGCTTCTTGAACAATTGATCCTGGATGTACACGCCACTGGCGCTATCGGAATAGGCCACCGACTTGGCCTTCAGCAATGCCGACTTGAGTTCGGCATCGGTCCCGATCGCAGGCGTCGGTGCGCCCGCCTTGACCACCATGCCGATGCGCGAATCGGCCAGCTCGACGCGCGAAGCAGGGTCGACCTTGCCTTGCTTGATCAGTTCGTCGAGCGCGTAGCCGACCATGATCACCACGTCTGCATGCTCGCCGCGCGCCAGGCGATTGGGGATCGCTTCAGGCGCCTTGCCCATCGAGGGGCCCAGCACGGTCGTCAAGGTGTCACCACTTTCGGCGGCGTAGCCAGGGCTCAAGGCCTTGTAGGCGGCAGTGAAGCCACCCGAGGTCATCACGGTCAGGTGTTCGGCGTGCGCCGTGGCGCTCAGGGCGACCAGGCTGGCAAGCGCCAGGGTCTTGCGGGACAGGGTAGACAGATTCATGGGCAGTTGGACTCACTCAACGCTGACAAGGGCCCGGCGCAGGCGCGCCGGGTTGGAGCCGTTATTCACACGGCCAATTGCGGACGCAGGGCCAGACGGCGGTACAGGACCAGGGTGGCGCACAAGGCGCAGAACGCTGCGAACGTCACCCAGTAGGCAGGCGCGGCCTTGTCGCCAGTGGTGTGGATCAGCCAGGTGGACATGGCCGGGGTGAAGCCGCCGAACAGCGCGGTGGCCAGGCTGTAGGCGAGAGAGAACCCGGCGACCCTGACTTCGACCGGCATGATCTCGGTCAGCGCCGGAATCATCGCGCCGTTGTAGAGCGCATATAGGCACGAGAACCACAGCAGCACTTCGAGCATGTGGCCGAAGCTCGGCGCCTGGGCCAGGAACGACAGGGCCGGATAGGCGGTGAAGAGGGTCAGCACCGTCATGGCCACCAGCATGGGCTTGCGGCCGAAGCGATCGCTCAGCATGCCGCCGATCGGCAACCAGATGAAGTTGGACACCCCGACCAGCAGGGTCACCAGCAAGGCATCGGTGGTGCTCAGGTTGAGCACGGTCTTGCCGAAGGTGGGCGCATACACGGTGATCAGGTAGAAGGCGCTGGTGGTCATGGCCACCATGAGCATGCCGGCCAGCACCGTGTGCCAGTTCTTCGCCAGCGTACCCACCACTTCACGCATGTTCGGACGATGGGCGCGCTGAGCGAATTCCTCGGTTTCCTGCAGGTTGCGGCGCAGCAGGAAGATGAACGGAATGATCATGCAGCCCACGGCGAACGGAATACGCCAGCCCCACTCGGCGACCTGCGCAGGGGCCATTCCCTGATTCAAGGCGTACCCCAGCGCGGCCGCGACGATGATCGCCACCTGCTGGCTACCGGACTGCCAGCTGGTATAGAACCCCTTGCGGCCCGGCGTGGCCATCTCGGCCAGGTAGACGGACACACCACCGAGCTCCGCACCCGCGGAGAACCCTTGCAGCAGCCGCCCCAGCAACACGAGCGCAGGCGCCCAGAGGCCGATGCTCGCATAGCCGGGCACCAGCACGATGAGCAAGGTGCCACTGGCCATGATCGACAGGGTGACGATCAGCCCCTTGCGGCGCCCGACATCGTCGATGTAGGCGCCCAGGACGATGGCGCCAAGGGGACGCATCAGGAAACCGGCACCGAACACGGCGAAGGTCATCATCAGCGAGGCGAATTCACTGGACGCGGGGAAGAAGGCCGAGGCGATCTGCGTGGCGTAGAAGCCGAACAGGAAGAAGTCGAACTGTTCGAGGAAGTTGCCCGAGGTGACTCGGAACACCGCTGCGGCGCGAGAGCGCCCAGAGGCCGCGGCAGGGGCGGACGAGGATGGCATGGCTAATTCTCCAGCGATTTTATTGATTGCTTGTTCGCTTACGAAGGGTCAGTGTGCTTGACACATCTTGAAACGATAAGTGATTTGTTTTCATACATTGATGCGCATGAATTATCAATGGCCCAGCAAGCGCTCGCGTGCGAATCAACCCATTCTGGGACAAAACGCGTCGAATCATGCAGTTAGAGACTTCTTGAAAAACGTCTTTGATGCGCGAAGCGAGGGCAATTGAAGCGAACCGCTCACCGCTACCACGACGCCCCACAGGGCCTTTGCCTTCATGCGCGTGAGCACGCACTGAGGTCGTGAAGCTGGTAGACTGCGCGCCGTTATTACCTAAGAGGATTGTTTCATGGCCACTAACCGCTCCCGTCGTCTGCGCAAGAAACTGTGCGTGGACGAGTTCCAGGAATTGGGCTTCGAGCTGAACCTGGGCTTCAAGGAAGATCTGGATGATCAGGCGATCGATGCATTCCTCGATGCGTTCCTGACCGAAGCCATGGATGCCAACGGCCTGGATTACGTCGGCGGCGACGATTTCGGCCTGGTCTGCCTGGCTGAGCGTGGCTCGGTCACCGAAGAACAGCGCGCGGCTGTCGAGGCGTGGCTCAAGGGCCGCTCCGAGCTGACCAAGATCGAGATCAGCCCGTTGCTGGACGCCTGGTACCCGGAAAAGCCGATCAACTCGGCGTCCTGAAGACCGCACCGACGAGGGCCAGCATCTGCTGGCCCTTTTCTTTTGCGGCGCTGGACCGCGACCTGGCACAGGGACGCAGGGCGGTCCTTTGTCAGGCTTTTACGCCGAACGTGACGCAGTGCAGGCAGGCTTGGGGCATAATGCGCACGTTTCGTGTTCAGGGCCATCATCTATACAGCCCTTGTATTCCACCCTTCGCGCGCAGGGTCATCTCATCATGCTCAAACCGTTTCGCCCGCTACTGCTCGCCGGCCTGCTTCTGCCACTGGCGCTTCCCCTTCAGGCCGCTCCAGTTACCTCTACCCTCTCGCCCAAGGTTCAGCAGGCACTCAAGGCCAACAAGCTGCAGGATTCGGCCCTGTCGCTGGTGACCATCCCCCTCGACGGACCCGGCACCTCTACCGTGTTCAACGCCGACGTGTCGGTCAACCCTGCCTCGACCATGAAGCTGGTGACCACTTATGCCGCGCTCGAGCTGCTGGGGCCAACCTTCCAGTGGAAGACCGAGTTCTTCACCGACGGCACGCTCAGCAACGGCGTGCTCAATGGCAACCTGTACCTCAAGGGCGGTGGCGACCCCAAGCTGAACATGGAGAAGCTCTGGTTGCTGATGCGTGACCTGCGGGCCAACGGTGTGCGGACCATCACCGGCGATCTGGTGCTGGACCGCAGCCATTTCGTACAGCCCAACCTGCCTCAGTTCGACGACGACGGCGGCGACCTGAACAAACCGTTCCTGGTCAAGCCCGACGCGCTGATGGTCAACCTCAAGGCACTGCGGTTCGTGGCGCGCAACGACGGTGGCACCGTTTCGGTCTCGGTGGAGCCACCGATCGCCAAGGTCCGCGTCGACAACCAGGTCAAGGCCGTGGCCTCGCGCCAGTGCACGGGCGACGTGCGTTACAGCCCGGTGACCGACGCCGAAGGCGTCACCGTGACGATCACCGGCCAGCTTGGCGAAGGCTGCAACTCGCAGACCTACCTGTCGCTGCTTGACCACCCGACCTACACCGCAGGTGCGGTCCGGGCGATCTGGGGCGAGCTGGGGGGCGTGATCCAAGGACGTGACCGGGTGGAGAACGTTCCCAAAAACGCACGCCTGCTGGCGCGGGCGTTCTCACCGGACCTGGTCGAGGTGATCCGCGACATCAACAAGTACAGCAACAACACCATGGCCCAGCAGTTGTTCCTGAGCATCGGCGCGCAGTTCCGCACCGATGCCGACGGCGACGATGCCCGTGCGGCGCAGCGGGTGATCCGCCAGTGGCTGGCCCGCAAGGGCATCACTTCGCCACACCTGGTGATGGAGAACGGTTCGGGGTTGTCACGGGCCGAGCGGGTCAGCACACGCGAGATGGCAGCATTGTTGCAGGCCGCCTGGAAGAGCCCTTACGCGGCCGAGTTCATGAGTTCGATGCCACTGGTGGGCATGGACGGCACCATGCGCAAGCGCTTGAAGCGCACCGCCATGATGGGTGAAGGCCACATCAAGACCGGCACGCTCAACACGGTCCGGGCAATCGCAGGCTTCAGCCGGGACGACAACGGCACGACCTGGGCGGTCGCGGCGATTCTGAACGACCCAAAACCCTGGGGCGCCGGGGCGATCCTGGACCAGGTGCTGCTGGACCTGCGGCGCCAGCCATAGGCTGATGCGAATGCGATCGGCGTCACGCCCTGGCGTGTGGCGTCGGGGTGCCTGGCATTGGTAGCGCGCCTGCTCTTCGGGTATCAGTGAAATCTGGCCTGATACAGGGCGTGGCTGATGCTACGGGCCCAAAGGGCCCGCCAGCGCCCTGCCCCCCTCAGCGCAACGTCAGCCGCCAGGCCCGGTGGATCTTGCCGTTACGGGCGAAGTCCGGGTCCAGGGTCTGTGCGCTGATCTCTTCGACCCCATAACGCTCCGCCAGGTTGGCATCCAGCTCGAAACGGCGGAAGTTGTTGGAGAAGTACAGCACACCCTCGGGCGCCAACCGCGCCATGGCCAGGTCGAGCAACTCGACATGGTCACGCTGGATGTCGAACACCCCTTCCATGCGCTTGGAATTGGAGAAGGTCGGCGGATCGATGAAGATCAGGTCGAAGGTGTCCCGCGCGTTCTGCAACCAGGCCATCACGTCGCCCTGCTCGAGCCGATGCTTGTCGGAGAAGCCGTTGAGCGAGAGGTTGCGACGCGCCCAGTCCAGGTAGGTCTTGGACAGGTCGACACTGGTGGTGCTACGCGCCCCGCCCTTGGCCGCATGGGCGGTCGCCGTCGCGGTGTAGCAGAACAGGTTGAGGAAGCGCTTGCCGGCCGCTTCGCGCTGAATCCGCATGCGCATGGGCCGGTGGTCGAGGAACAGACCCGTGTCGAGGTAGTCGGTCAAGTTGACCAGCAGCTTGACGCCCCCTTCAGCAACCTCCAGGAACTGCCCTTGGGTGGCCTGGCGTTCGTACTGACGCGTGCCGCTCTGGCGTTCGCGACGCTTGAGCACCACGCGCTCCTGGGCTACGCCCAGTGCCCGCGGGATCGCGGCCAGTACGTCCAGCAGACGCGCCTGGGCTTTCTCAGGGTCGATGGAACGCGGTGCGGCGTACTCCTGCACGTGCACCCAGTCCTTGTACAGATCGACCGCCACGGCGTATTCGGGCATGTCGGCATCGTACAGGCGGTAGCACTCGACCTGCTCGCGACGCGCCCACTTGCCCAGCTGCTTGAGGTTCTTCTGCAGGCGGTTGGCGAACATCTGCGCACCCTCGCTCAGGCGGGCCGCTTCGGCAGTGGCGACCGGTACCTGCTGCCCAGGGTCGACCTCGGTGTCGGTCGTGCGGCGTTCGCCAGTGACGAACTGGTCGGGCTGGACTTTGATCAACAGCAGCTTGCACGGCAGGGCGCCGTTCCAGAAGGCGTACTGCTTGTGGCTGCGCAGGCCCATGCGCTTGCCCAGCTCGGGCGCCCCCGTGAACACCGCCGCCTCCCAGCCCATGCAGGCCTGGCGCAGGCGCTCGCCCAAGTTCTGGTAGAGGTAAAGCAGGCTGGCTTCGTCACCCAGACGTTCGCCATACGGCGGGTTGCTGATGACCAGGCCCTTCTGGTTCTGGTCGGGCCGCGGCTCGAACGTGCCGACCTCACCCTGGTAGATCTTGATCCAGTCGCTCAACCCGGCGCGCTCGACGTTGTTGCGTCCTGGCTGAATCAGCCGTGGGTCGGCTTCATAGCCGCGAATCCACAGCGGCGGCTTGGCCAGGCCTGCGGCAGCGCGGGCGACGGCTTCGTCATGGACCTTGCGCCACAGCGCCGGCACATGGCCGAGCCAGGCGCTGAAGCCCCAGCGCTCGCGCTTGAGGTTCGGCGCGATGTCGGCGGCGATCATGGCACCTTCGACCAGGAAGGTACCGACACCGCACATCGGGTCGGTCAAGGCGCCCCCGGCGGCAGCGATACGGGGCCAGCCCGCGCGAATCAGTACCGCTGCCGCCAGGTTTTCCTTGAGCGGCGCCGCGCCTTGCTGCAGGCGATAGCCCCGTTGGTGGAGGCTGTGCCCGGACAGGTCCAGCGACAGAATCGCCTCGCCGCGGTCGAGCCGCAGGTGCACGCGCACGTCCGGGTTGAGCTTGTCGATCGACGGGCGCAACCCGTCGCGGTTGCGCAGGCGGTCGACGATGGCGTCCTTGACCTTCAGTGCGCCGAAGTGGGTGTTGTCGATGCCCGAGCCATGGCCACTGAATTCCACGGCCAGAGAGCCGTCGGCCGCGAGGTGATCCTGCCAGTCCACGCCTTGCACGCCGTGGTACAGGTCCTCGGCGTTGTTCATGGAAAAGCGCTCGAGGACCAGCAGCACACGGTTGGCCAGACGCGACCACAGGCAGAGCCGATAAGCCGTTTCCATGTCGGCCGAGCCACGGATGGCGGAGGTGTGCTCGCGCACCTCCTGCAGCCCCAATGTGCGCGCTTCTTCGGCGAGCAGGCCTTCCAGGCCCTTGGGGCAGGTGAGATAAAGTTCGTGACGGTCCGACATGAGTAGTCCAATGCCTATGCTGGCGGTTGCGCAGAGCCCGACGCGCACGTCTGGCCCCTGTTTACCCGAAGGCGTTCGAACGACCCTCGGAACAAGCGGCTTGCCCTGCAAGCCCATGGCACCCAACGCACTGGCACAAGGCCATTTGAGCGTCAGGCACGCTTAAAAATTCGGTTCAAGGCGTTGCTGCCATGACCCTTCGTCGTGTTTCAGGCGACCCATGCAGTGTGACATGAATCCAGATCATCCACTGCACCGCATGGCGTAAAGCCCTGCCGTTGCTGGGTTTGCTTCGGATAAAGATGCGAAGCATTTCCTTGCTTATCCCTTCATATCATCAAAGATGACATGCTTATGACAAATCGATCATTCCCAGCACCGTAGGCATTGGTTAGAACTGACGCCAGTCGTCTCAGGACGAGACGGCGCCCCTGGCTCGCGACGCCGGCAGCGAGCGCATTACCGGCAGACCCAGTCTGCCCGGCCTCCAGGAGGCCGACGGGACCTACAGTCAACAAGTGAGGGAAGTACCCTATGAGAAGACTTAAGCGTGATCCGTTGGAAAGAGCCTATTCACGTGGCTACCAGTACGGGGTCACCGGCAAATCCCGCGAACTTTGCCCGTTCAGCCTGGCTCCAGTGCGTCAGGCCTGGATCAATGGCTGGCGTGAAGGGCGCGGCGACAACTGGGACGGTTTGACCGGCACCGCAGGTATCCATCGACTCAACGAGAATCATGCCGTTGGCTGAATGACGTTCTGACTACTCCACCCACATGACGCGCATCTTGGCGCGACGGGCTGATGCCCAAGGGGCCCCTTGCAGGGGCCCTTTTTCATGGGTGCCGCTCAGCGACGCACCGCGGCGATCGCATCCACCGACTCACGGATCAGCGATGGCCCTTTGTAGATGAAGCCCGAATAGATCTGCACCAGGCTGGCACCGGCCGCGATCTTCTCGGCCGCATGACGCCCCTCGGTGATGCCACCGGCCGCGATGATCGGCATCTTGCCTGCCAGCTCACCCGCCAGCACCTTGACCGTGTGCGTACTCTTGTGCAGCACCGGTGCGCCCGACAACCCGCCTGCCTCGTCTGCGAACGGCAAGCCTTCGACGCCTTCGCGCCCCAGGGTGGTGTTGGTGGCGATGACCGCGTCCATCCCCGTCTCGAGCAACGCCGCCGCGACCAGCGCGGTTTCCTCGTCGGTCATGTCCGGCGCGATCTTGATGGCCAGCGGCACACGGCGTCCATAGGTCGAGATCAGCTGTTCACGACGCGCGGCCAGCGCCTCGAGCAACTGCTTGAGCGAGTCGCCGAACTGCAAGGTACGCAGGCCTGGGGTATTGGGCGAGCTGACATTGACGGTGATGTAGCTGGCGTCGGCGTAGACCTTGCTCAGACCGATCAGGTAATCGTCGACCGCACGCTCGACCGGCGTGTCGGCGTTCTTGCCGATGTTGATGCCCAGCACCCCGGTGTACTGCGCTGCACGCACGCGCGCCAGCAGGTGATCGACACCCAGGTTGTTGAAGCCCATGCGGTTGATGATCGCCGTGGCCTCGGGCAGACGGAACAGACGCGGCTTGGGATTGCCCGGCTGTGGCCGTGGCGTGACGGTACCGATCTCGACGAAGCCGAAGCCCAGCTGGGCGAACCCGTCGATGGCCGCGCCATTCTTGTCCAGCCCTGCCGCCAGCCCGACCGGGTTGGGGAAATCCAGGCCCATCACCGTGACCGGCAAGGCCGAAGGCTGCTTGCACAGCTTGCCATTGAGCCCCAGGCGGCCACCGGCACCGATGAGGTCCAGGGACAGGTCGTGGGAGGTTTCCGGGGAAAGCTTGAACAGCAGCTGGCGGGCCAGGTTATACATGGGCAGGCAAGACTCGACGTGAGTGAGGGAGCGATTATAGCCAGCCCCTGACCTGGACGACAGGGTGTCTGTACGCTCGACCATCATCTTCGGTGCTCACGGGTCGCGAACACGGCAGAACGGACACAGGCTTTCCGACGAGTCGCTCGTACTCGAAGAGCCGGGAGTGGTCGAGCCACCGAAAGCGAGACGCGGCCTTGCACCGGCGCCAGAAACGGAAAAACCCGGCCGGAGCCGGGTTTTTCGTCAAGCATCAGACCAATTACTTGGCTTGAGCTTCGACCTGAGCTTCAACGCGACGGTTGACGGCACGGCCTTCTTCGGTAGCGTTGTCAGCGACCGGACGGCTTTCGCCGTAGCCAACCGAATCAACACGGCTGGACTCTACACCGTACTGCTGGGTCAGCACTTGCTTGACAGCGTTGGCACGACGCTCGGACAGCTTCTGGTTGTAGGCGTCTGGACCGACGGAGTCAGTGTGACCTTCAACAGTGGTGGTGGTCTGTGGGTACTGCTTCATGAAGTCAGCCAGGTTCTTGATGTCGCCGTAGCTGTTTGGCTTCACGACCGACTTGTCGAAGTCGAACTTGACGTCCAGCTCAACGCGAACGACTTCAGCAACGGCTGGGCAGCCGTCGGCGTCAACGGTGACGTTGGCCGGGGTGTCCGGGCACTTGTCGACGTTGTCGCACACGCCGTCGTTGTCGCTGTCGGTGCAGACGTCAGCGACTGGAGCTGGAGCGACTGGAGCCGATTCTGCGGTTTTCGGGCTGCCACCGAAGTTCAGGCCGACGCCGACGCTTGGTGCCCACTCGGTGTCACCCTGGTCGATGTTGTACTGAGCTTCAACGCCGGCACGGGCGTAGAACATGTCAGTGATGTACCACTTGGCACCAGCGCCCAGGTTGGCGAAGGTGGAGTGGTCGCGGCCGCCGCGGAAGCTCTGGCCCAGGGACTGGTGAGAGAAACCAGCCGACACGTACGGACGGATGGCGTCGTACGGGTTGTTGAAGTGGTAGACAGCGTCCAGGGCGGTGTTGGAGCCCTTGATGTTCTTGCCGTCGTCGCCACGGGCGTTGTGGACTTCGTCGTAGCCCAGACGCAGTTCAACGTCGTCGGTCAGGAAGTAGCCGACCGAACCACCGAACAGGTTGCCGTCGTTCTTGAAGTCGCGCTGGCTGTCGAAGAATTCTTTCTTGTAGAAGATTTCAGTTTCGACAGCGCCTTGGCCTTGTGCCATAGCGCCAATCGAGGTGGCAGCTACGAGCGAACCAATGGCCAAGCCCAAGGTGTTTTTCAGTTTCATCCGTTAAATCCCCATCTGGTGATAGTTAAGCCCCCCTACCCTGCAGCAGTAGGACGACTCGGCGGCAAGTCTAGCAGACCCGCCGGTGCGTTAGAGAACCTTGCATACGACTAAGTTTCAGCCACACCCGCAAATTTTTCCCTTAATTTGTCGAGTGCGCGCTTGTACCGCATCTTCGTCGCGCTCAGGCCCATGTGCATGATATCTGCGATTTCCTGGAATTCCAGTTCCGCGACGAAGCGCAGCACTAAAATTTCCCGGTCGATCGGGTTGACGTGGACCAACCAGCGGTCCAGCCCGCCCTTCTCTTCGGCCTTCGGTGCCTTGTCCTCGGACGCCTCTTCGAGGGGATCCAAGCTCAAGGCATCCATCAACCGGCGCTTGCGGCGCTCTTTACGGTACTGCGTGATGCATTCGTTGTAGGTGATGCTGTAGAGCCAGGTCTTGAACTTCGATTTCCCCTCGAAATTCTTCAGCCCGTACAACACCTTCAGCATCACTTCCTGACAGACATCGTCGGCATCCCGGTCGTTCCCGAGATAACGCGCACAGACGTTGAACAGGGTGCGCTGATAGCGCCGCATGAGTTCTTCATAGGCGCGGGTCACGTGAAACAGCTCCTCATGCGAACGCGCCACCAGCTCCTCGTCGGAGAGTGCTTGGGGGTCATAGCGCATGGGCAGCGGATGAGCTTTATTCAACACGAATCTGGCCGACAGTCAGGACAATGTCGCCGCGTGGCCCGGGGGCCCGTTTTCGCGGCGGCATACAGTAACAGCTTTTCGACGGTCAGCGGCGACTGACGTGTCGCTCGAGCAGCTCGCGATTGGACACCGAGACCAGCTCGCCCTCGTCGGTCAGCAGGGTGGTCTTGACCGTGCCGATCTCCTCGATCTGCCCTTCGACCTCGCCAATCCGCACCTCTTGCCCGACCTGGAACAGTTCGCGCACATAGATCCCGGCCATGATCTGCCCGGCGATTTCACGGCTACCCAGGCCCATGGCCAGGGCAACGGCCAGACCAACGGTAATCAAACCGATGACGATGACATGGTTGAGCAGGTCGGTCTTGACCTCCAACTGGCTGATCGCTACCGAAATGCTGATCAGGATCACCAGCCCCTGGGCGATACGGCCGACGCCGGCGGCGTACTCCAGCCCGATGCCTTCGGCCGCACCCCGCGTGAGGCCATTGACCAGTTGCGCGAGCAGGATACCGGCCAGCAGGACGATGGCCGCGCCGAAGACCTTCGGCAGGTACAGCGCCAGCATGTCCAGGGTCGAGGACACCCGCTCCAGACCCAGCGACTCGGCGGCCGAGACCAGGAAGATGAGCAGCACGAACCAGTAGACGATCTTGCCGATCAGGGTCGAGATCGGCACCTGGATACCGACCCGACCGAGCATCTTGGTCAAGCCGGTACCGCTCATCAGGCGATCCAGACCGAGCTTGGCCAGCAGCTTGGACAACAATGTGTCGAGCAGCTTGGCCACGACGAAGCCCAGCAGCACCACGACCAGGGCGCCGAACAGGTTGGGGATGAAGTTAGCCACCTTGGTCCAGAGGGCGGTCATGGCGGTGACCAGGCTCTGGGTCCACAGATCGAGTTCCATATTCAGTCGGCCTTATCAGCGTTGCCAGCGGCAGGGGTACGACGCACCGGCGCGACATGCGCCGAGCCGTTGTTGATGGCAATCATCAGGCCCTGGACGCACCGGCCCAGCAGCGAGAACAGATCGCCCGCACCGACCTGGCGGTTGGCGGTTTTGAGGACACGACCCAGACAGGCGGCGTCGTCTCGGTCCTTGCCGGACGGCGACGCCTTGAGCAGGTCGCGCAGGGATTCTTCGAACGGATCGTGCATGGGCACCTCGCGCAATGTGAGTCAAAGACGAGACCGCCGGGGCGCGGGTCACACCTGTCGAGTCGCTAAATGTGACACGCGACACGGCCGTGCCCTTCTCGTGCAACGCGGCGCAGGGCGTACGCCTCATGGTTCGGTCCAGCGCAACTTGCGGAACAGCCACCATTGGCCGACGGCCAGCCCGAGCACCAGCACGCTGGCATAGAGGAACCCATGCGGGTTGTCGGCCCCCGGAATGCCGCCGACGTTGATGCCCAGCAGGCCGGTGAGAAAGCTCATCGGCAGGAAGATGCAGGTGATGATGCCAAAGCGGTACATGGTCATGTTCATGCGCTCGCCACGCCGACGGTCCTCGCTTTCCAGCAGCAGTGCCGCCCGCTCACGGGTCAGTTCCAGCTCCTCGAGGTGGCGGATCAGGCTGTTGCTCAGCTCGTTCCAGTAGTCCAGGTCGCGGTCGGCGAACCAGCTCCACTTGTGTCGGGCCAGTTGCGCATAGATGTCACGCTGCGGTGCCAGGAAACGCCGCAGCGCAGCCGCCCGACGACGGATCTGCTGCAGGCTGCCGTGCGCAGGCGTGTAGCGCTCGTCGGCATCGACCCGCTCTTCTTCGTCATCGACCTGCTCACTGAGGTCGGCGACCAGCGCCTGGACCTTCTCGGTCAACAGTTCGCCCATCACCAGCAACAGCTCTGACGCACTCCTGGGCCCGCGTCCCTCGGCCAGCTGCTGCAGCAACTCGTCACTGGCGCGCAAAGGGCGCAGGCGCAGCGAAATGACACGGCGCGCATCGGCGAAGATGCGTACCGAGACCATGTCCTCAGGCTCGGCGCCCGGGTTCAGGTTGACCCCGCGCAGGAACAGCAGCAACTGCTCCTGGGCCTGTGGCAGCAGGCGCGGACGGGTATTCTCTTCCAGCAGCAGCTGGGTGGCGAACTCGCTCACGCCACTGTCACGCAGCAGCCATTCGCGGGTCTGCGGATGACCGCGATCCCAGTGCAGCCAGAGGCTTTCCTCAGGCTGCAGGTGAAGCCCGTGCAAGTCAGTGCGGGCAATTGGACGCGCGCCGCCCTGGCCATCGAGCACCAAGGCATGCACCAGGCCCCACTGGGCGTTTTCTTCCTCGAACATTCCTGCTCCAACGACGCCCGTGGCGCGTCACTCCGGCATGCGCAACGGGCTGGGGGAAACGATCACGCCGTTGTTGTCGGCGTACAGATAGTGGCCAGGGTGAAAGGTCACGCCTGCGAAGGTGACCGGCACATCGATGTCGCCCAGGCCACGCTTTTCGGTCGCGAGCGGGTGGCTGGCCAGCGCCTGCACACCGACGTCGGTCTGCGCCAGCGCATCCACGTCACGCACGCAGCCGTAGATCAGCAAGCCTGCCCAGCCATTCTTGGCGGCCTTGGCGGCGAGCATGTCGCCCAGCAACGCCCGGCGCAGGGAGCCACCCCCGTCGACGACCAGCACCCGGCCTTCGCCCGGCTGCTCGACCTGCTCGCGGACCTTGGAGTTGTCTTCGAAGCACTTGAGGGTGACGATCGGCCCGCCGAAGGCATCACGGCCCCCGAAGTTGCTGAACATCGGCTCCAGCACCTGGATCAGGTCCGGGTAGGCATCGCACAGGTCGGGCGTCAGGTAATGCTGCATGGCACACTCCTTTCAATCGCGGGGCTGTCGAGGGGCTTTTCCACACCGGTCGGCGTGGGCCTGAGCGATCATCCTTCAGGCTCGCCACCGGGTCAAATCGGTATTCAGCCTGTCACCGCCTCACCCAGCGATACCATGGGCTCGGGCAGAAGCGTGTCCGGGTGCTCGAGCCACTGACGCACCAGCGGCCAGACCTGCGCCTGGGCCTCCTTGCTCACCAGCATCTCGACATGCCCCAAGGCCGTGAAACCAGGCTCCTGCCCCAGGCACAGAAAGCGCTTGCGCGTGCCGCCCAGCTGCTCGAACAAGGCCTGGCAGGCCCAGGCCGGGTCCTGGGTGTCGGTGCGGCTGGTCACCGCCAGCACCGGCACCTCGACCTGCGCCAAGCCCGCCCACCAGTCGTGCTTGCCTTCGCCGAAGCGACCGAACAGCCCGTGCCAGCGCATCACCTCGATGGCCAGCCCGACCGGTTCGTCTTCAGGCCCGCGCTTCAGGCGTGGCCCCGACACCTGCCCATAGCGCTTGATCACGCGGCGGGCGAGCCATTCCACCAACGGCACCTTCAACGTCCAGGAAAAGTGGCTGACCTGGGTGCCGAACAGCGCGATGCTGGCCGCCTGGCTCGCGGACAGGTGCCCACCGCCCAGGGCGGCCGCCAAGGTAATGCCGCCCAGGGAGTGGGCCACCCAGTGCGGCACTTGCCCGGACTGCTCCTGGACGAAGGCGGCGATCGCCGGCAGGTCTTCGCGGGCATAGTCGGCCACGCGGTTGTCGCGCCAGCGCCGGTTGCGCGGCGACAGGCCATGGCCACGCATCTCGGGAATCCAGACGTCGAACCCGGCGCGGACCAGGAACGCGCCCAGGCCGACGCCCTTGGGCGAGAACCAGAAGCGTCGATTGGAGAAGCTGCCATGCAGCAGAATCACCGGCACGCCACTGGCCTGTGCTTCGTGAGCCAGGCCCAGGCGGGTCACGGCCAGCTCGACCGACGGGTCCGCTCCAGTGCCCGCCTTGATGCGGTAGACGTCTTCACTGAGGTCGCCGCGTCGCTCGGCACTGAGCAACGCCACGGGAAACAAGGTACTGCTGCTTTGCATAAGGTACTTGTACGAAAAAGGGCAAGGCTCATCGCTGAGCCTCGCCCTGGGAAAATCCACACACGGACGTGCCAGGCACGCCCGCGCCTCATCGCATCACACGGCGCCCTGGTTTTCCGCCAGGAAGAACCAGGTCTCGAGCACCGAGTCCGGGTTCAACGACACGCTTTCGATGCCCTGCTCCATCAGCCACTTGGCCAGGTCCGGGTGGTCCGAAGGCCCCTGGCCGCAGATGCCGATGTACTTGCCGGCCTTGTTGCACGCGGCAATGGCGTTGGCCAGCAGCTTTTTCACCGCCGGGTTACGCTCGTCGAACAGGTGCGCAATGATACCCGAATCGCGGTCCAGGCCCAGGGTCAACTGGGTCAGGTCGTTGGAGCCGATCGAGAAGCCATCGAAGTACTCGAGGAACTCGTCGGCCAGCAGGGCGTTGGACGGCAGCTCGCACATCATGATCACGCGCAGGCCGTTGTCGCCACGGGCCAGGCCGTTTTCGGCGAGCAGGTCGACGACCTGGCTGGCCTCGCCCAGGGTACGCACGAACGGCACCATGATCTCGACGTTGGTCAGGCCCATCTCGTTGCGCACACGCTTCAGGGCACGGCATTCGAGCTCGAAGCAGTCACGGAACGATTCGCTGATGTAGCGCGATGCACCGCGGAAGCCCAGCATCGGGTTTTCTTCTTCCGGCTCGTAGAGCTTGCCGCCGATCAGGTTGGCGTACTCGTTGGACTTGAAGTCCGACAGGCGCACGATGACCTTTTTCGGGTAGAACGCCGCGGCCAGGGTGCTGATGCCCTCGACCAGCTTCTCGACGTAGAACCCCACCGGATCGTCGTAGCCGGCGATGCGCTTGTCGACGCTGTCCTTGAGCTCCGGCGGCAGGCCGGCGTAGTTCAGCAGCGCCTTGGGGTGCACGCCGATCATGCGGTTGATGATGAATTCCAGACGCGCCAGGCCGACCCCGGCATTGGGCAGCTGGGCGAAATCGAAGGCGCGGTCGGGGTTGCCGACGTTCATCATGATCTTGAACGGCAGTTCGGGCATGGCATCGACCGAGTTCTGCTTGATGTCGAAGCCCAGCTCGCCCTCGAAGATGTAACCGGTGTCGCCTTCGGCGCAGGACACGGTCACGCCCTGGCCGTCCTCGAGCAGCTGGGTGGCATTGCCGCAGCCCACCACCGCCGGGATGCCCAGCTCGCGGGCAATGATCGCCGCGTGGCAGGTGCGCCCGCCGCGGTTGGTGACGATGGCGCTGGCGCGCTTCATCACCGGTTCCCAGTCCGGGTCGGTCATGTCCGAGACCAGCACGTCGCCGGGCTGGACCTTGTCCATCTCCGACACGTCCTTGATCACCCGCACCTTGCCGGCGCCGATGCGCTGGCCGATGGCCCGGCCTTCGACCAGCACGGTGCCCTTCTCCTTGAGCAGGTAGCGCTCCATGACGTTGGCGCTGGCGCGGCTCTTCACCGTCTCGGGGCGCGCCTGGACGATGTACAGCTGACCATCGTCACCGTCCTTGGCCCACTCGATGTCCATCGGCCGCTGGTAGTGCTGCTCGATGATCATCGCCTGCTTGGCCAGCTCGGCGACTTCGGCGTCGCTCAGGCAGAAGCGCGCGCGCTCGGCGCGGTCGACGTCGACGGTCTTGACCGAGCGACCGGCCTTGGCCTCGTCGCCGTAGATCATCTTGATCGCCTTGCTGCCCAGGTTGCGGCGCAGGATCGCCGGGCGACCGGCCTGCAGGGTGGCCTTGTGCACGTAGAATTCGTCCGGGTTGACCGCGCCCTGGACCACGGTTTCACCCAGGCCGTAGGCGCCGGTGATGAACACCACGTCGCGGAAGCCCGACTCGGTGTCGAGGGTGAACATCACCCCGGCGGTGCCGGTTTCCGAGCGGACCATGCGCTGCACGCCGGCAGACAGGGCCACCAGCTTGTGGTCGAAGCCCTGGTGCACGCGGTAGGCGATGGCACGGTCGTTGAACAGCGAGGCGAAGACTTCCTTGGCGGCGCGGATCACGTTGTCCACGCCACGGATGTTGAGGAAGGTTTCCTGCTGACCGGCGAAGGAGGCGTCCGGCAGGTCTTCGGCAGTGGCCGAGGAACGCACGGCGACGGCCATGTTGTCGTTGCCACCGGCCATCTCGGCGAAGGCGCTGCGGATCTCGGCGTCCAGGCGTGGCGGGAAGTCGGCGTCCATGACCCACTGACGGATCTGCGCGCCGGTCTGGGTCAGGGCGGCGATGTCGTCGACGTCCAGGGCATCGAGGGCGGCGTGGATGCGATCGTTCAGGCCACTCTGCTCGAGGAAGTCGCGGTAGGCCTGAGCCGTAGTGGCGAAGCCGCCTGGCACCGAGACACCGGCCCCGGCGAGGTTGCTGATCATCTCGCCCAGGGAGGCGTTCTTGCCCCCTACGTGCTCCACATCATGGACGCCGAGCTTATCGAGGGAAACTACGTACTCTACCAAGGTGATCTCTCCACTGATTGTTTTGGAAAAGCTGGAAGTACTCGATCCTCGACGAAGGCGGGGTCGAGCGTGTGTAGTTCTGACCTGGAAAATAAGTGAAACTGTCGACCGCTGCATGCGATAAAACGAACTTATCATATTCCACGCGCGCCATCAGCCAAGGTCCAGGGTGCCCATGAAGCGAACCGCATTCTTCATTTCCGACGGGACCGGCATCACGGCCGAGACCCTGGGTCAGAGCCTGTTGGCCCAGTTCGATACCATTCCCTTCAACAAATTTACCCGGCCGTACATCGACACCCTCGACAAGGCACGGGCCATGGTCCAACAGATCAACGCCGCCGCCGACCGGGATGGTGTCAGGCCGATCATCTTCGACACCATCGTCAACCAGGACATCCGTGAAGTCCTGGCGACCTCCAATGGCTTCATGATCGATATCTTCTCGACCTTTCTCTCGCCGCTGGAGCAGGAGCTGACCGCGCACTCGTCGTACTCGGTGGGCAAGTCGCACTCCATTGGGGGCAACTCCAACTACATGGAGCGTATCGAGGCGGTGAACTTCGCCCTGGACAACGACGATGGCGCTCGCACGCATTATTACGATAAGGCGGACCTGATTCTGGTGGGTGTATCCCGCTGTGGCAAGACCCCGACCTGCCTGTACATGGCCATGCAATTCGGCATCCGCGCGGCCAACTACCCGCTGACCGAAGACGACATGGAGCGCCTGCAGTTGCCGGCGGTGCTGAAGAAGTACCAGCACAAGCTGTTCGGCCTGACCATCGACCCTGACCGACTGACCGCCATTCGCCACGAGCGCAAGCCCAACAGCCGGTATTCGAGCTTCGCCCAGTGCGAGTTCGAGGTGCGGGAAGTGGAAAGCCTGTTTCGACGGGAGAACATCGCGCACATCAACTCGACGCATTTCTCGGTCGAGGAGATTTCGGCGAAGATCCTGGTGGAGAAAGGGGTGGAGCGGCGGTTCAAGTGAGGGTGGAACGAGGGTTCACGTAGCGTTTTTTGCTGCATGATGGGTGGGGGTCGCTCCCACATGGGACCGTAGCGCTGAGTTGAACATCGCACGGCCCACCTGCAGGAGCGGCCCCTGTGCCGCGATGGGCCGCCACGCGGCCCCAAGCTTTACCCGCTTCAGCGTGAAAGAGGCCCCGCACACACCCGCGCAGGCCTCTTCCCTTCATTGGCCTCCTGCTTACTGCCCCTGCCCGCTCAACGCCAGGTCCACCAGCTCACGGTTGGCCACCGCGTACATGGCGTAGTCGTTACCGCTGGCATTGCGCAGGTCTTCGAGCATGGCTTTCCAGCGTTCGACCATCGGCCGGTGTTGCTCGCACCAGAGCGCCACACGCTCGTCCATGTTCTGCGGGGCATCGGCCATTTGCAGCACGGAGATGGTGATGGCGCGCTGCTGCAGATCGATGTCGTCGCGGAAGGCCTCGCGGGCCAGGGCCTGCCAGTTGTTCTCCACCGGCAGGTTGCCGATCTCCTGCAGGTACCAGGTCAGGTCCAGCGAGCTGGCCACGGCGAAGAACGCCTGGGCCACCTGCGCCGGGTCGTGCCCGGTGACGTCGGAGGCTTCGATGATCGGCAGCAGCGCGTACAGGTGCGTGGTACCGGCCACCATGCGCGCCAGCAGCTCTGGCACGCCGGCCTTGACGAAGCTCTGGTAGCGCACCTGCCAGCGTTCGCGGGTCGGCCCTTCGAGCAGTTCGTCGAGTTTCAGGCCCAGGCGCGCGATGATCGGCCCGAAGTGCGCCACGTCACGACCGGCATCCTGCTCGCCGCGGCGATTGCGCAGGAACCAGCGCGTGGCCCGACGGCCGAGGCGCATCAGCTCGTCCATCAGGGTCAGCTGGATCTCGGCCGGCACCTGATAGTCCAGCGCTTCGATCTGGCGGAACCAGTGCGGCAGGTGGAACACGTCACGCACCGTCACGTAGGCACCGGCGACGTTGGCGGGGCTGGCGCCGGTGGACTCCTTCAGCCGCTGGACGAAGGTGATGCCCATGTTGTTGACCAGGTCGTTGGCGATCTGGGTGCTGACGATCTCGCGCT
The DNA here is from genome assembly GCA_046940335.1 of Enterobacterales bacterium AN_CKDN230030167-1A_HGKHYDSX7. Taxonomy (GTDB): domain Bacteria; phylum Pseudomonadota; class Gammaproteobacteria; order Pseudomonadales; family Pseudomonadaceae; genus Aquipseudomonas. The sequence continues at coordinate 62,474 of JBKYML010000005.1, forward strand.
TGAGTCGGTGGCGACGCATCGCCGCCGCGTACGTGTGCACCAGCGATGGCGGGAACGCGGTTTCCATGTCACGGGTCAGGTAGTCGTCGTCCGGGACCTGGGACTTGAGCAGTTGCTCCTTGAGGTCGATCTTGCTGTACGAGATCAGCACCGACAGCTCGGCACGGGTCAACCCTTGACCGGCGGCCAGGCGCTCGGCCAACTGCTCTTCGGTGGGCAGGAACTCGATGGCGCGGTCGAGCTTGCCACGTGCCTCGAGGTCGGCCATCAGGCGCTTGTACTCGGCGATACGCTCGCGGGCCCGACGTGCGGCGAGCGACAGCGCCTGGGTCTGCTTGTAGTTGTTGCCCAGTACCAGCGTACCGACTTCCTCGGTCATGCTGCCCAGCAGCTGGTTGCGCTGCTTCTCGGTCATGTCACCGGCCTGCAGCACCTCGTTGAGCAGGATCTTGATGTTGACTTCGTGGTCGGAGCAGTCCACGCCGCCGGCGTTGTCGATGAAGTCGGTGTTGGTGGCGCCGCCATGCAGACCGAACTCGACTCGGCCGAGCTGGGTCATGCCCAGGTTGCCGCCCTCGCCCACCACCTTGCAGCGCAGTTCGCTGCCGTCCACGCGCAGCGCGTCGTTGGCCTTGTCACCGACATCGGCGTGGCTCTCGCGGCTGGACTTGACGTAGGTACCGATACCGCCGTTCCAGAGCAGGTCCACCGGCGCCTTGAGCAAGGCGTGCAGCAGCTCGGTCGGGGTCAGCCGGTCGGCGTCGATGGCGAAGCGTTCCTTCATCTGCGCGGTGATGCCGATGCTCTTGGCGCTGCGCGGGAAGATCCCGCCGCCCTCGGAGATCAGGCTGCTGTCGTAGTCGGTCCAGGCCGACCGCGGCAGGTCGAACAGGCGCTGACGCTCGGCGAAGCTGCGCGCCGGGTCCGGGTTCGGGTCGATGAAGATGTGCAGGTGGTTGAAGGCTGCCACCAGCTTGAGCTTGTCGGACATCAGCAGGCCGTTGCCGAACACGTCGCCGGCCATGTCGCCGATGCCGATCACGGTGATCGGGTCTTCCTGGACATTGATGCCACGCTCGCGGAAGTGCCGCTGCACGCCGACCCAGGCGCCGCGGGCGGTAATGCCCATCTTCTTGTGATCGTAGCCCGCCGAGCCGCCGGAGGCGAAGGCATCGCCCAGCCAGAAGCCATAGTCGATGGCGATGCCATTGGCGATGTCGGAGAAGGTCGCGGTGCCCTTGTCCGCCGCCACCACCAGGTAGGGGTCGTCATCGTCGTGACGCACCACGTTGGCCGGTGGTACCACCTCGCCTTCGCGCAGGTTGTCGGTGATGTCCAGCAGGCCGGAGATGAAGATCCGGTAGCAGGCGATACCTTCGGCCTGGATGTCGTCACGGCTGCCGCCCAATGGCAGGCGACGCGGCAGGAAGCCGCCCTTGGCGCCGACCGGTACGATGACCGAGTTCTTCACCTGCTGGGCCTTGACCAGGCCGAGCACTTCGGTGCGGAAGTCTTCTTCGCGGTCGGACCAGCGCAGACCGCCACGGGCCACGTTGCCGAACCGCAGGTGCACGCCCTCGACCCGTGGCGAGTAGACGAAGATCTCGAACTTCGGCACCGGCTTGGGCAGGTCGGGGATGGCGCGCGGGTTGAACTTGAAGCTGAAGTAGTCCTTGGGCTGACCATTGGCGTCAGGCTGATAGAAGTTGGTGCGCAGCGTGGCCTTGATCAGGTCCAGGTAGCGACGCAGAATGCGGTCCTCGTTGAGCACCTGGACATTGTCCAAGGCCGTGACGATGGCCTGCTCCAGGCGCTGCTGCTTGTCCTCGAGGTCGTCCTGGGTCAGCTTGCGCGCCAGATAGAAACGGGTCTTGAACAACCGCGTCAGCTCGCGGGCGATGTCGGTGTGGTTGTTCAGGGTGCTGGCGATGTACCCCAGGTCGAAGCCCAGGCGGATCTGCTTGAGGTAGCGTGCGTAGGCACGCAGCAGCGCCACGTCGCGCCAGGGCAGCCCGGCGGTCAGCACCAGGCGGTTGAAGGCATCGTTCTCGGCATCGCCATTGACGATGTGGATGAACGCATCCTGCAGCGTGTCGTTGAGCTGCTGGATGTCCAGGTTCAGGCCTTCGCTGTAGGTGAAGGCGAAGTCGTGGATCCAGTACTCACGGCCATTGGCATGGCGCAGGCGGTACGGGAACTCGCCGAGCACGCGCAGGCCGAGGTTCTCGAGGATCGGCAGCACGTCCGACAGCGCCAGGGGCGTGTCGGCGTGGTACAGCTTGCAGTGCAGCTGACGTTCGCCGACCTGGGTCAGCGGCTGGTAGAAGCTCATGGCCAGGGGCTTGTCATCGGACAGCGCCACCACATGCTGCAGGTCGACCACTGCCGAGTGCGGCGCGAAGCGCTCGCGGTACCCGGCCGGGAAGCCTTTCGGGAAGCTGGCCAGCACGTTGGTGCCCTTGCCCTCGCCGAAGCTCTCGACCACCAGCGCCGAGTAGTCGTCGTTCCACGACCGGCAGGCCTGGACCACTTCGTGCTCCAGTTGCTGTGGATCGATGTCGATGCGGTTCTTCGGGTCGACCCGCAGGATCAGCTGCACGCGCGCCAGGACCGACTCGGAGAAGAAGGTCCAGAATTCGCAGTCCGTGGCCTGCAACCGGTCCATCAGGACCTGCTGGATCTTCTGGCGCACTTCGGTGGAGTAGATCTCGCGCGGCACGTAGGCCAGGCAGTAGCAGAAGCGCCCGTACGGGTCCTTGCGCAGGAACACACGGATCTTGTTGCGTTCCTGGATCTGCACGATCGACATGACGGTGCTGAACAGCTCGTCGGTCGGGGTCTGGAACAGGTCGTCGCGCGGCAGCACTTCGAGGACCTGGGTCAGTTCCTTGCCCAGGTGCGCCTTGGGGTCGAACTGCGAGCGGCGCTCGACTTCGGCGACCTTGCTGCGGATGTACGGGATGGTGTGCACGCTCTCGGCATACACCGACGAGGTGTACAGGCCCATGAAGCGGCATTCCTTGACGACCTTGCCGTCGGCGTCGATCTCGCGGATCGACACGTAGTCCGGGTAGCCTGGGCGGTGCACGCGGCTGGGCTGCGAGGCCTTGGCGAAGGACAGCAGGCGCGGCTCGCGCAGGTAGTTGACGGCGTAGTCCTCGATGCGCAGGTCCTCGGCGCTCAGGCCGGTGCGCAGCAGACGGGTCAGGCCCAGGAACGAGTCCGGGTCATAGGCCAGGTGGCCGCCGGCGGCATCGCTCTCGACCACGAACTCTTCATAGCCGAGGAAGGTGAAGTGGTTGTCCAGCAGCCAGGACAGGAAGCCCTGCACGTCGGTCTTTTCGGCCTCGGCGGGGGCGAAGGCGCTCTGCTCGACCAGGGCCTGCAGGTCGCGAATCTTGGCCTTCATCGGCTCGAAATCTTCGACCACGATGCGCACTTCGGCCAGGACCTTCTCGATCTCACGGGCCAGTACGCTGAGGTCAGCGGTGTTGGCGCAGCGGTCGATTTCCAGGTACATCAGCGACTCATGGGTCACGCCCTCGCCCTGGCTGGCCTTGGGCAGCAGCTCGAGCAGTTCGCCCGATGCGCCACGGCGCACGCTCAGCACGGTGGTCTGCAGAGTATGGATGCTGTAGCCGCGACGGTTCAGCTCGGTCCGCACGGAGTCGACGAGGAACGGCAGGTCGTCATGCAGCACTTCGACCACGGTGTGGGTCGACTGCCAGCCATGGCGCTCGTAATCGGGGTTGTAGACGCGTACTTGCGGCTGCCGGGGGTCGAATCGCTCGATGATTCGCCAGGCCGACAAGGTCGAGCCGATCAGGTCGGACAGCCTGCGCTGGGTCAGCTCTTCGAGGGGGATGATGCCGAAGAACTGCTCGGCGAACAGGGTCACTTGAGGCAAGGCCTGTTCGCTGATGTGCTGCGCCAGGGCCGCTTGCAGTTGTCGCTGGAAGTCGGCTTTGCTGGCTGCGGTGAAGAACGCCATCTGTTTACTCCGCTTGTGCTTTTTGGTGTAGGAAGCGTCGCGTTACTCGCCTGGCCTGGCCCGACGGACATCCGGGGCCGGCGTAGGGGCGGTGGAACAAGGCGTGAGACGGTACTCGGCGCCCATCCGTTCCCGAGGATGGCCATCTGCAAAAGCGACTGCCCAGGGCTGTGCCTTTACGGGTGACCATCGACCATGCAGCTTAACGACTGGCCGGTCACGCGGCTTGCAGGGCTGCGACATATTCGGTCATCGCTCGGCAGGCACAGGTGGAGGCAGGGGTCAAAGGCTGGCAGAATCGCGTCTTGACCCCATGGAAACCGACCGTATGCAACTCAATGCCGCCCTGCTGATCGCCACCCCGTGCGACGAAGAAGAAGAGAACATGGCCACCCTGTGCTGCTCGTGCACGGGCGGGCAGCTGTTCCTGATGACGCGTTACCCGGACGAAGACACGCTCGACCTGACCCTGGGTGAAGATTTCTCCACCCTCGACGCGCTGACGGTGACGCTGGGACGTGAGCGGCTGTTGATCGAGGTGGCCGAGGGTGATCGCGATGCGCTCAATGGGCAGACCACGCTGGAGATCCTGCACCGCACGCAGGGCGAGGACTGGCAGGAGGTGGCACTGACGTTGCGCACGATCCTGGACGGGATCGGGACGTTGGTGGTCGAGGACTGAAGGCGCAGCGCTGGATTGCAAGGCGGTAGGGTGCGGGGCTGACGTCGTTCGGCGTTGGCGGCCAATGGCTGCTTTTACGGGCCCGTTGGGCCCGTAAAAGCAGCGCCACCGACTTACCTGCCAGTCGGAAAAGCACAGCCCCCTGCTACGTTTACCGTCCCAACATGATCTTCACCCCAAGCCCCACGAACACCGTCCCCGCCACCCGGTCGAGCACCTTGCCCGCCCCTGGCCGGCGTCGCAGCCACTGCCCGATGGCGCCGGAAAAGTACCCCAGCACACCGAACAGCACCGCCGCCTGCAGCGTGAAGATCAATCCCAGCGCGCCCAGCTGCCACGCCACCTGGCCCTGCTCGGCCACCACGAACTGCGGCAGGAACGACAGGAAGAACAGCACCACCTTCGGGTTGATCGCATTGGCCAGGCAACCCTTGAGGAACAACCGCCCCAGCGAGACCTCCTCGTCCTGCACCGTCGCCACCTGTACGGCTCCAGCGCTGCGCCAGGCGTTGTAGCCCAGCCAGACCAGGTACAATCCGCCGACAATCTTGAGCACGGTGAACGCCGTAGGTGATGCGGCGATCAGCGCGCTGACGCCGATCACGGCCAGCAGGGTATGGCTCAGGCAGCCGAAGGCGCAGCCCAGGCCGAAGGCGATGCCCTGTCGGCGCCCTTTCGACACGCCCATGCCCAGGACCATCAGGTTGTCCGGTCCGGGGGTAGCGGTGATCAGGAGCGCAGCGAGAAGAAAGCCGAGGCATTGGTGCAGGGTCAGCATGGGGATATCCATTCCAGGCAAGTGGCAAGTGGCAAGTGGCAAGTGGCAAGTGGCAAGTGGCAAGTGGCAAGTGGCAAGTGGCAAGTGGCAAGTGGCAAGTGGCAAGGGTCGCTGGCCGCTGGCGGACTGTCAATCGACCTCGACGCTTGCCTCAGCCGCCCTGGGCATGCCGCTCACACGCTGCGCGTCACGCCACCGTCGACCCTGAGGTTCTGCCCGGTGATGTACGCCGCGCCTTCACTGGCCAGAAAAGCGATGGTTGCAGCCACTTCCTCGCTGCGCCCATAGCGCTGCAGCGGCACGCTGGCCCGGCGTTGCTCGGTGGCGGGCAGGCTGTCGATCCAGCCAGGCAGCACGTTGTTGATGCGTACGTTGTCGGCGGCGTAGGTGTCGGCGAACAGCTTGGTGAAGGCCGCCAGCCCCGCGCGGAAGACGCCCGAGGTAGGGAACAGCGCATTCGGCTCGAAGGTCCAGGCGCTGGAAATGTTGATGATCGCCCCGCCGCCTTGTGCCTGCATGAGCGGCGTCACCAGGCGGGTCGGACGTACGACGTTGAGCAGATAGGTGTCCAGACCGGCGTGCCAGTCGGCGTCGCTGAGCTCGAGGATCGGGGCCCGCGGCCCGTGACCGGCGCTGTTGACCAGTACATCCACCCGCCCCCAGCGTGCCGTGACCCTGTCCACCAGACGCTGGAGGTCTTCGACGGACTGGTTGCTGCCGGTGACGCCGACGCCGCCCAGGGTCTTGGCCAGGGCCTCACCCTTGCCCGAGGACGACAGGATGCCGACCTTGAAGCCATCGGCGGCCAACCGTTGCGCGGCTGCCGCGCCCATGCCGCTGCCACCGGCGGTGATGATCGCTACCTTTTCGACTGTCATGTTGCCTCCGATACCATGAGAAGTTCGTGAGCGACCACTCTAGCGAGCGGATCGCCTGCGAGGCAGACAGTGCCTGGTTGTCGAGCCAGTAGCTCAGCTATCGGCTGCCTGCTGCTTCAACCAGTCGATGACTGCCGGCAAGACGCTCGACTGGCCGGCCTTGCGCGGCCATACGGCGTAGAACGCGGTGTCGGGACGCACGACGTGATCGAGCACCTGCACCAACCGACCATTGGCCAGGTCACGGGTGATGAAGGCGTGGTCGACCAGGGCGATACCCTGCCCATCGAGAGCAGCCTCGATCGCCAGGGACGTCTGGTTGAAGCGTACATGACGTGCGCCGGGCCGAACGATCGCTGGGCCGACGACGGCGAGCAGCGTCGGCCACAGATCGTGGGCATCGTGCAGGATCGCCACCTCGTCTGCCCACGGTGTCGCCAGCACACCGTGCTCGTTCAACCAGCGAGGACTGGCCACGGCCATGATGCGCGGCTCGAACAGCAGCTCGGCATTGAGTCCGGCAGCGAACGGGGGGCGCCCATGGCGCACGGCCAGGTCCACGCGATCGGCCTGGAACTGCGCCAGCCGATCGCTGGCCAGCACACTCAGGTCGATGCGCGGATGCTGTTCGGCGAATAGGCCGAGCCGGGGAATCAGCCAGCGCGAGGCGAAGCTAGGGGTGACGCTGACGGTGATGCGCCCGGCGTCCGGGTAGAGCCGCTGGGTCGCCGCCTCGATCAGGCCCAGCGCTTCGCGCACGCTGGTGCTGTAGCCCTGCCCGGCGGCCGTGAGCGCCACACCGCGCGCCAGGCGCTCGAACAGACGAATGCCCAGGTGCGCTTCGAGCCCTCGGATCTGCTGGGCGACCGCTGCCTGGGTCACGCCCAGCGCTTCGGCGGCCAGCCGAAAATTGCCATGCTGTGCCACGGCGTCGAAGACACGCAGCGCGTTGAGCGAAGGCAAGGCAGGCTGAGGGAGGGGCATGCGGGTCATGGCCAGGCGTGCAGTGGAAGGCATGGGCATGAGGCTACCGCCATTGCCGGGCAAAAGAAATGCGCAAGGCTCGGCGATGCCTTTCCCCGGCTGAACGTTCCTAGGACGCGGCCAGTCACACGCACAGCGACCGAACGAGGTGCCCTCATGAGCCTGATACCCGAGCTGTCCACCCCTGTCCACGCACTGATCTGTGGCGCGAGCCAGGGCATCGGGCTGGCGCTGTGCGACGCCTTGCTGGCCCGCGACGATGTGGCCTGCGTGTGGGCCGTAGCGCGTACCGCCACGCAAAGCCCAGGGCTGGCGGCGCTGGGCGAGCGTCACGGCGAACGCCTCAAGCGGCTGGATTGCGACGCGCGCCAGGAACCGTCGCTCGCCGAGCTGGCCGCCCATGTGGGCAGCCAGGGCACGCCCTTGAACCTGGTGATCAGCACCTTGGGCATCCTGCATCAGGACGGGGCGCGGGCCGAAAAGAGCCTGGCGCACGTGGACCTGGCCAGCCTCCAGGCGAGTTTCGCCACCAACACCTTCGCGCCGGTGCTGCTGCTCAAACATCTGCTGCCTCTGCTGCGCAAGCAGCCGGCGACCTTCGTCGCGCTGTCGGCCCGGGTGGGCTCCATCACTGACAACCGTCTGGGCGGGTGGTACAGCTATCGCGCCAGCAAGGCTGCACTCAACCAGTTGCTACGTACCGCCAGCATCGAGCTACGCCGCCTCAACCCCGCCTCGACAGTGCTGGCGCTGCACCCAGGAACGACCGATACGCAGCTCTCCGAGCCGTTCCAGAAGAACGTGCCATCCGAGCAGCTGTTCGACTCGGCGTTCGCGGCGCGCTGCGTGCTCGAGCAGGTGGCGCGCCATGGCGCAGCCGACAGCGGCAGCTTCTGGGCCTGGGACGGTCAGCGGATCGAATGGTGAAGGGCGTGCGTCTGCGCATTGAACGCCTGCCCGTCGATTTGTAAGCTGTCATGCCCTTCGCATCGGTGACGGGTCTGACAAGGACGACACAAGCATGTGGCAGCAGATCGTGAACGTTACCCTGGTCATGGTGGTGTTTCTGGGGCTGTTGAAGCTCATCCAGTATCAGCGTACGCGCTCGCGCCGCCAGTTGGAGGATGAATTCGCGACAGCGCTGAGCGCGCAGGGCATCCAGCAGTGGGCGCTGCTCGTGGACAAGGTGACGTTGCCCAGCACCGACCGGACTGCCGAGGTGTACCGGATCGTGCAGGCCGATGCGGGCCGCCACTTCCTTTACACCAAGACCGGCAGCGCGGCGGGCGTGCTCATGCCGTTGTCCCGCGAACGTGCCTTGCAGGCCACGCGTGTGGCCGGTCAGTAGAGCCGACAGGCGTCAGATGCAGTTTGCCCGGTAGGCCAGCTGTCTGAAAACGAGTACCCTGTCGCCTGGCCCGATGCTGCCCGCCGCTCGCCCCCCCGTTGGAAGGTGAAAGTATCGTCCCCCCAGCCCTTCGCACGTCTTTTGACAGTCGAGCCCCGGCAACGCGAGCACCTGACGCTTCACTGTTCAGGAGGCACCATGATCACCGTTACACGCGCCAAACAGATGGCCAAGGCCCTGCGCGCCTCACTCGCGACGCGTGAGCACACGCTGTCGCATTCGATCGCGTTGGAGCTGGTCGCCCGGCAACTGGGCTACAAGGACTGGAACACGGCCGCCGCCGTACTGCCCGCCGAGCCTGATCCCACCTCGATCCGCTTCGAACGCCCGATACCGATTCTGCGCATGTTCGACGAGGTCAAGGCGCGGGAATTCTACCTGGAGTTCCTGGGGTTCAGCGTCGACTTCGAGCACCGTTTCGAGCCGGGCCTGCCTTTGTACCTGGGGCTGGTGCGCGCCGGGTTGCACCTGCACCTGTCCGAACACCACGGTGACGCCAGCCCGGGCTCAACGGTGTTCGTGTGGATGCATCAGGTCGAACGCCTGCGCAACGAGCTGCAGGCCAAGGGGTATGGCTACGGACGGCCCGAGATCGTCGAGCAGCCGTGGGGCAGGTTGCTGGAAGTCCATGACCCGTTCGGCAACCGGATCCGGTTCTGCGAAGCCTGAGTGACGCGGCGGGCATCTCGCGAATTGGGCATCTCGCGAATTGGCTGTGGTGTGTGGGCCCGTAGGGCCCACATTTGCGCTTGGCATAGACCCTTAGAGCCTCCCTGGACCGCGATTGCCTGCACCATCGCGACAGGCGCGCATGGAGGGCGACTCACCGCCACGAGGCCGGCGCCACGCCCGACCCCGATCCACCTAGCCACTGCTACCACGCAGCAACGCATTGACGTTCGCGCCCAGCGTGTCCAGCCCGAACGGCTTGGTCAGCACCGCTGTGGCGACCTCGTCCGCACACGGATCGAGCACGTGGGGATGCGCATAGCCGGTCATGAACAGCACCGGCAGACCGGACCGCAGCTCACGGCCAGCCTGTGCCAGGCGACGGCCATTCATCCCGCCCGGCAGGCCGATGTCGGTGACCAGCAGGTCGATGCGCTGGGCCGAGCGCAACCACTCCAGGCCGCTGGCGCTGTCCATCGCTTCGATGACCCGATACCCCAGGCCGCCCAATACCTCGCTGACGAACATGCGCACCGACGACTCGTCGTCCACCACCAGCACCACCTCGCCCGAGGCGACCGGCGTGCTGCCCGCCCCTTCAGGCACCGGTTCGGGCACCTTGGGCTGGAGCGCATGCACGGGCAGCTGCAACGACACCTGAGTGCCCTCGCCTTCCTGCGAGCAGATCCGCACCTGCCCACCGGACTGCTTGGCGAAGCCGTAGATCATCGACAGCCCGAGCCCGGTACCGGCCCCGACCGGCTTGGTGGTGAAGAAGGGTTCGCACGCCCGGGCCAGTGTGTCCGGGCCCATGCCAGCGCCGTTGTCGGTCACACGGATGGTCAGGAAGCGGCCGGGGTCCAGCTCGGCGTCCAGGTCGGGGCCGGCGGTCAGCTCGCTGTCGAAGGTCTCGATGAGGATGTCGCCGCCTTCGCCCAGGGCGTCGCGGGAGTTGATGCACAGGTTGAGCAGGGCATTTTCCACCTGCGCCGGGTCGACCAGGCAAATGTTGGCCTCGGCCCGTGCCTGCACCGTCAGGTTGATGCCGGGCCCGACCGAGCGACGGATCAGCTCTTCGATGCCGACCACCAGGGCGTTCACGTCGGTGTGCACCGGGAGCAGCGTCTGGCGCCTGGAAAACGCCAGCAATCGGTGGGTCAGTGCCGCAGCACGCTTGGCCGCGCCCCGAGCCACGGACAGGTAGCGCTCCAAGTCGGCGGTGCTACCCTGGGCAAGGCGCAGGCCGATCAGGTCGAGGCTGCCGGTGATGCCGGCCAGCAGGTTGTTGAAGTCGTGCGCGATGCCCCCGGTCAATTGCCCGACGGCCTCCATCTTCTGCGACTGACGCAGGGCAGCCTCGACCGCTTCGCGTTCGGCGATGGCATCGGCGATCCGCGCCTCGAGGGTCCGGTTGAGCTCGAGCAAGGCCGTCTCGGCGTTCTTCTTGGCGGTGACGTCGATGGATGAACCGATCAGCCCCACCACCTCGCCTTCGTCATCGACCAGCGGGGCCTTGACCGAGAGCCAGACGGCCGCCGATCCATCGGGCATGTCGACCTGCTCCTCGACCTGCTCGGCCTTGCCGGCCTGCATGATGCGCTGGTCGGTCTCCATGATGCGCAGGGCCTGCGCCTTGTCCTCGAGGAACTCCAGATCGGTCTTGCCCAGGTAGAACTCCGGCGGCTTGCCGATCAGGCGCGTGGTGCCGTGGTTGGCCACCAGCATGCGGCCCTCGCGGTCCTTGGCATAGACCACACCCGGCACGGCCGCCGCGAATGTGCGCAGCAGCGTAGACATGCGATCGCGCTCGGCCTCGGCGGCACGCCGCGACTCGATGTCCATGAGGATGCCAGGGAAGCGAATCGCCACCCCTTCGGCGTCGAGCTCGACGCGGCCATTGGCCTCCACCCAGCGGAACGAACCGTCGGCATGCCGTACCCGATACTCGCAGCGGTAGGCGCCGCCGCGCTGCACGGCCTGGTGGATGCTGTCGGAGACCCGCTCGCGGTCGTCGGGGTGAATCGAAACGAAGGCATGCTCGATCGGCATGCCACTCAGGCATTGACGTACCGGCAGACCGAAGGTGCGTGAAAAGCGTTCGTCGGCCTTGACGCAGTTGTCAGGGATGTCCCAGACCCAGGTGCCGATGATCGCACCGGCGTCCAGCGCCAACTGCAGCCGCTCCACCGCATCGTGGGGGAACCCCTGCGTCTGCGTCGCTACCGTATCCGCTGTGGAAAGGGCCTGAGCAATGTCTCGGTCCATGAAAGGTCTCGATGGTCGTTGCGCCAAAGGACGTCCAGTAAGAGCGCCCTCTTCGTCGATTACGTGGTCGTGCCGGTCTGAATGTCGACCGCCGTGTAAGTGTAGGAAAGCTCTGACATCGTGGGCAGCGTCATGACACCAGGCACATGATAAACAGATCGTGTGAGTGTGCCGAGTGGTGGCACGGCCATCCCCGCACCGGGCGTCGGCGCAAGACGCCCAGAGGTCGCATGGATTTGACCGAGCGATCAACTCTGCTTAGGGTGAGCGGCCTTTTCGCAGTCGAGCGCCTCATGTCTGTCCGCAAGCCCATCCCCTACACGGTCTACCTGCTGGGGTTGACCATCTTCTCGCTGGTGACCGCCGAATTCATGGTCGCCGGCATGATGCCCGCCCTGGCCCAGGCGTTCTCCGTCAGCCTGGCGCAGATCGGCAACCTGATCGCCTACTACGCGGTCGGCATGGCGCTGGGCGGGCCGCCAGTCACGGTGCTGCTGTTGGCCAAAGGCGTCAGCAACAAGCGAGCGCTGGTGGGGCTGCTGGGCGTGTACGTGGCCGCGGGCGCCCTGGCTGCAGCCGCGTCATCCTATGACGTGCTGGCGCTGGCGCGGATCGTCATGGGCGTGTCGAGCGCCGCCTGCATCGGCTTGTGCATGACGCTGTGCGCAGGCCTGGTGACGCCCGAGTACCGAGGCCGAGCGGTGGCCATCGTCCTGGCAGGCTTGATGCTGTCACCGGTGATTGGCGTGCCGCTGACCGCCTGGGTTTCACAGCATGCCGGCTGGCGGGCCAGTTCCTGGCTGGTGGTCGGCCTGGCGCTGGCCTGCACGCTGCTGGCCGCCACCCGCCTGCCACACGAAGACGCCCATGGTGATGCCGGGCTGCGCCGTCAGTTGGCGAGCGTCCGCAATCGCGGATTGTGGGCAGCCTACCTGACCAGCGGCCTGATCATCGGCGCGACGTTCGCCGCATTCAGCTACTGCACGCCGATCTTCATCGAAGAGGTCGGCATCGCGCCCGCGCACATCGCACCGCTGTTGGCGCTGTACGGCGTGGCCAACGTCATCGGCAATGCCGTGGTGGGGCGTCATGCCGACCGGCACATGCGTGCGCTGTTGACCGGCGGGTTGATGCTGATGGTACTGGCGCTGGCGGGCTTCGCCCTGGCCGAGGGCCGTGTGTGGCTGAACGTGGGCTGCTTCCTGGCCCTGGGGTTGACCGGGGTGGCATTGAACCCGGCGATGGTGGCCCGGGTGATGACCGCAGCCGAACCGGTGGCGCTGGTCAATACCTTGCACACCTCGGTGATCACGGCCGGGCTGGCCTTCGGCAGTTGGGCCGGCGGCGCGGCGATCAGCGCAGGGTTCGGTCTGCGCGCGCCGCTGTGGGTAGGCGTCGCAATGGCGGCGCTGGGCCTGCTGAGCATGGGGTTCGCCTATGCAGGACGCCCGGCACCGCGCGAACTGGCGTGTGAAGTCGCCCGCTAGGCCTCAGCGGGCACGCCGCCGCGCGCGCCACCCGTAGACCAGCAGCACGGCACCGGGGATCAACAGCCCGCAGGCGGTGTACAGGAACGCCGGTTGACCGGCAGCGCCGATGGCTGCGAAGGTCAGGCCCAGAATGGTCAGCGGCAGGCCGGCGAACAGGTACGGCGTGCGAGGGGTGGGGTTCATGTCGAGCATCCTTTCGATCGGGTGGGCAGGTCGTGCTGGAGACAGCATAAAGCAGGGCCGACCTGGTTGCCTATGGCAGGAGGCGATGGTGAGGGGGTTAGGATCTGGGCGGTCAGGGTGCAGGTCTGCCTGACGTGCCGGGGTGGCTGATTTCGTGGGCCCTGGCAGGCCCAATCGCGGCCGGTCCGGCGTCCCGGCTGGGGCTCCCACAGGTGACCGCGATGACCTGCATCACCGCGATGGGTGTAGGAGCGGCCCCTGGGCCGCGACCGGACGGCCTGCCGTCCGGCCATGCCCGTGCGGTCAGACCGTGATCGGGTCGACCTTGTCCACGTCGATCTGCAGGTCGGCCAGCGCCTTGGCCACGACGTCGCGGCCGATGGCACCGTCGTCGGCCAGGGCTTTCAAGGCCGCCAGCACCACGAACTGACGGTCCACTTCGAAGTGACGCCGCAGTGCCTCACGGGTGTCCGACTGCCCGAAGCCGTCGGTTCCCAGCGCCACGAACCGATGGTTGCCCACCCACGGACGAATCTGGTCGGCGTGGATCTTCATGTAGTCGGTCGCCACGATCACCGGCCCCGGGTGTCCGTCGAGCAGCTGGGTCAGGTACGGCACCTTCGGCTCGGCCAGCGGATGCAGCAGGTTCCAGCGCTCGACCTGCTGTGCTTCGCGGCGGACTTCGGTCAGGCTGGTCGCGCTCCACAGCTCGCTGCTGACCCCGTAGTCGCGCTCGAGGATCTCGGCGGCGGCGATCACTTCCGGCAGGATCGAACCGCTGCCCATCAGTTGCACATGCAGCGTGCCCTTCGCCTCGCGTTCGATCGGCAGGCGGTACAGCCCCTTGAGAATGCCCTGCTCGCTGCCTTCGGGCATCGCCGGGTGGGCGTAGTTTTCGTTGAGCACGGTGATGTAGTAGTAGATGTCTTCCTGCTCGACGTACATGCGGCGCATGCCGTCCTGCACGATCACCGCCAGTTCGTAGGCATAGGTCGGGTCGTAGGACACGCAGCACGGCACGGTCGCCGACATCACGTGGCTGTGGCCATCGTCATGCTGCAAGCCTTCGCCCATCAGCGTGGTACGGCCCGAGGTCGCGCCCAGCAGGAAGCCGCGGGCACGGGCGTCGCCAGCCGCCCAGAGCAGGTCGCCCACGCGCTGGAAGCCGAACATCGAGTAGAAGATGTAGAACGGCAGGGTCATCACGCCGTGGTTGGCGTACGAGGTGCTGGCGGCGATCCACGACGAGGTGGCGCCGGACTCGTTGAGGCCCTCCTGCATGATCTGGCCGTCCACGCTTTCCTTGTAGTAGGACAAGGTGCCGGCGTCCTGGGGCGTATACAGCTGGCCGACGTGGGAATGAATGCCGATCTGGCGGAACAGCCCTTCCATGCCGAAGGTCCGGGATTCGTCCGGCACGATGGGCACGACCAGCTTGCCGATGTTGGGGTCCTTGAGCAGGGTGCCGAGGATGCGCACGAAGGCCATGGTGGTGGAGATCTCGCGCTCTCCGGTGCCCTTGAGCTGCGCGTCGAGGATCGACAACGGCGGGATCTGCAGCGGCTCGACCTTGGCCTGGCGCGCAGGCACGTGCCCACCCAGGGCCTCGCGACGGCTGCGCAGGTAGCGCGCTTCGGCGCTGTCGTCCTTGGGCCGCAGGTAGGGCATGTCGCCCAGCTGATCATCGGTCAGTTCCAGGCCGAAACGGTCGCGGAACGCCTTGACCGCATCGGCGCCCATCTTCTTGAGCTGGTGGTTGATGTTCTGCCCTTCGCCCGCCTCGCCCATACCGAAGCCCTTGACGGTCTTGGCCAGGATCACCGTGGGGCGGCCCGTGTGACGTACGGCGGCGGCGTAGGCGTTGTATACCTTGACCGGGTCATGGCCGCCGCGGGCGAGCTTCCAGATCTGTTCGTCGCTCAGGTCGCTGACCAGCTCCAGCAGCTCGGGGTACTTGCCGAAGAACTGCTCGCGCACGTAGGCGCCGTTCTGCGACTTGTAGGTCTGGTACTCGCCGTCGACGCATTCCATCATGCGCTGGCGCAGCAGGCCGGTCTTGTCCTTGGCCAGCAGCGCGTCCCAGCCGCTGCCCCAGATCACCTTGATCACGTTCCAGCCAGCGGCCCGGTACAGGCTCTCGAACTCCTGGATCACCTTGCCATTGCCACGCACCGGGCCGTCCAGGCGCTGCAGGTTGCAGTTGACCACGAAGATCAGGTTGTCGAGCTTCTCGCGCCCGGCCAGGGAGATCGCGGCCAGCGACTCGGGCTGGTCCATCTCGCCGTCGCCGAGGAAGGCCCAGACCTTGCGGCCCTGGTGCTCCTTGAGGCCGCGGTTTTCCAGGTAACGCATGAAGCGCGCCTGGTAGGCGGCGGTGATCGGACCCAGCCCCATGGAAACGGTGGGGAACTGCCAGAAGTCCGGCATCAGGCGCGGATGCGGGTAGGACGAGATGCCGTCGCGGTCGGTCTCGCGGCGGAAGTTGTCCAGCTGCTCCTCGCTCAGTCGACCTTCGGTGTAGGCGCGTCCGTAGATGCCCGGGGCGGAGTGGCCCTGGATGTACACCATGTCCCCGGCGAACTGTTCGGTGCGGCCGCGGAAGAAGTGATCGAAACCGACGTCGTAGAGCACGGCGGCCGAGGCATAGGTGGCGATGTGGCCGCCGACGCCCGAATGCTTGCCGGCGCGCAGCACCATGGTCAGCGCGTTCCAGCGGATGTAGGCGTTCAGGCGGGTTTCCACACCCAGGTCGCCGGGGTACGGCAGCTCACGCTCTGGTGCGATGCTGTTGATGTAGGGGGTGGTCACCCGGCCGTGGAAATCGCCGTGCAGGGAGACGTCGAAATCGAGCAACTGGTCGATGAGGAAGTGGGCCCTGGGCCGTCCTTCGACTTCCACCACCGATGCGATCGAGTCGATCCATTCGCGGGTTTCCTGGGGGTCTTCATCGCGAAGCGGGTAGCTCTGCGCCATCGGTCACTCTCCTTGTCTGGCAGTGGCGGGGCCGTTGTGCGGCCCGCCGCTAGTTGCACTTGCAATTGAATCTATCCTCATCTGCGTTATGATTGCAACTGCAATGAACAGGCGGCCTTTCGGAGACCCCATGCCCCCCTCGCCCGACCTCTGGTACAACTTCATCCGCGCGCACCGCAGCCTGATTCGTGAAATCGAACGTCGCCTGGCCGAGGACAAACTGCCGCCCTACGCCTGGTACGACGCGCTGTGGGGCATCGAAAGCGGCCCGGATGGCAGCCGACGCATGCATGAACTGGCCGATGTGATGGCCATCGAGCGTTACAACCTCACCCGACTGGTCGATCGCCTGGAAAAGGACGGGCTGGTGATACGGGAAAAGGCCACTGACGACGGCCGCGGCGCCATCGCGCGCATCACCGACGCCGGCCGGGCCTTGCGCGTGCGCATGTGGGCCGTCTACAAGCAGGCGGTCGACGAGCTGTTTTTGAGCGAGTTCGACGAGGCGCAGCGCGTCCCCGTGGCCGAGGCACTGGAGCGCGCCATCGGCAATGCGCGCGCCAGTCGCCAACGTCATCAGCCGAGCCGGTAGGCGTCCAGCGCCTCGACCACGCGCTGCTCGCTGATCACGCCCTGCCCGGCCAGCCCGCGCAAGGCGGTCGCCACGATCCAGTACCGATCGAGCCGCTGCCCTGGCTCCAGGCTGTCGCTGCCCAGGGCCGTGAAGGGCGCGTTGACGTGGGCGGCCAGTTGCGCGGCGACGAACTCGGCATAGCCGGTGACCGCCACGATGGGCGA
The DNA here is from genome assembly GCA_046940335.1 of Enterobacterales bacterium AN_CKDN230030167-1A_HGKHYDSX7. Lineage (GTDB taxonomy): Bacteria > Pseudomonadota > Gammaproteobacteria > Pseudomonadales > Pseudomonadaceae > Aquipseudomonas. Next base: position 79,573 of record JBKYML010000005.1, read on the forward strand.
TGCGGCTCCGGCCAGGCACGCGTGCAGGTGGCAGCTCGCCGTGCCCTGCCCACGACCGAAACGGTTACGCCGCGCATGGCGCTCGGCATCGCGCGCCAGACGCGTGTAGCTCGGGCAGCTCCACACCTCGGCGCAGACGCCCCACCGCGCGTGCAGCAATGCCGCTGCGGCGCGCACCTCGCGCAGCATCAGCCCGGCACCGAGCAGGCGCACCCGCGGTGCTCGAGCGTCCTGCGGACCGGCCTCCAGCAGGTACATGCCCAGGTTGGCCTGGGATCGATCGCACGGCAGCCCGTCGCCGGGTTCGTCATGCAGCGTCAGGTAGTGGAAACCGGGCTTGCCGTCGACGTACAGGTCTTGCAGGGCTCCGGCCAGGATCGCCGACGCTTCCTCGCCACAGGCCGGGTCGAACGGGGTGCACCGGCGGTTCGCGGCCAGCCACAGCGGCAACCAGGGATGCGCGCCCTTGGCCCAGCGCGAAGGCGCCGATTCGATGTCGTTGAGGATGATGCCCCGCTCGGCGGTCTGCGCCGTGAGCATCGACAGGTGCGCCGAGGTCGGCGACTGGGTCAGGTAGAACAACGGGCGCTCGTCGTTGCGTGACTGCTCGCTGAACCACAAGGGCCAGGCACTGACCGGGCCCAGGTCGGACGTGTAGTCGACACGGTCATTGATCACCCACAAGCGGTCACGGGTCGCGGGCGCCTGTTGCAGGCGCCTGACGGTCTCGGTCGCAGTGAACAGGGGTGAAGCCTGGGTGCCGCCAACCGGATGACGAGCGATGTAGGCAAGGCACGCCTGCGCGGCCGAACCGGTGCTGGCGGTATGCCTCAAGCGAAGATGGTCCATCCCTGAAACTCCTCTGGCTGCCCTTGCGGGATGCACTAGGGATAATGCAGACTCGTTGCAAATGCAACCACAAGGATGGAACCTGATGAACGCCGATGCCCCGTTTCGCCTGTACACCGCCGACACGCCCAACGGCCAGAAAATCTCCATCGCCCTGGAAGAACTGGGCCTGACCTACCAGCAGATCGACGTCGATCTGGGCAAGAACGAGCAGAAGCAGCCGGACTTCGTCGCGCTCAACCCCAACGGCAAGATCCCGGTGCTGGTCGATGTGGCGCGTGAGCGGCCCCTGTTCGAATCGGCGGTCATCCTCACCTACCTGGCCGAGCTGCAGGGCAGCCTGGGCACCGAGGCCGACATGGATCGCTGGGTGGTGCAGCAGTGGCTGGCCTTTCAGGTCGGCAGCATCGGCCCGATGCTCGGCCAGCTGTGGTGGTTCCGCCATGGCACGCAGACCGTCAACGAACAGGCGCTGGAGCGCTACACCAAAGAGTCGCTGCGCTTGTACGGCGTGGTCGAGAGCGAATTGAAACAGCGTCCCTATATAGCGGGTCAACGCTACAGCATCGCCGACATCGCGCTCTTCACCTGGCTGCGCACCTTCGAGGAGCTGCACCTGGACCTCGAGCCTTTCCCCGCCGTGCGCGCCTGGCTCGACACCCTCGAAGCCCGTCCGGCGGTCAAGCGCGGCCTTGAGCGCTCGCGCCACACCGTAACCACGCCGTGACCCTCGTCTGCTTGAAAAGAGGCACCGCGCATGATGACGCACACGCCGTTTTTCATCCGGCCCGGCCAGGACCCCAACCTGGCCACCCTTATCCAGCTGCTGCCGTCGGAGATCGATTGCCCGTTCACCTACGGCACCCTGGACAAGCGCACCTTGGGCCTGTCGAACTTCCTTTCGAGCTTCCCCATGGCCTGGCAGCGGGACTACTGTCGCCAGGCGCTGTACCGTGTCGATCCGGTCGTGGCCCATGCGATCGAGAGCGTGGCGCCCTTTTCCTGGCACGAGGCCTGGCAGCGTCGACGGGTGCACGGCCAGGACGCCTACGATGACCTGATACGCGAATGCGCCCTGGAGGATGGCTACACCTTCGTGGTGCACGACCCGCATCAGCGCATGGGGCTGCTCAGCCTGTTCAACCGGGGGCGCAACCCGGACTTCCAGGCCGACGTACGCCGCGTGGAGGGGGCCCTGCAGCTGGCGCTGGTGGCCTTCCACAGCCAGGTGAACGCGCCGCGCACCGAGCCGGCGCCCAGCGACCAACCCCTGACGGTGCGCGAGCACACCATCCTGGGCTGGGTCGCCATGGGCAAGTCCTACAGCGAGATCGCCTGCATCTGCGACATCCGCGAACGCACCGTCAAGTTCCACATGGCCAACGTGGTGCGCAAGCTGGACGTGCACACTGCCAAGCAGGCCGTGTTCGAGGCCTCGCGCCTCGGGCTGGCCTGAACCGGGCCTCGGTCGGGGCCAGGCCGGGCCCCGACCTGTACCTAGGTGCAGTTACACAAAACCACACAGCGCACAATGATAACGGGGCACTACAGGTCTAACCCAACAATAAAAGGACTTGCCCCATGTCGCTGTCAGCCCAGCCTGCCCTCTCCCGTGAAACGCCCGTGCTCGAGGACATCACCCAGCACGAGATTTCCGCCCTCAAGACGCGCCACAACCTCGCCGATGCCCACACCCATCAGCACCAGAGCGCGACCCAGGCCGAGATCGTGCGCCAGTTGCCACACCTGTGGGACCGTGCGCAGAACCTGACCCAGTACGAAAGCGAACAGGCATTCATCAAGGCCTTCTACACCTTCCATGGCCAGCACCATGCGCTCAAGCGCAGCGACGAGATCTACCTGGTCTACGCCGCCTCGATCGCCATGCACATCACGGCCACCTTCCTGCGCAAGCACGACATGCGCGTGGGCCTGATCGAGCCCTGCTTCGACAACCTGCATGACCTGCTCAAGCACATGGAAGTGCCGATGTCGCCGTTGCCCGAGGCCATCCTGGCCGACCCGACCCAGGTCTACCGCCTGCTGGAAAAGCACGCCCACGGGCTGGACGCGATCTTCCTGGTCGACCCGAACAACCCGACCGGCAGCTCGATGTTCGCCGACGGCCCGGAGCCATTCATCGAGGTCGCCCGCTACTGCCGCGACCACGACAAGCTGCTGATCCTGGATTTCTGCTTCGCCTCGTTCCTCAAGGTGGGCAACCGCCAGCGCGTCGATGCCTACGCCATCCTGGACGAGGTCGGTGTCGACTACATCGTCATGGAAGACACCGGCAAGACCTGGCCCCTGCAGGACACCAAGTGCGCCTCGCTGATGTCCAGTGCGCGCCTGAACCCGGAAATCTACAGCATCGTCACCAGCGTGCTGCTCAACGTCTCACCGTTCATCCTGCAGGTGGTCACCGCCTACATCGAGGACAGCCAGGCCGACGGCTTCGCCTCGGTGCGCGACGTGCTGCAGGCCAACCGCCAGGCGGCTCGCGAGTACCTCGACGGCACCCTGCTGCGCTACATCGAGCCGGCCATCGAGACCAGCGTGGCCTGGTTCGAGATCCAGCGCGACGATCTGTCCGGTGATGCCCTGCAGGCCTACCTGCTCGAGTACCAGGCCTACGTGCTGCCGGGGCGCTACTTCTTCTGGAGCAACCCGGAGCAAGGCCGTGGCTACGTGCGCCTGGCGTTGGCGCGCGACCCGGACGACTTCCGCGCCGCGATGCAGGTGATCCGTCAGGCGCTGGAGGCTTACCATGGCTGAGCGCATCCCCCTCATCGACGCCACGGTCTTCATGGGCATGCACCATGAAGACCCGGCGCTTCGCGCCCGTACCCTGGCGTTCTTCACTGAGCGCTACGACGGCCAGGTCTGTATGAATTTCAGCCAGATCGGCCTGTGCGACGCGATCATCTGGAAGAAGGACCGCGCCTTGCAGGACGTGTACTACCCGTTCATGGACGTGCTGCACTCGGACATGGACATCCTGCGGGTCGGCTACAGCGAGGCCGTACTCGAACGTGCCGCCAACGACCCGGCGCTGACGATGCTCTCGCCCGTGCAGCGCCTCCAGGCGGCGCAGGTCCTGGAGAGCGAGTCGCCCTTCTACACCCACGACACCGACTATGCGCGCTGCGAGGTGCTGCGGCCCTTCCTCGCGCACTTCGACGACGCACCGAGCACCCGTGGCTTCCCGGCGCCGTTGCAGGCGTTGTACCAGGCCTCGCTGGCCCTGCGCATCGCCACGGAGGACTTTCGCGATGTCTAGCCCGAGCGTGCTGGTGCCCCTGGTGACCCCGCTGGACCCGCAGGGCAACGTCTGCCGGCCGAGCGTGGAACGGCTGATCCGTGCGTGCAGCCCGCACGTCGACGGCTTCATTCCCTGCCTGACCTCCGGCGAAGGCTGGGGCCTGTCGACCGAGCAGTGGTCGGACATGCTCCGCCATACCCTGGCCTGTGCAGGCGCCACGCACCGGGTCATCGTCGGCATCGAGCTGGCCACGACCGAGGCGGTGATCGAGCGCGCCGCCCTGGCGGCCGAGCTGGGTGCCCGGGCGATCATGGTCACTTCGCCCTTCGGCGGCCAGCCGAGCCAGCCCGACTTGGTGGCGCACTACCGCGCCATCCAGGCCGCCTCGGATCTGGAACTGCTGGTCTACAACGAAGCCGCGCTGTCGGGGAACGAGAAGACCCTCGAAACCTTGCTGGCGATCGCGCGCCTGCCGCGCGTCACCGGCCTGAAGGACTCGCCCTCCACGCCACGCACCCAGGCCCAGATCGACCAGCTTCGCCAGGCCGGTCTGGCCTACTACATCGGCTGGGAGAAGGACCTGGCGGGCGAGCACGTCAGCGACGGCAACGTCGTCTCGCTGGCCAACCTGGAGCCTGCCCTGTGCCGGGTGGCCTGTCAGCCCCGACAGCCCCACGTGGCCACGCAGATCGCCCGCCTCGACGGCCTGTTCTCCCTGGGCGAAGACGACTGGTACGCGCATGTGAAGCGGGAGCTCTCGGCCCGCGGCGTACTGAACTGTGCACTCACCACACAGGAGCGATGCGCATGACTGTTTCACAGAAGGCCTTGTTCCGCGCCAACCGCGCGCACATCGAACACCTCACCCCCCTCCCGGCGGACCTGCTGGACTTCGAGCGACGCTGGATCGACACCACCATCGCCGAGACCCTGACCGAGCAGCAGCCGGCGTCCCTCGGCGAGCTGCGCCGCCTGCTCGAGGCGCTGGTGGCACAGGACAAGGCCGACGAGCCGCCGACCGCGCGCTATGTGGCCAACGACATGACCCGCGAGGAATTCAGGATCCTGGTCCAGGAGTTCGCCCTGGACGGGCTGACCGAAGCACAGGTGTTCTACCACCTGATGCCGCGCCTGAGCCTGTCGGCGCAGATGCCGATGCTGCGCATGATGATCGACGAATTCGGCTCGGGGAACATCAAGCGTTCGCACACCACCCTGTACCAGGTGCTGCTCGAAGAGCTGGGCCTGCCGACCGACCTGGAAAGCCACATCCAGGCCAATGGCGAGGCCGGCTGCTCGTTCCCCAACATGTTCTGCTGGCTGACCATGCGCGCCGACGACCCGTCGTACTTCGCCGGGGTGATCACCTACTTCGAGACGGTGGTGCCGTTCTTCTTCGGCTGCTACACCGCCGCCTGCGAACGCCTGGCCATCAAGGCGCACCTGTACTACAGCGAACACGTGCACATCGACGTGTTCCATGCCCTCGAAGGCCAGCGCCTGCTCAAGGCCATGGACAACGACGGCCAGCTCGATCCGGTCAAGGCCTGGCAGGGCATCTGCATGGGCCGGGCGATCACCAACCATGCCTTCGACGAGGCGGTGTACAAGGCCCAGGCCAGCCGCCAGCCGACCCGGGAGCCTGCCCATGCATGAGGACGCCGAACTGGCCCTGCGCCCGCCGACCTTCACCGTGCAGGTCGGCCAGGACGCCTACGAAGTCTCGAGCCTGTGCCCGCATCGCCAGGGTTGGCTGGAGCATGGCACGGTCAACGCCCATCGCCGCACCATCATGTGCCCGCTGCACTTCTCGACGTTCAGCCTGGAGTCCGGCGAGCAGCTGACCGGTCCGCCGTGCGGCAACATCCGTTCACGCAAGCTCACCTGAGGAATCTGCGCCGGGCCTTTGGTACAGGCCTGGCGCTTCGTCCAAGGGCGCTCTAGCGTCTGCCTTTCGATTCAATGCCCGTGAAGATCGAAGGTGGTGGCCGCCAGCGCCCTCAACTGGTCCTTCTCGCGTTGCAGTGTCAACGAGCGTTCCGCATGGGCCAGCAGCAGTTCGGCCTGTCGGGCACAAGCTGCCTTGAACAGGGACGGGTTGATCTGCGACAGGCTGATCAGCGCCTTCAGCAGGCGCAGGTCGATTTCCAGCAGGCCACCCCCGTCGCGACCCAGCGGCGCGAAGAAATCATCGAACAGGTCATCGACGTGCAGGCCGCGCACATGCACCTGGTCGCATCCCGGCGCCCTCTGCTCCGTCAGCGCCTGGGGCTTGCCCCAGCAGGCCAGCGTCCTGACCCCACGGCCGATCACGTCGATGGCCGTGCCGGGGTCGTTGGTGGCGGACGACAGCGCCCGCGAAGCGATCTCCGACAGCACCGAAATGCCGAAGCGCGGATCGTGCTCGAAGGTGCGGCGCAGGCCGATGGTCAGGGCCCCGCGTACCCGCTCCACGGTCTTTTCATCGTCCAACGTGGCCGCGCCGTCCAAGGACACCAGACGAGCCAGGGGCAGACCTTCGTGGACGAAGCTGCCCGGCAGTACCTCCAGGTAGATCCGCAGCCCTTTGTCCAGGGCGATGGCGCCCAGGGCCTGCACGTCGATGTGCTGCACGTAGCCTGTCTCGAGACTGACCAGCGAGCGGGCCGTGGCCGGCACCACCAGGTCGGCGGGGTACGCCACGGCCCCCAGGTAAGGCCAGCGGGCGCGCTGACCGAGCGAATGCATGGCCGCGGCCTCGACCCGGTCGATGGTCTCGCCGACCCGACCGAGCTTGGACAGGTGGTCGATCCAGCGCAGCAGGGTGTAGACGATCAGCAGGATCACCGCCAATGTCACCACGAACAGCAGCGCCCGGCCCTGCGAGCCGTACACGCCGGTGCTCAGGGCGATGATGCCGACCAGGCTGAACAGGAACGAGCCGATGAAGGTGGCCAACGCGTTCTGGGTCGCGCTGTCTTCCATGATCAGGGTGGTGGCACGCGGCGTCACGCCACTGCTGGCGGCGCTGTAGGCGCTGACCATGGTGCTCAGCGAGAAGGTGGTCACCGCGAGCATGCTCGAGGCGATGATGCCGAGGATCTTGTCCACCGCATCGGCCCCGATGCGCGTGGGCAGCGAGGCCGGGATCAGGTCCTTGAAGACCACCGCGAGCAGGGCCGTGACCACCCCCAGCAGCGAGAACAGGGTCGCCCTGAACCACAACCGCTTGGTGACTCGACTCAGTATCCAGCGCCAACGGGCAATCATGCAGGCATCTCCAGGGACCTTGGTTGCTCGATTGAGCCGTGCGATGGCCGTTTCGTTCAGTCCCTTGGGCCGAGCGTTTGCATCGGTCGGCGCTGCGCCTTTATCATCGCCGCGGGTGCGTGGCGGCATGGGGCCGAGCGCAGGTTAAAGTTGACACGTTGGTCGGGCCGCCAATGGAGACTTGCCGTGTCCGATCGAAACCCGACCCCACCGCCGATTCCGCGCCCGCAGATCCTCACCGAACGCGCCCTGTCGGCCGTGGAGCGCTTCTTCCACATCGAGGCCGTCAGCGGCATCGTCCTGCTGCTGGCCGCCATCGCCGCCCTGATCTGGGCCAACAGTCCGGCCGCCGACAGCTACGAGCACTTCTGGCACATGCCGTTGACCCTGGGTCTGGGCAGCTATTCGGTCTCGCCGTCGCTGCACTTTTTGGTCAACGACGGGCTGATGACCATCTTCTTCCTGGTCGTCGGCGCGGAGATTCGCCAGGAGATCAAGGACGGTGCCCTGGCCAACCTGCGCCTGGCGACCCTGCCGCTCGGCGCCGCCCTGGGCGGGGTGCTGATGCCCGCTGCGCTCTACCTGGCGTTCAACCATGGCAGCGTGGCCAGCACCGGCTGGGCCGTGCCCACCGCCACCGACATCGCCTTCGCCGTCGGCGTGCTGGCCCTGCTGGGCAAGTCGATCCCCAGCGGCGTGCGGGTGCTGCTGCTGGCCCTGGCGATCATCGACGACATCGTCGCGATCCTGATCATCGCGGTGTTCTACACCGCCAGCCTGGACTACCTCGGCCTGGTCGTCGCGGCCGTGGGCGTGCTGCTGGTGCTGTTGCTGCAGCGCATGGGGGTGGGCAAGGCCTACGCCTACATCGTGCCGGGCGCCATCGTCTGGTTCGGCCTGCTCAAGACCGGCGTGCACCCGACCCTGGCCGGTGTCCTGCTCGGCCTGATGACGCCGGTGACCTCCAAGCCGATGACCGAGCGCCCGCTCGACACCCTCCAGCGCACGCTGCACGAGCTGGTCGATCGTTTCTCGCATCGAGGCGCCGACCCCCAGGCCGTCGCCGAGCCCTTGAAACAGCTGCGTCACGCCCAGCGCGAAGTGCTGCCGCCGGTGCAACGCGTGCAGATGGGCCTGCACCCCTGGGTGGCCTACGTCATCATGCCGCTGTTCGCCCTGGCCAATGCCGGCGTCAGCCTGTCGGGCATCGACCTCAGCGAGTCGGTGTCGCAGCATGTCTTCCTCGGCGTGATGCTGGCCTTGGTGCTGGGCAAGCCGCTGGGCGTGCTGCTCGCCAGCGTCGTGCTGGTCAAGCTGAAGGTCTGCGCGCTGCCCGAAGGCGTCACCTGGCGGGGTGTGACCCTGGTCGGCCTGCTGGCGGGGATCGGCTTCACCATGTCGATCTTCATCGCCGCCCTGGCCTTCGCCGACCCGGCCCTGCTGTCGGCGGCCAAGCTCAGCGTGCTCGCCGCCTCGACCCTGGCGGCGATACTGGGCGTGTGCTGGGGCAAGGCCACGTTCGGCAAGGCCCACGCCGCTCGGCAAAACGCGGTGTAGTGTTCGGCGTCTAGCGGCCCTTTCTGGAGAGGGTCGCCGGGCGCCTTGCCGTTTTCCGACAGCGCGACGGTGCAGGCATCAACGAAACGGAGAAGCTCGCGTATCATGCGCGGCACTGCGCAGGCCTGGACCTGCCGCCCCTCCGATCGATGAGCCGCCCCCATGAACCGTCAGAAAAAACTCCAGCAATTGTTCAAGGCGAATGCCAAGAAGGCCAGCGCCAAGCTCGCGCCGCGCAACAGAAACCCCTATGTCAGCAAGGCGGACCGGGCGAAGGCCGCCGAGGAAGCGGCGCAGGCGTCGGCTGGACCGAGCGCGCCTGCGCCCGACCTGCACGACTGAGGCATCGGGCCGGTACCGACGACTTCGGCACCGGCCCTCCCCTGTCGTCAGCCGACGTGATGCACCGGCGCCTGCCCATACACGGGTGTCGCCAGCCCCTCGAAGCGAGCTTTGAGCTGCAACGCCAGGTACAGCGAGTAATGCCGTGACTGGTGCAGGTTGCCGCCGTGGAACCACAGGTTGTCCTGCTGGGTCGGCTTCCACATGTTGCGCAACTCGCCTTCGTACGGCCCCGGGTCCATGGTGGTGCCAGAGCCCAGCCCCCAGCAGCGCCCGACCTTGTCGGCCACCTCGGGCGAGATCAGCTTGGCCGCCCAGCCGTTCATCGAGCCGTAGCCGGTGGCGTAGACGATCAGGTCGGCCGGCAGGCGGCTGCCATCGGTCAGCACCACCGCATCGGTCTCGATGCGCTCGACGCCCAGGCCCGGCGCGCTCTTGAGGCCGATGGTGCCGTCGGCGATCAGCTCCGACGCCCCGACATCGATGTAGTAACCCGAACCCCGGCGCACGTACTTCAGGAACAGGCCCGACTCGTCGTCGCCGAAATCGAGCATGAAACCGGCCTTTTCCAACCGCGCGTAGAACGCCTGGTCGCGCGTCTTGATCGCCTCGAACAAGGGCCGATGGAAGCTGGGCATGACCTTGTAGGGGATCGAGGCGAACAGCATGTCGGCCTTGTCGGTGGTCAGGCCGGCAGCCACGGCATCTTCCGAATACAGCCCGCCGAAGACCAGCTCCATCAGGCTGTCCGAGCGCACGATGTGGGTCGAGGAACGCTGCACCATGGTCACCTCGGCGCCATTCTCGACCAGGTCGGCGCAGATGTCGTGGGCCGAGTTGTTCGAGCCGATCACCACGGCACGCTTGCCGCGCCAGGCGTCCCCGCCGGGATGGCGGCTGGAGTGGTGCTGCTGGCCGGCGAAGGTGTCGGCGCCGGGGAAGTGCGGCACGTTCGGCACCCCCGACATGCCAGTGGCGAGGATCAGCTGGGTCGGACGCAGTACCCGGCGCTCGCCCTCGCGCTCGACCTCCACCGACCAGGTGCCGGTGTAGTCGTCGAAGCTGGCGCCGAGGCATTCGGTACGGGTCCAGTAGTTGAGCTCCATGACCTTGCTGTACATCTCCAGCCAGTCGCCGATCTGGTCCTTGGGCGTGAAGACCGGCCAGTGCTCGGGGAAAGGCAGGTAAGGCATGTGGTCGTACCAGACCGGGTCGTGCAGGCACAGCGACTTGTAGCGACTGCGCCACTGGTCCCCGGGGCGCTCGGCCTTGTCGATGATCAGGGTCGGCACGCCGAGCCGCTTGAGCCGCGCGGCCAGGCCCAGACCACCCTGGCCGCCGCCGACGATCAGGCAATAGGGCTGGGTGGTGATGCCCAGCGAGGCTTCTTCGTCGCGACGGCGCTCGAGCCAGTTGCGCCGATCGGCGTGGCCATGGCCATGGTTCGCGCCCAGGGGGCGACGGCGTCCGGTGGGCTCTTCGAAGCCCTTGAGTTCACGCATGGCGGTAAGCAGCGTCCAGCACAGGCCGTCCTTGAGGCGGACATAGCCTTTGCCACGGGCGACGTCGGACTCCAGGCTGATCCAGCCTTCGAGCACGCCGTTCTCCTGCTTGGCCTCGCCTTCGAGTGTCCAGTGCTGAGGCTGCGTGAGGTCCAGGCGCGCCTCGAGCATCTCGCGGATGGCCGGCTTGCCTTCGAGGGTCACCAGGTTCCAGCTGAACAGCAGCAGGTCGCGCCAGTGGCATTCATCGCCGAACAGCGCGAGCACGCCGTCCAGGTCACGTTGGGTGAGGCGGTCGTTCAGGCGGGCGACCCAGTCCGCCAGTGCGGTGGTGGGGGTGTGCAAGGGGGTGTCGAGGGCGACATTCATTGGGGGCTTCTCCCTGATTGTTGTTGTCGTGGCGCAGGAGCTGGAGCAAAGGTCGGGCCAGCTCGCCGCAGCCCGCATCGCAGAGCCTTCGCGCCCTCAGGAGGCCGCACCTGTCTCGTCACAGACGCCCAGGACTGTCACGTTCGCGTGAAAGGTCGATGACAGAGTGTCACCCCAGGGCCCGGCAGAGGGAGGCGAACTTGGCTAAGCTGCGAGCAGACCGGTACCAGCGACTTGCGGAGCCCCCTGCCCATGACCTCTGCCTCGATCGACACCCATGCCCGGCACGTGCTGCAAGCCGTCCAGGGCGACCCCAGTGCGCCTGGCCTGCTGGCCGATGCCGCCATCACCCGCTCCTGGCGGCGCTGCCTGGACCAGCACCACCTCGACCCTGCCAGCCCCCGCGCACCGAACGTGCTCGAACGGCCGCGCCTGCAGGACCACCGCGCCCCGCTCGACGCCGTCATGGACGTTGCGCGCTGGCAGATGAACAGCCTGCACCGGCAACTGGGCGAGGCCGACCAGGTGGTGCTGCTGACCGACGCCCAGGGCGTGGTGATCGACAGCGTGTACCGTGACGCCGAGCGGGCGGCCTTCCGGCGCGCCGGGCTGTGGCTGGGCGCGGTCTGGCGCGAGGACTGCGAAGGCACCAATGGCGTCGGCACCTGCCTGGTCGAGCGACGACAAGTGAGCATCCGCCGCGACGAGCACTTCCGGGGCCGCCATGCCGGCCTGAGCTGTTCGGCCAGCCCGATCTTCGACCCCCGGGGCGAGCTGCTGGCGGTGCTCAACCTCTCCAGCGCCGGGTCAGGCCGGGACGCCCAGCAGGCGCAACACGCCATGGCCCTGACCCACCTGTCGGCCAAGCTGATCGAAAGCTGCTTCTTCCTCGGCCACGATCCCCAGGGCTATCTGCTGCGCCTGCACCCGGACGCGCGGTTCGTCGGGCTGCTCGGCGAAGGGCTGATCGGTGTTGACGACACCGCCTGCATCCGCTCGATCAACCAGGCCGCGCTGGACCTGCTGGGCCTGACGCGCGAGCAGGCCATGGGCTGTCGCCTGGCGACCCTGCTCGCCACCCCCGTCGATCACCTGCTCGGCCAGGCCTGCGCGCAACCGGGGCTGGCCCTGCCCGTGCGCCTGGCGGACGGGCGGACCTTCCATGCCCAGGTGCGAGCGCCGCTCGCGCCTCAGTCTCGACCTGTTCCGGCACCGGCCAGACCTGCCATCGGCCCCTCTTGCCTGTGCCTGGAAGACCCACGCCTGCAACGCAGCCTGGCGCGGGCCGTGCGAGTGCTGGAGCGCGACGTGCCGGTCTTCCTGCATGGCGAGACCGGCACCGGCAAGGAAGCCTTCGCCACCGCCCTGCACCGCGCCAGCACGCGTGCCGGCCAGCCCTTGGTGGCGATCAACTGCGCGGCCATCCCCGAGACCCTGATCGAGAGCGAGCTGTTCGGCTACCGCGGCGGTAGCTTCACCGGTGCGCGCAAGGAAGGCAGGGTCGGCAAGCTCGAGCAGGCTCACGGCGGCGTGCTGTTTCTCGACGAGATCGGTGACATGCCCCTGGCGTTGCAGACCCGTCTGTTGCGCGTGCTCGAGGAACGCCAGGTGGTTCCTCTTGGCAGTGCGGCCGCGCGCCCGCTGGATGTGCGGGTGGTCAGCGCCAGTCACCAGGACCTGCGCGAGCGTGTGGCGGACGGGCGTTTTCGCGAAGACTTGTACTACCGTCTGTGCGGCTTCAGCGTGACCCTGCCCCCGCTGCGCGAGCGCACCGACAAAGGCCCCTTGTTCGACCACCTGTGGCAGACCGAGACCCGACACGAGGCGATACGCCTGGACACCGGCGTGAAGGAGCGCCTGCTGGCCCATGACTGGCCCGGCAATGTACGACAGCTGCGCACCTGTCTGAAGACGCTGGCGGCGTTGGCACTCGACGGGCGGGTGAGCCTGGAGGATGTGGCGGAGGTGCTGCCCGAGGTGATGGTGCCCGAAGTAGCGGAAGACGACCCGCTAGGACGCTCCGAGCGCGACACCCTGCTGAAGCTGATCGAGGCGGAGCGCTGGCACATTGGCCGGGTGGCCACCCGCCTGGGCCTGAGCCGCAACACGGTCTATCGCAAGCTGCGTCAGCATGGGATAAGCCGGCAGTTCGGTATCGGCGACACGGATCGTGGAGGTCAGGCCGGAGACAATGACATGGATCGTTCGTCCGGCTTGCGTGAATGAGGTGGAGAGGGGCCTGTCCACGAAAATAGCGGCGTGCTCACCGGCCCCATCGCGGGCAAGCCCCCACAGAGTGCTTGCACAGCCATGCCTACATCAGCGGACTAAAGAGATCTGGGCGAGAGCTGGCTTGCCAGCGATGACGGCCTTCTCGTCACCGCATTCCTCTCCGTTCAGCGTCGGCGTTCTAGCGCATCAACAACCAAACCACAACGGCCACGGCAATCACCCCCAGCCCAATCGCCCACCGAGGCAACCCCGTCGCCTGAGGCGGTACCTGAACCTGCGCCTGCCCCTGCCTTCCTGCCTGGGTAGACGCCTGCGCCTCCGCGTCGGGCCGAGCCTGCGCCGCCGCCTTCGCCTCGACCACCATCGGCGCCTCCTCGCCCCGCAGCAACCGCACCACCCGCGGCCACCCCGCCTGCTCCGCCAGTTGCACCGGCGTCTGCCCCGCGACGGTCCGTGCCGACGCATCCGCCCCATGCCGCAGCAGAGCACTCACCATCGGCGCATTACCCGCCAACGCCTCCCGGTGCAACAGCGACCAACCTGCCTCATCGACGTCGGTCACCGCGCCTGGGTGCTCGCGCAGCATGTCGTCCATGCTCGCGCTCATGTTCACGGCCATGGGGTGGTCCCCCTCCTCCAACCGTTTCAACGCGTCCTGATCGGCGGGCGTGTCCAGCGCCCTCGACAACCGCACACGCGGCTGCCCTTCCGGCATCATCGTCAACTCCACGACGCCAGGCGGCCCGAACTCCAGCCCCCACGCCGCATCGTGCTCGGCACGCTCGTCGTCCGCCATCTCGCCGCGCATCGCATCGACGGTGAAGCCGCCGAACACCACCTCGCCACAGACGTACATCCAGTCGTTGAGCGCCGCGAACGGCAGCGTCACCCGCTCGGAAGCATCGAAGCCTGTGGCCCACTCCGGCTCGTTGAGCAGCATGCCGCTGATGGAGGCGCCATCGAAGTCGACCTCGTTCAGCCACATGTTCTCGACCGCCGGCAGGTTGGGGTCGTCACTGTGAACGGGGAACGACATCTTCACGGCGGCCAGGCTCAGGCCCTTGACGATCCGGCGCGACTCCCAGGAGAGCTCGCGCCAGAAGAACTTGAAGGTGGCCTGGGCGTTGGCGGTGGCGGTCTGCAGGGCTGGGCTGTCGCCGCTGGTGGTGTAGATGGCTTGTTCGGTCATGGGGACATCCGTGTGGGTTGGACAGTGGGTGGAAATGTAGTCAGACCAGGAATTGGGGAGTGGGTTCTTGACTGTGGGGCGGGTTGTGGCCGGTGACGCGCGTTCAGTCGCTCTCAGACGTCAGGGGCACGATCGATGCAGCCACGCTGTGCGGGTACGCGAATTCAAAGCTTAACCATCGCCTCCTCAACGCTTTCAGTGAAGAATGTCTCAGAACGTTGAGGATGATGGTCTTTTCGACTCTGACTTCAGCATCATGCATCCTCAAAGGTACTGCCACTGGGGGATGACGGCGTCGACATGCCTGGCCCTGCATACGCATCACTATTGCTGCAGGTAACGGTCTACCAACGCATAGCCTGATACTGACAGCAGCGAATAGGCGCGGTACTCATCCAGCGCCAGAATACGAACGGGGAACCCGTTTCGATAAAGCGTCCCAGCCATATTGAACTCCAGCACCTAGTACGCCTCACTCAGGGTGCCACTTCCAGCTTGACCCACTCTCCCGTCAACAGCTTTTTGACGGCGATGAAGATGACCGTGAACTCGCCCCCGTGTTCCTTGAAGGTCCTGTACGGTTTGTTATCAACTGCCGAAGGCCGCCCCACTGACCTGACGACAATGCGAAGATGTTTTGAACTCACGGTCCGCACTGTCAGTGCCCATCCACACTATCTGCGCCACCGCACGTCGTCCATCCTCCATTGGAATGACGAACTCATCGCCTGGGCAAAAGCTGGGCTTGTCTTTCATGGAAGCGTCCTTTCAGCGTCACATTGCATGGCTTACAATCTACTCAGATTGTCGCATGTTGTATAGATCATGCAAATCCATGCCCCTATTGATGTGCACGCTCACATCACCTTCATATGAAAGAACCAACTCTCCCTTGCCAGGTCCATTCTCGATCGCCCTCACGCCCTCCAACACACAGAGGAACCCAAACACTGATTCGTCTACAGAAAGCTTTACGATATCCGCTATCATCGCCTGCTCGCCCGAACTCAATCCTTTGTAAAACTCGGACAGTTTCATCAAGCTTTCACTAGGCCTTCTTCCAGGTGGTGAATTCAGCAATGAAAGCACATCGTCTACCGCTGCCTGAGCGACAGCCGCTTCAATGGCAGTTACGAACTCGGCAGGGTTCATGTATACGCACCTCTCGCAGGAGCATTGCAAAGGCCTGTCCAAAAAACGTTGGCCTTATTATTATAGGGCCGCCATGAAACTGATAGCAGGGCGCGGCTTATCCAGCACATTCCATCATGTCGCGCACCTAATCTATTCCTCTTCATCCAGCTCTTCCACCAGTAAAGACTCACAAAACTCATCAAATGAGTGAGAAAGAAGCTTTTGGGCAGCCACGTGATTAAGTGCCATTTCAACATCAGGCTGAAACACATCAACGGCAAAATATACTATTGTGCCAGATACCTTCTCGAAACATATAAAATTTCCAGCCTCATCCAAGGCAAACGGTAAAATATGATCAGGGATGACCTTCCTGTGCCGCATGGCAAGTATGAAGCCGACCAGGTGAGACATATCGCCATCAAGCATACGACTTCCCGCCCTCAACGGCTTGAAATATGAAACTACGATGGGCTCATAGTAAATATCCTCATTCCAAACAGTGCGACTCGGTACACCTCCATTTGACGCAAGGTACAAGTCCTTGAACGTTCCAGGGAAAGTAAAATCTAGAATTTTTTCAATTTCGGTTACACCCGACAATTCAATAATCGCATCGCCTTCAGATAAAAACAATTTGCTTCTACTCATTTAGCCACCCGTTGATGGTTTCTGCATAGACTCACTTGTAGACAATCCATCTCTCGAAAAGTGACAGCGGCTATCAGAAAGCCGTGCTTAGCTCAACCTAAATAAGTACTTCTCGACTCCTTGTAGACGTCCCTATAGATCATCCTATGGCCTGCATACTTCGCATGGAGGGGATCTCCACACATGCACTCTACGCCCTTTACCAGCGGAGGCTCACAGGCATGTCACCACTATCATTCCCACCGTCATAGCTTGGTCGAGCACAGCAGATTGGAGCTTTTAGAGAAAGAATCCGTCAAAACGATAAAGCGATTCACCTGCATGCCCCTTAGCTTCCAAAAATTGCCATGCACAATGGAATGTTCGGTCCCTTCGGATGCCGATATACGACGCCTCCTTCTCTGTAACGGTGCTGGCTCTCAGCTGGGCGAATATGTGAGATAAAAATTCCAAGACGCGAGACAACTAATACAACTTTTAAAAAAATAATTATTCTTCGCCCACTTTAGCAACTCACCACTGCCTTCCCTTACAACCAACCTTACTAAGGCTAGGGCTCAAACCTTAAGCCACGAACCGAGCGACTTTCAAAAATTGACTTTACTCGCTCCTTGACAACGATCACAGTAAAATCCTCCTCAGCCCTCACCACATCATCTGAAAGCTCTAAGCTTTCATCCAATACAATTTCACTAAACCAACTGGGGCCGTCTGGCATTGTGCTAATCAGAGGCTCACTCACAGACTTTTCCAGATCCAAAGCTCGTGACGACCCTATGACATTAAATATTTTATAACCTGGCAATGATGTATTGCCCAGAATGAAATTTGCCTCCAAAAACTGCACGCCTGAAATATCTTCCTCAACCATTATATTGTAGAGTCTAGGCGATATTAAACTGGGACCATCACTAAAGAAAAAGTCATACGACAGCAACCGGGATGTGCTTATTTCCCTCGAGCCCTCAAAAGATGCTTTTACCTCTCCTTCTATGGGCACGCCCATACTGAAAATGCCGTGATCCTCGCCAGAGAGTAGGTGCATTTTCAGCCAGTAGCTTTCCGGATAATTTCTTGAAATCGTCAATACAAAATTTCTAGCCACACGCCCTCCTTCTCATGAATTAAATACACATACCTCATGGCAATCTTTTACCCAATGAACCCTTGGCAGGCCTTGATCTCCAAGACAACAAAACACCTAGCTCTCCTAGGTATTTATTAACACATTCAAGAGCCTCTTCTTTTACAGACCACAACCATCGCTCCTTACCAACCCTTTCCAAACTTCCAATCTTTTTGTTTTGCTCGATCCACTCCTCTAGCGACCCGTCTTTCACCCGCAATAATAAGTGCTCCTTGCTCAGCACATTCAAAGGATAAATCATTCTTAGATGCGCACTCACACCCTCATCTTTGCAATTACTAGCTCTCCTCACTAGGCTTTTAAACTTGGTCGTCTCCTCAAAATCATAAAGCTTTATAAGATCGCGTACTGATCCGTAACTAAAAGCCTTTGAAACACTCCCGCAACCATATCCAATCCCGTAACCACACTTATCTACCAACTGCGAACCTTTTAAAAACTTAACTGCTAGCTCGAACGCTTTTTCAGGCTCGAGCGCTACCTGAACGTCAATATGGGGAAAATTACCAAATTCATTAGTACTATAGCCATACGATGCCACCCATGGATCAATATCGCCATTTTCATGGTAAATCCTAAATGCAGATACATCACCCGACCTTATTTTTTCTTCTAGCGTATCGACATGCACTTCCACCCCATCGTGATCACCATCATGATCCCCCTGGGCTAAATATATGTAATAACAGGCTGACTTGACTTCAAGGCCGAACATCGAAAATAAAGAAACCCCCTCCTTTAAGGCAAGTTCCGGGGATAAGCCGCCAATACCGTAAAAAGCCAAACCTAAGCAGCCGCTCATAGCACCTCCGAAATCAGGTCATCCAGTATCATTCTCATCTCTCTTGCATTGTATGGATGTTCGATTATAACGATCAGCCCTCGCTTGGACTGAGGCAGACCATTCATAGCTGTTACGTTGCGCGTATCAAGGAATCCTAATCGCTTACCCTTGTCTGTTTTTGAGGCCAATTCAATAGCATGTAGTTTTCCATTGACATCGCGCGCCATTACGTCCGGCCTTCTAGCCGACACTCCTCTGCCGCTGGCAAAATTGTATGATCTATTCAGGTAAACATCTGTAAACTTTCCACTCATCGCCAATTTGTTCGCAATAGCTTCCGAAAATTGATCATGCCCCGGCGTTCTATCCACTTGGCCTTTTCCATGAATGCGAGTGCCATTTACATTCCTTACCAAGCAGGGAGACAGACCTGTGGGGTCGGCCCAAGCTATAGGATTGGCACCGTACCTAAATAAATTACTACCTCCTCTAATGCCAATAGGATCTTGAGTTATGAACCTTCCTTTACCCGGCTCATAATAGCGCAGCGTATTATAGTGCAGCCCCGTCTCTCGATCGAAATACTGGCCTTGAAACCGTAAGTTCTGCTCAACCGCTCCGACTGCAAGCTGCTCTACCTCTCCCCAAGCACGATGGGTCATCTGCCATACCAAGTCTCCCTCAGCATTGGTTACCTCCAGCGGCGTGCCAATCTGGTCGGTATGGAAATAGTAAACCTGCCGCCCTCCAGCTTCGTCATCGTCTATACGTGCCAACGGCGCATAGCTGTTCGGCTCGTACATGTACAGCCGATCCGTCTCTGCCGTCTGCTCACGCAACATGCGCAGCCCCTGCCACAAGAAACGCCTCTGCTCGATCACCCCATCGACCTCGGCGTGCTTATAAACCCGCCGGCCTAGGCTGTCATAGCGGTATTGCCCAGTCGCCGTCAGCTTACCCGCCACAAACGTCTCGGCCTTGACCAACCGATTCTCACAGTCGTACTCAAACTGCTGCTCCGTGGCAGGCCCCGAGAACTTCTCGATCAGGTTGCCCCACGCATCGTACCGATACTCGCAGTTGCGCCACTTCGAGACCCGGTTGTCCGTGACTCTGGCAAA
Source organism: Enterobacterales bacterium AN_CKDN230030167-1A_HGKHYDSX7 (assembly GCA_046940335.1). Taxonomy (GTDB): domain Bacteria; phylum Pseudomonadota; class Gammaproteobacteria; order Pseudomonadales; family Pseudomonadaceae; genus Aquipseudomonas. The sequence continues at coordinate 98,961 of JBKYML010000005.1, forward strand.
CTGCCGCGCATTGAAATCCAGCCGGTTGCCTGCCGCATCGTAGCGGAACTCCTCACTGGTGAGGATCGAACCTGTGTCACGGCTGTGCAACTGCCCATTGGCCTGATAGGTATACCGCGTCTCACCCCGCAGCTTGTCCAGCGTACGCACCAACTCCCCCGCCGGGTCGTACTCGTAACGGCGATGGATCGGGTTGTAGCGATGCTCAACATACAGTTCCGTATGAACTCCCGCGTTATGCACCTGCGACAGCTTGTCGGCAGGCAACGTCGAGGCGTACTGCCAGGCCTTGCGCCCCATGGCGTCATAGCCGAAGCAACTGGTGAGCTTGCCTTGGGTGCGATACACCTCGCGGTGCAGGTCGTCACGCTCGATGTCGCTGATGACCTGCCCATCCAGATTGATCTGGTGCAGATGGCCACTGCCGTAATACAGGTGATTGATCTTGCGCCCATCGGGCAAGGTCAGCGTGGTCAGGTTGTCCAGCGGATCGTATTCATAGCCCAGGATGCCGTCGGGTGTGATCTCCTGGGTCAGTCGCCCGAGGATGTCGTACGCGTACTCGAGCTTCTCCGGTAGCGTGCCCATCATGCGCTTGGCACGCGGGGTAGGCTGGCGCTCGATGCTTAGCAGGCGGTCGCTGTCATCGTAGGTGTAGAAGTGCTGGCCGTCCGTATTGGTCCTGCTGATCAACCGGCCGATCGTGTCGCGCTCGAATTCGGTGTGTCGCTCCGGACGCTCGCCATTTTCGCCATAACCGATCTCATCCAACCGGATAAGGTGGCCGCTCACGTTATAGGCAAAACGCCGCGTCAGGTTGTCTACCCGCACCTCTTCGCTCAAACGATCCGACGCGTCATAGGCGAAGCGGTAACTGGCATTATTTTCGTTGACCAGGGCCGTCAGGCGGAGGGCCTTGTCGTACTCATAGCGTACCCATTCACCATTGGCATCCTGGCGTGCGCTGGGCAGGCCGCGGGCAGTGCGCTGAAGGCAGGTGGTCTGGCCCTTACCGTCGGTATGGGTAAGGACTTGGCCCAATGCGTTGTAGGTGAAGGTTTCCTTGCTGCCATCGGGGTGCGCGATGCGCAGCACCTCACCATCGGGCTTGCGCTCCAGGCGGGTGACGTTCTGCAAGGCATCGATGACTTCGACCAGATGCTGACGCTCGTCGTAGCGGTACCAGGTGCTCTTGCCCGAGCAGTCCTGGAAACGTTCGACCTGGGCGTAGCTGTTCCACCACAGGTATTTGGACTTGTGGGTGGGGTCGATGATGGTGTGCGGCAGACCGTCCGGGCTGTTCAGGTATTCGGTGACCTGCCCGAGCGGATCGGTCTCGGACAGCAGCGTGCCTTCGTCATCGTACTGCGCTTTCCACACGCTGCCGTCGGGGAAGCGAGTTTCGGTGATCAGGGGCGTCCCCAAATGGTGCTTGTAGCGAATGCTGCGCCCCAGCGGGTCGGTTTCTTCGACCAGGCGGGAGTACTCGTCGTACTTGAAGGCTAATCGATTGTCGTCAGGCAGGGTGATGCCGATCAGGTTGCCGAACTCATCCAGATCAATGGCGTACCGCTCGCCGCCAAAATCGCGGCTGGCGATGACCCGATTGTCCTTATTGTACCGAACCTCCAGCTCACGCCCCAGCACGTCGTTGGCCCAGCGTGTGCGTGTAGCAAAGTCATAGCGGAACTGGTAGTGCTCGCCATCCCCGGTCCAGTGCTCGACGACGCGGGGTTTGCCGTCCAGCACTTCCCAGCGGTAGTCGCAGGTCAGGTCCAAGGCATTGGTGTGCTGGGTCATCAGCCCGTCGGTGTAGCTGAAGCGCCGTACCGTGTCGCCATTGCGGTTGATCACGGCATTCAGCTGACCGTGATCGTCATGGCGGTAACGCACCAAGGTCTCGACGGCCACGTTATCGACCACACGCTTTACATCGGTCAGGCGGCCCAAGGGATGATCGTAGTGCAGGTGCACGCGGTGCGGCCCAGGCGCGACGATGTCGGTCAGGCGGCCCTCCGGCTCGCGAACGAAGTGCAGATAGTGCCCGAACGCGTTCTCGACACGCTGCAACGGGACGGGCGTGTCGTCATCAGGTACCTCGCCGAAATAGAAAAACACGTTATCCAGCGTCTGCACCAGGTAGTGCCCACCCTGTGTCCGCACCAGGTGGATGCTTTCGTGAGGGTGGTAGATGCTCTCGCCAGGGGCCAGATCGATGAAGGGCACCAAGCGGCCCTGGTTGTCGGTCAGGTACACGAACCCGCCACAGCGGCTCAGGTGCTGCTCCCACGGCAACATCCAGCCCCGGCCCAGCACACTGTCGACGGTCAGGTCGCTGGCGTAGAAACGGGTCCACGCCAGAGGCATCATCCCCGGCAGCACGAAGTCGGTCTCGTCGACCAGCACCTTGCGGCCGGTGGACAGGTCCACAGGGTTGCCGAGGAAACCGCCCACCACGCGTTCGATGGCCGGGCCGATGAGGTAGGCGGTGGCCAGGTAGCTGGCGGCGATCGTCGCGCCGGTGCGCAGCGCGCAGGGCATGGCGGCCTTGAGGCCGGCTTGGATGCCCAGGCGATAGACGGCGAACACCGAGCGCCCCATGCTGGCCATGACCATGAGGATGTCAACGCCCACGCGCAGCGTGTTCGAGACCTCCTCCTCGACCGGCAGGTAGCGGTCGGTACCGCCGCCGATGAACACGTTGTTGGAGCCGCTGGCGATCCGTGAGCCGCAAGTGAGCTTGTCGCCCTTGCGGGCGGCGGGCTTTCCATTGATGAAGACGTTGGTGGAGCCTTCGGCCACCCGTACAGTGGGCGAATGCTTCTCGCACTTGGCCGTGCTGGCCGTGGCGAGCGCGGCATTGCGCCCGTTGATGAACACATCCGGTGAGCAGCCGGGCCGCTCGATCTGGCCGCTGGGTGAGCTGGACAACGAGCCGAGGAATTCACCCGCCTGGGGCAACAGGCCGGCGACGATGCCGACCAGTAACAACCCTCCGAAGCCCAGGGTACAGACACTGAAAGCAGCGTAGCTGGCCAAGGCCAGGCCGATGACGGCGCCGGTGAGAAACCCGCCCAGCGCACTCGTGTGTTCGATCTCGTCGTACAGACGTGCAGCTTCGAACATGGGCCTAGCCTCGCGCGTAGTGGGAACGGGACGGGAGGCAGCGTGCGGGTGTGTCGGGGAGTCGATCCATGGGTGAGGCCATCCTTTGGTCTGTCGCGTCGAGCGTCCTTGCGCGGCGGGTGCAGCTTTGACGTCGCCCTGGCCAGGCCTTGTGAACGGCGCTGACGGCAACGGTCGACTGCCAAGATGAAGCGGCGCAGTGGACGATGGAATGTGACAACGCGTCGGGCGCGATGTTGCAACCCGCCGTTGTCGCCACGTCCACATACTGGCTGGCGCAGAAACAAAGACCAGTCGTCCCATTCCCAAGCAAGAGAGGGAAATTTCCTATGGACGAGACTGACCTATGGAGGCCGCGCTCCCGATACACCTGTCGAGGAGCGCTGGACGGCTCGCGCGCAGGAGACGTCAGCTGTTGGCCGGACGCCCCCACCGCTCGGCCTCGGGGTACAACAACCCCAGCGTCCGCCGCGCCTGGGCGGCCTCGAGGTAAGGGAACAGCAGCCTGACCAGGTCATCGATGTCCAGACGCTTGCCTGCCAGCGTGGGCGCACACATCCAGAGCTTGACCTGCAGGTCGCCGGCGATCGGGTAGGCATGGGGCGCGGCCAATGACTTGAAGCGGATCGGTGTCAGGGCAGGCAGGGTGCTGAATCCTGAGCGACAGAACATCAAGCGAATGGTCAGGTGCTTCTGATCGACGTCGAAGCCATCGAAGGTCACCCACGGTACCGGCTCCAGAGCGTTGGCGAAGCACAGCGTGTCGCGGGTCACGGCCAGCACGCGCTTCCCATGCCGCCGACGCAGGGCTTCGGCTACTGCCAGACCGCCCAGGCCGGGCAGCAGCAAGACCAACGCCGTGATCACCATCAGCAGCAGCAACGCCGCCGACAGGTTCGCCGCCAGCATCACCGTCGCCTGCAGGAGCCAGCCACCCACACCCAGCAGCAGCGCGCTCAGCACCGTGCAGGCGATGGCCTTGTCCAGGGAGGACTCGTAGAGCGTGAACGACTGGGTCGGCCCATCCGCCGCGTCCTGCAGCATGTCCAGATGAGCCTCGCGTGCAGCCTCATCCATGGCGCTGCAATCCATCCAGCCGCTGCTGCGCTCGGGCCGCGTCACGGTATGCCCCGAGCAGCGCGGCGACCTCGTCAGCACTCAGCTTACGCCCGCCCCGGGCCAAGCCCGCCGAGAGGATGCGCACCTGCCCTTGGTTGGCGTCCACCAGCGCCTGGTTGCAGAACGGCTGCATCTTCACCACATGATGGGTCGGCAGCCCGTCGGCGTCGCTCAGGTGCAGGGTCTGTTTCAGCATGCCCATGGCTTCCTTGTCCACCTCGAAGTGCTCGACCTTGGTCAGGTCCACCGGGCCGTCCAGGGTGTCGACGAACAGCTGCCGCCGGGTCAGGCGCATGAACACGTGACGTCCGGCATGGCGGTGCTGCCAAGTGACCCACACGGCGCCCAGCAGGAGAAAGGCGCAGCAGGCGATCAGGTCGAGACGGCCCATCAGGAGCGTGATGCCCAGCAGCGCCAGCAGACCGACCACGGCGACCGGGCCCCAGATCTTGTAGACGGTGGAATTGGTGAACGGGGTCTCTTCGGGCACGCGCTCGACGACCTGCTGGAGTTCGGTGATGACGTGCTGGCGTTGGGCGGCGTGGGCGGAGTCGGGCTGGGGAGAGCCAGGGTGTTCAGGGATGCTCATGCGTAGGTCCTGGTCGCGGCCAAAGGCAGGCTGCACGTCGTCACGACTGCACGGCGTCGTCATCGGAGGGCGAAGAAGCCACCGAGAATGCCGCTCATGGGCGATCTACGAGCAGTGCCGTCGGGCCTGAAATAAAAGAGGACGGACATTGAAGTAGACGAACGGAGGGCTGGCAACGGCGGTAGGCGTGCCGCACAACAAATGGGCTATCGCTCACAAGGGGACGTGCTGCAAGTGTGCGGGAGTTAACAGTCAGGGCGTGCCGGGCGGACGCGTGCCGACGCCATGATGGGTCACGCCTGATCGGTGATGTAGGCCAGCACACGGCTCAGATCGCTCAACACTTCGGCGTCGTCGAGGGTGGCACTGCCGCTGTCCACTACGAGAAATCCGTCGAATGCTGCCGTGCTGACCAGGATCAACCGCCCACCGGAGTCGTCTCCCACAGCCACATGCCCCTTGAAGTACGTGGCGACCTCGAAGGTGCGATTACGCTCTTCGATCTCGTCTGTCGAATAGATCAATACCTGGTCACAGAGAAAAGCGCCATCGTGGCGTTTCCAGCATTCGGCGATCCACGACTCACGGGAAAGGCCCATGCGATTGCATACCGCTGCAATAGCCGCCTCGCAAGCGCTTTCGGGACCCTTGTCAGGATACATCACGGTTCGCCTCCTTCAGACGTCGACCCTATATTGACATCATCCGTTGCCGGGCGGGGCTTACGCCAATGCCCTACTGCCCGGCCTGCGACACATCCCAACGCACGCAGGGCCCTACCTGCGTCTATCGGCGGTAAGAAGGCGTACTCAAGGGTATCGGCTGCGGGTTGGCGATGACCCAGTCCACTGCCCGTTCACAGAGTCGATCGCAGTGTTCAGCAGGGTCGTTGCCGTTCTTCAGTTCAACCGCAGATGCGCGGGTTTCGGCCAGTGCCACGTCGCTCAAGGCCACGCCGCTGCCCAGATGCTCTACCAGCGCCTTCAGCATCTTCTTGAAATCGGCGTCCCAGTTGGCGGCGCCGTTGTCGTTGATTTCGATCCAGAGGCGCCCACTGAGACGGATGACCTCCCCTTGCACCGACGCCGCCGCGCCAGAGGACGGCACCAGCCACTCCCACAGTTGCTGATGCTGAGCAGGCCAACCCTCTGCCGTCACGAGGATCGTGTCCTGACCGTTATGCAACTGGCGCGCAGCGACGGGCGGGACATCGAACATGCGATAGAGTGTGGTCAGGGCAGCATCGGTGGCTGGCAGCGCCTCCGGATTGAAACGCGCGCGATGAAACTCGAACTGCTGCCCGATACGCTGCACCTCGGCACGTTCAGCGTCCCCGATGGGAATACCTGCCGCCAACAAAACCTGAGCAATGCGTGCCATGGCCTCGATGTCCGCATTGGAGGTCGTGAGCAAGGCGAGGTGCAACAGGCTATCGGCTTGCCGAGTATTGACCTCGACCTTGGCGCCTCGGCGAATCAGAGCAGCGACTGCGTCGGCCTGGTGGCTCTTCACCGCTGCCTGCAATGGCGTCTCGCCTCGATGATCCTGGGCCTCGAGGTCGGCTCCCAGGTCCAGCAGCAGGTCGACTCCGCCCTTCCAGCTCGAGCTGCGGTGATGCAGCGCCGTTCGTCGGTACTCGTCACGGGCGTCGATGTCCGCGCCCTGCTCCACCAGCCAGCGAACCAGCTCGTCGGGGCAGTTGTAGAAACCGAGGGCCGTGCACTTGCTGTAGCCGCCGGTGGCCTCGAGGCCGCATGTCTCGAAGACGGCCGTCAGCTCGGTGAAAGATGCCCGCTCCAGCAGATCATCGAAATCCTTGGGGAGGGTTTTTCTTTTTCGTTTGGCCATGGGGCGGGCATCGTCCTGATGAGGAAAGGGTTCATCATAAAAGGATCGATCATCGAGTGCAGGGTTGGGTGGCTCATGGTGGCGGTGCGTGCAATGGGCAGCTGGCACCGGATGTCAGCGACGCGGACGCGGCCCCGCTGCCTTGGTAGACTATGCCCATTCCACGCCAAGCGGCTCGATTGAATGCGTCACGCCCATCGCCGCCCTTTCTGAACTCAGCACGACACGCACCCTACATGCCTCAAGACTTCGCTGCACACGCACCCGCACAACGCCAGGATCCTTCACGGCGGTTTTCTGTTGCGCCGATGATGGATTGGGGGCATTTTTTAAAGAGGCTAATAAATTCGCGGGGTGTAGACATTCCTGTGCTTCAGCGTACCATTTTTGTACCAACATCTTGTTCTAATCACTAACCCAAGCTAATCAAACGAATGAGTAGCCTATAGCTTTAGCTGCTTAACTGGGAGTGACGAAGCCCTGCCTCAGATCAGGACTGAGAGCCACCAAGAGGCGTGATGCTGGCTTGGCAGAACAGACGACAGATGTCAATATGGCATCATAGATGCTAGCTAGTGCATACCCGCCCTGAAAATTCATACCACGCGTGTAGGATAGATCTATATGTTAAGGATATCGCGTTTAAATGTTGTTGGCTTTCAACATCCGGACCGTTCAGTTGACGTTCGCTTTTCGGATAGTGCAGTATCCATCATTTACGGCGACAATGGATGTGGGAAAACTACATTCTTGAAACTATTGTTTGCCGCATTGAATCAGCAAACATCTGCGCTCATAGAAGAATCCGTTAAAGAAATTACTATCGAATATACGATTAATGATAACACCCCTCCTCAATCTGTTGTCATCCCACTTATAATACAAGAAACTGAAAACTCATCTCCAGATGAAGAAAGATATGACTGGTCTCAGCTTCAAAGTTCCCCACTAGGTGATTGCCGTTCACTTTCAATTGGAATCGAACGAGGCCTCGCCACCCAACCAGTCAGGATCGATCCTAGCATTATTCACCGATTCATGATGCATCGCAGAGAATACGCGCGGGAACCAAGATTTTACGGTAACTCGAAAGATTTCGCATTTGAGCTTGCGCATCACTTAAATAGAGCGCAGCAACAAAAAAGTAGAAACAAAAACCAGGAGCTTGATGTTAATGAGCAACATTTATTCATAAAAAGCATTGAGATTGGAAACATTGAATCCCACCTGCTGGAGCAGTATCGAGTAGCCCGAAGCGTAGCTACCGAGAAGATCCAGAATGCTCTCTTTGATACATTGGCTAGTGTGATTGAAGGTCAGCTAGGCCCTGTACTACCTACTGAAACCACGGTAAGAGAAATTAGTGGCGCATTAGTAAAAAGCCGGGACAGGATTATCGAAGCGTTAGCGGCTGGTCCTGAGAACACCTTCAAGAGCCAGGTTATTCAAACGTTACAGCAAATCAAAAAGGAAGAAGATGTAGCCCCCCTATTGCAAAATGAAATTTTTGCAAGGCTGATCATAAACATGGTGGACGAATTACAGGTTGAGAAACAACTACTGAGCTCCATCAACCACCTTATTGACACCTTTAATAAATTTCTCATTGGCGGGAAGAAACTGGAAATTGTAGACAATCAGCTCAAGATTTTAGTCCGCCACTCAGAGCACAGCGTCGACTATTTGTCTAGCGGTGAAAGGCATATATTAACCTTCCTTGCACTAGTAGTCACCGTAGGCCGAGGTCGCAATTTCCTTATCATTGACGAACCCGAAATCTCACTAAATATCAAATGGCAGCGCATCTTGATGAACGTCATTCAAGAGCTTGTACCATTTACCCAAATAATAGTTGCAACACATAGCCCGATAATATCTCAGAACACTGTAGACTCGCTCGTTAAGCTGGAGCCCATGGAGGATATCTTGTGTCAAGCGCAGTGATTATCCCTCCAGACCTCCAACTCAAAGCAGGCGAATTACTACAAGCCGCCATTATGGGGGACATGCCCCTTGTTATCGTTGAAGGCTATGATGACGTTCGTTTATATGAAGATTTTGCGAAACAGTCAGATTTAAATTGCGACGTAATTGCCAGTGAGAATATCCTTACCTGCAAAGAGGGTTGTGAAGGGGTTATTTCCAATATTGACGCGCTCGAGTCAGCAGCAGGAACGGTCGACATTTCTAAACATGTTGTCGGGGTAATTGATCGGGACGCTCGGTATTTCCGGAACGAGATCCCGCAAAGCAATGCGCTGTTCACACTGGACCTCTACTCGATTGAGAGCCATTTTGTCGGAGAGGAAACGGTTCGTAGAGTTCTTTCATCTGTGCTTAATGCCTCAGATGACCTAATAGAAAAACTAGACACCAGAAAGATATATCAAGAAATAATCGATAAACTCATGGGAGTTTATGAAGTTTGTCTAGAAGCCTTAAAGAAAGCATGCGTACGGGGATATCCTGCGGAGATCGGCTACTCTGACAAGATCCGTTCAGTATTTAAGAGCGGCGCTTACCCACGCATAATCGGCAAAAAAGAAGATCTACACCAATTTGCGGACTCGCTTGACATTAAGCACACGTGGCAGCATCTCACAGTGATATGTAAAGGTAAGTGGCTACTAGAGCTTTTTTGCGATCATCTGCATGATTACATATCTAGCCTACCAGAACTCTGCAAATCGCACAGTGTTCATCAGTGTCAGTTTTGCACTGGAGGCAATATGAAAAAATGCTTGTATCGATGGAGAGAGAATTATAATTCAAACCATCTGAGTGCCATGGCGCGAGGGTACTCCGACCTACCGGATTTCGCATACATCCGCGGAAGACTGAAGGCATTGGGCTAGTTTAATTCGCAAACGGCACCCAAGTCTTACGATGTAGACTGGGTGTCACTTTCTCTTAGCAGACATCAGCGAATGTCAAAAAAGTAATTCAGCGACTGATATTTGATGCAGCCATGGAGCTCAGTAGCCCTACCTAGTCTATAATCACCAGCTATTCTGGCTTGACCATATTAATATACTCGATTCGCCGCACCCCTATTAACCAGAGAAATATTGATGCTATTTGAAAAATTTGTAGCAAAAACAAAATCTTGGTGGCACGAATATTTCACCGAGGTAACCAAAGCTCAGTCAGAGGGGCGCCTATTTACCAATGGCAAACTAACACTTTACCCGACCATGATAATTTTTACTAAATTCTCAAAACATTACATGGCGGAGCTAGTCGGCGCCTCAGCAACATACAGTGAGCTAAAGGTAAAGATCCACACAGAGAAATCTATTTATAGGTACTTGAATCAATTTGACGAGCAATACAAAAACCCTTTACTCCAGCTCGATAGTGGACTGATGGGGTTTCGCTCACTCACAATATCTACAAACCACCAAGCCCAACTTCTAAAGGAGCGATTTCCCAACATAGATTTGTACAAATCACACATGGCGGCCAGTTTCGATGCAGACTGCTTATTTGGCTTTGGAGAAAACTTTGATTATACATGCATCGAGAACTCAATCTTAATCAACAAGCGCGAAAACTTTTACAGAGTCAAGAATATACTGGCAATGTACATCGTCGCCAGCAGAATATCTACCAACCAACTTGAAGGTCTTTACAACTGGACCGCTGAAGAAGGCTGCGTAAAAGGAGTCCATACAGTTGACAATAGCGACATCGTGAAAACTACGGTAGCTCAATTTCAAAACATGTACTTGCAGCCAAAGCTTCGAGAGACGACCTTAGGCGATTTTATCAACTCGCACCCTGAGATAATAAAGCTAGCTTTCAATGCAAGCCGCTTCGAATACGAACCTTCTCTAAAATGGCTCGAACATGATGGAACTTGCGACGACACGTATATAAACCCTGATCTCATAATTGAAAATAATTATGGGGAATGGGATATATACGATCTTAAAACCGCACTTCTTGACAAGACTCGGCTAACAAAAGACGGGCGAAAGCGCCGCAGATTTGTTGATTACGTTTCAGAAGGCATAGCACAACTAGCCAATTATCGAGAGTATTTCAGTTACGAGAGAAATAAAGCGCATGCCCTTGAAAAATATGGCATAAAGATAACTGATCCAAAGATGGTGCTAGTGGTGGGGAGCTGGGAAAATTTTGACAAATCCGAAGTGCTCCAGGCGAGCAGATTCCTAGACAAAAAAATTGAAATCATTGACTACGATACCTTTGCACAGTTAATTATCAGCGGTGCAACAGCCCTAGCTCGCTCCTCAACTACTCCGTAAAAATTCTCTATTAGATTTATAATTTATAAACCTAGCTTCTATAATCCCTCAGCGGGAGGCTTGCCCTTCATGTTTTAAACATAGATTCGTGCGAGACTTTAACATTCCATGAACAGGAGCTACTCAACGCGCAGAGCGTAGCCAGCCCAATGATGATAGCAGCAAAGGTCTAGCCAGCGAGCTGAACTTCAGAGGCATGCTGTTGCAGGTAACAGAACCGCGTGGCCCAAGGGATATCGGTCAGGGTCTTCAGGGTACACCGACTGATCATGAACTCCCCTCCTTCGACAGCTCTTCGATCAGGGGAATGCGTTTTGTAGGTCCTGCTCAATTCAGGTCGTTTCGCTGCAATGCGATGCTCTCGATAATACCCTTAGGTAGGGGCGCATTTGGCAATCAGAACAAGCTGCCTAGCGATGCTGGCTGCCAGTTCATAATCACTAACTCGCCGGTTACCTCTGCCTTGCACTGTCGCTGGTTTGTGTTGCTGTAGCGGATGTCTAAGCGTTCGAAGTGGAAGCCCTCGAAGGCGAGCCGGATGTCCGGGTGGTCGTTGATGCTAACCATCACCTTACCCTTACAGCGGCGCATGAAGTCCGCCATGCGCTCGTATTCCTCGAAAGGGAAATCCACGCCATAACCGGTGGTCTGCCAGTAGGGCGGATCCATGTAGAAGAACGTGTGCGCTCGATCATATCGCTCGGCGCAGGCGAACCAAGAGAGATTCTCTACGTACGTGCCAGCGAGGCGCTGCCAGGCAGCGGAAAGATTCTCCTCGATGCGCAGCAGGTTGATGGCCGGCCCTGTAGTGGCGGTACCGAATGTTTGCCCAGTGACCTTGCCACCGAAAGCGTGCTGCTGCAGGTAGAAGAAGCGTGCAGCGCGCTGGATGTCGGTGAGGGTTTCAGGGCGTGTCATCTTCTGCCACTCGAAAATCTGGCGGGAGCTGAGAGCCCACTTGAACTGACGCACGAACTCCTCTAGATGGTTTTGCACAACGCGGTAGAGCGTGACCAGGTCACCGTTGAGATCGTTCAACACCTCCACCGGGGCGGGCTGGGGACGCATGAAGAACAACGCGGCACCGCCTGCGAAGACTTCGACGTAGCATTCATGAGGGGGAAAGAGAGGGATCAAGCGGTCGGCTAGGCGGCGTTTGCCACCCATCCAGGGAACGATAGGAGAGGTCATTTGATAGCAAGTCTTTACTGTATGAATGAACAGGTGTTAGGCTCGCTCCGCTTTGTGCACAGAGCAGGAGCCTTGGCTGGACTTGCAGGAAGGGTCTGCGGGTTCGGCGGGCCGGGCTAAGTGTTGACGCACTCACCTGGCTCGCTCCTTTTTACTGAATGATTTCGAGCGCGCAGGCCTGACAGGCCTGCAACGCCCTCAATCCGTCGTCACCGTCGCCGGTGATGCCGATAATTCGTTGAGCATGCGCTGGGTCAAGTTCGGCTCGCGTGGCTCCATGAACCATGCCGCCGGCGTCGGCGGCGGCTCGCATCCTACCGTCATCACCTGGGGCGGCGCCGACGCCGGCATCGAGGAGGACTGACAGCCGCAGGTCAGTAGTAGCAAGCCTGTCACGCAGGCGATTGCGCTCGTTCTGTGCATCCGTGAGTTCCTTGTGGTGGGATTGATCTTGCGCCTGCAGCCGCTGCTCCAGATCGAGGCGCTTGGCTTGCTGCGCTTGCACCTGCTCGAGGACGGCCGCAACCACCCGCTCGCGCTCCTGGACATGCTGCAGGTGCTGGGTGGTCAGCGCCTGATCCCTGCTGGCCAGCTGCAGGCCGTAGTTCTTGGCCTGCCACAACCAGGTACCCCGGCCGCCGGCGTACAGGCCCAGCAGCAACGCCAGGAGCGCCAACCGCCAGTGCAGGCCGATCACTGCAGCACCTCCAGCGCGGCCTCGTAAAACGCCTTGCGCTCGTGCAGGCCATTGGTCCCTCCGTTGATCCGCTTGGTGATGCTCACGAAGGCTTGCTTGTCGGCCAGGCTGTTCAGCCCTTCCTTGTGCCAAAACCAGCCCGCCGAGTTGGCTGCGTGCTCGGGCTGCTCGAGCAGCTCAGGATGGTTGAGCAGGTCCAGGCCCAGCGCCTCGCCGCAGCGCGCGTAGTTTTCCCGGCCGGTAATCTGGATCAGGCCCCGGCCGCGGTACTTCTGCCCGTCGCCATCGGCCTCGGGCGTATTTCCTAGGCGCGTTGCCAGACGACCGGTGTCGTACTTGCTCAGGTACTTGTCGCTGCCGAGCTCGCGCACGTAGCGGAACTGGCCGGACTCGTGGCCGACCTGGGCGAGGAACGCCGCCCGGCGCAGGCGGGTGACGATGCCCCACTTGCCCATGGCGGCATTGAGCACGGGAACAAAAACGCCGGCGTGGCGGCCGGCGTTGGGGAAGATCTGCTGCAGTTGTCGAACGGTGACGGTCATGCGGTACTCCTTGGGGGCCGTAGCCCCGGGTTACAGCTGCTCCACGCGAAGCGGCTGGTCAGGTTTCTTGGTCTTCCTGCCCTTGGCCTTGGCCTTGCCCTTCTTGCCGCCGTTGCACTCGACGGTGGTCGACCAGCCGGCCGGGGTGAACAGCTGGTCGACCGAATCCACCAGGTAGTCGCCATCGAGGCCGGGCTTGAACGCCTGCGCGTCGATGGTCAGCTCGGCGAACAGGTCCGTGCGCCCGGGCATTTCCAAGCGCACGCCGGCGGTGCTGCGGTTGAAGGCATTGAGCCGGGCCTTGGCGGCCTGCTCGGCGGCGGTCTTGTTGGGGTGAATGTGCCGATCGGTATGCACCGGCGGCAGGCCGGTGGGGGCGTCCTCGTTGGCCAGCTCAACCACCTTGAGTTCGCCGGTCTTCTGGTCTTGGTGGGTGGTCTTGACCGCTTGCTGGGTGCTGCGATCGCTGAAGCGGAACTGGTAGCGGCTGACATCCGAGCGGCGAAGGGTCACCCGCCCGAGCGGCTTGCCGTCGCTGCTCTGCCCGGCCTCGCGCGGCAGGACCAGCAGCTTGCCGTCGGCGACCTTGGCGGTGCAGTCGTACTGCCTGGCCAGGCGGGTGATGAAGTTGAAGTCCGATTCGTTGCGCTGGTCGACCCGGGGCACCTTCTTGGCCACCGGACAGCTCGGCGTCCAGCCGTTGCGCGTAGCCAGCTCCTGGACAATCTGTGACAGCGGCACGTCCTCCCAACTGCCGCTGCGGGTGGTCTTGCCGCTGCCGCGCATGTCGCTGGCCTTGCCGCGTATCTCCAGGGTGTCGGGCGGCCCGGTCACCGATACCTCGTCGACCGTATAGCGGCCCATGCGCCTGAGCGCCTGGCCCTCGTAGCCCAGGAACACTTCGATGCCGGCGCCGCGCTCTGGCAGGGTGATGGCTTGGTCACGGTCATCAATGCGCAGCTCGAATTCATCCGATTCCATCCCGGGCTTGTCCGAGGTGCGCAGGCTCAGCAGCCGGTCGTTGATCAGCGCGGTGATGTCCGTGCCGTCGGCGACGATGCGAAAAGCGGGTTTCATAGTGATACTCCAGAAAGCAGAAGCCCCGCAAAGGGCGGGGCTTCGTGATACGTGAGGCGCACCATCAGGTCTTGCCGACGCTGGCAGCCACCAGCTCGGCGATCCCTTGACGGACGTGGTCGGTGTTCTCATCCAAGGTTGCCAGGGCGCCGTTGACGTTGCCGAGCACGTCGACTGTCCCCCGCTCCCCTACCCACTTGGCCAGCTCCTCGATCGCGGCGCGCAGAGCGTCCTGATTGTGGTGCAGCCGCTCGAGCACTTCTGCTGCCGTCTTCAATTGATTCATTGAGCCTCCTGCGTGATTAGTTGGTGGTGGAGACGTGCCGTCCCCTTGGCCAGTTAAGCAGGCCCTGTCCCGTTACGCGTAACGCGGGTTACCACAGCTGGATAGCCTCGTCCGTGGGCGCGACCAGCTCGGGCAGGGTGATCACCAGGCCGGCGCGGTATGGCTGCGGCTGCCTGGCCAGCCCCGGGTTGGCCTCCAGCACCGCCTCGACGCTGCCGGTCAGGTGGCCATAGTGGTGCTGACAGATCACGTCGAGCAGATCCCCGTCAGACGTTCTGCAGGTCGTTGCCATAGCTCACAAACTCCAATGAAAAGGCTTGCTTGCGCGGGATCCCGCCGGCGAGCAGGTTGCTCTGATCTTCCTCGACGTTCTGCAGGCACCAGTTGCCCAGCACCTGGCCATAGCCGGTGACCAGGTTCAGCGGCTGCAGGTTGCGGCCGATGCTGCGCAGGGTGTCGAGCTGGCGAATCCCGCCCTTGTGCCCGGGGTAGATCACCCCCTTGAGGCTCAGCTTGTCCTCGCCCAGGCCAACCGCCTGCTGGGCGATGCTGCGCCCCAGGCGCTCCTGCCCGGCCCAGCGGTAGGCCGTCTGCCGTCGCAGCTCGTCGAAGGCGGCCGTGTCCAGGTTGAAGTAGTACGGCTGGGCGTTGGGCTGCAGCGGCTGGATGATCAGCAGGTGCGGATAGGGCTTGACCGCCTCGGCGGCCGGGGTCAGCTGCGGGGCCAGGCTGCCGGTCGGGACGATGCTGGCCAAGCTCGGGCTGACCTTGCCGGCGACCCGGGCGACCTGGGCGCTGACCCGTGTCGCCTGCTCCTGGAACGTGCCCAGGCGCTCCTGGACCTGGCCGACGGCCGAGACCGCCCGCCCGTAGGCCGACGTCACCTGGCCGACCTGCGACTGCGCAGCGGTAATGCCGCGCATGACCCGGCCCAGCTTGGCGCCGATCTCCGGCCCCACAAACGGGATGTTCTCCAGCTCCGAGGCTGCCCCGCTCATGTCGCCGATCGCGCTGTTGATCGGGCCGAGCATGCCGTTGATGTCCTTTCGCCCGGCCTCCCCGGCCCGGACCATGTAGCCCAGGGCCGATTGCATCTGTGCCATGTACGGCATGGGTTGCTCCTTAGCTGACGTGAGGAAGGTCGTACAGCTGACGGGCCTGGGCCTGCCGGCTGAAATCGTCGAACAGGCGCCGCAGGTGGGGCTCCAGATCCCGGGCGACCTGGGCCGTATCCTTGACGTCACCCTGCACCGTGACGCTGACCTGCGGCGCGAAGGTGAAGGCCTGTTCCACTTTCGGCGCCGGTGGCTTAGCCGGTGCCGGCGGCTTGACCAGCACCGGTGCCGCCGGCGCCGGCGGAGCTGCCTCGACGATCGAGCGCACCACCTGCCCCGGGGCGGGCATCTGCTCAGCGCGGGCCGCCTGCGCCTGGACCAGGTGACGCACCAGGTCGCCGACCACGGCCGGGTCAGCCTTGCGAGCAACCGCCGGTGCCGCCGGCGCCGGTCCGTGGTTGGCCGGCCGGGGTGGCCGCTCGACCTCGACCCGGGGCTGGACCACCACCCGAGGCGCCGCCGGCACCGCACCTGCAGGCGACGCCGCCGGCGCGGGTGGGCGGGCCTTGGCGACAGGCTGCGTCGTCGGTACCGGCGTCTGCGCGGGCGCTGCCGGCGTGACCGGTAACGGTGGCCGCACGGCCTCGCCCACGGCCACCGGGGGCGTCGTCGCGACGACAGCGCCCACTTCGGCCGCGCGGGCAGGTTCAGCCCGGGGCCGCTCGGCGATCGGCGCTGCAGGCTTGCTCTGGACCGCCGGCGTCGCCTTGTCCTGCACCACCGGCACCGGCGGACGTGCGGCTGCACCGACCTCGCCCGGCTTGCTGCTCTTGGCCGGCTCGGCCTGGCCGGACGGCTCCGGCAGCTCAAGCGAGGGCACGTCGGCTGCCGGCGGATCCGCCGGCGTCTCCTGCGCCTCGCTCTCGGTGCCGAACCACTTCTTGCCCAGCCAGCTGCCGCCGGCCTCGCCGCCCAGGCTGCCCAGGTACGCCCCCACCGCGCCGCCGATGGCGGTACCGATCACCGGCACCACCGAACCGATCGCGGCGCCGGCGGCCATCCCGGCCATGGTCCCGGCCAGGCTGCCGGCAGCGCCTCCGTAACCTTCGGCCTTCTCGTCCTGGGTCTGGGCGTTCAGGTAGGTGTCAATGACCTGCGTGCCGGCCTCGAGCACGGCGCCGCCGGGCGAGGCCCGACTGACCGCGCCGACCTTGCCGGCCAGCGACGCGACCTGGCCCAGCTTGGCCAGCTTGCCTACCTTGCCCGGTCCGGCTGGCAGGCTCGCCGCCGGTGCTGCAGGCGGTTTTGGGGCTGCTGGGGGCGCTGCACGACGTGCGCGGCGTATGGCCTGCCGACGCTGCCGACGCGAGCGCGGACCGCCCTTGCCGGCGCCTGCAGGGGCCTTGTCGGCCACGGCGCTGCCGATCCCGCCCATGGCCGCCGCGTTGACCACAAACACGCGTTGCGGCTCGCTGCTGCGCCCAGCGTCGCTGTCGTTGGCCGGTGCGGCCGGTGCGCCGGCACCCAACACCTTGCCCAGCGCGCCCAGGCCGAGGTCGACCACCTTGTTGCCGGTCTTGGGCAACCCCTCGAACCCGGCGCGCCCGGCCCGGCGCTCCAGGGAACGGCCGCGCGCAAGGTTGAGCACCCCGCGCCCGATCTTCAGGGCACTGCTGGCCGTCTTCAGGGCCATGAAACCGGCGGTGATGGCCGCAATCCCCAGCACCACCGGTTGGGCACCGTCCGACAGCGTGGTCATCTTGCGCGCGATCCAGGTCAGCCCCTTGGCCGCCGCGTCGGTGGCCGGGCGGATAGCGTCGCCAATGCTGCGCATGGAGTCGTCGACCGCCTGGCCCAGCTCGGACCACAACTG
This sequence comes from Enterobacterales bacterium AN_CKDN230030167-1A_HGKHYDSX7, assembly GCA_046940335.1. Classification (GTDB taxonomy): domain Bacteria; phylum Pseudomonadota; class Gammaproteobacteria; order Pseudomonadales; family Pseudomonadaceae; genus Aquipseudomonas. The sequence goes on from JBKYML010000005.1 coordinate 116,635, forward strand.
CGACGACGTCTCACGGCGCTCGGCCAGGTTCTTGTCGAGGATCCCCGAGGCCTTCCTGGCGTCGGCTTTCAGCTCCTCGTACAGCCCCCGGTTCTGCCCGTAGGCGGTGAGCGCCGCCTTGACCTGCATGTCGGCGAACAGGTCGCCGGTGCGCAGGGTCTTCTCCAGGGCTTCGAGGGCAGCGGCAGCCTTCTCCGGATCGACCTCCTTGTCAATCTTGGCCTTGGCTTGCTCGATCTTCTTGGCCTTGGCTGGATCGGTCGCCTGGACATACTTCATCGCCAGGGCCATGGACGACTCGATGACGTTCATGCCCTTCTGCAGGCCAGTGTTCAGCGAGGCCTGATAGTCGATGCCGACGTCCTTGTACGCCTTGACCACGTCGCCGGCGCCGATCTTCTCCATCCAGTTCTTGAAGTTGTTGGCCGCCTCGTCCGAGCCGCCTGCAGTCTTCATCTGCACCTGCAGCATGGAACCGAGCGAGGTCACCGCATCCAGCCCGGTGATGCCGTTCTTTTCCATGCCGGCCAGCAGCTGTGGGAACCACTTGGCCATGTCGCTGGCCTCGAAGCTGCCCGCCTGGCCTTGGTAGGCAATCGCCTCCAGGGCCTGCTGCATGACCTTGGGGTCGTTGATCTTGGCGTTCTGCTGCAGCGCCATGATCATGCTGGCCGTGTCGACCCCGGAGGACCCCTGGCCGATCGCGAACTTGGCCGCCGTCGGCGCATAGGACAGCGCCTTGTCCAGGTCCATGCCGGCGCCGACCAGCTGGTTGACCAGGTCGGCTACGTCGTTGCGGGCCATGCCGCTGTCGCGCGAGGTGCTGAGAACGGTCTGGGTCAGCTCGCGCTCTTGCGGCTGGTTGACGACGTCAGCCTTGATCGCGATGTCGCGAATGATCGCCTGATAGTCCGCGCTGATCTTCGTCGGCACGGCAGCCAGGCCGGTGGCGACCACGGCCTGGCCGACGTTGGACTTGAGCGAGGCGCGGCCCTGCTCGATCTGCTGGTGACCCTTGAGCTGCAGGTCGGAGGCCCTGGCCATCTTGCCCAGGCGCGCATACTCGGTGGTCAGCCGGCCGACCTCGATGCCCTGCTTGCGCAGCGCCGCGTTGTTCGCCTCCAGCCGGCCGAGCAGCTTGGACGCATCGGCCGAGCCGCTTTCGTGGGCCTTGCGCCACTCGTCCCGCAGGCGCATGGTCTCGCCGATCATGCCCTTGAGGGCCTTGGCCTTGTTGCCCTGCTTCTCCAGCTTGTCGATGCGGCCGTGGACGTCCTTGAACGCGGCGCCGACCGAGGAGCTGACGGCGCCGCCAATGACCAGTGCTAACGCCAGTTTGTTCGCCATGTGCTACCCCCTGGCCCTAGTCCGACAGCCACCAGACCATGTCCGAAAACGGCATGCCCAGGATCTCGTCGGCGGAAAATTTCAGCTCGGCAGCCAGACGCTTGGCCAGCTGCTTCTGTACGGCGGGGGTGAACTCAGTTTTCGCGCACCAGAAAGCCATAGGCCGCCTGCACGCGGTCATAGTCCTTCAGGGTCAGCTGCTCCAGCTCGTCCGGCTTGACCCCGGCCAGCGAGGCGAACAGGTTCAGCTCGCGCTGCTCGTCGTCACCATTGGCGGTGGCCGTGGCGATGCGCATGTCGCGCACGGTGGGCGAACGCAGGGTCAGCTTGTCGACGGTAACGGCGTTGAACTCGGTGGGTCGGCTCAAGGCGACGGTGGCGCTCTCGCCGGTCAAGGTCAGGAAAGCGGGGATTTTTGCAGGGGTACTGGACATGGATCAGTTTCCTAGAAATGGGGTGGTATAGAACGGGAAACCCCGGGTCACAGACCCAGGGCTTGGCGTTGCTCGATCAGCTGGTCGACGCCGTCGATGACGCGGGTCATGCCCAGCGGGTCGATCTCGTAGATGACCCGGCCGTCGACTTCGAGCTTGTAGTAAGTAACGGCGATGTTGTGCTTGATCTCGGCCTTGTCGCCGGCCTTCCAGTCGCCCATGTCGACTTCCTTGAGCAGACCGCGCAAGGTGACCACCACCGGGTTGATCTTGCCCTTGAGGCCCTTGAAGGCGCCCCGGAAGGTGCCGTTGAACGCGGTGCTGTCGGCCAGGCCGAAGAACTTCAGCGACTCGCGGCGCACGCCGGCGGTGACAAACCCGGCCTCCATCTTCTCCATGCCTTGGTCCATCTCCACCGCCACGTCCATGCCGCCGGCACGGTGCTCCTCGGTTTTCAGGGTGAGCTTGGGCAGGGTCAGGCTGGGCACGTCACCCTGGAAACTGGTGCCGTCGACGAACAGGTTCATGTTCGCCAGGGTTTGGGGAACCATTGCCATGCGGTGCGCTCCTTAAGCGGCTTGATCGAGGACTTCGGCCAGCCACTGGTCGGTGACCTCGACGCGGAAGTTGGGGTTTTCGGCCGGCGGCACGTCGGTAAAGCGAATGTTCCAGTACACCTTGCCCTGCCCCAGCTGGCTGGTCGTGTTCAGCACCGGATCCGCGTAGACCTCGAAGTTGATGATCGCGCCCTGATTCTTCAGGTCGCGCATGAACGCCTGCAGACCCTCGGTCACGTCCTTGATGTAGGTCGAGGTGATCGAGCGGTCGACCGCCCACCTGTGCCCGTAGAGGATCGCGTCCATGACGATGTCCATGGTCCGCACGCGGGTGACGAAGGCCCATTTGGCATCGCTGGACAGGGTGCGGTTGCCCCACAGGCGGTAGCCGTCCTCGCGAATGATCGTGGCGATGTTGGCGTTGTTCAGCAGGTTGGCCCGGCAGGTCTCGTCGCCGTCCAGGAACTCGACCGAACGGGTGGTACCGGTAATGCCGACGAGCTCCTTGTTCGATGGCGAGGCCCAGAAGCCATATTCGGCATCGGTCCAGGCGAACAGGCCGGCGGCGTAGGCCGAAGCCGGCGCGTCGACGGTGGCACTCTTTGTGGTGTCCCAATACTGCACGCCGGGGTCGACCATGAAGACACGCTTGGAGCCGAAATTCTTGGCGTAGGCCATGGCCGCTTCGTCGGTGGTGCCCGGGCCGTCGATGATCGCCACCGCGCGCAGCTTGGCGGCCAGGGCATCCATGGCCGTGGCCACCGCCTGGGTCGCGCTGTGCTTGGGCGCGATCAGCAGGCGCGGCTGGGCGTTGAAGCGGCTCTTGCCGTCGAGCAGCGCCTGCAGGCCGCTGCGCTTGCCGTTGGCCAGCACGCCGCCGATGATCGCCGAGGTCTGCGCGGCGGCGTCGGCGCCCTTGGCCACGCCACAGCCGACGATCACCGCCTTGGCCCGGGTATAGATCGCCTGGCAGGCCTTGGTGATCGCCGCGTCGGCGCCCCAGGCGGCGATCGCCTCGCGCTCGTTGGTGATCAGCACCAGGTCGCCGGCAGCGGCCGTCGGCGTGCCGGCAGCACCCGGCCCCGGGGTAAAGGTGTCGACAACACCGATGATCGAGGAGGACGGCACTGCAGTGCTGCGCGCGCCATTGTCGACGTTCGTGACCGTAACGCCGTGAAAGAATCCAGCCATGTAAGCTCCAGACAAGACCAGGGCCGCGCGTGGCGGCCCTGCAGAAACGAAAACGCCCCAACAGGTGGGGCGCTCAAGGGGTGGCGAGGATCTGGCGTCAGGCGGCGCTGACACCGACCACGCTGGCATTAATGGTCGCGATCGCTTGGTCGGCGATGGCCTCGGCCTCGTCGTGGCTGGCCGCCTTGAGCGCCTTCTGCTTGCCCACCAGGCGCGCCGCGCGGATCGCGCAGACCGCACCCTTCCAGGCAGCCGCCTCGGCCAGCATGCTCTCGGCCGCCTCTTGCGGCGCGACGTCGTTCGCGTCGACCCAGGCCTGCACCGTGACCGGCACGGCGCCGTCGAAGCCCGCCTGCTTGAAGGCCTGGGCCTCCTCCTCGGCCAGCTGGTACTCGATGTACAACAGCGAGCTGCCCATGACCGCGACGCGCGCGGTGTCGGCCGCTTCCTCGATCTGCTGGGCCGCGCACAGCTGGGCAGCGCCCAGCGGCAGCAGGGCGAAGTCGAAGCCGTTGTAGTTGTTGCCGTTGAAGGTGATGTTCAGGGAATCTTTGCGCATGGCGACCTCAGAGTTTGGCGATGTTGGTGAGCAGGTTGGGGATGGTGTTCGGGTCCTTGCCCGCCGACACGCCGGCAATCAGCGAGCCTTCCAGCGCCGCCGGGATGGTGGAAGCCGACGCCGTCACGGCCAGGCTCGGGAAGCCCGCGCCGACGATCTTGCCGGTGAAGGCCCCGCGCAGCTCGAACGCCATGTTGTAGAACTTGATCTGCATGAAGCCTGGCAGTCGGCTGCCGCCGGCAAAGATCAGCGAGTAGTACGAATCCATGCCCACCGGCAGGCCGCCTGCCGAGTCCGGCAGGGAGATGGTCAGGTCACCAAAGTCCATCGAGCTGCCCCGCGTGACCTGGAAGCTGCCAAAGCGCTTCAGGTTGGTGTACGCCATGAACTCATTGAGGATGAGCTTGCGGCTGTTAGGCCCCTCGATGTCCCCGCGAATCATGACGCGGCGACTGCCCACCGAGAGGGTTTCCGCCAGCGTGTAGTTTTCGGGCAGGACGATGTCGACCATGCCGCCGTTCGGGGTCGAAGAAAGTGCCCGGTTAAGGGTCTTAAACGGGCTGTCGATCTTGCCCGTCCCGTTGTCATCGCCGCTCAGCTGGTTGACGTAGAAGCTGCGCGAGATCTCCGGCGCCGCCGCCACCGCATCGGCGATGACCTTGGCACTCGAGGCCTTGAAGCCGTTGAAGTAGTCGATCAGCGAGGTGACCTGGCTGGTCAGTCCAGCAATTGCAGTTTCGAGACTCATAAAGTCTTATGCTCCGTTGAGGTGTTTGGTGAGTTTGGTTTGGGTGGAAACGATGGCTTCTGCTGCGGCGATGCCCATGCCCAACAGGCCGTCGTGGTCGACCTCATGGCGGCGCTCGGCCGTCGCCAGGCGCGCATCCCGGCGCTCGGCCTGCTCACTGACCAGCAGCAATTGCCGGCTCAGCAAAGCGATCTGGTCTTGCAGGCTCAGGCTGCGCAATTGCTCGCCCAGCAGCGCCTCGACGGCGCGAATGCCAACGCACAGCGCGCCTTCATGGTCGACTGCCTGGCGGTACTCGGCCGTGCCCAGGCGCTCGGTGAGACTGGCCACCTGACGGGCCGTCTGCTCGTTGCTCAGTTGCTGCTGTCGGGCCAGGCCGTCCAGCTGGTCCTGCTGCTGCAGGCCACGCAGCTGCGCACCAACCAGCGAGCTGGCCATGGTGGTCAAGGGCGCCGCCAGGGACAGGTTCAGGCCGGCCGGGCTGGTGACGATCGTTACGCTGTCAGGCGGCAGGGCCGCCACCGACAGGTCATAGGCCAACAGCAGGTCAGTGTTGGCCGGCTTGTAGGTCAGCGCGTCGGTCGGGTGCGACCAGACCGCCAACAGCGTGCCGTCGGCCAGCAGAAAGCCGATTTCGCGGACCCAGAACGCCGCCGGTCCATCGGCCACGGCGGTGAGGTGAATCAGGCTGTCGCTCAGCCGCTCGCCGCCGGCGATCGGGTACTTGGCCACCTGGGCGCGCAAGCCGGTCTGCTCGTTGGTCGGGGTGTAGCCCGCCGTCCCAAGCGCGATGTGGGTGATCTCGGCAGACAGGCCGGTGCTGGTGACACTCCAGATCGCCGCCAGGCCCTTCTTGGTGATCACCGGTTGTAACGGGGTACTCATAAAACAGCCTCCATCGTGCCGCGCACGACAATGCGAGCCTGCACCGCATTGGCGGCCAGCACGGTCGCGTGAGCGTGGATAGGAACGGGCAGCGTCTCGGCATAGCCCCGAGTCACCGCACGCGCTTGGGTGACGCTGGCCACCTGCAGCGCCTGCGCCAAGGGCGGAATCGGCACTGCCGGCGTCTCCAGCGTCTGCCGGTGCAGGGCCTGCGCCTGGGTGACGCTGGCGACCTGCAGGACCTGCACCGACGGATCGAGCGGCACCGGTGGCGGCTCCACCGTCTGCCGGTGCAACAGGTGGCCCTGGGCGGCATTGCCGACCGACAGGCCACCGTCGAAGCGCGCACCGAGCCGGAAGGTGTAGTGGCTGCGCTCGTTCTTCGTCGCATCGACCAGGGCGCGCAGGCGCTCGCCCAGTTGCGGCGACAGGATCGAGCCTTCACCGGCGCGGTTCTCGTTGGCCCAGGCGGTGAGCTGGAAGGTGTACGGCGCCGCGTTGGGGATCTCCCGCCATTCCTTGTAGTCGGCCGTGACCCGTACCGCCCTCAGAACGCGGCGGATGGCCCCGACCGTACCCTTGGTCTTGTGGACCGGGATCGCTTCACGGATCAGCGCACGCTGCTGCGCCTCACCGTCGGCCGCCTCCCAGCCTTCGACCTTCATCGCCCAGCCCAGCCAGGGCAGGAAATTCGGCGGGCAGCGCGCCGAGTCGGCGACCCCGCGAATGATCTCCGGGTCGATGCCCTGATCGCAGGCCGCCTCCAGGGCGCGCTCCAGAAGCGTGGCGTTCGGCGGCAGCAGGCTCATGCCACCACCCGCGTGCCCAGCTCGACCGCCGTGCAGTTGGGGTAATGCCGCTTGTCACACTCCAGCCCGTTGGCCGGCTGCACCAGGTCGACCTTGCGCACGCCGCTGACGTGCAGCGCCGCGTAGATCGCCGACAGCGACAGCTCCCCCTCAAGATCCCGCGCCTTGGCCAATGCTGCGTCCAGGCTGGCCCGGGCGGCCTTCTTCACCACCGAAGGCTCCGGGCCGGATTCCAGCTCCAGGGTGGCCACCACCTTGAAGTCCACCGGCTGGCCCAGCTGGCTGCGCGGCCGATCGGTGATCGGGCGCACGCTCTCGGCAGACAAGGCCGCCTGCACCAGGTCCACCAGGTGCTCGGGAGACTCCTGGCTGTCGACCCGGGGCAGCACGGCCAGCGACACGTCCCCCGGCAGGGGGTTGGCCAGGCCCGCGTCGTAGTCGCAGACCAGGACAAACGCCCCGGCCGGCAGCTGCGCCCGGACCGCGTCCGGCACCGCCACGCCGCTGAAGCGTGGCGAGTCGACCGAGACGCTGGCTACGCTCGCCGACGCACTCAGCCCGTGGTACTCGTAGGCACCGCGGCTGCCGGCGACCGACAAGGCCTCAAGCGACAGCCGGGTGCGGTAGCGCAGCGCGCTGTCGCTCTCCATCACCGCCGCCACCGGCGGCACCGCGTCGGGATCGGCCGGGATCAGCGTCAGGCGCTGCACCCCGTAGTCGGCAGCACGGTTGTCCAGGTCGGCGCCCCTGGCGTAGGCCAGCAAGCTGGCCTTGGCGGCATCGTTGACCCGGGCCAGGCCGATCAGCTTCTGGTAGACCGCGACCTCCAGCAGCTTGACCACCGGGTCGGACTCCAGCGGGGCGGTCCACTGATCGCCCATCAGCAGCCGAAAGTTGGCCAGCATGCCCTGATAGATCGTTTCGAATTCCGGCGTCGTCACCACGTCCGGCGGTGGCAACAGGGACAGGTCAATCATGCGCTTACCTCAAGCTGTGCAGACTCGCCCAGGTACTGCCCGGTCAGCTGCAGGTTGATCTGGCCGTTGACGATCGCCACCACCTTGACCCGCTCCAGCTGCAGGCGCGGCTCCCAGCGGGCCAGCGCGCGGGCAACCTCGGCCTGCACCGCGCTTTTCCAGCCTTCGTTGACCGGCAGGTCGACGTAGCGGCGCAGCGTGGTGCCGTACTCCGGAACCATGCGCCGGCTGCCGAGCGGGGTGGTCAGGATGTCCTCGATCGACTGCCGCAGGTGAGCCAGGCCCGCGATCGACTGACCGGTGCGGCGATCAAGGCCGATCATGGTTATTCCTCGCGCACCAGGTCAGGGTGCGCGTCCAGGTAGGCCAGCGCCTCGTCGTCATCGGCCGGTACGCTGACCCGCTGGGCACGCACTGGCAGCCCGCGCAGGCTGTCCGGCAGGATCAGCACGCGCGAGGTGTAGACGGTGTCGCGAAAGACCACCGCCGGGGCCGGAGCCGGCTCGGCGGTGGTGCTGGGGGTTTCTTCTGCAACGGCTTTCTTCGTGGCCATGAGTGGCTCCAATGAAAAGGCCCGCACGCGGCGGGCCTCTGGTGGGGGTGGGATGGGTCAGCCGTGAGTGGCGACCGCCTGTTCAACTTGGGTGGTCAACGCAGCTGCCAGAGCCTCGGGATTAGCCGTGCTCTGGATGTTGAGGTTGATGGTCACGGTGCGCGCTGGCCCTTCGATGTAGCGGCCACCGCTCAACGCGCGGCACAGCCCCTCGGCGATGACCTCGGGATCGTTGTCGCCAGCCAGCAGACGCCGCCAGAATTCGTGCATGCGGACCCGGTCGAAGAGACCTGTGATCTGGTGGTCGACCATGGTGGCCACCATTTCACTGTGCACGCCGTTGATGGGCGCGCGCTTTTTGCTGTCAGCCATACCTGCCTCAATGCTTGTGGTTGGGGGTGTTGCCTTTGGTGTCGGTGATTGCCCCGTCACCGTGAATGTCGCCCGTTACGCGTAACGGGCCGTCGATCAGTACGGAACCCTTGAGCACGATGGATCCGGCCTCGACCGTAGCGCTGCCCGTCTTGGCCGTGAGTGCATCGTCGGTGGCCACCAGTTGCGTGCCGCCGACCTGGACCGTGACCGTGCCGCTGGGCAGTGCGATGGTGTAGCTTTTGGCCTGCCAGTCGTAGACCAGCGAGCCGCCATCGTCGAACCGCCACACCTCGACATGATCACGGTTGTCCGGCTGGGCGCCGGCATTGCCGTACAGGCCTGGGACAAAGGTGCCCTGGGCCGGGTCGCCGCTCGGGCTGAGCAAGGCGCCCTGCTCGTACAGGCTCGGTGCCCGCCAGTTCCGCGCCTTGCCGGCGGCAACGGCATGCCAGCGCACCCAGGCGCTGCTCCAGCCGTTGCCGTCCGAAACTCGCACCATGGCAGCGACCAGGTCCACCGCCACCACGCGGCACGGGATGATCAGCCCGGCCATCATCCGGTCATGCTCGGCCGTGGCGTAGCTCATGCCAGGTCCTCCGGCACTCGGTACTGGTCCTCGTTGCCTGGACCTGAGTCCGGGTCAAAAGCAAACATCAACAGGCCAGGCTCTCGAGGCCATGGCCACTCTTCCTCGCCCAGGTAGATGACCTGGGTCCACTCAACCACCCAGACAGCGTAACTATCCAGTTCAGGACGGCTCCAGTCCCGCTCTGCCCTTACGAACTCAGCGAACTCAACCGCTAGGCCCCAGGACTGCATCCGTAGCAGGACCACCAGCTGTGCCGCAGCGAAAGCGACCACATGCAAGCAATTAGGCACCTCGGCACCAACTATGACCCGCGCTTCGAAGCGAGCATCAACGGCGACCTCCCCTGTACCAGGGTCTTTGTCCGCACTTTCGAGGCCAGTTAACTCCAGCACTACAGCTGGCATGGGCACAATGTCGATCCCGGTCGGCATGGTGCCAACATAAGCGAGGCCCGGGATGGCTTCACTTATGTGTTGCTCAATCGCCGCATAGATCCCAGCGAGAGGTATTGGGTCATCCACCATTGCCTGTTCTCCGCAAAGACTTCTGCAGTTCAAAGTTCAGCTCTTGTTTAAGGATCACTTCCAACCGTTCGTGAGCCCGGGTAGTCCAGGCTTCGAAATGAGGTCGAACGTCATCGAGCGAGATCTTTGCCTTCGCCAGCGGGAAACGGTTGTCGTTCTCGGAAATCCAACCGGACCGCCGCCCACCCTCACCAGAGACTCCGCTATCCGGATAATCGGCAGCATCGAAGTGTTTGCTGGCTGTGCGAATCCAGATATCAGGCTTGCCGCCGTATACTTGCCGATAGAACGCCCCTTGGTAACGTCGCCCAGCTACTGACACTCCGGTGCGGGTTTGTCGAGGGCGACCAGCGCGGCTGGCTTCGATTGGACGGATACCGAACCACAGCTTGCCTTGCCCATTGCTGCCCATCGGGAAGGCCCTAAGCCGCTGCCTCACAGCAGCGACGGCGATTCGCTCTTGCCGCCCCACCTCACGGGCGACCTGCCCGCGAAGCCAGCGAAGCGTCTTGTTAATTGCTCGTCGCTGAGCTGCAGCCATGGCCTTGGGCACCAGCTTGGCAAAGTCCTCGAAGCCTTTGATGTCCTGCGGGCTCATCTGCAGGGTCAGCAACCCCGTACTGGCTGACAACTTGTGGTAGCTGCCGACACTCATGGTGTTTTCCTCAGAACGAGCGTCACTAGACCGTCGCCGCCTGGCTCTATGCGCGTGATGATGTAGTTGCCACCACCATCCTCAGGCGGCAGATCGACTACCACGCTCTGCCGCGTATCGACACCCGCGTTGTCTCCAACGCGGATGACCAGATGCGGCTCACGCAGGCCGGTATTGATTTGGCCGAGCTTGGGCTGCAGCCATGGCGCCGAGAACATCCCAAGAATCCCGCGACCTTCAATATGCGCAAGATCGCCCAGGACATCGAACACCACCGTGTCCATATCATCAATCAGGTCGCGGAAGGCCATGATCAAGCGGTCAGGCGGATGACTGCACGAGGACGCGTGCAGATGTGCAACGGGTTGGACTGAGCCTCACCCGCAACACCCTTACCGAAGGGCATCTCCTCCAGCTTGCTGTAATACGGCAGACCCTCGGTGTTGACGGTTTCCATGTAGTCTGCCGGCGCATACACCGACAGGAAGAGTTCCGAAACCCCCTCGGGCACAAGGCGCGCTTCATCGTCAGGGACGAATGGAACACCCCCTACCTTGCCCCGGTACCGCTCCCAGCTGATACCACCAAACTCGAAAGTCTCACGCCCGTCGCCGCGCAGAGCGGCGGCCTGCTGGCTGCCCTTGTAGGTATCGACAACCGACGAGTGAGCGATCAACTTCTTCCAGAAGTTCTTGCCGCAGAACGCGCGGGCACCGGTAGTAGTAACGTTGCCGAGCGCGTCTTCTTGCATATCCAGGGCGTCCATGCACTGCACCTGAATGTTGGCGTTCGCGTCATTCAGCCCCATCGACTGCTTTTGCTGGGACACACCGAATACCTTGTAGATATCCAACAGCACGAAAGAGCCGTCTGCGTCGAGCACCTTGCCATTGATTGCCCCCATCCGATGGAACTCGTGAGTGGCATCCAGCTGACGTTTCGCCTTGGCCAAACGCTTGTTGACTACATCCTGCACGGCCTGCAACTCGGTCAGCGAGCCGAATGCGCGAATGCCTTGGATCTCGTCCGCCTTGATCGCAAAGCGCTGCGGCAGGTGGACGGTGTTGAACGGGATCAGAGTGCGCTTGCTCCCGCCCACTACCAGGCCAGAAGTACCACGCTCCCCCGCCGGCACCAAGGCAAGGGTGTCGCCGTCTTTCTCGATCTGGACAGTAAGGGTGGCAACACCCTCTTCCTGGAACAAACCAAGAGCCGCGAGGCGCCCTGGCACGTACTCCTGATCATTGATAGCAGCGGTCAGGGCTGCAACGCCGAAAGCGTCGTCTTGAAAAATGGCAATCTCAGCCATGAGGTACTCCAAAAAGTAAGGACCCCGCTCAGGGCGGGGTTAGGGTGAAAGAGAGTCGGTCAGCGCAGGATGATGAAATGCGCTGCCAATGCCTGTTCCGCATCGGCGTCGATGCCGGTCAGCAGGGCCTCACTGACCTCGGCAAGCCGCACCACCGCGCGGCCGCGCCGAACGGTTTCGGACTCGCCGAGAGAGGCATAGAGGATGCACACGGCTTTCTCGCTGCCGTCTTCTGCAGCGGGGTCGTAGGCAGTGAATTCGCTGCTGGCCGTTACCAGACCAAGCACTTGGCCCGCGACCAGACCTGTGCCGGCAGCAACATTGATTGCTTCGCGAGAGATCTTTCCCGGGCCCTCGGAAAGCAGAAATTCACCGGGGTGAACCGGTTCCTGTCGGATGGTGCTCATGGTCGTGCTCCTTTATTGGCGGCCTGCCGGCGGGCAGCCCAGATGCTGGACGGATTGGGTAACTGCGCCTTGACCTTTTCCGCCTCGTCATCGGCAGGCGGCAGGCTGTTGTCGATCTCGAAACCCTTGCCAGAGCTGACCAGTTTCTCGAACAGTCGCGCTCGCACCGCATCAGGCTCCAGGCCGGCCTGCACGAACTCAGTGGTCAGTTCCGGCAGCCGAGCGGCTACGCAGAGATCACGAACCCCTTTGGCACGCGTCAAGGCAGCCTGCACCGTGGCCTTGTCGGCCAGTTTGGTAGAGGCAATCAGCGGCTCGATCAGGTTGCCGATTCCTGCCTTAGCGCAGTCCTGGGTGATCATCAAGGCCAGCGCCGTGGAGTCGCCTGGGGCAGCTTCCGCCGGCTCGGATGGTTTTGCCGGATTGGCATCAGGCTCATGAGGTTTAGTGGCCAGCTGATCGAGCAACGTCTGCGGGGTTTTCCGATACTTGGCCATGGCTGCACCATTGCCCAAGCAGGCTCGCACCTGCACGCCCGTGCCGATCTCATCGACCAGTCCAAATGCCAGTGCTTCCTGGGCAGTGAGCCAGCTCTCATCGTTGACCAGGCGCCGCAGCTCGGCTTCATCGATGTCAGGCGCCTTCGCCTTGTAAGCCGCGATGATCACCTCAAACGCCTGGTCGAGGGCAGCGGCCACCCGCCGGAGCTCCTCGGCATCACCTTCGATCCAGGTGTAGGGGTTGTGAATCATCAGAATCGCATTCGAAGCCATCACCACACGGTGAGCGCCGCAAACCGCAACGCTGCCCGCGCTGGCCGCCAAGGCATCAATGCGACCAATACAGCGTTCGCCCAGTCGGCGCAGCGCGTTATGAATCGCCAACCCCTCGAACAAGTCACCGCCGTTGGTGTTGAAGGCCACCTCCACCGGCGACACGCCGTCGTCGACCGCCTTCAGGTCGCGAATAAATTGGTTCGCAGTAATGCCCCAGCCGCCGATCTCGCCATAGATGTAGATCTCAATTGTGGCCGGCTTGGCTTCCGCAGCACCCTCGGCCTTCGTGGCGGCATGGATGTGATACCAATGCTCATTGTCGACCTGCGGCACCTTTGGCGCCTTGTTGAAGATACGGAATGGCTTCAACGGCTTCATTGTTTCTCCTTCTCATCGGGATCGTCATCGACCGCCGACAAAGTGCTGTAGTTAAGGCCCAAGGCCTGTGCCCGGGCGAGATCAGCGGCGTTCTCTTCATCCACCACCTCGGCATCGGTACCGCCGCGCAAACAGGTCTCGCTGCGCGAGGTGAAACCAGCGCGGATTTCCATCTGCCTGGATTGCACGTCCTGAACTGGATGGATGTAGGCCCAGCCCTGAGGCACCCAGCGAGTCCGCTGGTACTCTCGACGGCGCTGCGCGTAGTCCGGCAGGTCGAGCGCCCCGGCAAGCACGGCCATGTCCATCCAGGCTTTGCGCACTGGTCGACAAAGCTGATGGACGTACACCTGAAACTGGAGCTGCTCCAGGCGGCGCCGGAACTCAGTAAGCACAACGCGGATCGCTCGATCATTCACACCCTGCATATCGCCGGTCATAAGCTCGTAGGGCATGCCTGAACCAGCGGCAGCGGCCATCAGCTGCTGCCGCATGAAGTCGGGATAATTGTTGCCCGCGTCTGGTGGGTCCGAAAATTCAACCTGCTCACCAGGTAGCAGCTCCTGCATCGTGCCAGGCTCCAGCCCTACCATCGGTGTGAAGCCATCCCGGTCGTACTTGACCGGTGCTCCGGTAAGCGGGTCGAGCTGCGGCGGGCCGTCCGGGGCTGGCTTGCGAACGAAGCCGGCAAAGAGGTTGGCCACCTCTTGGCGGAACAGCACCGCGTCGTCGAAGTTGTCCAGGCTGCGTAGACGCTTCAGGACCGGCGCCAAGCGCGGAACGCCGCGTAACTGGCCGGGCTCCAAGGGCTCGAAAACGTGCAACATCTGCTCTGCCGGGATGCGCACCAGCTGGTTGTAGCCCACATTAAGCGAAGACTTGTCGCTGGGATGATTGCGATAGCACCAGTACGCTACGCGCCGGCCCATGGCGTTGAACTCGATACCGGCCCGAATGACGTTGCCGAAGCGGGTCAATTCGAACTTGTCATGGGGGACAAACTCCGGAGATAGGCATTGCAGCTGCAGCGGAACCGCGTAGCCGTCCTCCAGCCGGCGCGGGCGCAGGCGAATGAAGCACTCACCTGATTGCTCTGCCGTGCGCGCCACTAGCGCCTGCAAGCCATAGAAGTCTGTGAGCTGATCGGCATCAGCCTCATCCACCCAGTCCTCCCACAGCTCCTGCATCATCTTGCGGATCGCCTTGTCGAGCAGCCGAGGATGCGGCGCGATGCCGGTACCGATCAGGTTGCTGACGCGCTTGTCGATGACATTGGCGGCGTAGGGGTCGTTGCGTACCGCACTGCGGGAGCGAGAACGCAGGTTACGCAAGGCCGGCATGATCAAGCTGTTCACGCCAGTGTCAGGCGCGTCCCACCCTGATGAGCGCCGTCCCTCGGCAGCGCCTTCGTAGCTGGCCTTGATCCGCTCGGGCACCAAAATGCCCGAGCGACCGAGGGATTGATAGCGACCGCTCACAACCCTTTGCCCCCGTGGTAGACGCGAGTCACCCTCGAGCGGGGTCCTGCGGCAGCGGTCAGTTCAGTGCGGATAAGGTCACGAGCTTTGATCAGCTCGTCGACCGTCCGGTATTCAACGGTGCGGTCGGTGTACCGGACGGTCTTTTCACCACGCGCAATCGCCCGCTCGACAGCGTCGAGGTGTGCCTTTGTGTATGCCATGTCAGCGTCTCTTGAGATAGCCGCTGCTGGAGCTGCGGCGTTGCATGGGTTGGGATGCGGCTCGTGGATCCGGCGGTGACGGCGGATCGTTGCGCTTGGCCGGAACAGCTGCAGGAGCCGGCGAATTGACTTCGTCATCCTGCTCGTCGTGATCAGGCTCGCTGGTCTGGGGCCGGGCTTGCTCCGGTTCGGCTTGCTCGAACAAGTTGGCCTGCGCGAGCGCCTGCCGCAGTTTGTCCCAGTCCTGTTCTCCGTAGCGGTGAAGGCCAAGGAAGTTGGCCATGGCGAGGTTGTAAACCATCAGGTCGAGCGCCTCGTTGCGGTCGGCCTTGCCCTTGACCCACTCAATTCGCTTGTAGCCCTTCACGTAGCGGGCAACCTTTCGCTCGGCCACACACTGCTGGAAGAACTCATCGGGCAGGTCCTTGGCGAAGTGCAACGCGCCAGGACCTTTCTCAAAGCTGTAGCGGTTGTAGATCCAATCCTTGGCCGTATCGGTACCGACGATCCATAGCTCCGCACCATTGCGCTCCGTTTGGCCTTTCCAGGTGACATCCACCTGCGACGGACGCTGGGCGATTACGGGCCGCCCTGGCTTGCTCGCGCCCTTAAGCGCAAACACGTTGCGCCACCGGCGGACACGGGCAAACTGGTAGACCTCGTGCGTGTGGTGACCGCCGGAGTCAATGCCGGTAGCCAGGATCCCGAGGCTCACGCCGCAGGGGTGCCGGTACCGGACTTTTAGCCGCTCGTCCAACAATGACCAAGTGCGCTCGTCGGCCGGGTCGCCGGGGATTACCTGGTGATCGACCACCCAGCGCTCCATGCCAGTCCCCCAAGCCATCACCATCAGTTCCAGGCGATTGGCCTGGACGTCGACGGAGGCCGTCAAGGCAAGCGCTCCTACGGGCAAGGTGCCCAGGACATAGTCCTCTTGCAGCGCGCGGGCTTGTAAAACCTCAGCCTTAGTCTGCTCGACTGCGCTGTCCCAAACCTCTGCAAGCCTGGTGTTGTAAAACACCTGCATGGGCTCCAAGTCACCGCGATCTTGAGCGCGTTTAGCCTCCTCGAACTCACGAGCCAACATCGTCCAGGAGTGCCAGCCCAGTGGGGCATACAGCGCATTGAGGTGGAAGCTGACTGTTTCGCCATCCCCCTGCGCATGAGCACGCCACTCGCCCTTGGCCAGCATCTCGCTCTTGTGGTGCTCCTCGATCAGCACATCACAATCCGGGCCGGCGCATTGGTAGTGGACGGTACTGAAGTCAGGCGAGTAAAGCAGACGGTCCCAGCTCAGCACCTGCATATGCCCACAAGTCGGGCACGGCACATAGAAGTGGCGCTGATCGCCCATCATGAAGAGGTCGTCGATCCGCGACGCCCCCTTGATGAGCGGTGAGCTGGAAAAATAGAACTTGGCGTTGCGTCCAAAGGTACTGCCCCGGGCCTCAGCCAGCTTGATGGGGTCGCCCTCTTGATCGACATCGACATCCCAGCGATCAACCTCGTCGCCGTAGATGTACCGTGCCGACAGCTCAGACAGGTTCGCGGCCGAGCCAGCCGTGGTGGCGAACAGCGTGCCTCCCTCAAACTCCTTTGTGTCCATGGTGTTGCGGGCATCCCTGGAACGGTTAGCCGCCACACGCGCTTTGAGTTCGGGCGTGACGTCGATCGTCTTGGAGATCCGCGACGACACCCGCTTGGCCAAGCCCAGGCTGGGCAATAACGTCAGGATGTTGGACGGTGCCATGTGGATCAGCGCACCGATCCAGTTCAGGGCGATCTGCGTTTTCATCAACTGCGAGGCGACCTTTGTAACCACCCGCTTGCACGGATGGGCTGGCGACAGGCAGCGCATAGGTTCACGGGCATAAGGTGTACGCGCGGTGCGGTACTTGCCTGGCTCTGCGGCGCCGGTATCACGCGGGATCCGCATGTACTCATCCGCCCACTCGTCTACCCACAGCTCGGGGTCAGGCGTCAGCCCTCGGCAATACGCTTCGCAGTACACCTTGGCACCGTCTGCGTATCCGGTGGGCATAAGCTCAGCTCTGTGTGATGGCTCGGTCGAGGTCGATGCTGCTCATCTTGTCGACTTCAATGAAGACTCGGCGGAAGGCGCTGGCGAGATGCTTCTCGATATCCCATGGGTCATTCATCCCCACCAGCTCGGCGGCGAGTTGAGGCGCAAGCCCGAAGAACTGGTCACGAAGCATCCGGCCCGCCGCATAGGCCGCGTCTTCCACCGCCTTGCGCTCGACCAGGTTGCCCTGAACCTTGTTGAACTCGGCCTCGGCCAACTGGGCAAGGTAATACTCGCGATGCGCTTTCGCCTTCTGGAAGTTGTGGGCACCGCCGGGCGCCAGATCCGGCTGCAATGCCGCCGATGGGCCGGGGCCGGGCTGGAGCTGGCTGCGAACATCCCGCTCTACGCGGCTCTCCTCGTGGCGGGCAGCAACAGCCGCCTTGCTCGGATCAGAGGACTCGGCCAGCAGCAGCTCCGTGGCTTCGGCATCGACCTTGCCGTCGGCGGTCAGCACCAAACGATCTTGCTTGGCCAGTTTAGAAACATAGGATTTCGACCAGCCGTGGCGGGCGGCGAACTCCGATTTCGTCAGATACATCATGTCGAAACGCCCAGTTCACCCAATGAATCCAGGGGGTTAACCAGTTCACCGCAGTTCACTAAGCTGGTGAACCTCCCGCTAACAAAAAGCCGCGGGTTCCCGTTCCCGTACCCCGGCCATATCGCCAGGGTCCCCTGCCCGACCTGGGCTGCTGATCGGGTCATGACCCAAGCTCGTCCTGCCAACAAGACATTCGATCCTTGGTTCATAGACACGGAAACTCCTCACGGATCAAGTCAAAGTGCTAGCATCGCCTAGTCCTTCCTAGCAGAAGGCATGCCGAGGAAGGACTACCTCAACAATCAAAAGGATGAATGATGGCTAGATACAAATTCGCTCACGTACGCGAGCAAGGACAGGACATGATCATTGTTCCTGTGGACTCTTCATTCGGAAGCCGATCCAGCTCCGATCAGCAAGAGTTCGTTGCGGCCTTCGAGGCGGCTGTTAACGCAGCTGGCCTGGCAGGTCATGCAGTTGCAATCTGGAAGAGCGGAAACCGAGTTGGGTTCGTCGCTCCGCCTAAGTGGCATCCCTTCTTCAAGTCCCCTGGGATCTGGAACATGGTTGCCGCGAACATCAACCGAGAAATCACGCTTTAACAGAGCGTCGATATCTTTGGAACTGGCAACCATTGCCTGATCGTCCTCGTTGACTTGCTTAGCTTCTGCTCTCGCCTGGTATAGAGCAGACTCAAGTGCTTCGATGATCTTCGGCAGAGTGCCATCTCGGCGGTGCGACAGGCTCGTCACACCGCCGTTTTGTGTCCTCACCCACAACAATTGTTGCTCCTCGCCAATAACACGTACATGCATGTCTAAATCTCCTCTCACTGAGCAGAGTCACTGTTTGCAGGCGTCACCTGCCCGAGGCCCAGCCGCTTGGCAGCCCATCGCATGTAAAGGTTGATCGCGACATCGGCTCCAGCCATTGCAGCCAAGCAACCGACCGCTGCCGCCGCCCACACTGAAACGCCGAGCGCGTACAGCAGCATGTTGGTCGAAAGACCGCAGGTCACACATGCACCAGAGCGCAAAGCCAACCTGCGGATCAGCCCCCAACCGCGAGCACCCGCCATATCCGCCCGCCACATCTCTCCCGAAACACCACCGACCAGGGACAGCACGATCACCATCCAGATCGGCAGTTCGGCTAACGTTTGTTGCTCGCTGTTCATGTAAGCCTCATAGGCAAAGCACGGCGCCGGACAAAGAAAACCCCGCCGGTTGGCAGGGTTCTCGATGCGCCGACAAGTCGGGGCGGGTTGCACAGCACAGTGCTTGTGGGGGAAGCGCCTAAGCGCACTTTTCATATCGTGGCGCCTTTTTACCCTCGATCGGAAAAACCGAAAAGAGGTGATTTTCGGTACTCCGCTTTGACGCTACTTCGGCGCATCCTCGGCGCACACTCGGTGCATAGTGAACCGACGAACGGTATGCCTTCGCGTTGGCCCGGACCGGGCGATCAGGATGGCCAGCACCTGCAGGTGCATCGCCTTGACCCAGTTGCGATAGGTGCGATCGGCATCCTCGGCCAGTTCTACCGCACGCATTTGCTCGCGGATCGTGGCGCCATGGAGATAGCGGAACGTGGCCAGCTTTGCCAGGACTGCGCCGCGCTTGTCTCGCCGTGCAAGCTCCGCCACAGCCGCATCCACCTCAGCGGCAGAATGATCGAGGCCAGCACCGCCCAACAGAATCCTTGATCCTGACACACCGCCCCGCGGCGCGGCGCCCTTCCATTCCATGATGCTGCCCATCTGACTGCCCAGGCCAGCCTCAAGGCCAAGGAGTGCCCTCTGCTCTGCCCAGTGCCGCATCAGTCCTTCAACCAGGTGCAGACGCTCAGTATCGCCCAGCATCAGTATTTCCTCCCCAAATCCAGCACCCAACACACTAGCCAGCAACCCAACACCAACCCAACACAAAAAGAACTCAATGAAATCAGTGGATTATTGGAATCTGTGTTTAGTGTGTTGGGTGTGTTGGGTTTTTCAGTGCTCGCATAGGATATTTTTTCGTAACTGATTGCCCTGCCAAAAATCACGCATGCGCGCGCGTGCGAGGGCAAACCCAACACACCCGACACAGGGACCATCTGACCCAATGGTTTCGGGGATTCATGCTGTGTTGAGTTGCCAGAACCAACCCGACACCAACCCAACACACCCAACACACCGATAGTTGTTGTCATGCTGCCAGCACCCTTTTCACGTGGTCCCAACCGTCAACGTTCCACCCTGCGCGCTTCGCCCTGGCACGCCACTCGACGACGTTCTTGCCCAGCTCGGCCGCAGTCATGGATGGGGGCAGGGAAGGATCACCGTCGCTCGGGAAGAAGAACGCAGCGAAACGCCGCGTGCTGCCGTCCGTCCAAGGAATGGCGCGCGTCTTCTCAACCTTGGCACTGAGCATCAGCGAGAACTTGGTATGGCTCATGGAGTTCTCCCGGTTGTGCGAGCACCACTCGATGAACATGGCGTACACATCGGACGTCAGAGTGCAGCCCCATAGGCCTTGCCCCAGTTCGCCGGCACGCCAGAGATAGAAGAAGGTCTGCCAGGCCGTGCGACTCAGCTCCACCAGACGTTGCCGTGCCTCGGTCTTGGGCGGCCGAGTGCGCTGGTTGAACTCGCCTAGCTCGACGTCCAGCAGCCAGCCGTACAGGGCCGCTACCCCACCATTTGCCAGCTCTCTGCTGATAGCCTTCTGGCGCTCTGGCGGCAAGGTCTCCAATGGCCACATGACCAACATCCGTCGATCGTCTTCACTGATGGGCCACGGCATGATCTCGTTGCTGAGGAACGCGGAGTTCATGTGGTTGGCTTCCTCCCAACCGTTGATGAACTTCGATTCCATGCGCACCGTCTTGCCGGTGATCATGTGCTTGATTTTACCCACCTGGTTGTAGCGCTGGTCGCGGCTGACAACCTCCTCGAACACAGCCCAGAGCTTGCGGCTTTGCCAGGCGTTGAAGTTGCCTTCCAGTTGGGTCTGCCCTACCGTCGCGCCGTACTGGCCGTAGAGCTCGCCCATCACATCCGCGAACATGAGGCTCTTGCCCGAGCCTTCCATCGTGGAATGGAATAGGATCGCCGTGTCCATCTTCGCGCCCATGTGCTGCAGTGGGTAGGCCAGCCATTTGACGAGCCACTCTTGCGCCTCGTCGTCGTGGTTGCAGAGGAAAGAGATCAACCAGCGCAGGTTCTCGCAGGCGGCGTCATCGCGCACAGGCTCAAGCGGCAGACCTTCGAAGGTGTTGATGTAAAGCGCTGGGTCTTTGGTCATGGTGGGATCGAACACGATATGGTCGACATCAACCACCCGCCGGCCTGGGCTATTCAGCCAAAGCTGGTAGGCATCGCCCATGGCCATCTTGACTGCTCCCTCAGGGATACGCCGTTTCTTTTCCCGGTCCCACACATCTTTGGTGCCATCGATGTAGACGTACCGCTCGATCGGGTCGAGCTTCAGCGCTCCGCCCTTCTTTGCGGCCATCCGCTTGGCCTGCTCGAGCTCTTTCACCTGATCAAGCGATACCAGCTTCTTGTCGGTGCGCTCGATCCACTGCTTTGCCAGCGGCTTACCTACCAGGGCCTCGAAGCCGGCCTTTTTCATCGACTGGCCTTTGTCGAGATCCCAGACGTTGGTCGACCCTTCGACCAGGGCGAAGCGACGGATCGCGCTCTTCAACACCAAGCCATCCGCCCCCTCCCCCCCGGAGGCCGAGGAGCCAGCCGAGCTTGGGGCGCTTTCAGCCGAAGGGGCGCGGGGAAGCTCTTCGGCTTCGTCCGCGTCCACGGGGAGTGGATCAATGACCTCATTAGCCGATGGGGTCTGGGGAAGTTCGCCCAGGGGCGGAGGCGCCGGTGGCCGGGATTTCGCATCCAGACCCAGCAAGCGAGCAGCGGCTTTGGTGGCCTCCCGCTGGTTACCGCCGTGCTCCAGGATGCAGAACACGTCGAAGGCATCATTCTTGTGGCCGTTGGCCAATGGGTCAGAGCTGTGGTGCGAATACAGCTTGCCCTCAGAGATCGTTACGCCTGGGTCGCCGCTGCTGCTGTGGGGGCACAACCACTTGCCCCCTATGCGCTTGTAGCCATGGGCCTCGATCAACGTGGCGATGTCATGGCAGCGGTTGAATTCGGGAATGACGTCGGGCAACGCCATGCCGGAGGGGATAGACACCGAGCGCAGCCGCGGAGCCGGCTGGGGTTGCACGGCAACTGGCTTAATGGCCCAAGGGCAAACCGCCAGAGCCTGGGCCTTGACCTGGTCCCACTCCTGCCAGATAGCCAGCAGCTCGTCCGGCAACTCAGGAAGACCATCAGCAGCCGGCGGAACGCGCCAGGTGTAAGGCCCACCAGTCCCTGGGTGAATGGACGGCGGCAGGACGTCTTGCACGGCACCGCCGCGCAGCTCGAACACCGTGATTTTCTTGAACGGCTCAGCTGCCATCCTCAACGCCGCTTCCCGCGCTGTGTCGCCCGACTCTCTCGCCGCAACCATCTGCATGGTCAGCGCCTTCAGGATTGACCCGTCCGGATCGGCCTTGCTGGGCCACGCCAGGGACCGGCGGCCCAGCTCTATGCCGGCTGGCACGCGGAACATGACGCGGAAGCGCGCCGGGTTGCCTACCGTTGTTGGGTAAGCGCTGGCGAACGCGTCCAGGTCCAGCCCGAACGCTTCGCGCAGGGCGAGCCGGGTGAGCTCCGCGTCATCGACGTCAAGCGAACAGACCTGGCTCGGACCGAGCACCACGCCGAGATTGTGGTGGGGGTTTTGCTGCCAGAACCGCTCTGCAGCATCAGGGTCGGTGATGTAGCCGCCCGGTTGGTTCCAGGCAGGGCCTTTCGGCCCCTTCTCGCCCGGCTCGATAGGCACCAAGGCAAAGCCAAACGTCTCGATGTATCGCCGCGCCCATACGGCTGTGCTTGCTAAAGGGCGCTCGCTCATCGACGACGCTCCCGCAATTCCTGGCAGCTCACGCACGCCTCGCATCCTATAACCAACTGCTGACGCAGCAGGGGAATGGCGTCCCCGCAGTCCTCGCAGAATTCTGAGCTCGGCTTGGACGCAGTACGGTTACGCCGCAGGAACGCCACCTGCAGATTGTATTCGGCCTGATCATTGGCCAGGTCAGCTGCATCAGCCATTGCCCTGGTCCTCCATCGCCTGCCGTGCGCCTTCCGTGATCGCCAGGACCTGGCGGATAACGTCCAGCCCGCAAGCCTGGAGCTTCTGCACTTCGTGCAGCTCCCATACGTTGTCGGCTGCGCCCTCGTGCATGCTGCTGACAAACTGGGCAGCCTCGTGCAGCAGCTGGCCAACAGCCTTCAGTTGCTCGTTGGTGGCGGGTACCGGGTGCGGACGGTACCAAACGACGCCTGCAGCACGCCCCACTGCATCCAAGACGCGACGGTCGGAGGTCCATTGCAGAACCTCTTCGAACTCGTCAGGGCTGAGCCAGCGGCGCTCTTCGTCGTGCTTGAGCTTTTTCTGCAGGGCATCCAGATCCATGCCCATTTCAAATGCCAGGCGAGTGATGCCGCCCTTGTAATCACGCCCGGCGCGGTAGAGCGCCTGCTTGAGGGAAAGGGCCGGACCAGCGTCCGGTAGCGTATCGATGCGACTCATAACCGTTAAACCTCGATTAACGGTGTGGCCACGAGAACAGGGAAGACCTATCCTGTGGCCACGACCGATGTACTGTGCTGTGCCTCGTCGTAGCTGGACTGGGGAGGTGAGAGGCCCCGGTCCAGCGCCTTAATTACTCGCGTTTCTCAAGTACGCCCAATCGATATCAGGCCGCATTACTTCGCAGCGGATTGTCCCGTGCGTTTCCCGATCCAGGCACACCGCCAAACCTGCGCTCGCGCGTCGATTGCCGTAGGCCACTTGCTTTAACTGGCCCGCAGACGTCCCGCAGCAGCGGGCAAAGTCTGCGAGTCCTTCCTTGTCCATCGTTTTCAGGTACTCGCTCAGCGTCATAGAACACCTCCATGGCTGGCGAGATTAGCAATTGCTAATCAACAAGACAATAGCATTCTGTAATTTACTGTTTGCTAACAGAAAGTGATTATCGCGATATGGATATCAACGCACGGCGTATCGCCGCCCTTCGCAAGCTCATGGGAGCGCTCAGCCAGAAAGAATTTGCTGAGACGCACGACCTTGACGCGTCGTACCTTTCACAGCTGCTGAACGGCCACCGCAAGTTGGGCGAAAAAGCCGCGCTCACCCTCGAAACCAAGATAGGGGTGGCGGCGGGCACACTGACATCCCCGCCTGCAGACGGGGCGGTAATTCCCAATCCGGACAATGTGGTTCGCTTGTCAGCCAGGAAGGCCGCAGACAAAAACTATGTGGTGATCCCGCACTTGGAAGTCGCGGCGTCCATGGGCCATGGCAAGGCCATGCCGCTCTCGCACATCGAAGTCATCAGAGATATGACGGTGCATCTGGATTGGCTACGGATGCAGGGGCTGACGTTCTCGAAAGTCGAGAACCTTGCAATCATCTCCGGCTCTGGCGATAGCATGTCGGGCACCTTCGCTGATGGTGACGCGTTGTTGGTTGACCGCGGGATCGATGAGGTGAAGACAGATGCCATCTACGTCTTTACGCTCGATGGGGACCTCTATATCAAGCGGCTACAGCGCATGACCGGTGGTCAGCTGCGGATGATTTCGGATAACCCTATCTACCCTCCCATCATCATCGATCTAACGATGATTGACCGTATGCACATTCAAGCCAGAGTCTTGCTAGCTTGGAACGCCAAGCGCCTCTGATTCCACGCCCACGCTGAGAATTGCCTATCGAGTAGTGCTCAGCTGCGCCCAAGAAGATTAGCATTTGCTATTGAACTAACGATTAGCTTTTGCTAATTTCAGGCCGTGTCATCCTCTCTCATACAGGACACGGTAATGAAAACAGCACAGCACAATGGGCCTCTAACGGTCTTGGTACATCCCACAGCCTGCAGCAGCTTGCGCGCTGTAAACGACTTCCAAAATAGCACCGGTCTGCGAGTCATTGTCACAGCATCAGGTACGGCCCTGGCCATTCGTGGCGCTCAAGCAGAGTCGCGGCCATGAGCGAATTCACCCTCTCCCTCAAGCAGGTCATGCTGCTGCAGAACGTGCTCGATGCAGGTGGTACCTCTAACTGCCTTCTCTCTCGGCCGGAGACGACTTGCCCCGCTGTGATTCAGGTCGAAAACGACACCGATGCACATCACCTCACCGTTGAGTTCGGGCCGTGCATGGCGTCCTTGACGTTAAGCCGGAGCGAACCAAGCAAGTACATGTCGCTGCGCAACTTCCTGCAAGACGTGGCTAATGGCCGTACCGAGTCGGGGCATCTATCGCAGGAAGATATGGCGCTGCGCGACGCGCTCGACAGCGTAAACAGCGTCATCGCACCCGACCAAGTCGCGTACATCACGACCACTACCAACCCAGATCTGCCCGTAGGTGCCGTCGTCACTAACGAGCGCGGGGAGATCTGTGCAGCAGCGACTGGCAGCTGCAAGGATCACCTGGCTCAAGCCGTGCACGCCCAGCTCCGGCCGATACAGGAGGGGCTCGGGGAGCGCGCATGAGTCCGACCTTGCAACAGCTGCGAACCCAGTGGTCAACGCCGTGCCCGACGTTGACCGCTGTGCGGGAGCACTACTTCTCTCACATCAGGACGGACCGGCGGTTCCGGGAGCTGATCCAGAAAGGGCAGATCAAGCTGACGTTGAGAAAGCTGCACAACTCAACCAAGGCGCAGCATGTGATCTACCTGCATGACCTGGCTGACTACCTCGACAGTCAGGCACAAGAGATCTCACAACCCCAATGATGTAGGCGGCCCCGGTCTTCAGGGGCACTTCGCCCGCAGCCGACCTCTCACAGCCTCGGCGCTGGGTGATCAGGAGTACAGCACATGCAACCACATCACCAGGCAATTGCCTTGGCCGTCACCTGGCTCGCCACGTTGGTGGCGCTTTCTCTTCTGCTGTCAGCAGCTCGCCGAGGCGCCCATTCACTCGACAGCATTAAAGGGCAGCAATCACAACACGCGCTTCACGAGGTGCAGGTACAAGATCTCGAACAGGCAGTAGCCGACAAGCAGGCCGAGCTGTTGCGCCTTCAGTCACGCTTTGACGCCTCCATGGAGGCGCGCCGCCTCACCATCGCGGATCTCGAAGAACGCATCATGTCCTACACCGGCCTGGCTGTGGCGCGAGCGGACTTCGAGGTGCTGGTCAGTGCATCCGAAACGCTCAAGCTAGCTGTGCGTACTTGGTCGCAGATGACGGGGGCTGAAGTCTGGGTCAAGCGTGCAAAGCAACAAGCCGACGACTTGCGCGGGCTCGCGCTTCGAGTGCAGGACGAACTCAAGCCCAGCATTGCTGTTCCCGCAAATGGGGAGGCCGCATGACCCATTCCAACGCTCAATTACATAACATCGAATCTATCACATTCACCGAGGAATCCCTGGCTCTGGCGATTGCAGCGGTACAAAGCTATGGAGACTTTGCTCCTGAACTAATCGCAGAAGACATCTTCCGGCAAGTGGCTCAGGCGATCACGAAGCGGGCCGGCAGCAGTTCGGCCGCAGTTTGGTACAGCCGCTCGGGCTGCCATACCAGCAAGCTAGGAGCAGTGCGAAATGGTGAGCAGCTGATCGCGCCTGCCGCTATCGTCTTGAGGATACCGAAATGAATACCGCTTTTGTGCTTATGGCACAATACAATGGCCAAGCGATCATTTCGCTAGAGCGTGTCTGCATTGACTATTTCACACACCTCTCGCCTGAGATGTTCCAACGAAAGGTGTTGGCCGGCCAGATTAAACTGCCCATCACTCGACTTGAACCAAGTCAAAAGAGCGCCAGAGGAATCCACATTGCGGACTTGGCTCTGTATCTGGATCAGCAGCGAGATGCTGCGCGGAAAGAGTATGCACAGCTGAACAGAAGCGTAGGCGCAAGCTAATCGAATATTTTGCTTTATTTTGGCCATGCCATTCGGCTTCATCAGCTGTCTGCTGGCACCCGACTGAGCTGGCCCGTTGTATTCATCAGCCTACCAGCGCCGATAGCCGCCTATGAGGGGCGGCTGTCGACCCATTGCTCCCCTTCACGATCGGCTGGAATCGGCCAAAAGCAGTCGCTCGCACCTAAGTCCGCCCAAAGCGAATTATCTCTCCGATACCGGATCCAACTCTCGGAGCAGTACCATTTGTAAGGTGAAGCGTCATCATAATAGGGTTGTCCGGAAAGCTAATATCAATCCTTGATATCAACTTCAACAAAGAGCCGTGATAGTCCGATATTGAGTTTGGCTTGTCGGGAAAACTATGTGAGCTATGCTCTATAGATAGTATCAAAAAACGCGGAAAACTATCGGCGTGCGGGCCACTTAATAAATTTAATGCATTCTTCGCCGCCTGAAGATAATTGTGATTTTGAATGTGATTTATATTTTCGATGATATCAATAGGGAGATGTGCGCTAAATTTCACCAAGTAACTCTCGAGCTTTTCTATGAAAATTTTGTGTTCACTTTCGATAAAATTGGCCCAAAGCATACGGCCTTCACCATATCGCGTCTCCGAGGAATAAAAGTTTTGCACGCTCATTTGATCAAAAAAAGATGTATTGAATAGGTCGCAGGGGCGGATTACAATTGTATCCGCGGGTGCTATGGAAGTTATCTTGAAAGTTTCCGCTATAGTTTCTAAATGATTTACAATGATTGGCTTCAGAATTGAAAGCTGTTTCTGCAAGACTTCCTTGTTGATCAATTCTTGCCTTGCGGATAACTCGGCTTCTTTTAGATCGCTCATCTTATGGGAAAGTGAGTTCAAAAATAAGCCGATGAGCATTATTCCAATTATCACCTGAGTGCATATAGTTAAAAGTAGTGCATGATTTTCTTGTCTTGGGATGATATCGCCAAAGCCTAGCGTGCTGATGGTTATAATACTGAAATACAAAGACTGAACAAGCTGAATCCCTGGTATGTCCTTGAATCCAGAATTAAACAGGAAGTAATAAATTCCTGAAAACAACAGTATAGTCATCGCATATGAGAGACCATAAACATAAGGTTTTTGTCGTGTAATTTTCATTTGCCTAACTTAACTCCCCGTACACGCATTGTGTTCTTAATGTAGGCATACTCTAAATGGAAGGCACTCGAAATTCTACAACAATCAGCTGACTGGCGCAGTGGCAGCTAGCTCTGACGCAAGCGGCATTAACATTTTTGCGGACATAGCCTATCTAGCGGAGGTATTCACAAGAACAATAGCTCTGGATAGATTTGGGTGTGAAACACAGGTGATACCAGGCGAATGTCCGCTCTTGACCCAGAGTGTATAAAAACGCCTCCGCGTGTGATCGCCAGCGTCGAATTGATCCGGTTGCCGATCGCAAGCTAACCTGACACCAATCGGAAATAATCCAGCATTTGTAATGGGTTCATAGGGTGGGAGCTTGGGTCACCAACTTTTCAGCAACTGAGTCAATCCTATGCTGGCGGGAGCACGGTGATCTAATCGAGCGATGCGATGCCGGTGATCAATAGCTGACTGACACAGATGCGCCGGTATTGTAGATGCATGCCGAGGGGCTGCTTTTAGCCGAAAGCTGTACTAGCTGAAGGGCCGCTTTGGGTCGAAAGCTGCCAGCAATGATCGCGCATGCCTGAATCGGCCAGCTACGCAACGCGTCCGCCCAGAGTGACTGGGGCTTGAACAATCTGATCTAGCCATACCCAACCCACGTACCTATCCCCGCGCCCACGCAAATGCGTATAACGCCGCATCGAGTTCCAGTCTCGATGCCCCGACACGCTTGCAACCCTCGGTATGTCCCAGTCCATCTCAAACAGCCTACTCACACCCTCATGGCGCAGGTCGTGGAAGTGCAGGTCTTCAATACCCATGAGCTTGCACGCTCTGGCCCACGCTGTACCAATTGAGTCGGTGTTGTAGGGGAAAATCTCTTTGCACGCTTTAGGCATGCTCTGCACGATCTGCCAAGCCTCATCGGGCAAATGGCACCACACATCGTTGCCGATCTTTTGGCCAGGGTTTTTCATATCACGCACTTTCACCGCCTGCCGGTGTTCGTCGAGATCCTCCCAGCGAATCCGGGCAATCTCATCCATGCGCCGCGTCGAATAGATCGCAAACGCCATCACCTTCGGCATGTGTATCACTGTCGGCCGGCGCTGCAACATCTCGAAAAAGTGCTCAAGCACCAGATCAAGCTCAGCCAAGGTCGGCCGGCGATCTCGCTCGCGGCTGCGCATGTTGTAGCCGAACTGTTTGAGCACAAGGCGGGCATCTTTCATGGCAAGGGGGTTCACCTCATACCCCCAGGCGGCGCGAGCGAGCGACAGTACCGAGCCGAGGTGCGCTAGGTCATTACCAGCGGTCTGCGGCTTCACCTCGCCACCCTCGGGGCTCATGCGCCACAGCGCGTAGTCGACCAGCACCTTTTGCGAAATGTCAGAGTCAACCACGTCGCCTAGTGGACTGCGCTGAATGGCGCCAAGCGTGCGCCGCTTGCTCTCTCCGAGGGGCCGAGCCTTTTCAGCCTCCAACAGATAGCGCTCGATCATGTGCCTGACTGTTAGCCCCTGACGCTTGGCCCGATCAACAGCGCCAGGCTCCGACAGCTCAGTTTCACGCCGCTTGGCCCACGCTTGGGCAGCCTGCTTCCGGGCGAAGGTCTGGGCTTCTTGGTAGACTAGGACACCCTTTTTCTTGAGGCGGATCTGAACGGTGTAGCTGACCGTCCCATCGGCCTTTTTCCTTGCTCTGATCGTTGCCATGATTTCCAGTGGTACAAGCGCAGTTGGTGGTGGTACAGCGTACCACTGTCACACCAAAAACGCCCAAAAACCCTTGAAAATGGCACATAAACGCGTAAGCCAAAATGCCCCAAATTTTTGAATCAAACCCAGAAACCACGCGGCCTGAGCCCTCTCACCGCTTCTCCGTCGCCCCCATGATGGACTGGACCGACCGCCACTGCCGGTTCTTCCTGCGCCTGCTCTCCCGCCACACCCTGCTCTACACCGAAATGGTCACCACCGGTGCCCTGCTCCACGGCGACGCCGCACGCTTCCTGCGCCATGACGCCACCGAGCACCCGCTCGCCCTGCAACTGGGCGGCAGCAACCCCGCCGACCTGGCCGCCTGCGCGCGCCTGGCCGAAGCGGCCGGTTACGACGAGGTGAACCTCAACGTCGGCTGCCCAAGCGACCGGGTGCAGAACAACATGATCGGCGCCTGCCTGATGGGCCATCCGGCGCTGGTGGCCGAATGCGTCGCGGCGATGCGCGAGGCGGTGCAGATTCCGGTGACGGTCAAGCACCGCATCGGCATCAATGGGCGCGACAGCTATGCCGAGCTGTGCGACTTCATCGGGCAAGTGCGCGACGCCGGGTGCCGGAGTTTCACGGTGCATGCGCGGATCGCGATTCTCGAGGGGCTGTCGCCGAAGGAGAACCGGGACATCCCGCCGCTGCGCTATGACGTGGCGGCGCAGGTGAAGGCGGACTTCCCGGAGCTGGAGATCGTGCTCAACGGGGGGATCAAGACGCTGGCGGAATGCGAGGCGCACTTGCAGACCTTCGACGGAGTGATGCTGGGGCGGGAGGCGTATCACAACCCGTACCTGCTGGCGGAGGTGGATCAGCGACTGTTCGGCAGCGAGGCACCGGTGGTGAGCCGGAGCGAGGTGCTGGCGCGGTTGCGGCCCTATATCGTGGCGCACCTGGCCGAGGGCGGGGCGATGCACCATGTGACGCGGCATATCCTGGGGTTGGGGCAAGGGTTCCCAGGGGCACGGCGGTTCCGGCAGTTGCTGTCGGCGGACATTCACAAGAGTGATGATCCGTTGGGGGTGTTCGATCGGGCGGCGGAGTTGATGGTGGGGCGGTAGGGCTGGGGTGGGGAGCGCTGGGCGGGTGTGGTGAGCATTTGGGAGGTGAGCGGCTGATTGTGTGGGCCCAATCGCGGCCGGTCCGGCGCCCCGGCGGGGGCCCCACAGGTGACCGCGATTGTCTGCACCCCTGCGGCAGGTAAGCGGCCTCAAAATCGAGCTGCAGCAAAGCCTTGGATCCTGCCAACCTTTGCCATGTGCTCTGCACGACAAGGCGGTGGGTAAGCGCTCAAAGAAGGATCGTGCCGCCCTGAGTCACAACTACGAATGTAAGGGCTTGCCCGCGATAGCAGTGGTACTCCAACACATGGCCAACAGGATGAAGGCTGGCCTGCCAGCCTTGAGTTGAATGGACTGGCCCTATCGCTGGCAAGCCAGCTCCCACAAAGGGCCAGGATAGGCTTGAGAAAGGTGGTTGAACGGCTGGCCTCATCGCTGGCAAGCCAGCTCCCACAAAGAGCCAGGGCAGGCTTGAGAAAGGTGGTGGGACGGCTGGCCTCATCGCTGGCAAGCCAGCTCCCACAAAGAGCCAGGGCAGGCTTGAGAAAGGTGGTGGGACGGCTGGCCTCATCGCTGGCAAGCCAGCTCCCACAGGTACCTATTTCAAGCAGGCTTCAGCACGATGGCGACGCCGCCTGTGGGAGCGGGCTTGCCCGCGATGACGGTGGCCGCTTCACCGCGTCGACGACAGGTTCGGCACGGGCCTGCCCATCCTGGGAGGGAGGCACAGGCCCAATCACGGGCAAGCCACCTGCCCTGCCCCGACAATCTCATCTATCCTTCAAGCTCTTCGCGAACCTTGAGTGCTTGCCCGGGGTCCGTTAATGTCGAGCCATTGCACAGGACAGAGCACGCCCATGACTTCCAAGCTGGAACAACTCAAGCAGTTCACCACCGTCGTCGCCGACACCGGCGACATCGAGGCGATCCGCCGGCTCAAGCCGGTCGACGCCACCACCAACCCGTCCTTGCTGCTCAAGGCCGCCGCACTCACCGGTTATGGCGAAGTGCTGGAGAAGATCCGTGCCGAGCACAAGGGCAATGTGGACCAGGCCTGCGACCAGTTCGCCGTCGCCGTGGGGTCGGGCATCCTCAAGGAAATCCCGGGCCGCATCTCCACCGAGGTGGACGCTCGCCTGTCGTTCGATCAGGAGAAGCTGCTGGCCAAGTCGCGTCACCTGATTTCGCTGTACGACAAGGCCGGCGTCAGCCGTGACCGGGTGCTGATCAAGCTCGCCTCCACCTGGGAAGGCATCCGCGCGGCGGAAGTGCTCGAGAAGGAAGGCATCCAGACCAACCTGACGCTGCTGTTCTCCTACGCCCAGGCCCAGGCCTGCGCCGATGCCGGTGTGTTCCTGATCTCGCCGTTCGTGGGCCGGATCTACGACTGGTACAAGAAGAGCACCGGCCAGGAATACAGCGCCGCCGAAGACCCGGGCGTGCAGTCGGTGACGCGTATCTACAACTACTACAAGGCCAACGGCTACAAGACCGTGGTCATGGGCGCGAGCTTCCGCAACGTTGGCCAGATCGAGCAACTGGCTGGCTGCGATCGCCTGACCATCAGCCCGGAGCTGCTGGAAAAGCTGGGCCAGGACGAAGGCGACCTGCCGCGCATCCTGCAACCAGGCAACGCCAGCGAAGCCAAGCGCTCGCTGACCGAGGCGCAGTTCCGCTGGGACATGAACGAGGACGCCATGGCCACCGAGAAACTGGCCGAAGGCATCCGCCAGTTCGCCCGCGACCAGGAGAAGCTCGAGGCCGTGATGGCCGGCAAGGCGTAAGGCTGAACGCCTGACCCGTGTCACACTGCAGAGGGCTGCCAGGCAGCCCTTCGCAGCGTTGTTTCATCGATTGAACACCGCCCCTCCAGAAAAGATCTGACACACACGCCGGTTGCCAGACGCCCAAGGGATGACCAGCATGCTCCCCCGATCGTGCGCCTTGGTGCGGACTCTTATCCGCCAATGGCCTGACAACGACGCCTCTCCTTTCACCTGCGCGCTCTGTTCGCCGAGTATCCGATGCCGTTGACCACCGCCCCGCTCCCCCTCGTGCTCGCCGGCCCTCTCCTGCGTCGCCTGGAGGCGCAGCGCTTCACCTTGTGGCTGGTCGGCACACGGCCCCTGACCCTGAACGTGAGCGTGGACCGCCCCGGCCTTGGGGTCAGCACCGACTGCCAGGTGGTGCCGATCGGCCAGACGGCCTTCGTGCACCTGATCGACGTGCAGCTGGCAACGCCGTTGCCGATGGATCAGGCGATCGCCTACGACGTGCTCATCGACACCGAAGAAGGCCCACGAGGCATCGCCGACTGGGCGCCGCACCTGCTCTACCCAGGGCGTGAGCAGGTGGACTTCGTGCTGCGTGGGCGGCTCGACCAGGTCTTGCACGGTTCCTGCCGCAAGCCGCACCACCGGGCGGCGGACGGGCTGCTGTGCGCCGACCGATTGCTGCTCGCCTGCGAGCGCCCCGAACAACGCCCTGCCGTGCTGCTGATGACCGGCGATCAGGTCTATGCCGACGATGTGGCCGGGCCGATGCTGCGGGCCATTCATCGGTTGATCGAGCATCTGGGTTTGTTCGACGAGCCGCTCGCCGGCGCGGTGGTCGGTGACAGCCAGGCGCTGTACGCGCACGCGGCCTGCTATTACCAGCGCGCCGACCTGCTACCGGCGCTGGAGGCCAACGAGGGCCTGCGTCGGCGCTTCTTCGGCGGCACGCGCAAGCCGATCTTCACCAGCAGCAACGCCGACAATCACCTGGTGACCTTCGCCGAGATCCTGGCCATGTACCTGCTGGTCTGGTCGCCGGTGTGCTGGCGCCTGGTGCGCATGACGCAGCCGTCGGGCCTGAACGCCAAGCAGCAGGCGCGCTACGCCCAGGAGCTGCCGTGGGTGGAAGCGTTCACCGACGGCCTGGACGGGGTCGCCCGGGCACTGGCGCACCTGCCCAGCCTGATGATCTTCGATGACCACGACATCACCGACGACTGGAACCTGTCGGCGCAGTGGGAAGCCTCGGTCTATGGCCATCCGTTCTCGCGGCGCATCGTCGGCAATGCGCTGATCGGCTACCTGCTGTGCCAGGGCTGGGGCAATGCGCCGGAGCGCTGTCGCCCCTTGGTCGACGCCTGCCAGGCGATGACGGCGCAGGCCGCGGACGGCTGGCTGCCCCGCGACGCCCAGGACGGCCTGATCGATCAGCTGCTGGCCTTCCAGGGCTGGCAGTTCGAGGTGGCCAGCGAGCCGCCGCTGGTGGTGCTCGACACCCGCACACGGCGCTGGCGCAGCGAGCGCAGCCTGAAGAAACCGTCCGGTCTGCTCGACTGGGAAGCCCTGAGCGAACTGCAACAGGCGTTGCTCGACCACCGCTCGGCGATCATCGTCTCGCCCGCACCGGTCTTCGGCGTGAAGTTGATCGAGACGGTGCAGCGGATCGTCAGCGGGCTGGGCTTCCCGCTGCTGGTGGATGCGGAAAACTGGATGGCGCACCGAGGCGCGGCCCAGGTGGTGCTGAACATCTTCCGTCACTCGCGCACGCCAGGGCACTACGTGATCCTCTCGGGCGACGTGCACTACTCGTTCGTCTATGAAGTGCTGATCCGAAACCGCCAGCACACACCGCACCTCTGGCAGATCACCAGCAGCGGCATCAAGAACGAGTTCCCCCGGCGCCTGCTGAAGGTCTTCGACCGGCTCAACCGCTGGTTGTACGCGCCACGCTCGCCCCTCAACGGCTTCACCCAACGCCGTCGCATGGAGGTGATCCCACGCACGCCAGACCGCAGCCAGGCGGGTGAGCGGCTGTGGAACGGTGCGGGGTTGGGTCAGGTGTTCTTCGACGCCGAAGGGCGGCCGACGCGAATCCAGCAGCTCAACGCGGACGGCACGCCGCCGACCGAATTCCCGCCGACGACCTGATCGGCCGAGCGATCAGGTGCGTTCGAGGGCGTTGACCAGGTCGCGGAAGGCTTCGCGGTTGGAGTCGTTCAGGCCCATCAGGATGCGGTGCGCCTCGAGCACCTTGGACCGCACCACGTCTTCGTTCTGGTCCTGGGACGGCAGGTCGCTCAGGCAGTCCGGGCACGGGATCGGCCGGTCGACGATGTTGAACACCTGCTCGAAGCCCATCGACTGCAGCAACCGGGAAATGTCCGGGTTGGTGGTGACCACGGTGGGCAGCAGCCCGACTTTCTGGCGCGACAGGATCGACAGCTTGGCCAGCAGGCCCAGCGTGGTGCTGTCGATGCTCTCGGCTTCGGTCAGGTCGATGACGATGGCCGAGAAGTTGAGGGCACTGAAGATCTTGTCGATCGTCGCATCCAACGCCGAACACAGGGTCAGGCGCACTTCACCGACGAATTTCAGCACGAAGGTGCCACACTGCTCGGCGAACTGGATTCTACCGGTACTCATTGAAGGTTCCTGCTCAACACCATTAGGGCGATATCATCCGGCATCTCCCCAAGCGTAGCCAAATTGAAACGTCGACGCAGCCCATCCAGGCTGCCTCCCGCCTCCTGGACGATCTGCGGCAGCGACGCCTCCTTGTCTTTGAGGGTCGCGCCCGGCAAAAGGTCCAGGATGCCATCGGACATCAGGCTCAGGCTGAACTGACTGGGCAAGGTCATTTCGTGATCCTGGTAAGTCGCCTCCTCGAACAACCCCACGGGCAGGCCGCGGCCTTCGAGGTAGCGGGTCTGGTCCGGCGTGTGCAGCACCGGCAGCGGCAAGTGGCCGCCAACGGCATAGGTCAGCACGTTGGTGTGCTCGTCGATCACGCCGCCGACCATGGTCACGTGCTTGCCCAGCTTGCAGTTGATCAGCCCGCGGTTGATGTGCGACAGCACTTCCGAAGGCTTGAACTCGCGCAGGTGGCCGCCGCTACGCTTGAATTCGAACAGCAGGCGGGTGGTCATGAACTTCAGCAGCACGGTGACGAAGGCCGACGAGGCACCATGACCGGACACGTCGGCCAGATAGAAGGCGATGCGTCGATCGTCCACCCGGAGGTAGTCGACGAAATCACCCGACAGGTACAGCGACGGGATGATCTGGTGATCGAACGAGAAGCCGCCCGCGTACCAGGGGCTCTCGGGCAGCATGTTCATCTGCACCTGACGGCCGGCGGTCTGGTCCTCCTGCAGCAGGTGCAGGCTGGCCTCCAGTTCACGGTTGGCGGCCTCGAGCTTTTCCCGGTAACGCTGGTTCTCCAGCAGCAGCCGCGAGCGGTCGAGCGCACGGCGTACGGAGTGTTCCAGCACCGCCAGGTCCTGCAAGGGCTTGATCAGGTAGTCGGCCGCGCCCAGGCGCAGCGCATCGACCGCGTCGCTCATGACCCCGGCGCCGGACACCACGATCACCGGCAACTGCGGCGCGCGTTCGCTGATGCGGCGGATCAGTTCCAGGCCACCCATCTGCGGCATGCGCAGGTCGCAGATCACCAGGTCGGGTGCGTGTTGCTCGAACACGTCCAGGCCCTGCTGGCCATTGCAGGCCTGCAGCACGGCGAAACCACTGTCTTCCAGGTAGGCGGCGAGGCTTGCGCGGACCACGTCGTCGTCATCGATGATCAGCAACGTTGCACTGGTGTTCGGCATGTGGGCAAACGGCGCCAGAAATAGGTTGGCGTAGCGACGTCGACCTGCGACGAACGGCTACTGGAATTCTCTCTGGCACGCTTCTATTGGGGATGGACCCTGACGGTCGACCCGGCAAAAGGCAGAGGTGCCCTGTAAGGCGCTGACGGTACTCCCATCCGCAGGGCGTTTCAAGCACGACAGGCCATTGGGCGGGTGCGCTTTACAGCGCAAATTGCCAGACGTTATAAGAACTTCATGTACAACAACCTGATGGAAGGATGTGAGCATGTCGACGGTCTCCCAGGGTCACGAAGAAAAACGCGATTTCATCCGCATGCGCATCGACAGCCAGGCCAGCCTGCTGCATGCCGGTGAGGTGGTCTCGGCGGTGTGCATCGACCTGTCCGCCAGCGGCCTGCAGGTGCAGGCACCACGGCGCTTTGCCGTCGGCGATCAGGTGGACGTGAGCATCGAGTCCGAACATGCCTCGCTCAGTGGCCTGAAGGCCAGCGCGCAGGTGGTCTGGGTAGCCGATCAAGGGGCCGCAGAGCAGCGGGTGGGCTTGAAGATCGTGGCGATGCATTGAGGCAAGCGGCAAGCCCATGAATGACGGAACCTGCCAAAGCCCGCTGCTCCCATGTGAATGACCTGGGGGCCGCTTCGCAGCCCATCGCGGGCAAGCCCGCTCCCACCCAGACCTGTGCAGCCTGTCGCAGGCAAGGCTGCGCAAGCGCTCTGTGGGAGCGGGCTTGCCCGCGATGACGGCAGTAACCTCACCGCCTGCCCAAAGGCCTCTCGCTACCCATCGCTTTCAAACCGACTCAGCCAGTCCAGCAGGAGGGTCGAGACAGCATGGAGGATCAGGCGCCCGACATCGCAGCGCCTGCCCGTTGCCCTCACAACCCCTCCAGTTCCGCCATCAGATCGCTCAACCGATCCACCTTCTCCTCATCCAGCACCGCCCCCTGCAACCCCTCCACATACACGGCCAGCGCTTCCACCGTGCTGCACTCGAACATCGCCCGCAGCGGCACGTTCAACTGCAAGCGCTTCTGCACCCGCGAGGCGATCTGCGTCGCCAGCAGTGAGTGCCCGCCCAGTTCGAAGAAGTGGTCGCGCACCCCGACCCGCTCGACCTTGAGCACGTCGGCCCAGACCTGGGCCAAGGTCGTCTCCAGCTCGCTGCGCGGCGCCAGGTACGCCTGCCCCTGGGGGGCACCGATCTCCAGCGCGGGCAAGGCCTTGCGGTCGAGCT
The DNA here is from genome assembly GCA_046940335.1 of Enterobacterales bacterium AN_CKDN230030167-1A_HGKHYDSX7. Taxonomy (GTDB): domain Bacteria; phylum Pseudomonadota; class Gammaproteobacteria; order Pseudomonadales; family Pseudomonadaceae; genus Aquipseudomonas. The sequence goes on from JBKYML010000005.1 coordinate 153,808, forward strand.
TGCCATTGGCGTTGTGCGGCAGCCCGTCGAACCAGGCCCAGTGCAGCGGCACCATGTACTCCGGCAACTCGGCGCGCAGGCGCTGCTTGAGCTGGTCGATCAAGGCGCTGTCGCCGGTGATGCCCTGATGCGCCACCAGGTAGCCCACCAGGTACGTGCCGTTGACGCCCGCCTGCACACCCACCGCCGCATCGCGCAGCTCAGGCTGCTCGTGCAGACGGGCCTCGATCTCGCCCAGCTCGATGCGGTAGCCGCGGATCTTCACCTGGTGATCGGCGCGACCGACGTATTCGAGCACGCCGTCGGCACGTCGCCGCGCCAGGTCGCCGGTGCGGTACAGACGCTCACCCGGTGCCCCGTGCGGGTGTGGAACGAAGGCCAGGGCCGTTCGCCCCGGATCGCCCACATAGCCGCGTCCGACGCCGGTCCCGGCCACGCATAGCTCACCCACTGCACCCAAGGGCACCAGCGCCTGCACGTCGTCATACAGGTACAGGCGGTTGTTGTCGGTCGGCGAGCCGATCGGCAAATAGCTGCCCTGGGTGGACGCCGCGTCCACGCGGAAGAACGCCACGTCGTCGGAACATTCGGCCGGGCCGTAGGCATTGATCAGGCCGATGTGCGGGTAACGTTGCAACCACTGCGCCGCCAGTTCCGGCGGCATGGCCTCGCCGGTCGGCAACATCCAGCGCAGGCCGGGTACGGCCAGGTGCTCGTGGGCCAGCATGCCCTGGATCAGCGACGGCACGCTTTCGAGCACGCTGATGCCGCTGGCCTGGACGTGCGCCAGCAGCCCCTGCGGGTCATGGGCGATGGCATTGGGTACGATCTCCACGCTGGCGCCGAACAAGGGCGCCGCCAGGAACTGCCAGACCGAGATGTCGAAACTCTGGGAGGCGGTCTGGGCGATCACGTCGGCCTCGCCCAAGGCCAGGTAGGGCACCTTGCTCAACTGATTGTTGAGCATGCCGCGCTGTTCGACCATCACGCCCTTGGGCAGACCGGTCGAGCCCGAGGTGTAGATGACGTAGGCCAGGTTCTCCGGCCCGCTGTACACCCCAGGGTCGTGGTCGGCAGCCGACCGGGCCTGCACCTCGTCCCACACCAGCAGGCGCACCGTCGCAGCACCTTCCAAGGTAGCCAGCAACTGCCGGGCCTGCTCGGCGGTAGCCTCGGTGCACACCAGCACCGGCGTGCGGCTCAGCGCCAGGATGCGTTGCAGGCGCACCGTGGGCAGCCCTGGGTCGAGCGGGAGGTAGCCGGCGCCAGCCTTGAAGCTGCCGACGATCATCCCGAGCAGGTCCAGGCTGCGCTCGGCCAGTAGCGCCACGGGCTGGTCGATGCGCACACCGGCGGCGATCAGCGCATGACCCAGCCGGTTGGCCTGTCGGTTCAGGCCGGCGTAGTCCAGCGAGCGGCCTTCGCAACGGGCGACGGTCCGTTGTGGATGCGCGGCCACCTGCGCTTCGAACAGCGCGACGTAGCTCTGCTCCAGCGGATAGGCCCGTGCACTGCGGTTGCAGCCCTCGAGCAGGAACCGTTGCTCGTCCTCGCCCAGCAGCGGCACGTCCGCCAGCGGACCCTGGAAGCCGTCCACCAGCGCCAGCAGCAGGCGCTTGAAGGCCGCCAGTAGCCGCTCGACCGTGGACCGATCGAAGTAGCGCTGGTCGAACGACAGGTGCAGCCCCAGGTCATCGCCGGGGTAGCACACGGCGGTCAGGGGGAAGTTGGTGTGCGTGCGCCCGGAGTCCGAGCGGGCGTTGAGGTGCCGCGCGTGGTCGAGCACGGTGGTGTCCACCGGCGCGTTCTCGAACACGAACAGGCTGTCGAACAGCGGCTGGCCCTTGGGCAGCTCGCTGCACTCCTGGATCGCCACCAGCGGCAGGTATTCGTGCTCGCGCAGCTCCATGTTGCGCTCGAGCAGGGTGTGCAACCACTGGCGTACGGTCACCGGCTCGTCCAGCGCAGGCAATTGCACGCGCAGCGCGATGCTGTTGATGAACAGCCCGACCGTGCGCTGCATCTGCGGCAGGCTCACCGGGCGACCGGCCACGGTCACGCCGAACACCACGTCGCGCTCGCCGCTGCAGCGCGCCAGCACCAGGGCCCAGGCTGCCTGGGCGAAGGTGTTGACGGTCAGCTGATGGGCCTGGGCCAGCTCGCGCAGGCGCGCACCCTGGGCAGGATCGAGGCGGGTCAGGCAGTCGCCGACGATCATCCCCTGGCTGTCACCGGCATGGGCATGCCGCAGAGGCCGGTCGCTTGGCACGGCCGTGGCGCGTTCGAAGCCGGCCAGATTGGCCTGCCACCAGCGCCGTGAGGCGTCCAGGTCCTGGCGTTGCAGCCAGCCGATGTAGTCGCGGTAGCGCGGCGGTACCGGCAGGTTGGCCGGGCGCCCCTCGCCAAGGGCCTGGTACAGCTCGAAGAAATCGTTCATCAGCAGCGAACGGCACCAGGCGTCGATGAGGATGTGGTGGTTGCTCATCATGAACCAGTAGCGCGCCTCGTCCACGCGCACCAGACGCAGGTGGAACGGCGCCTCGCGCAGCAGATCGAAACCGGCCTCGCGCTCGGCCTTGTGCAGGGTTTGCAGGCGCGCTTGCTGAGCGCCGGCATCGAGGTCACGCCAGTCCTGGTAGTCCACCGCCGTATGGCCGGGTTTGTGGATGATCTGCAGCATGGCTTCGCCCGCGCTCCAGCTGAACGAGGCGCGCAGGGCTTCGTGGCGTGCCACGACGGCCTGCCAGGCTTCGGTGAAACGCTGGGGGTCAAGCGCGCTGTCGATGAAGTAGCGGTCCTGCATGTAGTAGATGCCGGTGCCCGGCTCGAGCAGGGTGTGCAGCAGCAGGCCCTCCTGCATCGGCGTCAGCGGGTAGACGTCCTCGATGCAGGCCGCAGGCACCGGCAAGGCGTCGATCTGCGCCTGATCCAGGCGCGCCAACGGGAAGTCCGACGGCGTGAAGCTGCCGGTGCCGTCGGCCAGGCAGTGCGCGACCAGGGCCAGCAGCTCGAGGCGGTACGCTTCGGCCAGACGCTCGATGGTCGCGGCCTCGTAGCGTTCGGCGCTGTAGGTCCAGCGCAGCTGCAAGGCGCCGCCGTAGACCTGGCCGTCGACGCTCAGCCAATTGGGCAGGGGCGCATCGAGGTCATGGGCCAGGCCGGTACCGCCTTCCAGGGGTGCGAACACGGCCGCCGCGTCGAAGGACTGATCGAACTGGCCCAGGTAGTTGAAGGTGATGCGCGCCTGGGCCAGCGCGGCCATGCGCTCGCGGCTGGCGTCATCGCCCAGGTAGCGCAACACGCCATAACCCACGCCCTTGTGCGGTACCTGGCGCAATTGTTCCTTGATGCGCTTGATTGCGTCGCCGCGGGCAGTGTCTTCCTGGCCCAGGGCCGGGCTCAGGCACAACGGGTAGGCCGTGGTGAACCAGCCGACGCTGCGGGTCAGGTCGAGGTCCTCGAACAGTCCGTCACGGCCATGACCTTCGAGCTGCACCAGCACCTGCTGCTCGCCGCTCCAGTGGCACAGAACCCGCGCCAGCGCCGTCAGCAGCAGGTCGTTGACCTGGGTGTGGTAGGCGGCCGGCGCCTGTTGCAGCAACTGCCGGGTCTGCTCGACGTCCAGGCCGATGGTCACGCGGGCGGCATGGCGGTAGCGGTTGCCGCCCTGCGGATGATCGCACGGCAGCTCTTGGCGAACGCGACTCGACTGGCCCTCCCACCAGCCCAGCTCGTCGCGCAGCGAGTCACTGCTGGCATAGCTGGCCAGGCGGGCGGCCCACTCGCCCATCGCATGGGTCTTGGTGCCCAACGGCTGGCCACGGTAGGCCGTCTGCAGGTCCTCAAGCAGCACGCGCCAGGAGACCCCGTCCACCACCAAGTGGTGGATCGCCAGCAGCAGCCGTTGGACGCCCTGCGGGTCTTCCACCAGCACGGCACGCAGCAACGGCCCTTCGGCCAGGTCGAGGCTGCGTTGCGCGTCGTTGAACAGGGCCTGGCACGCGTCCAGGTCTTCGACTGGGTGCGTCCAGAGCAAGGCGTCGGTGGTGAGCGAAGCGTATTCGCCCTGCCAGCGGCCTTCGGCCTGGGCGAAGCGCAGGCGCAAGCTGTCGTGCTGCGCGACCAGCGTGCGCAGCGCCTGTTCGAGCCGCTCGGCCTTCATCGGTTGCTGAACCTGCAGCAGCACGGCCTGGTTCCAGTGCTGCCGCTGTGGCACGTCGCTGTCGAAGAACCAGTGCTGGATCGGGGTCAAGGCGATGGTCCCGGCCAGCGGCCCCTGCTCGATCCCCGCAGGCGCCGTGCTGACGGTCACCACGGCAGCGAGCGCCTGGATGGTCTGGTGCTGGAACAGGTCGCGCGGGGTGAACTGCAAGCCCAGTTGACGCGCCCGGCTGACCACCTGGATCGACAGGATCGAATCGCCGCCCAGCTCGAAGAAGTTGTCGTGCGTGCCGACCTGCGACAGGTTCAGCACCGCGCCCCAGACCTGCGCCAGTTGCGCCTCGCACGCATTGGCCGGTGCCTGGTAGGCCTGACGCGCCTGCTCCAGGTCCGGTGCGGGCAAGGCGCGCCGGTCGAGCTTGCCGTTGCCCATCAAGGGCAGGCTGTCGAGCAGCACCAGGTGCGTCGGCACCATGTGGTCCGGCAGGTGCCGGCTGGCATGGCGCTTGACCGCCTCGCGCAAGGCCGTGGCCGCTGCGGCATCGCCGCTGGCCTGCGGACACACCAGGTAGCCGACCAGCTGCTTGCCGCCCGTCATGTCCAGGGCCGCGACCACCGCCTGCTCGACCTCGGCATGGGCCTGCAGGCAGCTTTCGATCTCGCCCAGCTCGACACGGAAGCCGCGGACCTTCACCTGGTGATCGGCGCGCCCGACGTACTCCACCGCCCCGTCGGCGCACGCACGCACCAGGTCGCCGGTACGGTACAGCCGCCCACCGTGCGGGTCGAAAGGGTCGGCCACGAAGCGTTCGGCGCTCAGCCCTGGGCGATCATGGTAGCCGTCGGCTACCCCCGCGCCACCGATGTACAACTCACCGATCCCGCCCTGGGGCAGCAACGCCAGGTCCTCGTCGAGAATGTAGGCGGTACGCGCGCCGATCACCTGCCCGATGGGCACGCTGCCGGCCTGCGCCGGCCATGAGGCGGGTACCGGGTAGGCCAGCGGCATGACCACGGTTTCGGTCGGGCCGTAGGCGTTGAAGAAGTGCGCGGGCGCGAACGCCTGGCGCAGCCGCTGCACGTGATCGCCGGTCAGCGCCTCACCGCCGGTGATCACCAGGCGCACCGGCAGCTGCTCGCCGCGAGCGGTCAGCCAGTGGGCCAGTTGGCTGCCGTAGCTGGGGGTCAAGCCCAGGATCGTCACCTGCTGCTCGCGCACCAGCGCGCAGATGGCCTCGGCATCCCACTGGCCCTGGGCCCGCACCACTACCCGTGCGCCACACAGCAGCGGGGTCAACAGGCGCTCGGTGGCGGCATCGAAGTTGATGGAATAGAAATGCAGCTCGCAATCGTCGGCCCGCATACCGAACGCCTCGATCACCGCCTGGCAATGCAGGGCGATCTGCCCATGGCTGACCACCACGCCCTTGGGCCGACCGGTCGAGCCAGAGGTGTAGATCAGGTAGGCCGAGTGCGCCGGGTCGCTGAGGTCGTGCGGGGCGCTGTCCGGGTACTCGGCCAGGGCGGCGCTGTCGTCGTCCAGGCTCCAGCGCGCCACGCCTTCGGGCAAGGCGCCGAGCGCGTCGAACAGCGTGCGCTGGCTGAGCAGCAGGCCGATGCGGCTGTCCTCGATCATGTAGCGCAAGCGATCGAGGGGGTATTCCGGGTCCAGCGGCACATACGTACCGCCGGCCTTGAGGATCGCCAGCAGGCCGACCACCATCGCCTGCGAGCGCTCCAGCGCCAGCCCCACCCGCACCTGAGGGCCGACGCCACGGGCGCGCAACGCATGGGCCAGGCGGTTGGCCTGGCGGTCGAGTTCGGCGTAGGTCAGGTGCTGGCCGGCGTAGGTCAGCGCGAGCGCCTCGGGCGTCCGCGCGGCCTGGGCGGCGAACAGCCCATGCACGGTGTGGCGGGCGGCGTCAGGCTGCTCGCCCCGCAGCCCGTCGATCAGCCCTTGCCGCTCGGCAGGATCCAGCAGGGGCAGCTCGCACAGGCGTTGCTGCGGGTCGTCCAGCAGCCCGGTCAGCAGGCGCTGCCAATGCTGTGCCAGGCGGGCGATGCGCGGCGCGTCGAACAGGTCCTGGCTGTAGGTCAGGCAGCAGCCGAGCCGCCCGTCGAGGTCGGTGACTTCCAGGTACAGGTCGAACTTGGTCGCGTGGGCGTCGTTGACCAAGTAGTCCACCTGCAGGCCGGCCAGCTCACGGCTCTGCTGGAAGGCCCAGCGCTGCACGTTGCACATCACCTGGAACAGCGGGTTGTAGGCACTGCTGCGCGGCGGCTGCAACGCCTCGACCACCTGATCGAAGGGCAGGTCCTGGTACGACTGCCCTTCGATGACGCGCTGGCGCACCTGCTCCAGCAGCGCCTCGCCACGCATCTGCCCATCCAGCTCGCAGCGCAGCACCTGGGTATTGAGGAAGGCGCCGATCAGGCCCTCGCTCTCCGGGCGAATCCGGTTGGCCACCGGCACGCCGATGCGCAGGTCGCGCTGGCCACTGTGCCGGTGCAGCACGGCAGCCAGGGTCGCGGTCACGGTCATGAACAGCGTCAGGCCGCGGGCCTGGTCGAAGGCCTGGACCCGCTCGGCCAGGGCCGGGTCGAGGTCGAAGCGGTACAGCGCGCCACGGTGGCTCTGCACGGCCGGACGTGGACGGTCGGCCGGCAGCTCGAGCACTGGATGCTCGTCGCCCAGGCGTGCCTGCCAGTACGCCCGCTGTCGCGCGCCCTCGCCGCCCTCGAGCCACTGGCGTTGCCAGACGCTGTAGTCCAGGTACTGCACGGGCAGCGGCGCCAGTGGCGAGTCGCGGTCGTCGACGAAGGCTTCGTACAGCTCGCCCAGCTCGCGGGCGAAGATGTCCATGGCCCAGCCTTCGGTGACGATGTGGTGCAAGGTCAGCACGAAGTAGTGCTCTTGCGTTTCGGTCTTGACCAGGCAGGCGCGCAGCAGCGGGCCTTGCTCGAGGTCGAAGGGCTGGTGCGCCTGGTCGTCGGCCAGGGCATGCAGGCGCTGTTCGCGCTGTGCGCGGTCATGCGCGCTGAGGTCGCACCAGTCCAGGTGCAGCGGGCTGTCCGGCGCCACGCACTGGGACGGTACGCCGTCGAGGCTGGGGAAGGTGGTGCGCAGGGTCTCGTGGCGCACGATCAGGGCCTGCAGGGCGCGTTCGAAGGCCTCGACGTGCAGCGTCCCACGCAGCCGCGCCATGCCGCCGACGTTATAGGCCGGGCTGTCCGGCGCCATCTGCCAGAGGAACCACATGCGCTGCTGGGCGTACGACAGTGGCACGGCCCGCTGCCGGTCGACCCGGGCGATCTCGCCTTGCCGATCCTGTCGACCCTGCGCGGTCAGCGTGGCGATCTCGGCGCAGAACGCCTCCAGCGTGCTGGCCTCGAACAAGGCCTTGAGCGGCAGGTCGACGTCGCAGGCCTGACGACAGCGCGAGACGATCTGCGTGGCCAGCAGCGAATGTCCGCCCAGGGCGAAGAAATCATCGTGCAGCCCCACCTGCGATACGCCCAGCACCTCGCACCAGATCGCCGCCACCTGCCGTTGCAGGGCCGTGTGCGGCGCGAGGTATTCACGCTGCTGCCAGACCGGCGCCGGCAGCGCCTTGGGGTCGAGCTTGCCGCTGGGCCCCAGGGGCATCTGCGCCAGGTGGATCAGCTGTGCCGGCACCAGGTAGGCCGGCAGGCGCGCCCCCAGGGTAGCGAGCAAGGTCGCCTCGTGCGCCTCGCCGCAGTAGTAGCCGACCAGCTGCGCGCCCACGCTGTCCTGGTGCACGCGCACCACGGCCTGCTCGACGCCGGCACAGGCCAGCAGGCAGGCCTGCACCTCCTGCGGCTCGACCCGGAAGCCGCGCACCTTGACTTGCTGGTCGAGGCGCCCGAGGTAATCCAGGGCCTGCAGGTCGAACCGCCAGCGGGCACGGTCGCCGCTGCGGTACAGGCGCTGGCCATCACCGTCGGGCTGTGGCACGAAGCGTTCGGCGGTCAGGCCTGGGCGGCCCAGGTAGCCCCGCGCCAGCCCGGCCCCGCCCAGGTACAGTTCGCCCGGCACGCCCGGCAGGCTGACCTCCAGCTCGGCGTCGAGCACCCGGCACAGCACGTTGCCCAACGGCCGGCCGATCGGCGAACGGTCGCCGTCGCTGGCCTGGCAGTGCCAGTGGGTCACGTTGATCGCGGTTTCGGTCGGGCCGTAGCGGTTGTGCAGCTCGACCTGGGGCAGGATGTCCAGGACGCGGTCACGCAGGCTCGCCGACAGTGCTTCGCCGCCGGAGAACACCCGGCGCAGGCCGGTGCATGCCTTGGCCAGCGACTCCTGCACGAACGCCTGCAACAGCGGCGGCACGAAGTGCAAGGTGGTCACCCCGTGGGTCTGGACCAGCTCGGCGATGCGCCGGGGATCGCGGTGCTCGCCCGGCCCGGCCAGCACCAGGGTGCAGCCGGTGACCAGCGGCCAGAAACATTCCCACACCGACACATCGAAACTGATCGGCGCCTTCTGCATCAGCACGTCGCTGGCGTCCAGCCCATAGCGGCCCTGCATCCAGTGCAGACGCTCGGCCAGCGCCCCGTGCGTGTTGCCCACGCCCTTGGGCTGGCCGGTGGAGCCGGAGGTGTAGATCACGTAGGCCAGGTGATCACCTTCCAGGCGCAGGTCGGGCGCCTGGCTCGGCCAGTCGTCCAAGTGCAGCTGGTCAAGGGCGATGACGCTGACCCCCTCGGCCTGGGGCAGGCGATCGAAGCGCTCGCTGTGACTCAGTAGCAGCGCGGCGCCGCAGTCGGCGAGCATGTAGCCCAGGCGCTCGATGGGATAATCGACGTCCAGCGGCACGTAGGCACCACCGGCCTTGAGAATGGCCAGCAGGCCGATCAATAGCTGCGGCGAGCGCTCCAGGCAGATCGCCACGCGGGTCTCGGGGCCGACGCCCTTGTCGCGCAGGTAATGCGCCAGGCGGTTGGCCTGCTGGTGCAGGCTGGCGTAGTCGAGCTGGCCACCGTCCCAGATCAGCGCGGTGTGCGTCGGGGTGGCCCGGGCCTGGTCGTTGAGCTGCTCGACCAGCAACCGAGCGGGCGCCGGCCTGGGAGCCTCGCCCCACTGACGCAAGCGCTCGCTGTCGTCCGCATCCTGCAGGGGCACTTCGCCCAGCGCGCACTCGGGGTGCCGGGTCACATGGTCAAGCAGCGCCAGCAGATGGCAAGACAGGCGCTCGAGGGTCTCGCCGTCGAAGCGTTCGCTGGCGTAGTCGAAGGCCAGGGTCAGGCGACCTTGCCGGTCTTCTTCGCTGTGCAGCTGCAGGTCGACCTTGGCTTCGCGGCTGTGCCACGGCAGCTCTTCGGCGAGCAGACCGGGCAGGCGGCGCAAGGCCGACAGGTCGCGCTGCTGGTGGTTGAACATCACCTGGAACAGGCCGTGCTCGCGGGCGTCGGGCAGCGCTTCGAGCACCTGCTCGAAGGGCAGGTCCTGATGCGCCTGGGCCTCCAGGGTGGCCTGGCGCACCTGGGCCAGCAACTGCACGAAGGTCTGGCGCGGCCCCGGCGTGGCGCGCAGCACCTGGGTGTTGATGAAGAAGCCGACCAGGCCCTGGCTGTCCAGGCGTGAGCGGTTGGCATTGGGCACACCGACCCGGATGTCGGTCTGGCCCGTGTAGCGATGCAACAGCCCCTGCCAGGCCGCGAGCAGCACCATGAACACACTGGCCTGCTGGTGACGGGCCAGATCGCGCACGGCGTCGGCCAGTGCCGTGGGCACCTTGACCTGCAGGCGGGCGGCGCTGTGCCGGGTCTGGCGGGTGCGTGGATGATCGGCGCACAGGTCCAGTACCGGAAGGTCGCCACCCAGCTGGCCGATCCAGTAATCGCGCTGGCGTGTCGCTTCACCGGCAGCCAGCCATTGGCGCTGCCGTTGACCCTGCTCGGCATACCCGATCGGCAAGGCGTCCAAGGTCAGCGCCTGCCCATGGACCTGGGCGGCATACAGGCGGGCGAACTCGTCCAGCAGGATGTTCAGCGACCAGCCATCGGCGACGATGTGGTGCAGGGTCACCCACAGCTGGTGCTCGTCATCGGCCAGCCGCGCCAGGGTCACGCGCAGCAGTGGCCCTTGGCGCAGGTCGAACGGGCGTACGGCTTCCTGCTCGCGCTGTGCGGTCACGGCGGCAGGCTCGAGGCCTTCGAGGTCACGGTGCTCGAGCGTGAACGCCGGGTGAGGCGAAACCCTCTGCACCGCCTGGCCTTCGGCCTCGTCGAAGCGCGTGCGCAGCGCTTCGTGCCGCGCCACCAGGGCCTGGAAGCTGGCGCGCAGCGCCGCCTCGTCCAGCTCGCCCCGCAGGTGCAGCCCGGCAGGGATGTTGTAGGCCGCCGACTGGGGCTCGAGCTGCCAGAGCAACCACAGGCGGTTCTGCGCCAGCGACTGGGGCAGCGGCCCGGCACGGTCGAGTCGTTCGAGGCCTTCGGCCACCGTGGTGCCGGACTGACGCGCCGCCTCCACCGCAGCGGTGTAGGCCGTCAACGTCGGGTGCTCGAACAGGGCACGCACGCCCAGGCCGACGCCCAGCGTCTCGTCGACACGCGCGGCGACCTGGGTCGCACGCATGGAGTTGCCGCCCAACAGCAGGAAGTGATCGTCGGCAGCGACCGTGTCGAGGCCGAGCACGTCGCACCAGACGTGGGCGATGCGCGCCTGCAGGTCATCCAGGGCGGCCTCGGCGGTATCGGCCTGCATGCCAGCCGGGAAGCGCGCATAGCTGTCCAGACTGCCCTCTTCCAGGCGCTGACGGCAGGCCGAGCGCTGCAGCTTGCCGCTGGAGGTCTTTGGCAGCGCGCCTGGGTTGAGCAGCAGGACCACGGCCGGCGCCTGGTGGCACACCTCGGCGATGGTCTGGCGCACGGCCTGGATCAGCGTGGCGGGCGGTTGCGTCTTCTGTACGCCGCGACCGATCTCCACCGCGACGCCGATGCCCTCCTCGCCCCGGTCGTCGACCGCGAATACCGCGACCCGCCCCTTGCGCAGCCCCGCGACCTCGCGCTCCAGAGCCTGTTCCAGGTCCTGGGGGTAGAGGTTCTGGCCGCGGACGATCAGCATGTCCTTCAAGCGGCCGGTGACGAACAGTTGCCCGTCGCGTTGGAAACCCAGGTCGCCGGTGCGCAGCCAGGTCTGGCCGTGACGCTCGACGAAGGTCTTGGCGGTGGCTTCAGGGTTGCGCCAGTAGCCCAGGGCGATGCTCGGGCCGGCGGCCCAGATTTCACCCACGTGGTTGTCCGGCAGATCAGCCAAGGTGGCGGGATCGACGATCTGCACCGCATGCCCAGGCTGGCTGTAGCCGCAACTCATCAGCACACTGTCCTCGCCCGGTTCGACGCGATGAGCAGCGAGCGCCTGGGCGTCCAGCGACAGTGCCGGGATGCCTTGGCCACGGCGGCTGCCACTGACGAACAGGGTCGCTTCGGCCAGGCCGTAGCTGGCGAAGAATTGCTCGGGCCTGAAGCCGCAGACGCGGAACGTCTCGGCGAAGGTCGTCAGGCTGTCCTGCCGGATCGGCTCGGAGCCGGAGTAGGCCACGCGCCAGCGGCTCAGGTCGAGCCCGGCCAGGGCCGCCTCGCTGATCCGCTCGCTGCACAGCCGGTAGGCGAAGTCCGGACCGCCGCTGATGGTGCCACCGTATTCGCTGATCGCCTGCAACCAGCGCAAAGGCCGGGCGAGGAAGTACCCCGGCGCCATCAGCACGCACGGCACGCCGCTGAAGATGGGCTGCAGCAGGCCGCCGATCAGGCCCATGTCGTGGTACAGCGGCAGCCAGCTGACGATCACGTCGTCGGGGTTCAGGTCGATGCCGAAGCCTTGGCGAATCAACTGCTCGTTGGCCACCAGGTTGCCGTGGCTGACTTGCACACCCTTGGGCAAGGCCGTGGAGCCCGAGGTGTATTGCAGGAAGGCGATGTCGTGCGCCTGCAGCGCGGGCGCCTGCCAGGCATCGGCCAAGGCCGGGTCCAGGCCATCGACAGTCAGCAGCGCGGGCGCCGCTTCGCCATCCAGGGCGTCCAGGCCCTGCAGTGTGTCACCCAGGGCCGCAACGGTCAGCAGCAGGCGCGGCGCGGCATCGTCGATGATCGACAGCAGGCGCGTCTGATGGTGCAGGCGGCTGGACTCCGGTGGGTAGGCGGGCACTGCGATCACGCCGGCGTACAGGCAGCCGAAGAACGCCGCGACATAGTCTGGCCCACTGGGGAACAGCAGCACGGCACGGTCGCCGAAGGTTGCCTGGGCTTGCAGGGCCGCAGCGATGGTACGGGCACGCCGATCGAGATCACGGTAGCTGAGCACCGCCTGGGCGCCCGGCTCGTCCGCCAGAAAGCGCAGCGCGACGCGGTCCGGGGTCTGCGCGGCGCGCGTTTGCAAGGCCTGGACCAGCGTGAGCGGGAGTTCGAAGGCGTCCGTCATGGGGTTTCCTGCCGTGTCTGGGTAATCGGTAGCGAGCGCCCGCCTCGCGAACAGGCGCAAGCGTCGGGGGACCGGGATGTACACAAAGGACGGATGGACAGGGGAAAAATTAAGGGTCAGACGACGCGGTCGGTGAGCCCTGCCGCCTCCTTTCCACAGGGGTGGTATATCAATTGAAAGGGGCCAGATCGTGAGGCTTTTCCCGCAAGACAGTGCATGACGCTGTCAGCCGTTTCTGACGTGGGCGTACGACGCGACCGCACGGCTCTTAAGAAATTACGAGAAACAAAGTCTTTTTCTCAATTGACAATCATTATCATTCTGAATAACTTGTCGCTCGTCGCAGGGACCTCGACCACCCGAAGGCCTCCTTCTCCTTTCGAAACCAGGTGATTTCCATGGCGGAACAACTCTCCACAGGCAAGTGCGATTCACCGTTGCTGCAAGCGTTCGTCGACAACCGCAACGTGCTGGTGAAGATCGCCGCACGCATCACCGGCTGCCGTTCGCGTGCCGAAGACGTGGTGCAGGATGCGTTCTTTCGCCTGACCAACGCCCCGCAGATCACCTCCTCGTTCAAGGCTCAGCTGAGCTACCTGTTCCAGATCGTGCGCAACCTGGCCATCGACCACTACCGCAAGCAGTCGATGGAGCAGAAGTATTCCGGGCCCGAGGAAGAAGGCATGAACGTGGTGGTGCAGAGCGCAACGCCAGAAACCAGCCACATCAACTTCGCCACCCTCGAGCACATCGCCGCGGCCCTCGACGAGTTGCCCAAGCGCACCCGCTATGCCTTCGAGATGTACCGCCTGCATGGGGTGCCACAGAAGGACATCGCCAAGGAGCTGGGCGTGTCGCCGACCCTGGTGAACTTCATGATCCGCGACGCGCTGGTGCATTGCCGCAAGACGGCCAATCGCCAGGGGTGAGGGTACGACGGTGTGGACCACAGTACTGATCTGATAGAGCGGTTCATCCCCCGCGCCTACAGGGGGACGTCCGACGCCTCACTGTTGCCTCACACCAACCCGCACCGCTCGAAGAACGCCTCGCGCCCTACTTTCATCAGCGCCGCACGCTTGTGCGGGAAATCGAAGGTCTTTTCGCGGTAGAAGCCCTGCGCCTGGAGGTAGCCGATCATCTTGTCATTGTCGGCACGTGGCTCGGCCACCACGTGCTGCGTGCGTGGATCGTCCAGGAACAGGTAATGCGTCAGCGCCGACAGCCAGCTGGCGACCTTGTGCGGCCCGCGATGGGTCTCTTCACCCACCAGCATGTGCACGCCCCGATCGTAGTCGTCGACCGTGTAGAACGGCGCGATGCGGTCTTCCTTGGCCCAATAGGCTTCGAAATAGGCGAAAGGCTGATCGTCGAAGCACCCGATCAGGGTCACGGTGTGAGGGTCCTGCTCCAGGCGTGACAGGTAGTCGTGGTGCTGCGCCAGGCTGCCGCCCTCCTCCCAGAACCGCAGCACGCGCGGGGTGTTCTGCCAGCGATTGAACCGCTCCAGGTCGTGTTCCAGGGACAGCGTGCGCAGCGACACCCAGGCCCCGATTCGTGGGTCGAAGCGACGATACACCTCGCCCTGTGGCTTGGGCGGGCGTCGTGGATGGCGCTTGCCGGCGGTGATCTGCATCTGTTGCGGGTAGACGCGCGCGGCGGTGTCGCCCAACCAGGGCTGGGGCACCTGCCAGAACAGCGTCCGCTCGCAGCAATAGCGACCAGGCTCCACGTCGCGCACCAACAGGCCGCTGGCCAGGGCCTCGACAGGGACCTGGGGCAACGTCCAGCGCAGTCGCTGACAGGCCGGGTGTCGCGCCAGCAGCCAATAGCAGGCGGCCCACAGCGCCTGCTCGAAACGATCGGTGCAGGGGCCCTCCCAGTGCACGTCGAGCTGTGCGTCGGCCCCTGCCAGACGCACGGCGATCAAAGGCTGGCCCTCCAGCACCAGGTCCAGGCGGTCTGGGGCTTCTTCGGCGCGCAGGCTGCGCCAGCGCGGCAGGGAGAGGGTCTGGGAGTCGGCATCGAACGGCATGGCGGAGGCTCGCGGCAAGGTAAGGGTACACACGACAGGTAACGTTGCCGACTCAGGAGAAATTAGCCCTGCGCGTTAGAGCGGCGTCACGCGCACCTGGTAAGGCGCGAAGATCCGCTGCAGCTCACCGCTGGCGCGCAGGCGCTCCACCAGCTGGGCGAACGCCTGCGGGCTGATCGGCGCTTCGGGGCGCAGCAGGGCGTAGTGACGGTAGGTCTGATCGACGCGCTCGGACGCCAGCAGGCGTTCGACCTGGTCAGGATGACGCAGCAGGAAATCGTTGAAATACGACCGGGTCACCAGGGCGATGTCGGCGCGTTCGCGCTCGAGCATGTACAGGTTGCTGTCGTGGGAGTAGGTCAGGGTCGCGCCGTAGGTCTGTTGCAGAAAGCGCGTGTCGGCGTTGAAGCCGGCAAACGCGTAGTGATAACCGTGAAACAGCGCCAGGTGCTTGCCGCGCAAGTCATCGAAGAAGCGTTGATCACGCCCGGCCTTGCGCGCCGCGACGAAGATCTCGGCGTCCTCCAGGCCCAGGTCCACGGCGCTGTGCGCCACCTTCTGCCAGCCCCAGGCCGGGTTTTCGAAGATGGCCATGTCGGTACGCCCCTGCTCCAGGTCGGCGAAGCGCCGGGGTACCGAGGTCGGTACCAGCACGAAGTGGTACACCGGCTGCGCCTGGTTCAGCGCCTCGGCCAATTGCGCCAGCAAGCCAACCTTTACGTTTTGTTCGGGTCGTATCGTGTACGGCGGGAAATGTGTCGCCCCGATCCTGACTTCGATGGCCTCGGCGGCCATCAGCGATGTGGGGTGCATCAGCCCGGCGAATACCGTCAGGCAGGTCAGGGACAGCAGGCGTATGAATCGGGGCACGACCAGGCGCTCGTTACGAATTCTGAAGGAAATGGCCTTGGCCACGTGATGGACCCGCTTGCCTCGAGAGGGGCTGAGCAATGGGCAACGGCAACATGCCACGAAATGGCGTTGGCTGCTACAGCAGCTACGCTTGGGCCACGTCTTGCAAGGGAGCCTCGCCATGGGCCACTGGCTGGTGATCGACCTGGAAGCCACCACCGACGAGGGTGGCTGGCCGATCACGGAAATGGAAATCATCGAAATCGGCGCCAGCCTGGTGAACCGGGAAGGTCGCGAAGTCGACCACTTCCAGCGGTTCGTGCGGCCACGCCGTCGCCCGCAGCTGACCACCTTCTGCCGTCACCTGACGCACATCGGGCAGGCCAGCATCGACACCGCCGAACCGTTCGCCCAGGTATGGACGCAGTTCGAGCGCTGGCTGGCGCACCACCAGCCGCGGCTCGAGGGGTGGGTCAGCTGGGGTGACTACGACCGTCGGCAACTGCTGCTGGAGTGGCAGGTCCATGGCGTGCAGAGCCTGTTGGGGGCCTTGCCGCACGTCAACCTCAAGCAGCGCTTCGCCAAGGCTCGACGCCTGGAGCGGCCGACCGGCCTCAACGGCGCGCTGCACTTGGCGGGCCTGCAGTTCGCCGGGCAGCAGCATCGGGCGCTGGAAGATGCGCGCAACACGGCACGCCTGCTGCCCCTGAGCCTGCCGCTGGCGCGCGCTTGAAAGCAGATGACGGCGCATGGGGCCTTGGGCATACTGGCCGGCCTTCTCTCATAGCCTTCACGCAGGAGCCGCGCCATGTTCAAGGTCAACGAATACTTCGATGGGACCGTCAAGTCGATCGCCTTCACAGGTCACGAAGGCCCTGCCACCCTGGGTGTGATGGCACCGGGCGAATACGAGTTCGGCACCGCCAAGCGCGAAATCATGCACGTGGTGTCCGGCGCACTGACGGCGAAACTGCCGGGCAGCGACAACTGGGAAACCTTCAAGAGCGGCAGCCAGTTTCAGGTGCCGGCCGACAGCAAGTTCCAGCTGAAGGTGGACGTGGACACGGCGTACCTGTGCGAGTACCGCGACTGAACGAGAGTGCGCCAGGCACGCGCAGGGGCGCCTGAACGGGCGCCATCGCGGGCAAGCCCCACAGGTACCGGTTTCAAGCAGACAGCAACATGATGGTGACGCCCCTGTGGTAGTGGGCAAGCCCGCGATGCAGGCGGTGACTGATCAGGCCCATTGTTGGCAAGCCAACGCCCACAGGTACCCGTTTCAAGCAGGCGGTAGCACGATGGCTCAGCCCCCTGTGGGAGCGGGCTTGCCCGCGATGACGTCGGCCCCGTCACCGCCATCGACGAGCCAGACATCCTTTCACGCCTGACCGCGCAAGAAATCCCCCACCTGCTCCGCCGCCGACTGCAAGTGCTGTTCATGGGTAAATCCGGACGCCTTCAACGGCTTGAGATCATGGTCCCCCGTCGCCAACCAGCTCACCTGTAGCGCGCAGGACAAGGCATACCCCGCGACCGTTTCATGGTTGCCCAAGGCGTCGCGTGTGCCTTGTACGATCACGGTCGGCGTCCGTAGCGTCGCCAGGTGTTCGACCCGGGGCTTCTCCGGCTTGCCTGCTGCATGGAACGGATACCCCAGGCACACCAGCGCCTCGGCACTCGACTCGTCGGCCAGCAGACTGGCCATGCGTCCACCCATGGACTTGCCCCCTATCGCCACGGGCCCCGCCCAGTGAGCACGCACCTGCGCCAGCACCTCGCGCCAGCGTTCGAGCAGGACCTTCTGCGGATTCGGCGGCCGTCGCTTGCCGTCCAGCCGCCGTTGCGCCATGTAGGGAAACTCGAACCGCACCACCCCCACGCCCAGCGCGGCCAGACGCCGTGCCATCGTCTCCATGAACGGGCTGTCCATGGGTGCGCCGGCGCCGTGGGCAAGGATCAGGCAACCGATACCTGAGGTCGCTCGCTGGGGCAGATCGCAGTGCAGCCCTGGTACCTGCGCCAATGCCTTCCACGCCACCCGATCATCGTCCGTTACCTGTCGCTCGCTCACCTGGATCTCCATCGCTGCTGAAAGTCCCTCTGCCGACCGCGGCCAAGGTTCGAGCGCACAGGGTAACCCTTACGCTCGGCGCACGTTCGGCTTTCCAGCCTCCCGGCCTCGCCCAGGCCCAAGCTTGTCACGGCCGACACTCACCGAGGCGGCCTTGATGCAGATCAAGGTCGCCTGCCGCAGACGCTCTAGACTGCGCTACCGCCGCTCTTTCCAGGACATTCCCATGCTCGACGACCTTCGTTGGGATACAGACCTGATCCGTCGCTACGACATGGCCGGGCCTCGTTACACCTCCTACCCCACCGCCGTGCAGCTGCGCCCCGAGGTCGGCTCGTTCGACCTGCTGCACGCCCTGCGCGACAGCCGTCGGGCGATGCGCCCTCTGTCGCTGTACGTGCACGTGCCGTTCTGCGCCAACATCTGCTACTACTGCGCCTGCAACAAGGTCATCACCAAGGACCGTGCCCGGGCCCAGCCGTACCTGCAACGCCTGGAGCAGGAGATCCAGCTGGTCGCCTGCCACCTGGACCGGGCCCAGCCGGTCGAGCAGTTGCACTTCGGCGGCGGTACACCGACCTTCCTCAGCCATGTCGAGCTGCGTGCGCTGATGGCCAGCTTGCGCCACCACTTTGGCCTGCTCGACGACGACTCCGGCGACTATGGCATCGAGCTCGATCCGCGCGAGGCGGACTGGTCGACCATGGGCCTGTTGCGCGAACTGGGCTTCAACCGCATCAGCCTGGGGGTACAGGACCTCGACCCGACCGTGCAGCGGGCGATCAATCGCCTGCAAAGCCTGGAGCAGACCCGCACCCTGATCGAGGCGGCGCGCACCCTGCAATTCCGCTCGGTGAACCTCGACCTGATCTACGGGCTGCCACACCAGACGCCCGCCGGTTTCGCCCGCACGGTGAGCGAGGTCATCGGCCTGCAGCCGGAGCGGCTGGCGGTCTTCAACTACGCTCACCTGCCCGACCGCTTCCTGCCGCAGCGGCGCATCGACAGCCTGGCGCTGCCCTCGCCGGCCGCCAAGCTGGAGATGCTGCAGACCACCGTCGAGCAACTGACCGCCGCCGGCTACCGCTACATCGGCATGGACCATTTCGCCCTGCCCGACGACGACCTGGCCATTGCCCAGGAAGACGGCACCCTGCAACGCAACTTCCAGGGCTACACCACGCACGGGCACTGCGACCTGATCGGCCTGGGCGTTTCGGCGATCAGTCAGATCGGCGACCTGTACTGCCAGAACACCAGCGACCTGACCACCTATCAGGACACCTTGGGCAATGGCCAGCTGGCCAGCCAGCGCGGCCTGCTCTGCACCGCCGACGATCGCCTGCGCCGGGCCGTGATCCAGCAGCTGATCTGCCACTTCGCGCTGGCGTTCGAGCCCATCGAGACGCGCTTCGCCATCGATTTCCGGGGGTATTTCAAGGACCAGTGGCCTGCCTTGCAGGCCATGCAAGGTGACGGGCTCATCCACCTCGACCCGCACGGCATCCAGGTCCTGCCTGCCGGACGGCTGCTGGTGCGTTCGGTGTGCAAGGTGTTCGATGCCTACCTGGACTACGGCAACCTGCAGCGGTTTTCCAAGGTCATCTGAGCACAACAGGCTGAACGTGCCTCGTCGCGGGGCCGGGCCAGGTTGCCTTCGATGCGGGCGCCCGTGTCCCGGTCCTGCCACCCCCCACGGCCCCGTGCGCTGGCCTACAGCCCGGCCGTGGGTTACCCTTACAGCCGATGTGTGCTTTCCCACAAGGACCGAAACGAATGCCCGAGCCCGTCAAACTGCGCGCCCACAGCCAGGCCCACTGCAAGGACTGCAGCCTGGCCCCCCTGTGCCTACCTCTGTCCTTGAACCTGGAGGACATGGACGCACTGGACGAAATCGTCAAGCGCGGCCGCCCCTTGAAGAAAGGCGAGTTCCTGTTCCGCCAGGGCGACGACTTCGGCTCGGTCTATGCCGTGCGCTCAGGTGCCCTGAAGACCTTCAGCCTGAGCGACAGCGGCGAAGAGCAGATCACCGGCTTCCACCTGCCCAGCGAGCTGGTCGGTCTGTCCGGCATGGACACCGAGTCCTATCCGGTGTCGGCCCAAGCCCAGGAAACCACCTCGGTCTGCGAGATTCCCTTCGAGCGTTTGGACGAACTGTCGGTGCAGCTGCCGCAGTTGCGGCGCCAGTTGATGCGGGTGATGAGCCGCGAGATCCGCGACGACCAGCAGATGATGCTGCTGTTGTCGAAGAAGACCGCCGACGAGCGCATCGCCACCTTCCTGGTCAACCTGTCCGCGCGTTTCCGGGCCCGTGGCTACTCGGCCAACCAGTTCCGCCTGAGCATGTCGCGCAACGAGATGGGCAACTACCTGGGGCTGGCGGTGGAAACCGTTTCGCGGGTCTTCACCCGCTTCCAGCAGAACGGCCTGCTCAAGGCCGAAGGCAAGGAAGTGCACATCCTCGACCCGATCCAGCTCTGCGCGCTGGCCGGCGGCTCGATGGACACCTGAACACGCCAGGCAGCAGGTATAATGGTACATTCGTTTTCCAGGATACCTGCCTCATGCACAGCGACACCTTCGACCTCAAAGCCTTGATCCGCCCTGTACCGGACTTCCCGAAGCCGGGCGTGATCTTTCGCGACATCACGCCGCTGTTCCAGTCGCCCCGTGGCCTGCGCTACGTCACCGACCGGTTCGTCGAGCGTTATGTAGAGGCCGACTTCACCCACATCGGCGCCATGGACGCGCGCGGCTTCCTGATCGGCGCGATCATCGCCCACCAACTGAACAAGCCGCTGATCCTGTTCCGCAAGCAGGGCAAGCTACCGGCTGACGTGCTGTCGGAAGGCTACCAGACCGAATATGGCGAAGCTTTCCTCGAAGTGCACGCCGACAGCCTGTGCGAAGGCGATTCGGTGTTGATCTTCGACGACCTGATCGCCACGGGCGGGACCTTGCTGGCCGCGACCAATCTGGTACGCCGCACCGGTGCCCAGGTGTTTGAGGCGGCGGCGATCATCGATCTGCCGGAACTGGACGGCTCCAAGCGCTTGCAGGCGGTTGGGGTGCCGACGTTCTGCCTGACAGAGTTTTCGCTCAGCGAATACTGAGGGCGGGCAGTCTTTGTGGAGGCTGCTCATTCATGCATCAGCGGGTTGGCTGGTTTTGTGGGCCCTGCGGGCCCATGAAACCAGCCCACTCAATGCTTCAGGCACGCCGCTGCCAGCCCCGCGCAACGGCGGGGATCAATCAGCGACGCAGGTGCCTGGGACCTCTCCCCCACACCCTGCCCTTACAACGAAATCGGCCGACGCCCCGCAAAGGCATGGGCCAAGGTCCCGCCATCCACCAGCTCCAACTCCCCACCCAGCGGCACGCCATGGGCGATACGGGTCGCCGGCAGGCCCTTCTCGGCCAGCAGCTGGGCGATGTAGTGCGCGGTCGCCTCGCCTTCGACGGTGGGGTTGGTGGCCACGATCACTTCGCTGAACGTGCCTTGTTCTTCGATGCGCGCCATCAATTGCGGGATGCCGATGGCGTCCGGGCCCAGGCCATCGAGCGGCGATAGGTGCCCCTTGAGCACGAAATAGCGCCCACGGTAGCCGGTCTGCTCCACCGCATACACGTCCATCGGGCCTTCCACCACGCACAGCTGGGTGTCGTCGCGACGCGGGTCGGCGCACTGCGGGCACAGTTCCTGTTCGGTCAAGGTACGACACTGCCGGCAGTGCCCTACTCCTTCCATGGCCTGGGCCAGCGCCTGGGACAGACGAACGCCGCCGCTGCGGTCGCGTTCGAGCAGTTGCAGCGCCATGCGCTGGGCGGTCTTCTGGCCGACACCGGGCAAGGTTCGCAGCGCGTCGATCAGTTGGCGGATGAGGGGGCTGAAGCTCATGGGGGCAACCTGTCGGTGGTTCAGGGGGACTGCAACGAAAATGGGAGCAGCGACACGCTGGCCGATGCTCCCACTGGACCTGACGTCGTGTCGGTCAGAACGGCATCTTGAAGCCTGGCGGCAGTTGCATGCCAGCGGTCATGCCGCCCATCTTTTCCTGGCTGTTCTGCTCGACCTTGCGCACGGCATCGTTGATGGCGGCGGCGATGAGGTCTTCGAGCACTTCCTTGTCTTCCTGCATCAGGCTGTCGTCGATGCTCAGACGCTTGACGTCGTGACGACCGGTCATCACCACGCTGACCAGGCCGGCACCGGATTGGCCGGTCACTTCGGCATTGGCCAGTTCTTCCTGCATCTTGGCCATCTTTTCCTGCATCTGCTGAGCCTGCTTCATCAGGCCGGCCATGCCACCTTTCATCATGGGGGAATTCCTCGGTTGTGTCGTGTAGGGCGGCCAGGTGTACCTGGCCACGGAGTATGCGTTCAGTAGCCCTAAGGCGCCTTGGCCTCGACCGGTTGGATGCTGTCCGATCGCACCGTCGCGCCGAACTGGCGGACCATCTGCTGGATCAGTGGGTCGCGCTCGATCGCCACCTCGGCCTCGCGCTGGCGTTCGGCACGTTTGCGCGCTGCGGCCTGGGCGGGTGTTTCCTGCTCGGGCCGGACCAGTTCGATCGTCAACCGCAGGCTACGGCCCAGGTGCTGGTCGAGCGCCTCGTTCAGGCGCCGCTGCTGGGTGGCATTGAACAGCGCGCCTTGCGCCGGGTCCAGGTGCAGCAACCAGTCATCGCCGTCAGCCGCCACCAGCGTACAGTTGGCGGCGATGTTGCCTGTCATCCCTGAGATAGGCAATTGTGGGAATAATTCCAGCCATTGCAAGGCCAACCCGGTGGCCGGACGTGCGGCGGGCGACGGCTCCGGGACGCTGGACGGCTCGGGATCGTGCACGTGCTCGGCCAGTTCGTCGAGGTAGGTGAAGCCGGTCGGGTCCGTTTCGACCACGTAGTCGTCCTCGTCGTCCGAGGGCGGTTCGTCCTCCCGGGTCATGCCCGCCAGGTCATAGGCCTCGGGATCGAACGGCGGCGCGTCGTCACGCGAGGGCACCGCGCTCGGCATCGGGGCAGCGGGTGGTGGGCTGGCCTGCAGACCGGCATTGGTGCGCGGCGCTGGCGGGGCCGACTCAGCAGGCGAGTCCTCCCACGGAGGGTGGAACCCCTGGTCATCGGCAGGCGCCGACTCGAGCACCTCGGCGGCCACCCGTGGCTTGACCGTCGGCCCTGCGACGGCCGCCAGGGGCGCGTCGGGGTCGTCGCGCTCCAGTGGCGTGGGCGCAGGTGCGGCCACGGGATCGGGCTGCGAGGTCGGCACGGCTGCCGGGGCGGACGGGGCGACAGCCACTGGCTCCGGGGAATCAGCCGTGGCCTGGCTGATCCCCGAGGTCTTTAGCCGGGGCGTCGGGGCATCGTCAGTGTCGGCGGGCCGGAACGCGAGCATGCGCAACAGCACCATCTCGAACCCGCCGCAAGGGTCGGGCGCCAGCGGCAGGTCGCGTCGGCCGATCAGGCCCATCTGGTAGTAGAACTGCACGTCCTCGGCCGGCAGCGCCGAGGCCAGCGCCAACACCTTGTCCCGGTCGCCCTGGCCGTTGTCCACCGCGTCGGGCAGGGCCTGGGCGACGGCGACCCGGTGCAGCACGTTGAGCATTTCGGCCAGCACGCCGCCCCAGTCCGGCCCCTGCTCGGCCAGTGCACGGACCGCCTCGAGCAAGGCGCGCGCATCCCCGTCGAGCAGGGCCTGCAACACACCGTAGACCTGGCCATGGTCCAGCGTGCCGAGCATGGCCCGCACGTCGGCAGCCAGCACCCGACCTTCGCCGAAGGCGATGGCCTGGTCGGTCAGGCTCATGGCATCGCGCATGGACCCATCGGCAGCGCGGCCGAGCAGCCACAGCGCATCGTCTTCGAACGGCACGTTCTCGGCGCCGAGCACATGGGTCAGGTGTTCGACCACCCGCTCCGGGCTCATGTTCTTCAGAGAGAACTGCAGGCAGCGCGACAGGATGGTCGCCGGCAGCTTCTGTGGGTCGGTGGTGGCGAGGATGAACTTGACGTAGGGCGGCGGCTCCTCCAACGTCTTGAGCAGCGCGTTGAACGAGTGCGTCGAGAGCATGTGCACTTCGTCGATCAGGTAGACCTTGAAGCGCCCACGGCTCGGGGCATACTGCACATTGTCCAGCAGTTCGCGGGTATCCTCGACCTTGGTGCGGCTGGCGGCGTCGATCTCGATCAGGTCGACGAAGCGACCTTCGTCGATCTCCCGGCAGACCGAACAGGTGCCGCAGGGCGTGGAGGTGATACCGGTCTCGCAGTTCAGGCACTTGGCGATGATCCGGGCGATGGTGGTCTTGCCGACCCCACGCGTCCCGGTGAACAGGTAGGCGTGGTGCAGGCGCTGATTGTCCAGCGCGTTGATCAGCGCCTTGAGCACGTGCGCCTGGCCGACCATTTCGCGGAACGAGCGCGGACGCCATTTACGTGCAAGAACCTGATAACTCATGGGAAAACGCCACAGCCTGAACGAGCGGAAGAGGCGCTAATGCTAGCGGAGCGGGGGCAAAATTGCACCCTGCCCTGCACGTCTTCCTCCCAGCGGGCAAGGCCCTGACCCTCTTTACCTGCGGAGACCTGGTGTGCGACGACTATTAGCCCTGTTGACGCTGTGTGCGGCGCCCTGCCTGGCCGCGCCACCGACCCTGCGCATTGCGGTCTCCGAGAGCTGGAGCATGCCGCTGATGCAACTGCGCGATGACCGCCCGGTGGACGGCATCCTGTTCGAGGTGTTCCAGGCCCTGGCCCAACGGACGGGGGTCGAGCCCGAATACCACCTCATGCCGCGGCTGCGCCTGCAGCAAGCCATGGGCGAAGGCACCATCGATCTACAGTGCTACGTGGCGCCGGCCTGGCTCGACCCGGTTCCGCGCAACTACCGCTGGAGCGTGCCATTGCTGGTCCAGCGCGACCTGCTGGTGGGCGCGCCGGGGGTGGCGCCGTCGACCACCCTGGCCCAGTTGCGCCAGGAGACCGTAGGCGCCGTGCTGGGCTTTCGCTATCCCGCGCTGGACACCGCCTGGCAGTCCGGCGAGCTGCGCCGCGAAGACAGCCGCAATCAGCTGCTGGTGCTGCAGAAGCTCGAGGCGGGCCGATTCCGCTTCGCCGTGAGCAATCAGCTGACGCTCGACTGGTACAACCGTCAGCTGCCACCGGACGAGCGGTTGCAGGCGCTTGAAGTGCTGGAAGAAGACGCGCTGGGCTGCCTGGTGCGCGACGATCCGCGCCTGCCGGTGCGCGCCGTGCTGGCCGAACTCAAGCGCATGAAGCGCTCGGGGGACCTCGACCGGTTGATCCACCGCTACCTGGCACGGACCGGGTCTGCCCACGCAGACTGAACACGCACGAGCGGACACCGCTGGCCCACGCCCCTCGTGTTTGCGAGTCCCTGGCATTCGGACTATAAACGCGGATGTGAAATATTTCTATTTACACTTTTTTCACAATTGACTAGCCTTCCGCTCGCGCCGACGGCTAGGCGCCTTCGCCTTAAAGGGACGTTCACTCTCAGACTTCGACACCGCCCCATCCGAGGCGCGGGTCCGCTTGGGTTTTGCCCGGGGAATCTTTCGAGCATGAATCGCTTTGCTGTGCGCCCACTGGCGCTGCTGATTTCGCTGACCACCGCCAGTTCGCTGGCCGTCGCGGCCGACGTCATCGAACTGGACGAGAGCAAGATCACGGCGGAAACCGCCGGTGTGGCCGGGCAGGCGACGACCGAGGGGACGCGGTCGTATACCACGGGATCGATGAGCACGTCGGCGGGCCTGCCGCTGTCGATTCGCGAGACGCCGCAGTCGGTGAGCGTGATCACCCGCCAGCGCATCGAGGATCAGGGGTTGAACAACCTGGACGATGTGGTCAAGGCGGCGCCTGGGGTAACGTTGCGCAGGACCGGTTCGGACCGTCGTGAATACCTGGCCCGAGGCTTTCGCATCGACAACCTGATGTACGATGGCCTGCCCACCACAGCCGGTACCTTCACCCTCGACACCTTGTCGGCCGCCGATCTGGCCATCTACGACCGCATCGAAGTCGTTCGCGGCGCGACGGGCCTGATGACCGGTGCTGGCGATCCTTCCGCGACCTTGAACCTGGTGCGCAAGCGCCCGACCGCGATCCCCCAGGCCAGCGTCACCACCAGTGCCGGAAGCTGGGATCGTTATCGCACCGAGATCGATGTCTCCAACAAGCTCAATGACAGCGGCACGCTGCGTGGGCGGGCGGTTGCGGCCTATGAAGACAACGACAGCTTCATCGATGTCCGTGGCACCAAGCGTCAGACCTTCTATGGCATCCTGGAAGGCGACTTGAGCGATGCGACGACCTTCACGATCGGCGCCTCCAAGCAGCGTGAAGACAAGAAATCCGACTGGGGTAGCCTGCCGGCAGGGCCGAACGGCGAAAACCTGGGCCTGTCGCGCTCGACCTTCCTCAGTGGCGACTGGGGCTACTGGGACCAGGACACCTACACGCTGTTCAGTGACATCACCCACACCTTCAGCAATGGCTGGAAAGGCAAGATCGCCGCGCAGAAAGTCTGGGGCGAGTCCGATACGTTCTCCAACTACCTGGGGTCGATGGACAAAGATAACAA
The DNA here is from genome assembly GCA_046940335.1 of Enterobacterales bacterium AN_CKDN230030167-1A_HGKHYDSX7. Classification (GTDB taxonomy): domain Bacteria; phylum Pseudomonadota; class Gammaproteobacteria; order Pseudomonadales; family Pseudomonadaceae; genus Aquipseudomonas. Next base: position 179,969 of record JBKYML010000005.1, read on the forward strand.
CTACAGGTACACCTCGGTTTCCAAGCTTGGTACAGCCTCAGGTCACTACATTACCGACGACGACCTGTTCAACGTCGATGCCTCGTTGGGCGGCAACTTCCAGCTAGGCGGACGCGAGCATGAGTTCATGGTCGGCGTGAACCGGCGCCAGGAGAAGTACAACCAGCGCGGCGGCTACTGGGGACTCACGCCGGTCGACATCTACAACTTCGATCCGGGCAGCATCACCAAGCCATCGCTCAGCGATCGCACGGCCTATTCCAACCATAACGTCACCACCGAAGAAGCCGCCTATGCGGTGGCGCGCTTCAACCCCATCGACCCGTTGCATATCATCGTGGGCGGCCGCGTGAGCTGGTGGGACTACGACAAGATCGGCAGCGACGACGACTACAAGACGACTCGCGAATTCACACCATACGCGGGCGTGATCTACGACTTCAACGACACCTACTCGGCTTACGCCAGCTACACCGAAATCTTCAAGCCACAGAGTCAGGAAGACGTTGGCGGCTCTGTTCTGGAGCCGATGACCGGTAAAAGCTATGAAGTAGGTCTGAAGGCCGCCTATCTGGACGGTGCCCTGAACGCCTCGGCGGCTCTGTTCGAGACGAACCAGGAAAACCGGGCCTACGCCATCGCCGACCAGCCGGCCACGTGCCGCGCGACGAACCGCACCTGCTATGAGGCTGCTGGCGAAGTCCGCAGCCGCGGTATCGACACCGAGCTGAGTGGCGCGATCACGCCTGACTGGAACTTCTCGGCCTCCTACACCTACGTCATGAGCGAGTACGTCAAGGACAAGACCTACCAGGGCAGCCGTTTCGCGCCCAATCAGCCCAAGCATCTGTTCAAGGCGGTCACCACCTACAACCTCACGGGCGACCTGAACAAATGGCGCATCGGGGCAGACGTCTTCGCCCAGAGCAGCACCTACGAGCGTGTCGGTCTTGGCCATGCCGAACAGGATAGCTACGCCGTGGTCGGCCTGATGGCAGGCTACCGCTTCGACGAGCACTGGGACGGCCGAGTCAACCTCAACAACGTGTTCGACGAAAAGTACTGGCAGGGCATCCCGACCGGTACTGGCCAAGGCGTCTATGGCGACCCTCGCAACGTGATGTTCAGCCTGAAATGGACCCTGTGATCGGCCTGAGTGGCTGATCCACGGCCCACCCCCTGGCAGCGGCGAACCCGTAGCGCTGCCAGGGCATGGACCATCCCGTCACGCCGCCGCCACCCAGGCAGTCGCGTACAACCCCGCCCCGAACACCAGGTGCGTCATCAGGCTCCGTGCGCAGTTGCGCCAAGGTGTCGCCGTACGCCGTGCGAACACCCCCAGCCCCATCGCCGGCTGCATCACGCACAGCGGCACCAGCACCGTCAGCGCACCGAACGCCAGCGCGACCCCGAGCGTCGGCTGCACGCGCCACCCTGCCCCGACCAGTGCCAGGAACAGGCCGGCGAACAGGATGCCCACCGCATAGTGAAGCCCCCAGCCCCATGCCCGCTCGCACCTGACGGGTGAGGCTTGCCCGATGGCCTGATGACGCCACCGTCCTCGCAGTCCATGCCCTGCCCACCGCCCCAGCAAGGCGTAGTCCAAGGTGCGGACACCCAGGCGGCGCAGCAGCCACGCCCACAGGTCCATGACCAGCGTGGCGCCGATGCCGACGTACAGCGCAGCGAGTGTGAAAACCGTGATGTTCATGGCACGTGATCCTTGCGTATCGATGAGGTACCACGCAGCATGGAAGTTGAAGTCAACTTCAAGTCAAGGGGCTTTTTCATGGACATTGCAGACGTCGCCAAGCGCACCGGCGTACCGGCCTCGACGTTGCGCTATTACGAGAAGAAAGGCCTGATTCGGTCGCTGGCCGAGCCAGGGCAGCGGCGTCAGTTTCCGGCCGATGTCATCGATCGCCTGGCGCTGATCGCCCTGGGCCAGGCGGCGGGGTTTTCCCTCGATGAGATCGACGGCCTGCTTGGCCAGCCTCGGATCGACCGGCAGCACCTGGTCGCCAAGGCCCTGGAACTGGAGGCAACGGCCAGACGGTTGATGGCACTGGGCAAAGGTCTTCGCCATGCCGCCGCGTGCCCGGCGCAGGACCACCTGAGCTGTCCGACCTTTCAGCGGTTGCTGAAGGTGTCGGCGGATGCGGTACGGGTGAGCAAGCGTCGGTAGATCGAGCGCGAGCGTAGTGGCACTCCCTGATGAGCGCGGGCAAGTCCCGTGGAGGGGAGTCAATGCAGGTTGGCCTGGTCCTCGGCGCGGCTGATTTCATGGGACCTGGCAGGCCCAATCGCGGCACAGGGGCCGCTCCTACAGCCGCCGCGGTGGTGCATGCGATCACGGTCCATGTGGGCCCCTGTGCCGCGATCGGGCCCGCAGGGCCCGCAACCCATCCAACGCGGTAGCACATGCCTCAACGCCTGTGACAGCGAGCTTACCTGCCCTGTCCTGCCCTTCAGTAACCGTGCGCCCCCCGGTGATTGCTGGCATGAAACCCGATCCACTCCTGCAAGTCGTACGGCAGATACAACCGATGCTTGGCCCGGGAGATCCCGATGTAGATCGCACAGATCCGGTGATCGAACTCGTAGGCATCCTTGAACGGCACCGTGGTGAGCAGCCCCGGCGTCAGCAGCACCTGGTCGAACTCCCACCCCCCGGCCTCCTCCGCCATCAGCAACAGGCAACTGGACGCCCCGTCGCTGATCACCCGGTCGAGCGCCGTCACATCGGCCACGCGCAGGCCTTGCTCGAGCTCATCCTGCACCCACAGGAACGACTCATCGAACCGATGGGCCTCGCGCACCCGATGCCAGTCGGTCATTTCGGCAAAGGCCGGGTGGCGCTCGGCGCGCCCGGTCTCGCCATACACGTCCGGACGGAACAGCCGAACGGCGCTCTCCATGAACCACTTCAGGTCATCCTCGGCGCGCTTTTCGAGAAAACCGAAACCACACTGCTGGCGGCACAGCTCCAGGGCCCAGCGCATGCTGTCCCAGCGCGAGCCGGTCAAGACCACGCAGCCGGCCGGGGGCGTGAAGCGCTCGGGGTAGAGCTCAACGCGCACGTCGGCATCGCGCGCGCCCTCGAACGGCAGACGGGGCTGGTGCGAGTGCAGCGAGATCAACGGATTGACCAGCGCCTCGACCTTGCGGCCGGAGCGCACCGAGTAGCTCACATCGCTCTGCCGCACCCGCCGCTCGCGCTTGACCACCGGACCGCTGGCCTTCTGATACTCGTCGCCCAGGGTCACCAGCACCTGGCGTCCACGCTCGATGATCTGCAACAGCGGCGGCGGGATGTCCTGACTTTCGTCGACGATCACGTGGGTGAAACGCGGTGGCACCTGGCAGCCGGCCAGGCTGGCGCGCTTGATCAGCAGCAGCATCTCGAACCCCGTGCGCGGCGCCCACTGCGGGTGCGCATCCAGCCAGGTCCAGACACGGCTGGCCTGCTCGAGCAGCACCTGCGCCTCGACCGGCGTCAGCGCCTGCTGGAAGACCGGCAGATGGGCATTGCACAGCGCCCGGTCCCACGAATCGCAGTAGCGCGCCAGCACGACCAGGCAGATGTCCAGCGCCTGTACCGGTCCGTATCCCCGGAACCCATGGATCGACAACTCATCGCACACGGCCGCCTTGGTCGCGAGTCGCGCCGTGCTTCTCACGGTGCGCGCACCTCGTGGTGCGGCCTGCACGGTCTCGGCGAACGCCTTGAAGCTCAGGCCAGGCAGCTTGCCCTTGCCACCCAGGCGCCGCCGCAAGGCTTCGAGCTTCTTGTCAGTGCGCGCCAGGGCCAGGGTACGCCCCGGCCGCAGGCAGTCCACCAGGGCGCCGAGCAGGTGGCTCTTGCCCACCCCGGCGTAGCCTTGCACGTGCAGATGCTCGTCGAGGTTGGCGCGGAAGGTGCGTACCAGCCGGTCCTGCGCCGAACTCAGCCAGCGCTCGCGCCCGCGGGCGGTGATCATCTGGCGGGCGAACGGGTGGTGGCGGTGGAAGTGTCGGGCTTTGTAGTGCACGTCCCAGCGGCCATCGGGCAGCAGGTATTCCTGCGCCGTCACCTCCTCCGCCTCGAGCAACCGCAGGCCAAGGCCGTCGAGCAGGCCCAGGCCGAAGTAGAGCTTGCGCGCATCGAACAGCCGCTGCGCTTCGCTCAACAGGTGGGGCCCGGTGTCCGACGTGCGCGCCTGCTGCCAGGCCAGCAGCTTGGCCAGGATCTTCTCCGCGCCGCCGGCACTGACCCCCTGCTCACCGGCCTGTGCCAGGTGCTGGATCACCAGCAACGCGGCCAGTTCCGGGTCGCTGAGCGCCGCCAGGCCCGCCACCCCGTCGTCGTCGAGCAGCTGCTGACAGCAGGCTTCGGCAATGGGCAGGTAGACGGGGCTGGAGAGGTCGTAATGTTCCGGTTGCATGGGGTCTCGTGGTGTGGGCGATGGGACGTGGCGTCACTGTGGATCGGGGTCTTCCCGGTCGTCCCGTCTGACAGGACGGTTGGCCAGCAGTTTGGAAGCCGCCAGTTGGGCGACCACGCGCTGCGCCGGATTGGCCGGTGCGGGTCGCCGACGGACGTCGCGCAGCAGGTGGGCATCGATCAGCCGTTGGCGCACGGACGCGGCCGGCAGGGACAGCGTCCTGCCGAGGTCGGCGATGATACGTTGCGCGGTCTCGATGTTGTAGGGCTCGTCGTCGACATAGATCACGCCATGGCCACGCCACTTCACGTCATACGCGGCCAGCAGCGGCAGCAGGTGCTGGGCGAGGGCCTCGTCCGACAGGTGTGGCGCAGCAGGCTGGCCGGTGACGCCAGGTTCGGGCCTGTCCGCCGTGGGAGGGGTCGAATCACTCATCGGAAAGGCCTTTGCGCTGAAGGTCGAAGCGGTAGTCACCCAGGGTACCGCCCATCTGGCCGGTGAGCGAATGCCCCGTGGCACCGCCCAGCTTGCCGTCGAGTTCGTGCAGTGCGGTCTGGATCAAGGTGCGAAGGTCGTCGACGTTGGCGGCGGACACCTCCAGCCGCAGGTCGAGCCGCTGGCGACCAGGGTCAGGGGCCGGGTCGTCGCGCAGGGGGGGTGCGATCACAGGCTCGACCGGATCGGGCACGGCCGTCGGCGGCACGTCACCCTGGGCGGCCTGCAAGATGCGCTCATGCTCTTCGTCCATTTCATCCAGCACCCATGACAACTCCAGGGTGCGCTCCGGCGACGCCTGCATCTGGTCCTTGATGGCCAGACGCCGGGCCTGCCATTCCCGAATGCGCTCCGCGATGAGCGGGTCGACTTGATCCACGGTTACCACTCCTGACACGTTGACGGACATCACGGACGAGTAGGCACCAGGACGCCGGCAGGATCAAGCGATGCAAGGATTCAAAATGTGCAGCGACGCCCGAGTGCCTTCTGCCTGCGCCTGCCCCGCACCGATGTCATGAGCACGGCTAAAGGGCCTGTGAAATCCGTTCAGTTCCGCCCACTCCACCCCGCACCTACCATACACCGACTGGCAGGGCCTGCAGCGACTGGAGCGAGACGACCGATCATGACATGCACCGACTTCCGTTTTTCCATCAAGACCGTGGGTTTCGACGAACACTACCGTCCCTCCTCCACGACCCGAGTGACGACCAACTTCGCCAACCTGGCACGGGGCGAACGTCGCCAGGAAAACCTGCGCAACACGTTGCGCATGATCGACAACCGCTTCAATGCCCTGGCGCAGTGGGACAATTCCGAGGGAAACCGCTACGCCCTCGAACTCGACATCGTTTCCGTCGACCTGCACCTGGCCACTGCACACGACGACCCCGCACTGCCCTTGATCGAGATGCTGAACACCACCGTGCTCGATCGCCAGACCGGTGAGCGCAGCGCGGGCATGGCCGGCAACAACTTCTCGTCCTACCTGCGCGACTACGATTTCAGCATCGTGCTGCCCGCGCATGCCCAGCGCGCGTCGACGGCCCACCTACCCACACACTTCGGCGAACTGCACGGCAAGCTCTTCAAATGCTTCATCCAGTCGAGCACGTACCGTGCGCACTTCGACAAACCGCCGGTCATCTGCCTGAGCGTGTCGAGCAGCAAGACGTACTACCGGACCGACAATCACCACCCCGTGCTGGGCGTGGAGTACCAACAGGACGCACCCTCGCTGACCGATGCGTATTTCGCGAAGATGGGCTTGCAGGTGCGCTACTTCATGCCGCCCAACAGCGTCGCCCCCCTGGCGTTCTATTTCATGGGCGATCTGCTGGCGGATTATTCCAACCTGGAACTGATCAGCACCATCAGCACCATGGACACCTTCCAGAAGATCTACCGCCCGGAGCTCTACAACGCCAATTCGGCGGCCGGCAAGGTCTACCGGCCCACCTTGCAGCACCAGGACTACTCCCTGGCGCGCATCGTCTACGACCGCGAAGAACGCAGCCGGCTGGCCGTCGAACAAGCCCGCTTCGTCGAGGCGCACTTCATCAAGCCCTACCACGCGGTCCTCGAGCGGTGGTCCGCGCAACAGACCGCTTGATCCCTACGGCACACCAGGTTCTTTCCCATGAAAACGCTACTCCCCACGTCCACCGCCGGCAGCCTGCCCAAACCCGCCTGGCTCGCCCAACCCGAAACGCTCTGGTCACCCTGGAGGCTGCACGGCGAGGCGCTGATCGAAGGCAAGCAGGACGCCTTGCGCCTGTCACTGTACGAACAGCAGCAGGCAGGCATCGACATCGTCAGCGATGGCGAGCAGACCCGTCAGCACTTCGTCACCACCTTCATCGAACACCTCGACGGCGTCGACTTCGAACATCGCCAGACGGTCAGGATCCGCGACCGCTACGAGGCCAGCGTGCCGACGGTCGTCGGCGCCGTCGCGCGCCGTACGCCGGTGTTCGTCGAGGACGCCGCCTTCTTGCGTCGACACACCGACCAGCCCATCAAGTGGGCCCTGCCCGGCCCGATGACCATGATCGACACGCTGCATGACAGCCATTACAAGAGCCGCGAACACCTGGCCTGGGAGTTCGCCACGATCCTCAACCAGGAAGCCCGCGAGCTGCAGGCGGCCGGCGTGGACATCATTCAGTTCGACGAACCGGCGTTCAACGTGTTCTTCGACGAGGTGAACGACTGGGGCGTCGCGGCCCTGGAGCGGGCCGTCGAAGGCCTCACCTGCGAAACGGCCGTGCACATCTGCTACGGCTACGGCATCCAGGCCAACACCGATTGGAAAAAGACTCTGGGCCGCGAATGGCGGCAGTACGAAGAGGTCTTCCCCAGGCTCCAGGCCTCCAGCCTCGACATCGTCTCGCTGGAATGCCACAACGCGCACGTGCCCCTGGAACTGCTCGAACTCATTCGCGGCAAGAAAGTGATGGTGGGTGCGATCGACGTGGCGAACCACACCCTCGAGACCCCTGACGAGGTCGCCGATACGCTGCGCAAGGCACTCCAGTTCGTCGATGCCGACAAGCTTTACCCATGCACCAATTGCGGCATGGCGCCGCTGCCGCGACCGGTGGCGCACGGCAAGCTCAAGGCCTTGAGCGCAGGTGCGGCCATCGTCCGGCGCGAGCTGTTGGCCCGATGAAGACACGCGCGCGCGTAGCCTGCCGCCCATGATCGACTTGAGGCACCTGCGCACCCTCGATGCTCTGCGCGAGACCGACAGCCTGCCCCTGGCCGCCGAGCGCCTGCACCTGACGCAGTCGGCGCTGTCGCACCAGTTCCGCGAGCTGGAGAGCCGCCTGGGCTTGCCCGTGTTCGTGCGCAAGTCCAAGCCCGTGCGCTTTACCACCGCAGGTCTGAAGCTGCTGCAACTGGCCGACCAGGTCCTGCCGCTGATCCGCACGACCGAACGCAGCCTGGGCAAGCTGGCCGGCGGCACCGCCGACCGGCTGCACATCGCCATCGAATGCCACAGCTGCTATCAATGGCTGATGCCGTCGCTGGACGCCTTTCGCGGCGACTGGCCGGAGGTCGAGCTGGACCTGGCCTCGGGGTGGTCGTTCGCACCGCTGCCGGCCCTGGCACGGGGCGACCTCGACCTGGTCGTCACCTCCGACCCGGTGAGCCTGCCGGGCGTCACCTACATCCCCCTGTTCGGGTACGAAGCGCTGCTGACCCTCGACAAGCACCATGCCTTGCGCGAACGGCCCTACCTGGAGCCTGCCGACCTGGCCGGGCAAACGCTGATCACCTACCCCATCGAGCGCGAGCGCCTGGACATCTTTACCCGTTTTCTGGACCCGGCCGATGTCGAACCGGCGCACATCCGCACGGCGGAGATGACGGTCATGATGATGCAGCTGGTGGCCAGTGGGCGTGGGGTGTGCTGCCTGCCGAACTGGGCGGTGCATGAGTACAGCGCGCGGGGGTATGTGATGACCAAGCGGCTGGGGGAACAGGGGTTGCAGGCGACGCTGTTCGCGGGGGTACGCAGCGATATGCTGGAGATGGCGTACATGCGGGATTTTCTGCTGACGGCGAAGGATATTTCGTTTGCGCGGTTGGAAGGGGTGAATACGGTGGCAGGATAGGCGGCGTGAGGGTACAGCACGTTCACTTGAGGTGTCGAACACGTCACGACCCAGGATTGGATGACGCATTCGGATCAAGGCTGTTTTGGCCGAGATTGTCGAGCATTCGGTGCTCGATGATTCGCGTAATGGAGGCAGCCCCACCAGCCACACCCCGGCACACGATGTTCCCGCCATGGCTGCTCCCTTCCGGGCCTGACCAGGTTAACGGGTAATCGTTGCGGAGGGACCGGTAGGGCCACCACGACGCCACTTGTCATGTGACAAGCGGCGCCATTGTACCGCGCTGGGCAGAACTTACAACCTCTGTCTCACGAAAAACCCATCATTTCTCAATGACTTGTCGCGCAGGTTCGTCAAACGGCGATGCCCTGCCCTTCCAGGAAGCGCACGAAGGCGTCCTCGTCGAGCACCTCCAGGCCCAGTTCGTTGGCCTTGGTCAGCTTCGAGCCGGCGCCGGGGCCGGCGACCACGCAGTGGGTCTTGCCGGACACCGACCCGGACACCTTGGCCCCCAGGCGTTCGAGCGTGTCCTTGGCCACGTCGCGGCTCATGCGCTCGAGCGAGCCGGTCAGCACCCAGGTCTGCCCAGCCAGGGGCAAGCCTTCGGCGGTCTTCTTCTCGCTCGCCCAGTGCATGCCGAACTCGCGCAGCTGCGCTTCGAGGGCACGGGCCAGGCGCTGGTTGGCTTCGTCGCGGAAGAAGGCGCGCACGGCGTCGGCCTGGCGGGTGTTGAGCACCTGGCGAAGGTCGATGCCATCGGCCTCGATGATGCTGTCCAGGCTGTCGAAGCGGGCCACCAGCTTTTCAGCGCCGGTCGGGCCGACCGAGGCGATGTCGAGCTTGGCGATCAGGCCGGCCAGGCGGGTGCTGGCGGCGAACTCGGCGCCCAGCTCACCCTCGTCCTGGAGCGTGAGGCCGCAGTCGAGCAGTTGCTGGATGACGCTGCGGTTGTGCTCGTCGTCGAAGAAGTTGTGGATCTCGTGGGCGACCTCCAGGCCGATGTCCGGCAGGTAGGTGAGCACCTGGGGCAAGGCGGCCTGAACCCGCGCGAGGCTGCCCAGGGAGCGGGCCAGGACCTTGGCGGTCTCCTCGCCGACGTCCGGGATGCCCAGGGCGTAGATGAAGCGCGCCAGGCTCGGACGCTTGCTGGCCTCGATCGCTGCCAGCAGCTTGTTGCTGGAGACTTCGGCGAAGCCTTCGAGGGCCACCACTTGGTCGAAGGTCAGGCGGTACAGGTCGGCCGGCGAGCGGATCAGGTGCTGGTCGACCAGTTGCTCGACGCTCTTCTCGCCCAGGCCGTCGATGTCCATGGCGCGGCGCGACACATAGTGGATGATCGCCTGCTTGAGCTGGGCGGCACAGGCCAGGCGGCCGACGCAGCGGTACACCGCGCCTTCGCTGGTGGTCTCGCGACCCTTGCTGCGCTTGATGAGCTGGGTGCGCTCGACCTGGGCACCACACACCGGACACTGTTCGGGCACGTGCACCGGGCGGGCATCGTCGGGGCGGCGTTCGGTGACCACCTGCATGACCTGCGGGATCACGTCACCCGCGCGGCGGATGATCACGCTGTCGCCGATCATCAGGCCCAGGCGGCCAATCTCGTCCATGTTGTGCAAGGTGGCGTTGGACACGGTGACGCCGGCCACCTTGACCGGCTTGAGCCGGGCCACGGGGGTGACCGCACCGGTACGGCCGACCTGGAACTCGACGTCGAGCACTTCGGTGATCTCTTCGAGCGCCGGGAACTTGTGGGCCAGGGCCCAGCGCGGCTCACGCGAGCGAAAGCCCAGTTCGCGCTGGGAGGCCAGGCTGTTGACCTTGAACACCACGCCGTCGATCTCGTACGGCAGGTCGTTACGCCGCGCGCCGATGTCATGGTAGTAGGCCAGGCATTCGTCGATGCCGGCGGCATGGCGCAGCTCGCGGCTGATCGGCAGGCCCCAGGTCTTGAGGGTCTCGAGGGTGTCGATGTGGCTGTCGGCGACGGGCGCCGAGGTGTGGCCGACGCCGTAGCAGCAGAACTCCAGGGGCCGGCTGGCGGTGATCTTCGAGTCGAGCTGGCGCAGGCTGCCGGCGGCGGCGTTGCGCGGGTTGGCGAAGGTCTTGCCGCCGATCTCGGCCTGGCTGGCGTTGAGCCGCTCGAAGCCGGCCTTGCTCATGTACACCTCGCCGCGCACCTCCAGCTCAGCCGGCCAGCCGCTGCCGTGCAGCTTGAGCGGGATGTTGCGCACGGTGCGCACGTTGGCGCTGATGTCTTCGCCGGTGGTGCCGTCGCCGCGGGTGGCGCCTTGCACGAGCTGCCCGTCGCGGTAGAGCAGGCTGACTGCCAGGCCATCGAGCTTCGGCTCGCAGCTGTAGTCGACGGCCGAGCCGCCATTGGGCAGGTCCAGGCCGCTGACCACGCGCCGGTCGAACTCGCGCAGGTCGCTTTCCTCGAAGGCGTTGCCCAGGCTGAGCATGGGGATCTGGTGGCGGATCTGGCTGAACGCGGCCAGCGCCTGGCCGCCGACGCGCTGGGTCGGGGAATCGGCAGTGACCAGATCAGGGTGTTCGGCCTCGAGCGCCTTGAGTTCGTTGAACAGGCGATCGTATTCGGCATCGGGCACGCTGGGCTCGTCGAGCACGTAGTAGCGGTAATTGTGCTGGGCGATGGCGTCACGCAGTTCGAGGATTCTGGATTCAGCGGTCATGTCTGGGATCTTCTCTTGCAAAAGCAAGAAAGCAGCCGAGGCTGCTTTCTTGTCTGTTAACGGCTGGGCCCGACCCGGCGAGCCCGCGTCACGTTCAGCGCTTCTGGGTCAACGCCCGGCGCTCGAATTCGACGATGCGCTGGCGGTAGTGCTCGATGGTCTGGGCGGTCAGCACGCTGCGCTGATCGTCCTTGAGCTCGCCATCGAGCTCGTGGGCCAGCTTGCGCGCGGCTGCGACCATCACGTCGAAGGCCTGCTTGGGGTGGCGCGGGCCTGGCAGGCCGAGGAAGAAGCTCACGGCCCGGGTGCTGAAGTGGTCGATGTCGTCCAGGTCGAACACGCCTGGCTTGACCGCATTGGCCATCGAGAACAGCACTTCGCCGTTGCCGGCCATGCTTTCGTGGCGGTGGAAAATGTCCATTTCACCGAAGCGCAGGCCGCTTTCGAGGATGTTCTGCAGCAATGCAGGCCCCTTGAAACCGCCTTCGTCGCGGGAAATGACACTGATCACCAGCACTTCTTCGGCCGGCGGCAGCTCCTTGGCCGGGGCCTGGGAAGGCACCTGACCCGCAGGAGCGGCCTGGGCCGACACGAAGCCGGTGCCGCGGCGCTCTTCAGCGTAGTCGTCATGATCGTCGGCGAACAGCTCCGGTTCACGCACCTCGCGTGGCGCAGCCACCGGAGCGCTGTCGGCCAGCTTCTCTTTGCGCTTGGGCGCCTTGACCGGTTTAGGGTCGCGTTCACGCGCCGGCGCGCTCATCGACGGCAGGTCGCTTTCGTCCAGCTCCGGTTCACGCTGCTTGTCCAGCACGCGTGAAGGGCCCAGCACCTCGGCACCGCCCTCTTCTTCGGGCAGGTTGGAGAAGCTGCGATCCAGACGAAACTTCAGTTTTCCCTTGCCGCCGCGCATCCGGCGCCAGCCGTCGAACAGAATGCCGGCGATGACGATGACGCCGATGAGGATCAGCCACTCGCGCAGACCGATTTCCATGTAATTCCGTGCCTCTGTAAAAAAATGTGCTTGGAAACAAAGGCTTCAAAGCCCTTTAACTCGTGGCGCCAACTCGCTGTTCTGGCAGGCGTTTTCCCACGTTTAAAACAGGTGACATAAAGCTAGCACGACCCACGGCAAGTTTCACCGTCTGTCTGACATGTCAGTGGCATTCTTCCCACTCCCATGTGCCTTCTCGCGCCTCAGGCGTCCACCAGAGCCATCGCCTCTTCCACGTCGACCGCCACCAGCCGCGAACAGCCCGGCTCGTGCATGGTCACCCCCATCAGTTGATCGGCCTTTTCCATGGCGATCTTGTTGTGGGTGATGTAGATGAACTGCACGGTTTCGCTCATCTCCTTCACCAATCGGGCGTAACGTCCCACGTTGGCATCGTCCAGCGGTGCATCGACCTCGTCGAGCATGCAGAACGGCGCCGGGTTGAGCTTGAAGATGGCGAACACCAGTGCCAGCGCGGTCAGGGCTTTCTCGCCACCGGACAGCAGATGGATGGTGCTGTTCTTCTTGCCCGGCGGACGCGCCATGATCGTCACCCCAGTATCGAGTAGATCTTCGCCCGTCAGTTCCAGATAAGCGCTGCCACCACCGAAAACTTTTGGAAAAAGTGCCTGTAAACCTGCATTTATCAGATCAAAGGTATCCTTGAAGCGGTTGCGGGTTTCCTTGTCGATCTTGCGGATGACGTTTTCCAGCGTGTCGAGGGCTTCGACCAGATCGGCATCCTGGGCATCGAGGTAGCGCTTGCGTTCGGACTGCTGCTGGTATTCGTCGATGGCCGCCAGGTTGATCGCACCCAGGCGCTGGATGCGTGCGTCGAGTTGTTCGAGTTCCTGCTCGGTGCCCGCTTCGCTGGCCTGTTCGTCCAGGGTACTCAGCACGCCGTGCAGGTCGTAGCCGTCGGCCAGCAGTTGCTCCTGCAGGGTCTTGCGGCGCACGTCCAGCCCTTGGCTCTCCAGGCGCAGCTGTTCCAGCTGGCCGCGCAGCAACTGGGCCTGCTGCTCGGCCTGGGTACGGCGCTTCTCGGCATCGCGCAGTTCGCGGTCGGCGTCGTCCAGGTGCAGCCGTGCCAGGCGCATCTCCTCATCGACGCCCATGCGCTGCTCGAGCAGCGCTTCGAGCTTCAGGCGCAGCTCTTCCAGCGGCGCTTCGCCCTCTTCCAGGTTGAGGCTCAGTTGTTCCTGCCGTTCGAGCAGACGGATGGCCTGCTGCTCCAGGCGCTCCAGGGCCTGCTGGGTAGAATCATGCTGGGCCCGCAGCGAACCCACGCGCACGGCGAGCTGATGCGCGTGGTCCTTGTGCTGACGCGCCTCCTGGCGGGCCCGGTCGAGGGTCTCGCGCAGCCCATCGCGGCGCGCCAACAGCTGCTCGCGCTGGTCGGTGTCCTGGGCCATGAGCTCCAGTGCCTCCTGCAGCAGCAGCCGGGCCTCGCTCAATTGCTCATGCTCCAGGGCGCGCTGCTCTTGCAGTTCGGTCAATTCCTCCTGCAAGCGCTGGCGCCGCAGCGCCACCTGCTCGGCACGGGCGCGGGCACCCGACAGCCGCGCCTTGGTCTCGCCCAGCTGACGGCTTTCGTCCTGATGGCGGCGGCGCAGGTGCTCGCGCTGCGCGCCGTGTTCGCGCTGACGCTCGCCCAACGCCTGCAGCTGTTCGTCGAGCTGGTCGAGCTGAGCCTGTTGCTCCAGCTGCTGGGCGAGCAGGCGCTCGAGTTCCTGGCCTCGCGCCAGCACGCCACCCTGGGCATCGTCACCGCGGCTGACCCGCAGGAACTGCCGCCCAACCCAGTAGCCGTCGCGGCTGACCAGGCTTTCGCCCTGGGCCAGCCCTGGACGCTGGGCCAGGGCCTGCTCCAGGCTCTCCACGGGGCGCACCTGGCCCAGCCAGGCCGACAGGTCGACGGCGCTCTCGACTTTGTCGAGCAAGCTGCCGACCGGTGCCGACCCTGGGGCCTGGGTGGACAACAGGCGCAGTTCGCCCTGCGTCAGGCTGGCATAGTCCAAGCCGGCGAGATCATCGACCAGCACCGCCTGCAGGTCAGCGCCGAGCACGGTCTCCACCGCCTGCTCCCAGCCCGGCTCGACACGCAGCCCGGTGGCCACTCGCGGACGCTGGGCCAACCCGGCATCGCGCAGCCACTGCGCGGTCCCGGCGCCCGGCTCGAGCGCGGCCTGTTGCAAGGCTTCCAAAGAAGCCACGCGACCGCCCAGGCGCTGCAGCTCGCCCTGCATGCGCTGGCGACGTTCGTTGCCTTCACGCCAGTGCTCGCGCGCCTGCTCGAGCTGCTCGAGCGCCTCCTGCTCGGCCATCTGCAACCCTTCGAGCGTGGCCTCGCCGGCGGCCAGCTGCTCGGCCAGTTCGAGCAAGGCCATGTCTTGCGGGTCGGCGCCGAGCTGGTCGCGCTCCTCGCCCAGCTTGCGCTGGCGCTCGGCGACGCGTTCGAGCCCCGCCTCGAGCTGCTGCAGGCGTGACTGCTGCACTTCAGCCTGGCGCCGGGGCTCGGCCGAGCGGGCGGTGAAATCGTCCCACTGCGCCTGCCAGCCCTGCATGCCCTGCTCGGCCTCTTCCAGGGTCGCCGCGCTTTCTTCGGCGGCGGCCAGGGTCAGTTCGCGCTCCGGCTCGAGCATGTCCAGCTCTTCGGCCAGGCTGACCAGCAGGGTGCGGTCGTGGCCCAGGTGCGATTCGGTCTCCTGGCGCGTGCGCTCGGCCTCCTTGAGATCGTCCTGCAACTGCCGTAGACGCTGCTGCCCGTGCTGAATGCTCTGCTCGACCCGGGCGATGTCGCCTGCCACCGAATAGAAGCGCGCCTGCACCTGATTGAAACGCTCCGACAGTTCATGGTGCCCATCGCGCAGCCGCTCGATGCTGGCATCGGCACTGCGCTGCTCGGCCACCAGCGCCTCGAACGCCACCTCCTGGTCGAGGATCACCGCCTCACGCTGACGGACCCGTTCGTCCAGTGCGCTCCAGCGCAAGGCCGACAGGCTGGCCTTGAGCTGACGTTCACGGGCTTTGTACTCCTTGTACTTCTCGGCCGCCTGGGCCTGGCGGTGCAAGCGTTCGAGCTGACGCTCCAGCTCTTCGCGCAGGTCGGTCAGGCGTGCCAGGTTCTCCTGGGTGCGACGAATGCGGTTCTCGGTCTCGCGGCGGCGCTCCTTGTACTTGGAGATGCCCGCAGCCTCCTCGATGAAGTTGCGCAGTTCCTCGGGCTTGGCCTCGATCAGCTTGGAGATCATGCCCTGCTCGATGATCGAGTAGCTGCGGGGCCCCAGGCCCGTGCCGAGGAAGATGTCGGTGATGTCCCGGCGGCGGCACTTGGCGCCGTTGAGGTAGTAGGTGTTCTGCGCGTCGCGGGTGACCTTGCGGCGGATGGAGATCTCGGCGTAGGCCGCGTACTCGCCCACCAGGGTGTTGTCGCTGTTGTCGAACACCAGTTCGATGCTCGCCTGGCTGACCGGCTTGCGGCTGGTGGAGCCGTTGAAGATGACGTCGGTCATCGACTCGCCGCGCAGGTTCTTCGCCGAGCTTTCGCCCATCACCCAGCGCACGGCGTCGATGATGTTGGACTTGCCGCAGCCGTTGGGCCCGACCACGGCGGCCATGTTGCTGGGGAAGTTGACCGTGGTCGGGTCGACGAAGGACTTGAAGCCGGCCAGGCGAATGCATTTCAGGCGCATCGATCAACCCGCGGCCAGGGCGGCGACGACCAGGTCGCCACTGCGTGTGCAATAGGTCACCAGCACCTCGCGGATGCGTGCCGTGTCGCGTCGCAGCACGGCATCGAGCAGGTCGTCGAACAGCTGGACGAAATCGGCCATGCTCGCCTGGCGCTGCGCGAGCGCCAGGTGGTAGGCGCGACTCATGGCCGGCTGCAGGTTCTCGGCGGTCTCTTGCAGATAACGGTTGTCGGCGAACGGATAGGCCGCGCGCATCACCGCGAAGCTGTCGGCGACGAAGGCTTCGATGTCACTGCGCGCGCAGGCCTGCACCAGCCGCTGCTGCACCGCCAGGAACGGCAGCAGGTCGCTGTCGCTGCGCCAGCGGGCGGCCACGGCGTTGCCCAGCAGGATGTACAGCTCGCCCATCATGTGACACAGGCTGCGCACGCTGTGGGCGTCCAGCACGGTCACATGGGCGCCGCGGCGTGGCAGGATGGCCACCAGGTGCCGGCGCTCGAGGATCAACAGCGCTTCGCGCACCGAGCCACGGCTGACGTTCAGGGCCTGGGTGACCTTCTGTTCCTGGATGCGCTCGCCAGGCGCGAGTTCGCCGCGGATGATCCGTTCGGCCAGGTGGCGGGCGATCTGTTCGCAGAGGCTGTCCGGCGCCTTGAACGTCATGGGGGTCCTCAAGGGTCATGGGGCTGGGCGAAGGGGCGCAATTGTAGCGCACTTGATGCCCGGCGGCGCGAGCCGTTGCGGGTCTGGTACGCTTGCCCATGGCCCGCGTCGAACGTGCCCTGCTCCGTCTGAGGAGAGGGCCTACGACGCCGCACCTTTTCTGACAGACGAGAGCCGCATGAGCACACCCTGCACCGCCTACCGCGCCGCCATTCTCTACAGCCTGGCCGACCCCAGCGAGGTCGGCCTGGACGCGTCCTACGCCTACTTCGACGATGGCCTGCTGGTGGTCGAGAACGGCCGCATCACCGCCGTCGGCCCGGCGACCGAGCTGCTGCCGACCCTGGCGCCGGACACCGAGGTGGTCACCCACACCGATGCCCTGATCACCCCCGGTTTCATCGACACCCATATCCATTTCCCGCAGACCGGCATGATCGGCGCCTACGGCGAGCAGCTGCTCGATTGGCTCGAGACCTACACCTTCCCCTGCGAGCGCCAGTTCGCCGACAAGGCCCACGCCGACCAGGTCGCCCAGCTGTTCCTCGGCGAACTGCTGCGCAACGGCACCACCACGGCCCTGGTGTTCGGCAGCGTGCACCCTGAGTCGGTGGACGCCCTGTTCGAGGCGGCCGAACGCCTCGACCTGCGGTTGATCGCCGGCAAGGTGATGATGGACCGCAACGCCCCGGACTACCTGACCGACACGGCCGACAGCAGCTACCAGGACAGCAAGGCGCTGATCGAGCGCTGGCACGGCAAGGGTCGCCTGCACTACGCCGTGACCCCGCGCTTCGCGCCCACCAGCACGCCCGAGCAACTGGCCGCCGCTGGCCGCCTGCTCGAGGAACACCCTGGGGTGTACCTGCACACGCACTTGTCCGAGAACCTCAAGGAAATCGACTGGGTCAAGGCGCTGTACCCCGAGCGCAGCGGCTACCTGGACGTCTACGACCACTACCGACTGCTCGGCGAGCGCTCGGTGTTCGCCCACGGCGTGCACCTGTGCGACGCCGAATGCCAGCGCCTGGCCGAGACCGGCTCGGCCGTGGCTTTCTGCCCGACCTCCAACCTGTTCCTTGGCAGCGGTCTGTTCAACCTGCCCCAGGCCGAGCGCTTCGGTGTACGCGTGGGTCTGGGCACCGACGTGGGGGCCGGCACCAGCTTCTCGCTGCTGGCGACCCTGAACGAGGCCTACAAGGTGATGCAGTTGCAGGACGTGCGCCTGCACCCGTTCAAGTCGCTGTACCTGGCGACCCTCGGTGGCGCGCGCGCCCTGCGCCTGGAAGACCGCATCGGTAGCCTGGCGCCAGGGCACGACGCGGACTTCGTGGTGCTGGACTACAAGGCCACGCCGCTGCTCGATTACCGCTTGCAGCAGTCACGCAGCATCGAGGAGACGCTGTTCGTGCTGACGACGCTGGGAGATGACCGGGTGGTGAGGGAAACCTATGCCGCCGGGCGGCGGGTGCACAAACGGTAATTCACACGCAATGCCATCCGGGTCGAGCGCCTGGTCATTGACAATTTTGTCAGTTGCCCAGGCGCTCGAGAGCGGATCACAGTGCACGCTCTGCTGCCGGAGAGCGTATCCATGACCTCACATCGACACCGACGGGTGCTTTTCTATCGCGCCGAGCATCTCAGTGAATGCCTGGAGGACACCAGGCATGTACACCTGATGCGGCACCAGGGCTCATTGCTTTCCCAGTACTCGCACGCACAGGCAAACGGACTGTTCAAGGTCGACCTACAAGACTCCGTGCACGCGATAGTCTCAGCGCAGATGACGCAGCGCCTGATCTATACGCCCTATGGCCATGTCTTCTCGTGTGCGCCACCCTCGGCCGTCGGCTTTACAGGGATGTTGTTCGACGCTGCCATTGAAGGCTATCTGCTGGGCAACGGATACAGAGCCTATCGGCCTGCGCTACGGCGTTTTCTCAGCGCAGACGCAGTGAGTCCGTTCGGCGCAGGCGGCATCAATGCCTATGCGTATTGCGCGAACGACCCCATCAACCATCAAGATCCCAGCGGCAGGGCAGGCGTCTTCAGCACCCCCTTTGTACGTCCACTGATCAAGACGATCATGACCAATGGGCTCAAGATCTCAGTGCCGATTGCCCTGAAGAAAAAAGCGTACATCGCCACACAACTGGAAGACGCCCGGCAGGCGCTCGTCTACAAGCGACAGCCTGCCCTTCACATGTCCCTCGAGCGACAGGTGCTCGAGGCTGCCTTTTCCGCCTACCCGGTCGAGCGCCTGGAACCCTTCCCTCGATCCGTCCAGTACGTCAATACGAACCTGGCCTCTCATGGCAACAGCAGGATTTCGATGGAGGGCAGCCGCCACTACGCTGCCCTCGTCACCCAGGTGCAGGCAGACGAGCGGAGTAACAGTGGCGCTCATCTGTCGGCGGCTTACACGTGGCTCTCGAAAGGTGAAGCAACCGGCTTTCTGTTCAATGTGGGAGGTGCTTTGGTCACTGGCGCGCACGACCATAAAAACCGAGTCTTAGGGATACGAAGCGGACGATGACCTCGTCGTTCTCGGCATCGGCCACTTCACACCCATTGAAAAACGGGCCGAACTTGATCGATCGCTCAAGTTATCGGCGTCAACTTGCACGATCGAACGCTTGAGCTTCCCCCGCCAACTCAGTAACCTGCGCGCCCTTCGGGCAGCCTGGCTTGCAGGCGCGCTGTGCTGGCGCTCGAAAACCCTGGACACCCCTGCATCCTGTCGCATGCCAAGCCTCGGTCGCCTTCGGCCTGAGTGCTTGGGCAGGCGCCTGTGTGCATACCCTAACGATACGGCCGCCAACGCCGACACTGACACCCGGAGCTTCCTTCGCAATGCGCATCTCCCAGAGCCTGCTACTGGCCGCCGGCCTGCTGACCACCGGCACCAGCCTTGCCGGCGACCTGCTGCAGTGGCAGGGCAACAGCCTCACCTACCTGTACGGCCACGACTTCAAGGTCAACCCCGAGATCCAGCAGACCTTCACCTTCGAGCATGCCGATGCCTGGAAGTACGGCGACAACTTCGTGTTCGTCGACCGCATCTTCTACAACGGCAAGAAGGATTCGGGTAACGGCCGCAGCACGCTGTACGGCGAGATCACCCCGCGCCTGTCGTTCAACAAGATCTTCGACCAGAAGCTCGCCTTCGGCCCGGTCAAGGACGTGTTGCTGGCGATGACCTACGAGTTCGGCGAAGGCGACGTCGAGTCGTACCTGATCGGCCCCGGGTTCGACCTCGCGGTACCGGGCTTCGACTGGTTCCAGGTCAACTTCTACCACCGCACCACCGATGGCAGTCGTCCGGGCGACAACGTCTGGCAGATCACTCCGGTGTGGTCCTACACGATTCCCGTCGGCCGCTCGGACGTGCTGATCGATGGCTACATGGACTGGGTGGTCGACAACGACGTGAACCGCCGTGGCACCTACCAGGCCAACCTGCACTTCAACCCGCAGATCAAGTACGACCTGGGCAAGGCGCTGAAGCTGGGCGAGAAGCAGCTGTACGTGGGGTTCGAGTACGACTACTGGAAGAACAAGTACGGGATCAAGGACAGCAGCGCTTTCGAAACCGACCAGAACACCGCCAGCCTGCTGGTCAAGGTGCAGTTCTAAGGCGCCTGGGAGCAACTGTCTTTTCTACTCGGGACATGCCCGACCGCATGCGGCGCCTGTCTGGGCCCTATCGCTGGCAAGCCAGCTCCCACCCGGACCTCTGCAGCCGTCAATGTAGACATGGCTGCGCAAGCAGCCTGTGGGAGCGGGCTTGCCCGCGATAGCGTCCGGTCCGTCATCGCCTGCAGTGCAGGCAAGCCCCATCAAGGGCTGCACTGCTGATCTGTCAGATCAACAGGGCAGCCCAAGCTACAGGCCCGGCCTGGGATCAACGGGCCGCACGCCCACGCACCCAGGACACGCCGCCAACCGCCACCGCCGCCAGGAAGCCTGCTACGATCCCCACCACGCCAAACAAGCCCATCTTGACGACCGCGCCCCAGCTTCCACTGCTTGCGACCACGCTCTCGACGGCATGCTCCAGTGGAACGATGCCTTCGGCCACGAACGTCCCGCCGACCAGAAACATGGCGATCGTCCCGATCCACGACAGGGCCTTCATCAGGACAGGAGCGGCCGATACCAGGATGTGCCCGCCCTTCCTGAGCGCCCTGCCCCACAAGCCCTGGCCCTTCGACCTGGCGAGCGCGAACCCGGCGTCATCGAGGCGAACGATGCCTGCCACGACGCCATACACGCCCACGGTCATGGCCACCGCAATCACGATCAAGGTCAGGATCTGCTGATACAGCGGGGCTTCGGCCACGACGTTCAGGGTGATGACGATGATTTCTGCGCTCAGGATGAAGTCAGTCTTGACGGCCCCTTTGACCTTACGGTTCTCGTACTCGGCAAGCGCTTCGGGGGTTCGCGGGACGACCTTCTTTTTCGGTTCCTGGGTACCTGACGCCTTGCGCGAAAACTTGTCCTTTATCGCCTCGTAGCCTTCGTAGCAGAGATAGACACCCCCTGCCATGAGCAACCACTTGATGGCCGCCGGGAGAAAGGCGCTGAGCAGAAGCGCACAGGGCACCAGGATCGCCTTGTTCTTGAGCGAACCCTTGAACACGGCCCAGACCACGGGCAGTTCGCGGTCCGCCTTCATGCCGGTCACCTGTTCGGCATTGACGGCCAGGTCGTCACTCAGGACACTGGCCGTCTTTTTCGCAGCGACCTTGCTCATCAGGGAGATGTCATCCAGAAGCGCTGCGATGTCATCCAGTAACGCAAAAAAACTGCTGCCCGCCATGTCATTTCATCCTTAGTCGATTCCTGTCGCCTCGTGCCTCTCGAAAGACCGAGTTTATGGATGTCCCGGTGGGAACAGCACGATGCGCGACAAGATGGCGTTCAGACCCACCATGGGCAAAACAGTTCGGCTCGACCACCCAGGCACTCGAAGGTCTTCTCGTGAGCGCCTATGCTTCGAGGCACCGTCATTGCCTGACGCCGCTTCTGCTTGTGCGGCTTATGCGGCAGTGATCCAGGTATGGCCCATTTTCTTCACCGCTACCGTTCACCAGGCAGGAAGACGAACACGATGCGTATCGCCGCCAACTTGACTCTGCTGTTCACCGAAGTGGACTTTTTGTCCCGTTTCGAAGCCGCCGCCAAGGCCGGGTTCGACGGTGTCGAATGCCAGTTCCCGTATGCCTTCGACGTCGAACAGATGCGTGATCGGCTGGACCGCCATGGCCTGCCGATGGTGCTGTTCAACCTGCCGGCGGGGGATTGGGCGCGTGGGGAACGCGGCATCGCCTGTCACCCGGACCGTATCGAGGAGTTCCGCGCCGGGGTGCACACCGCCATTGCCTACGCCAAGGTGCTGGGGACCAGGCACGTCAACTGCCTGGCAGGGGTACGGCCAGTGGACCTGGACGACGCGCTGGTGCAGCGTACGTTCGTCGACAATCTGCGCTATGCAGCGGATGTGCTGCAGGACGCCGGAGTGACGCTGCTCATGGAAATGATCAATACCCGTGACGTGCCGGGGTTCTACCTCAACCACACGGCCCAGGCCCTGGCGATCCAGGCCGAGGTCGGCAGCGCCAACTTGTTGTTGCAGTACGACCTCTATCACATGCAGACCATGAAAGACGACCTGGCCCATACGCTCCAGACCCACTTGGACCGGATCGGCCATATCCAGCTGGCCGACACGCCGGGACGCCACGAACCGGGCACCGGGGAGATCGATTACCGCTTTCTGTTCGAGCACTTGGCGCGGCTCGGTTATCAAGGCTGGATCGGCGCGGAGTACCAGCCACGGGGACACACCCATGACGGGCTGGGGTGGCTGGCCACCGTATCGACCCTGCGCCTGAACCCTTGAAGACCCTCGACGAAGCCGCGAATGCGACCCTCGTCTCAGCTCGACCTGATCGATTTGAACTGCTCGGTGAGTGTGTCGTAGGCCACATCACCTACGGTTTTCCAGTCCAGCACGAGGGTCGTGCTTGTCGGAAGTACCCGTTTCTGCGCTTGCCACAACGTTTTCAATGGAATGGACAATGTCGCTGTGCCTGGAGCACGGGCCGTCGCAACGTTGCCTACCACGACCTGGACAGCCTTGAGCGTGGGGACCGAGACTTCGATACCCTTGGTGCTCAGGGTCAGCGTACTGCCGGGCAATTCGCCGAACACGGCATTCAAAGGCATCTGCACGTTCACGCCTGTGCTTGAAACACTCCATCGGCTGGAGCGCAAGGCGTGTTTGACATCGGAAGGACTGAGGTCGACGTGCAGTTTCCACGGCACAATACGCACCTTTCCGGGAGGAGCGAGCGGTGTGCGCATATACAGACCGGCCAGGGAAGACTGTGCGATCTCCGGTGAAATCGGCCGGCGCGGTCTATAGGAGGTGTGGTGGAAGATAGGGAATTGTCCATTGGGATCGGCTCGGTTCACAGGATCCCCTTGGCAATACCCGCAGGCGTTGAGCCCGCCGTCCAAGAACGGACTCAACCGATCGGGTTGCATGAAGCGCCTCAAGCCCGGACTGTAGAGACGTCTGCCATTGCCCAAAGCGTAACCCTGTAGCGAGCATTCCCATTGCTGGCCATTGAAGCCACAGGGCGTATCGTGCGGCAAGCCACTGGCCTGGCCATAAGGGGTATAGGCCAGGGTCACAGCCGTGGCAGACAGCCTGAGCAGCGATCCTTCCCTGTCCGTTTGCAGCAGTCGCACCTGATAGTCACAAGCGACCACAGGGCTATCGCTTGCCCACACCAATCGACGGTTTCTGACCCCCACCTCGACGGCGAAACGGTCGTGCTGGTAGAAACGGTTCGACCACATGGCATTCCTTGTCTGCATGACTGGACCCGACCGTGTTGATGGGTCTACAGCGTCATGGATCCTTCGTGCCCACGAAACTGACATTTCTATCGGTTTTGCAGGTTCGAAACGCTTGCCACGGACCTTGCTCCACTTCTAGCCTTGCGGTTCTGCCTTTGGAACCTGAGCCTTCATGTCCCCTTCACCCACCCTGCGCGAACGCCTCTACATCGTCGTCTTCCAGAACGACAACACCGCTGGCCGCCGTTTCGACAAGGCCCTGCTGCTGCTCATCCTTGCCAGCCTGGTCACGGTCATCCTCGACAGCATCGATTCGGTGCACCGCAACTACGCCCACGTGCTGGCCGGTATCGAATGGGGCTTCACCACGGTCTTCCTGCTCGAATACCTGACGCGCCTGTACTGTTCGCCCAAGCCGCTGCGCTACGCCTTCAGCTTCTACGGCCTGGTCGACCTGCTGGCGATCGTGCCGGGCATCCTCGCGTTGTACTACAGCGATGCGCAGTACCTGCTGATCATCCGCGTGATCCGCATGCTGCGGATCTTCCGAATCCTCAAGCTCGGCCCCTACCTCAACCAGGCCAATTACCTGCTCACCGCTCTGCACGGCAGCAAGCAGAAGATCATCGTCTTCCTGGTCAGTGTCTCGACCCTGGTCACGGTGTTCGGCACCCTGATGTACGTGATCGAAGGCCCGGAGCATGGGTTCACCAGCATTCCCAAGGGTATCTACTGGGCCATCGTGACGCTGACCACGGTGGGCTTCGGCGACATCGTCCCGACCACGCCGCTGGGGCAGGTGCTGTCGTCGCTGGTGATGATCACCGGTTATTCGATCATCGCCGTGCCCACCGGGATCTTCACGGCGGAATTGGCCAGCGCCATGCGTCCGGGGCAGCTGGTGCACGACTGCCCGAGCTGCGCCAAGTCGCAGCATGAAAGCAGCGCTGCCTTCTGCGCGCGTTGCGGCAGCGCGCTGTTTCGCAAGACCGAATAAGCACAGCACGTTTCGGTCTTTATAAGGGCGATGGCCAACCGCTATAGTCGCGGACCCTCGCCCTTCTCTCTCGAACAAGGAATGCGTCGTGAAAAGACTCTTCAGCGCTTCGTTGCTGGCCGCCGGCCTCGCACTCGGCAACCTGGCCCAGGCCGCCCCTACCCTGCTCAACGTCTCGTACGACGTGATGCGCGACTTCTACAAGGACTACAACCCGGCGTTCCAGAAGCACTGGGAGGCCGAGCACCAGGAAAAGGCCAACGTGCAGATGTCCTTCGGCGGCTCGAGCAAGCAGGCGCGCGCGGTCATCGACGGCCTGCCGGCGGACGTGATCACCATGAACATGGCCACCGACATCAATGCACTGGTCGACCATGGCAAGCTCATCCCGGACGACTGGGTGACCCGCCTGCCAAACAACAGCGCCCCGTTCACCTCGGCCACGGTGTTCATCGTGCGCAAGGGCAACCCCAAGGCGCTCAAGGACTGGCCGGACCTGCTCAAGGATGGCGTGCAGGTGATCGTGCCCAACCCCAAGACCTCGGGCAACGGCCGCTACACCTACCTGTCGGCCTGGGGCTATGTGCTCAAGACCGGTGGCGATGACGCCAAGGCCCGCGACTTCGTCGGCAAGCTGTTCAAGCAGGCGCCGGTCCTCGACACCGGCGGGCGTGCGGCGACCACCACGTTCATGACCAACCAGATCGGCGACGTATTGGTGACGTTCGAGAACGAGGCCGAGATGATCGCCCGCGAATTCGGGCGCGACCAGTTCGAAGTGGTGTACCCGAGCGTGTCCGCCGAAGCCGAGCCGCCGGTGAGCGTGGTCGACAAGGTGGTGGACAAGAAAGGTACCCGGGCGCTGGCCGAGGAATACCTGAAGTACCTGTGGTCGCCGGCCGCGCAGGAGATCGCCGCGCAGAACTACCTGCGTCCGCGGGATGCGACGGTGCTGGCCAAGTACACCGACCGCTTCCCGAAGGTGGACTTCCTGTCGGTGGAAAAGACCTTCGGTGACTGGCGCACGGTGCAGAAGACCCATTTCAATGATGGTGGGGTGTTCGACCAGATCTACAGCGGACAGTGAGGCAGCGGGGGTTTCTTGCGGCCCCTGGCGGGGCCGATCGCGGCACTGGGGCCGCCCACACCTGTAGCCCCATCGCAGTGATAATCACGGCCCCATGTGGGGCCCTTGTGCTGTGATCGTCCCCTGGCAGAGCAGCAAAACCAAGCATCGCACGGGACACGGTCACTGCCGTACGGGGCCTCCCCGCTGACCACCGATACCCATCCACCGATCCCCTCATCGAACTTTCCCACACCCTGACCTCTCAGTTCCTTGGATAACCCGTCCTCTGCACCGGTCCAAGGAGTCTTCCCGTGCCGCGTTCATTCATCACCCTGTTGTTCGGTCTCTTGCTGAGCACGCACCTGCTGGCCGCCGACCCGGCACCGGCCGATGCGCCTGCCGAGGCGCCGGCCCCCGTCGTCCAGGGTGGGCTGCTCGGGGCGCTGGCCGACGGGCTGGACACTGCTGCCGACGACCTGGACCTGGACGAGCACCTGGTAGACACCTGGCGCCTGCGCACCGACCGGGCGGCCAAGGAGGTCGAACGCCTGGTGGACCGTCATGCCGGTCAAGACGGGCTGGGACTGGTCGGCGACTTTCTGCTCGTCACGCTGGCCTGGGTCGTCAGCTTCGCCGTGCTGACCACCGTGGGTCGCTGGCTCTTTCACCGTAGCCGCCAGCGCACCTGGCTGAGCAGGCGACCACGTATCGAGGGGCTGCTCAGCTACCTGCTGCCTTTCACCCTGCCGGCCTTGGCCAGCCTGCCGCTGACGCTGTACGCCAGCCGCTACCTGGACCCTTCGGTCGCCCGCGCCTCGGGCCTGAGCCTGGCCTACGCCACCAGCAGCGGGTTGTTCTCGACCTCGATCGTGCTATGCCTGATCGTGCTGTTCGATGCCGGTCACAAACGTGCCGCCGTGGGCGTGATCCGGCGGCTGGCACCGCGCCCGCTGTTCATGATCGGCTTTCTGGCAGCCTGGAGTGACGCGCTGACCAGCCCGCAGATCGCTCGCCAGCTGGGCAGCAACCTCACCGACAGCATCGCCGTGTGCACCGGCCTGGTGGCCACGGTGATTTTCGCCAGCCTGGTGATTCGCCTGCGTCGTCCGGTGGCGCATTTGATCCGTAACCGTGACTTCAAGGACCGCTCGCAACACCGTGCCGTGCAGGAGACGCTGCGGGTGTTCTCCAACCTTTGGTACCTGCCGATCCTGCTGATGATCCTGGTATCGGCGGTGCACCTGATCGGTGCTGGCGAAGAAAGCCAGCGTGCCCTGCAAAATGCCCTGCTGACCACGGTGCTGCTGGTGGGTACGCTGTTTCTCAGCACGGTCCTGCAGCACCTGTTCGCCCCATGGAAAACCGACCTCAACCAGCGCGCGCGGCCCTACAAGGAGCTGCTGCGCAGCCTGGCCCATGCGGTGCTGAGGATCGTCATGGCGGTCACCTTCATCGAACTGCTCGGACGCATCTGGGGCGTTTCGGTCATCGACTTCGCGCTGAGCAACCGCCTGGGCCGAGCGATCAGCGACTCGCTGAGCAGCATCGGCCTGATCCTGCTGGTGACCTGGCTGCTCTGGGTGGTGCTCGACACCGCCATCCAGGAAGCGCTCAAACCGGCCGTGGGGCGCCGCGCCTCGCGCCAGCCGAGCACGCGGGTGCGGACCATCCTGCCGATGCTGCGCAACGCCATCAAGATCATCCTGGTGGTGATCTGCACCATCACCACCATGGCCAACCTGGGGATCAACGTCGCGCCTCTGCTGGCCGGTGCCGGCGTGGTCGGGCTGGCCATCGGCTTCGGTTCGCAGCAGTTGGTGCAGGACGTGATCACCGGGCTGTTCATCCTGATCGAAGACACCATCGCCATCGGCGACTGGGTGGTGCTGGACTCGGGACACGCCGGCACGGTCGAGAGCCTGACCATCCGGACCTTGCGGTTGCGTGACGGCAAGGGCTTCGTGCATTCGGTGCCGTTCGGCCAGATCAAGGCGGTCACCAACCAGTCACGGCAGTTCGCCTACGCGTTCTTCTCGGTGCAGTTCACCTACGACAGCGACGTGGACAAGGCCCTGGAGCTGATCCACGAAGTGGGCCAGTCGATCAGCGAGGACCCGCTGCTGAAGATCAACCTGCAGGGCCCATTGCAGGTCTTCGGTGTGGACCGCATGGACCTCAACGGCTTCGTGCTGACCGCGCAGTTCCGGACCATCTCCGGTGGACAGTACACGGTCAGCCGTGCCTTCAACGAACGCCTGAAAAAGCGCGTGGACCAGACCGGCGACGTCAGCTTCGCCCAGCTCTACCCGCTGCCGCCGGCCCTGCGCGGGGAGACGGTCCAGGGTTGAGCCTGCTGCGTCTCAGCCCTGGAACACCAGCGCCTTGAGGCCACCCTGGGGGTCGGCGTCCGGGAACTCCGGGGGGTTGTCCAGGCGCTCGACGAAACGCAGCGTCGGCGCGTGTTCGGCCATGCCATCGATGAGAAAGTCCTGGCCGATGCCCGGGTCGTTGACGCAGGCCAGCACGGTCCCGCCCTCGTTCAGCAACTCCGGCAGCCGGCGCAGGATCTTGGCGTAGTCCTGGGTCAGCACGAAACTGCCACGCTGGAAGGTCGGTGGATCGATGATGATCAGGTCGTACGGCCCATACTTGCGCACCTTGCCCCAGGACTTGAACAGTTCGTGGCCCAAGTAGGCGACCTTCGAAGCGTTGTGGCCGTTGAGGCGATGGTTCTCACGACCCCGTGCCAGGGCCGACTTGGCCATGTCCAGGTTGACCACCTGCTCGGCACCACCGGCGATGGCCGCCACGGAAAACCCACAGGTGTAGGCGAACAGGTTGAGCACGCGGCGCCCGGCGGACCGCTCACGCACCCAGCGCCGGCCCAGGCGCATGTCGAGAAACAGTCCGCTGTTCTGCCGTACACCCAGGTCCAGCAGGTAGCGCAGGCCGTCTTCCACCACCTCGCGTTGCGGCTGGGGCTCACCCAGCAGCCAGTGCCCAGGGCTGTCTGGCAGGTAGCGGTGCTGGACGAGGATGGCCTGGCCCGTCCACACCGGCTGTTCGGCCAGCTGCAGGAGCATGGTCTGGAGGGCCTCGAGCTGGCCGGGCGGCGGCTCACGGAACAAGCCCACCAGCAGCACGCCCTGCAGCCAGTCGACGGTGATCTGCTCCAGCTCGGGCCAGCAGCGGCCACGGCCGTGGAACAGGCGGCGGGTTTCGTTCGGTGCGGGATCGAGGGCAGCGAGCAGGTGCTGCTCGAGGGTATGGATAGCGGAAGACATGGCGGGGTCGCAACAGGGAAAAGGCGTGCATTCTAGCAAGGCTGAAGGACGTGGAATGGTACGCGAGCGATTGTCTTTTTCGCTCCAGGCTTCTATGGAGCAGGCTTGCCCGCGATAGCAGGAGTAGCACTAGTCCATGACCGACAGGTTGAACACTGGCCTGCCAGCCCTAAGGTGAATGCCCAGGCCCCATCGCTGGCAAGCCAGCTCCCACAGGTACTCATTTCAAGCAGGCAGCACGATGGCGACGCCACCTGTGGGAGCGGGCTTGCCCGCGATAGCGGTGGTGACCCGACATATGGCCGACAGGCAAGCGCTGGCCTGTCAGCCCTGGGATGAACCTTGCCTGCTCAAGTCGGGCACCGCTGCGCCCCGCCATTGAGCCCCTGGCGGACGTTGCGGCTGAGCAGGCTGGCCTTGCCATCGCGCCACGTCAGGGTCAGTACGTACAGCGTGTCAAAATCGTCGCCTTTCCAGTTCTGGGTCACCACCCGGTCCTCTCCCAGCGCCTTGCCGGCGACGGTGTTGATCAGCTCGGGCAGGTACCCGCTCGACCAGGCGGTGTACACCGTGGCATTGCGGTACTTGTCGCTCAGCAGCTCGTCGGCCAGGTCGTCGTAGTCGTTGGCACCGAAGTCGATGTTCACCGGCAGGCCCAGCTTGATGGCGCTGGGGCTGATGGTCATCAAGGGACGGATGTAGCTGTAGCGTTCGTCCTCGCTGCCCTCTTCCACGTGCCGGGTAGGGTTGGCGGCGAACACGTAGTCGGCCTTGCCGAACTTCTCGGGCAACAGCGTCGCCAGGTCGATGGCGCGATTGAGTCCTTGGCAGTTGAGTTGGCCGAGCCCTTCGCCGGGTTTCTCGGCGTGGCGCATGAAGACCAGGGTCTGGGTACCATCGACCGGCTTGTCCAGCCCTTGCAGGGCCTCGACTGCCACCGGGGCGGCCAGGCCGACCGCCAACAGGCCGGCGAACGCGAGACGGTGACGACGCAGGAACGCGGGTAACGTCATGGGGGGATAACTCTTTCAGCGAATGGGAAAGGTCGGCCTGACCGGCTCCTGCATCAGGCCGAGGGCCGCTTCCGTGCGGCGATGCGAGCGTGAGAGTCGAGAATGCCCACTTGGTTCAGCCCTGAGCCGTCGTCCTTGAACACGAACGAGCCTAGTCCCTTCGTATTAAGGCTTTAAGACAGCGTCTGGCCGGCGTTTTCCGACGAACCGTCACTCGTCGCGGGTCAGGACTTCCAGCAATTCGATCTCGAAGGTGAGGTCCGAATGGGGCGGGATGCGCCCGACCGAGCGCTCGCCATAGCCCAGCGCGGCGGGCACCTGCAAACGACGCTTGCCGCCCACGCGCATGCCCATCAGGCCAAGGTCCCAGCCCTTGATCACGCGCCCGGTGCCGATCACGCACTGGAACGGCTTGCCACGCGAAGCGGAGGCGTCGAATTCGGTGCCATCGGCCAGCCAGCCGGTGTAGTGGGTGGTGATCAGAGCGCCCTTGACCACGGCCTTGCCATCGCCTTCGACCAGATCGGTGCACTGCACGGTGTCATTCATGGTCTGTCGGTACCTCCAGGTTCAAAGGCCGCCGTTTTCGCAGGAATGCATCGGTTTGGCAAGCTGGCCGTCGCGCTCACACCTTGATCGGGGTCAGCACCGGTTCCCCGGCGAAGAACGCCTGCAGGTTGCGCACCACCAGGGCGACGGTGTCATGCGCGGCTTCGGGCGACTGCCCGGCCACGTGCGGGGTCAGCAGGGTACGGTCGAGCGTCTTGAGCGCGTCGGGCACCTGGGGCTCCTCGTCGAACACGTCCAGCGCCGCGCCTGCCAGGGTCTGCGCGCGCAGGGCCTGGACCAGCGCGTCGGTATCGACGACGCTGGCCCGGGCGATGTTGACCAGGTAGCCCTGCGGCCCCAGCGCGTCGAGCACGGCTGCATCGACCAGGTGCCGGGTGGCCGCGCCACCGGGTGTTGCCACCATCAGGATGTCCACGGCGGCGGCCAGCGCCCGTGGGCTGTCATACCAGGTGTAGGGCAGATGCGCGTGGCGAGTGCGGGTGCAATAGCTCACCGGCATGTCGAAGCCCAGCGCCGCCCGCCGGGCGATGGCCTGCCCCACCGCGCCCATGCCCAGGACACCCAGGCGCTTGCCGGACACCGAAGGGCGGATCACACGGCGCCATTCACCCTGGCGAGTGCTGGCATCGGCACGGGGGATGTCGCGCAGCAGGCCGAGCAGCATGGCCAGGGCATGGTCGGCCACCGTGCTGGCATTGGCCCCGGCGCCATTGGTCACGGTGATGCCGCGCGCCGCGGCGGCCGCCAGGTCGACCTGCTCGTAACCGGCACCGATCACGCAGATGAGCTTCAGCGCGGGTAGCGCTGCGATTTCCTGAGCGGTCAGGCCCAGCGGGCCACGGGTCAGCACGGCATCGGTCTGCGCGGCGTGGGTGGCGATGAAGGCCTGGCGCAGCGCGGCCGTGGGTGCACGCAGCAACCGGTAGCCGGCCTCTTCGAGCAGTGGAAGATAGTCGTCGACGGTTTCGACCAGTACCAGGATCGTCTTGCGCATGCCACCTCCAGCGTCAGGGGAGGCGGCAGTATGCGCCGCTCAGGTCACTGGGCGAAAGCCCGGCCCAGGCCGCCTGGCACACCGCTGCTGTCGGTGGCCTGCCACGGGCCGTCAGGGCTGGTGGACCAGCTCCAGCCGTCGTTCCAGCGGTAGTAGGTGCGCTGACGGTAGAATGTATTGGGTTGCTTCTCCAGCACATAGACCCCCATCTTCGGGTCCCAATGGCTGGCGCCTCCCGGTGGCGGCGCGAAGCTGGCCGAGGTGCGCGGCATCGGCTTGGGCTTGGCTGCCGGTGCGCTGGGTGGCGCTGGCGGCTTGCCGCCGGGCAGCGGCTTGACCACGGGGCCGGCAGGCGGCGCCTTGTCGATCGGCGGCGCCGGGGGCTCGGACGGCCGGTGCGTGGTACAGGCGGACAGCCCGATGGCCAGGGTGATCAGGGTCAGGCGAAGGGCACTGTTCATGGGCGAAGTTCTCGGGTATCGGGACGGTCGATGATCAGGTGCTGCACCTCGTGCACGTCCGAGGGCAACGGCGCGCCTTGCCCGATCCACTCGCCTTGGGTCGGCTGGCCTGCACGGGACACGCGCGCAAACAGTTGGACTGGCCCGGCCGTGGACAGTTTCATCCCGCTGACCATGGCGTCGGCGTCGGTCAAGGTGACCTCGACCGGCAACTGCGCCACCGTGACCCGCCTGGCCGCAACCGGCATCGGCGGGCCTGACACGGCCCGGGCGAAGATGTACACGCTGTCCTGCGGTTCGACCTTGCCTGCGAGCGCCTGGGCCAGGCTGACACGCACTGTCAGGCGCGGACCGTCGGTGACCGGCGCGCGCGCGGCATCGCCGCCTTGCTCGGCGAGCTTCGCCGTCGCCCGGTCGATGCCGCCCTGCAAGGCCGCGCGGGAGGCATCCCCTGCCGGCAGCGTGGCCAACAGGCGTTTCCAGTAGGCGATGGCGTCGGCGTAGCGCTGGCCTTCGAAGGCCGCGATGCCAAGCAGCCCCAGGCTGGTGGGCTCGCCCGGATCGGCCTTGAGCGCCTGGTCGGTCAGCGCCTGCACCTGTGGGCTCCAGCGCTTGCCATCAGCGAAGTACACGGCCTGGGCCCACTGCCCCAGCAGTTCGGGCTGCGTCCCGCTCAGCGCCGCTGCCCGCTCGAAGGCGTGAGCGGCATCGGCGAAGCGCTGCTCGGCCATGTAGGCACGCCCGAGGAAGTACAGGCTTTCCACCGAATCGGGCTGCACGGCCACGGTCCGCTCCAGGCGCGAGGTCATGTCCTGGAGCGTCTTCGGCGGCTGGGCGAAGGACTGGGTCAGCGCGACCCGATCGGACGCGCCGACGGACAGGTACAGGCCCAGCGCCACCAACGGCACCAATGCCGCTGCCGTCAGGGGTACGCCACGGCCCAGGTGGGCCGAGCGCGCAGGCTCGCTTTGCTCGGCGTCCGTCAACAGCTCGCGCGCCGCTTCGTCGCGGCCGTGCTGCACCTGTGCTTCATCGAGCAGACCCGCCTGCTGCTGGGCCTCGAGTTCGGCGACACGGGCCTGATACGCCTCGACGTTGACCGCGGTGCGATCGACCTCGGTGTGCGCTCTCCGGTGGCGCAGCACGGGCACCAGCAGCATGCCCAGGGCTACCAACAACAGCAGCCCGGCGCTCAGCCATAACTCGATCATCGGTCGGTCTTCCTGTCGAGCAGCCGGGACAGCCGCTCGCGTTCTTCGGGTGAAAGGGTCGAGGCCTCATGGGTCACAGGTGTCTGGCGACGGCTCACCCGCAGCAGCAGCGTGACGGCGCCGACGATCAGCAGCACGCCCGGACCGAACCAGAGCAGCCAGGTCCGCGGCGTCAGGGCCGGTTTGTAGCGCACGAAGTCGCCGTAGCGATCGACCATGAAGTCGATGATCTGCGCGTTGCTCTGCCCTTCACCCAGCAGGCGGAAGATCTCGCGGCGCAAGTCGGCGGCGATCGGCGCGTTGGAGTCGGCGATGTCCTGGTTCTGGCACTTGGGGCAGCGCAGCTCGCGGGTCAGTTGCTGGTAACGCACCCGCTCGGCGTCGTCGCGAAAGCGGTAGGTGTCGATCGCGGCCTGTACCGTCCCGACCAGACCCAGGCCCAGTACCAGCGCCGCCAGCCAGCGCCTCATGGCCGCGCCTCGTCGACCAGGGCCTGGTACAGCGGCGCCAGTTGCTCGCGCCAGACCGTGGCGTCGATCACCCCGACATGGCGGTGACGGATGATGCCCCGGGCATCGATCAGGAAGGTTTCCGGCGCACCGTACACGCCCAGGTTCAAACCGAGGGTGCCCGCATCGTCCCGCACGTTCAGCGCGTAGGGGTCATGGAAGTCGCGCAGCCAGGCCTGGGCTGCGGCCGAATCGTCCTTGTAGTCGATGCCATGGATCAGCACGCCCTGCCCGGCCAGCTTGTTCAGGAACGGGTGCTCGACCTTGCAGGACGGGCACCAGGTCCCCCAGACGTTCACCAGCGCCGGGCGGCCGATCAGGTCGGCCTCGGTCACGGTGCGTTCGCCCTGCACTGCCGGAAGTGAAAACGCCGGGAACGGCTTGCCGAGCAGTGCGGACGGCAAGGCGTCGGGCTTGAGGAACAGCCCCTTGTACAACACCCCGGCCAGCAGCAGGAACACCACCAGCGGTACCGCTTTCATCCAACGCTTCATGCCGTCGCTCCAGACAGGTTCAAGCCCTCACGGACACGCGCCGCCACCTTGGCCCGGTAGCGCCGATCGAAGGCCGCGAGCAACCCGCCCAGGCCGGTCAACAGCCCGCCCAACCAGATCCAGCGTACGTACGGCTTGACATGGATGCGCACTGCCCAGGCGCCGTTTTCCAGCGGCTCGCCGAGGGCGACATAGAGGTCACGGGTGAAACCGGCATCGATGCCGGCCTCGGTCATCACCGAGCGCTGCACGCTGTACAGGCGCTTTTCCGGGTGCAGCACGGCGACCTCACGGGCCTGACGGGTGACGCGCACGGTGCCCCGGTCGGCCACGAAGTTCGGCCCCTCGGCATGCACGGCACCCTCGAAATGGAACACGTATCCAGCCAGGGTCACCGCTTCGCCGGGTGCCAGGCGCAGGTCGCGTTCGGCACTGCCATGGCTGGACAGCACCACGCCGAGCGCACAGACCGCCAGGCCCAGGTGCGCCACCTGCATGCCCCAGTAGCTGCATGGCAGGCGCCGCAGGCCGACCCGCAGACCGGTGTGGCGCGTCTTGTCGAACACGTCGCGTACCCCACCGAGCACCACCCAGGCGGCCAGCGCCAGGGTGCTCGGCACCGGCCAGGCAAAATCGCCGACCAGCAGGCTGCCCAGCGGCGCCAGCAGCGCGCTGCCCAGCAGCACCGGGGTCAGCATGCCCGCCAGCCAACGGCCTGGGGTGTCTTTCCAGCGCACCAGCACGCCGACGCCCAGCACCAGCATCAGCACGGCCATCAGCGGCAGGAACAGGGCGTCGAAATACGGCGGGCCCACCGACAGCTTTGCCCCGGTCAGCGCATCGAGGACCAGCGGATACAAGGTGCCGAGCAGGATCGTCGACGCCGCCACCACCAACAGCAGGTTATTGGCCAGCAACAGTGCCTCGCGCGACCACAGGGCGAAGCGGATGTGGCTCTGGACTGCGGGCGCACGTACGGCGAACAGGGTCAGCGAACCGCCGACCACACACAGCAGGAACACCAGGATGAACACGCCGCGCGACGGGTCGGCGGCGAACGCGTGCACCGAGGTCAGCACGCCGGAGCGCACCAGGAAGGTCCCCAACAGGCTCAGCGAGAAGGCAGCGATGGCCAACAGCACCGTCCAGCTCTTGAACACGCCACGCTTCTCGGTCACCGCCAGCGAGTGCACCAGGGCGGTCCCGACCAGCCAGGGCATGAACGAGGCGTTCTCCACCGGGTCCCAGAACCACCAGCCGCCCCAGCCCAGTTCGTAATAGGCCCACCAGGAACCCAAGGTGATGCCGATGCCGAGAAAGGCCCAGGCCACCAGGGTCCAGGGCCGCGACCAGCGCGCCCAGGCCGCGTCCAGGCGGCCGCCGAGCAAGGCAGCGACGGCGAAGGCGAAGGCCACCGAGAAGCCGACGTAGCCCATGTACAGCATCGGCGGGTGCACGATCAGGCCGATGTCCTGCAGCAGCGGGTTGAGGTCGCGGCCGTTGGCCGGCATCTGCGGCAGCAGGCGCGCGAAAGGGTTGGAGGTGGCGATCAGGAACGTCAGAAAGCCCACACTGATCATCCCCATCACTGCCAGCACCCGCGCCAGCATGACCTGCGGCAACTGCCGCGAGCCCACCGAAACGGCGAAGGTCCAGCCGCCGAGGATCAGCGCCCAGAGCAGCAGCGAGCCTTCATGGGCGCCCCACACGGCACTGAACTTGTAGTACCAGGGCAAGGCGCTGTTGGAGTTGTTGGCGACGTAGGCGACCGAGAAGTTGTCGGTCAGGAAGGCCTGGGTCAGGCAGGCGAACGCCACGGCCAGGAAGCCGAACTGGCCCCAGGTCGCCGGCCGTGCCAGCGCCATCCACAGGCGATCCCCGCGCCAGGCGCCGATCAATGGCAGGCTGGCCTGGACGCCCGCGAAGCAGAGCGCCAGGATCATCGCCAACTGGCCCAGTTCGGGCACGAGCAAGGTCGCGTTCATGGGCGGGCCTGCGTGGCGCTGGCGGCCTGGCCACGGTCTTCGAGCGCCTGGGTGACTTCCGGTGGCATGTATTTTTCATCGTGCTTGGCCAGCACCTCGTCGGCCACCACCACCCCGTCGGCCCCCAGCCGGCCCAGGGCGACGATGCCCTGCCCTTCGCGGAACAGGTCCGGCAGGATGCCACGGTAGGTGATCGGCACCGAGCGGTGGAAGTCGGTCACCACGAAGCGCACGTCCAGCGAGTCGGCCGAGCGCTGCACCGAGTCCTTCTCGACCATGCCACCGGCGCGGATGCGCGTGCCTTGGGGCGCCTCGCCGTCGGCGATCTGGGTCGGGGTGTAGAACAGGTTGATGTTCTGCTGCAAGGCGGTGAGCGCAAAGCCCACGGCCAGGCTCACGCCGAGCAGCAAGGCGGCGATCAGGGCCAGGCGCTTCTTGCGCTGGGGGGTCATCGTGCACGCTCCCGACGCAGACGGCGCGCTTCGTCGCGCAGATGGCAGCGGCGCGCCCACAGCGGTGCCGCGACGTTGATCGCCAGCACCATCAGGCACAGGCCATAGGCCGACCAGACGTACAGGCCGTGTCGGCCCATGGCGAGAAAATCACTGAACGAAGCAAAACTCATGAAGAAGTCTCCTGGCCCAGGCAGCGGGCGATCTCAGCCTTCACCCAACTGGCCCGCGCCTCGCGCTTGAGCACCTCCAGGCGCATGCGCAGCAGCAGCACCGCGCCGAAGAAGCAGTAGAAACCGAGCACGGTGAACAGCAGCGGCAGCCACATCTGCGCCGGCATGGCGGGTGTTTCGGTCAGGCTGAAGGTGGCGCCCTGGTGCAGGGTGTTCCACCACTGCACCGAATACTTGATGATCGGAATGTTCACCACCCCGACGATCGCCAGCACCGCGCAGGCCTTGGCGGCGCTGTCGCGATGGCTGATCGCCTGGCCGAGGGCGATGATCCCGGCATAGAGGAACAGCAGGATCAGCATCGAGGTCAGGCGCGCGTCCCAGACCCACCAACTGCCCCAGGTGGGCTTGCCCCAGATGGCGCCGGTGAGCAGCGCCAGCACGGTCATCCACGCCCCGATCGGTGCCGCGCACTGCAAGGCGACGTCGGCCAGCTTGATCTTCCACACCAGCCCGATCACGCCTGCCACCGCCAGCAGCACGTAGCACGACTGGGCCAGCATCGCCGCCGGCACATGAATGTAGATGATGCGGAAGCTGTTGCCCTGCTGGTAGTCCTCGGGGGCGAACGCCAGGCCCCAGACGATGCCGATCGACAACAGCAGTGCCGCGGCCACGGCCAGCCACGGCAACAGGCGCCCACTGAAGGCGTAGAAGCCCTTCGGTGACGCCCAGGTGTGGAACCATGTCCAGCGTGTTTTCATCACGGTGCATCCAAAATGACTGGCCGCGCACGGGGCGCGGGTCTCGTTATTCGCTGACGCTGATGCTCAGGCCGGCGGCGATGGCGAACGGTGCCAGGGTCACGCTCAGCGCCGTCAGGCTGGCCAGCCACCATAGCTGCCCGGTGGCCGGCAGGCCTTGCAGGGCCGCTTGCAGTGCGCCGCTGCCCAGGATGAGCACGGGCACGTAGAGCGGCAGGACCAGCAACGCGAGCAGCACCCCGCCGCGCTTGAGCCCGACCGTCAAGGCCGCGCCCACCGCACCCAGCAGGCTCAGCACCGGGGTGCCGAGCAGCAGCGAGGCCAGCAGTACCGGCAGGCATTCGCCCGGCAACCCCAGCATCAGCGCCAGCAGCGGCGCCAGCACGACCAGCGCCAAGCCGGAGAACAGCCAGTGCGTCAGCACCTTGGCCAGCGCCAGCAGCGGCAAGGCGCGGCGTGACAGCAGCCACTGCTCGAGCGAGCCGTCCTCGAAATCGCTGCGAAACAGTCCGTCGAGCGACAGCAGCACGGCCAGCAGCGCGGCGACCCAGACCAGGCCGGGCGACAGCGTGCGCAGCAGCGCCGTCTCCGGGCCGACGGCCAGGGGGAACAGTGCGACGACCAGCGCGAAGAACACCAGGGGATTGATCAGCTCGGCCGGCCGGCGGCACAGCACGCGCGCCTCGCGCCGCATCATCGACAGGAACAGGTTCATGCCGCCTGGCGCCCCAGCTCGAGCGGCCAGTAGCGCGCTGCCGTGCGCGTCAGGGCATGGTGGGTGGTCAACACCACACCACCGCCTTGGTCGCAATGGCGGGCCAGGTGGTCCTCCAGCTGCGCCACGCCCTCACGGTCGAGCGCGGTGAACGGCTCGTCGAGGATCCACACGGGCGGCGCCTCCAGGTACAGCCGGGCCAGGGCCACGCGCCGACGCTGGCCGGCAGACAAAGCCTGGCACGGTACGTCTTCGAAACCGCGCAACCCGACCCGGTCCAGGGCCTGGCCGATCGCCGTCGGGTTGACCTGGCCATGCAA
Source organism: Enterobacterales bacterium AN_CKDN230030167-1A_HGKHYDSX7 (assembly GCA_046940335.1). GTDB lineage: Bacteria > Pseudomonadota > Gammaproteobacteria > Pseudomonadales > Pseudomonadaceae > Aquipseudomonas. The sequence goes on from JBKYML010000005.1 coordinate 218,440, forward strand.
GGCGCCGAGCCAATGCAGGTTTTCCTGGGCGGTGAGCAGGTCCTTGATGCCGGCGGCATGGCCGATCCACAACAGGCGCCCGCTCAGGGCCTGGCGCTGCCTGGCCAGCGGCTGGCCATCGAGCAGCACCTGCCCGGCGGTCGGCGTCATCAGCCCGGCCAGCAGGCGCAGCAGGCTGGTCTTGCCGCTGCCGTTGGGGCCGCTGACCTGGAGCATCTCGCCCGGTCGCAGGCGCAGGTCCAGGCCCTCGAACAGCAGGCGCCAGTCGCGTTCGCAGGCCAGGCCCACGGCTTGAAGATCAAAGGTCACGGTACCGCCTTGTGCTAGGGCTGCCTCAAGTCGCTCGCCTGGCTGCCGTTATACTGGCAACGTCTGGTCCTCGACCTGGCGCGCGATCGGCATTATACATACGCAAGCCCCTGGCGAAGCACGCGGGGCGCGACAGGGTGTACAGACCATGAGCGACATCAAACGTCTCGACGCCCCAGCGGCCGTGAGCCCACCGCCGGTCAGACCGGCGTCGAGCGGCGAGGTGCTGCGCCTGACGCCGCCCCAGACCAACCCACTGGCCTCGGGCGAGGCGGCGCAGGCCGAAGTGGTCTCGCTGCGCCAGAGCGGTCAGGATTTCCAGATGCTGCTGCGCCTGACCCAGGCCAATGGCGCGCAGAACCAGGTGCAGGTCAGCGCCCGTCAACCGCTGCCAGAGGGCAGCCAGTTGCTGGTCAGCCCACCGCCCAGCGGTGCGCCGGGCTTGATGGTGCGTCAGCTGGACACCCGCAATGCCGACGCCCTGGTGCGTCTGGACACGGCGCGCACGCCCGTCGGCACCCTGCTGCAAGCCAAGGTGGTGACCAGCCAGGTCGAACCCCAGGTGCCCGGCCAGCCGGTCAATCACCGCATCCTCGCCACCCTGCTCAACACCGCCCAGGCTGGGGCGACACTGACCCTCGACAGCCCGCGCGCCCTGGCTGTCGGCAGCCTGCTCAGCGCGCGGGTGGAGAGCGACCAGACCTTGCGTTTCGTACCGCTGGCCGGGCGTCAGGAGCAGCTGGTGACGGCCCAGCAGCTGCTCAGCCAGCAGGCGCGCCAGGCTTCCCTGCCGGGGTTGCTCGCCGCCTTGCAGGCCCTACCCGACGATGCATCGGTCGATCCGATGCTGCGCACGACGGTGCAGACCTTGCTTGGCAGCCTGCCGGACCTGGCGCAGCTGACCGACCCCAAAGGCCTGGCCCAGGCCTTCGCACGCTCGGGCGCGTTTCTCGAGGCCAGCTTGCTGGCCGGCCAGGCTGGCGGTATGGCCGCTGACCTCAAGGCCCAGATGCTGCGCCTGGTGGCCCAGTTGCCAGGCGTGCCGGGCAATCCGACCCTGCCGCCTGCCCTGGCTGCCGGCGGCCTGGCCCAGGCATTGCCGGGCATGGTCCGCAATGCCCTGGGAATGCTGGGCCAGGTGGGTCCGCGTCCGCAGCCGGGCGGCTTCCCGCTGCCCGCTCGACTGCTGCAGTCGCTGACCGAGGGCGAAGGCGACCTTGAGCACCTGCTGCGCCTGGCGGCCGCCGCCATCTCACGGTTGCAGAACCATCAACTGGCCAGCTTGCAGCAGACTGGCATCGATGAGCATGGCAATGTGCAGACCACTTGGCAGAGCGAGCTGGCGCTGCGCCAGGACCAGGCTTTTGTGCCGATTCAGGTCAAGCTCCAGCGCGAAGAGCCTCCGCCACGCGAGGATGAGCCACCGCGCGAACGGCGTGACCCGCTGCAGGCGCTTTGGCGCATCGACCTGGCGTTCGACGTGGCGCCGCTGGGGCCGCTGCAGGTACAGGCTCAATTGAGCCAGGCACGTCTGTCCGCCCAGCTCTGGGCCGAACGTGCCGAGACCGCCACACTGCTGGCCGGTCAACTGGAAGACCTGCGCACCCACCTGGTGGCACGTGGCCTGGACGTCGGCGACCTGGCGTGCCACGCTGGCACGCCGCCTCAAGGCGCCGGCACCCGTCTCGAACACCGCTGGGTGGATGAAACCGCATGAGCGAACGACCTCCACGCCAGGCCATCGCGCTGACCTACGATGGCACCCAGGCACCGACCCTCAGCGCCAAGGGCGACGACGAGCTGGCCGAGGCGATTCTGGCCCTGGCCCGCGAGCACGAAGTGCCGATCTATGAGAACGCCGAACTGGTCAGACTGTTGGCACGCCTGGAGCTGGGCGACCAGATTCCCGAAGCGTTGTACCTGACCATCGCCGAGATCATCGCCTTTGCCTGGCGCTTGCGAGGCAAGGTGCCAGCGGGATTCGAAACGACCCCGGTCAGCGAGCGCGATGTCACACCGACCCTCCCGGCCCTGCCGCACGACAGTCATCTGTAGCGCCTTGGCAGGCGGCGGGGCGAGCATCGCGCCCACCGGCACGCTTCACCTGACCGAACGGCTCGCGCCGGAAAGCCTGTTGTGGAACGCCGAGCCATTTCCAGTCTTCAACGGTCTACACCGGCGCACCACGCCTGCGCACCATGGACCCGACAACGTGCTGCCGATTCGCGCCGAGGCATTCCAGGCCTTCATCTGGCGCTTGCGCTTTCATCATCTGTTCGGAGAACGTCTACAGACCTCTGGCAACGTCAGGCCAACCCCTACACGCCCCCGATTGGCTGCTGCTGGCACCGCCGGTCTGCAACGACCAGCTGGGCCTGTATTTCAAGTTCAACACCCGCACGATCGGCAGTCATCCGGACAACCCGACACTCGAGGCGATGCTGGAAACATGCACGCCCGGTAATGCGGAAAACGTCACATTCTACGACAGCCATCCGGATGCCGATGCCGATCCCGTGGCATTCGACGACTACGCGCGGCGGTTGAGCCGATTGACCGGACCTGCCCTGATGAACGAGGTGATCGACGCACGCTTGCCCTGGTTGCGGCAGTTGCGCGAACTCCGTGTGCTGCTGGTGTCGCCGGTGACCGACGCCCATCAGATCATCAACCTGCGCTGGTTCAGCCGGATGCTCGATACCCACCTGCCGCTGGATCGGATGACGCAGGTCGGGAGCGGGCGCACGACGCGCTAACGCATGCCGGGGTGCCGTGGCGGCAGGCGCCCCGTTGGCACGGCGCCCTGCCCCGCGCCGACAAAACCGCCCGCCGCCCGCCTGCAGGACGACGACGCATTGCTCAGCATTATCTACTGCACTGCCGTCCTCTCCTTGGCAGAGGCTTGCGAAGCCCTCATACCTGGAGATCCGTCATGGCCCACACCGGCATCAACACCCAAGGCGTACAACGCGTACGCGACCACCTGGCTCAACTGCCTCGCCCTGATCGCGAAGCCCGGAAGCTCATGGCCAGCTGGCTGCACAGCCAGGGCGTCAGCCTCGACCCCGATGCGATCGACGTGGTGACGTTGCACCTGCAGCCCCAGGCATCGGGCCGCTATCATGCGCAGATCGTGCAGCGCATCAGCCTGCCACAGGCGGTGCTGATCAACTGGCAGGGTGAATCGAGCAATGACGTGCTCGGCGCACTGATTGGCGAGCCCTGGGCTGGGCGCTTGCCCACCGATGGCGCGATCGACGTGGTCGAAGCGCTCGAGCCGGTATCCGTCCTGTCGACCGGGGCACCCTACATGGTCTTCAACGGCCTGTTCCGCCGACATGAACCCGCGCAATTCGACCGCTCGACACTCATCGACGTAGCCGTGGAGACGTTGCAAAGCCATATCGAGGCACTGGACTTCTCGACGCGGTACAAGACGCAGCTCGAACAGTTCTGGCAGGCTCACCTGAGCGAGCATCGCCTGTGCTGCAAACTCAATTTCATCGCCGCCTGCAACAAGCAGTGGGCCGAGGGCAGCCTCAGCGAGGCGGCACGCAGGCTGATCTGGCAGGCGGCAGACCTGCTTCCGCGCAGTGCCACGTTCAGCGCAAGCCTGCTCAACATCTACGGCTATGTGTCGACCGATCTGCTTTACCTGCACGATACGCACAGCGACGTGACGGTTCTCTACATCCCTGGCAACAGCTCCCCGTTGCTCGAGTTCGCCCATCAGGACCTGCTCAGAGACTGGGTCGGCGAACAGTGCAAGGATGCCCTCAAGCGCCGTCACCTGAAGCGTCACTTCCGTCTAGCCGATGGCCCTCAGGGCATCGACTTCAGCGGCCTGGACACTGCCCTGGAGGGGCTGGCCGTCTACCCTCGGCGTCACCCTCTGCCACCTGAGCACGGCTTCTTCAACGACGACGGAAAGTGGCCACCGCGAACTTACGTCCATTATCGTCCCAGGACCTACAGTCCGGCGCTGCACGGCGATCTGTTCCAGATCCTGGCCGAACATCAGCGTCAGCGGAGCCTGGACGATGCCGACTTTCTCATCACCAGCAACGCCGAGATCCGCAAGCGACGCTGGCGCCATTACCTCGACGGTACGCTCACCCTGCTGCTGCCGCTGTCGCTTGTGGTACCTGGCCTGGCCCCGCTGCTCACGATCGGCGGCATCGTTCAGCTGGGTCTCGGTCTGGACCAGGTGATTAATGGCAAACACCTGCAAGACCAGCAGGAGGGTATCGGCGAGATCACCTATGGTCTGTTCAACGCCATACCCGGTGCGGTGCATGTTGCCAGCAAGGCGATGGACGGTCTGTTCCAGACGTGGCACGAAGGTTTCGTCGTACCGCGTCGCCTGAACGACCAGATCGGCTACCCGCTCAGTCCGATCGACCCGCCCCGCCTGCCAGGCCAGGACGTCGCCCCCTACTTCAATCGTCGGTTGCGCATCGAGCCCCTGGCCGATGGCGATGCCGAAGTGGCCAGGTCCGTGTCTCGCCACCCGCGCTATGACGGCAACCTTGATCTGCTCAGGGGCTACGAAGATCTGGGAGGCGGCTACACACAGTCCTTGGACCTGGTCTACGACATGGACAGCAACCTGTTCTTGCGCCAGGAAGACCTCAACGAAGTGCAGCCAAGGTACTACGAGCCTGATCCAGGGACCGGCAACCTGCGCCAGGTGACCACCGTCGATCGTCAGGTGACCCCTGCCATGCGCACAGCGACCTTGCGCGCTCTGGGCATCGACCTGCCGCTGCCCATCGAATTGCCGCCGCCCGTACCAGAAGGTGCCGTCGCCATCCCCAAGCAGATCACCGCCCTGTGGGTCGGCGACCGGCAGATCGGCGCGCAGGTACTGGACAACCTTGCCCACAATGCCCGGGCATTGACCGACAGCCCTTATCGATACCGGTTGATGCTGTCCAATCGCAGCCCGGAGGCCTTCGCCTATAATCGGGCACAGCTCAATAGCCGCGTACCCGGGCTCGAGGTCTTGGTGTTGGAGGATCAAGGCTTCTACCAGGCGTTCGAACAAAGCCTAAGCTACCCGCACTATCAGGCCGCGCTCGGTGGCGGCGGCCCAGCGAGCAACTACGCTTCGGCTGCCGACGTCCTTCGCTACCCCATGCTGCACAGCGAAGGGGGGCTGTACATGGACGTCGACGACACACTGCTCCTGCACCCTGACACCGGCAAGGCCATGCTCGACACCATCGAACTGACCACGACGCCTACAGGTCTGTTGCTGCAGCCGCCGCTACAGAACGAGCTGATGGGACTGAACTCCGCCTACAACAACAGCATGATCGGCAGCCAGGCCGGCAATCCGACGTTGCTGGCGATCAGCCAGGAGATGCGCGTGCGTTACCTGCAGGCGGTGGAACCGTACCCGGTGCGCCCTGACCGCGTGGTGAACCCTGCTTCCTTCAAACGCTATGCCGAGCAGTTGAGTCGACTCACAGGCCCGGACCTGCTCACCGATGTGGTCGACCGCCTGCTGCCGGACCTGCACACACTGCGGCAGTTGACGCATCTGTACATGATTCCGCGCATCAACAGCTACCCGTTCGTCGACCTGAACGCCATCAATGCAGTGCGTGCAGCGCGTTTGCCGCTGGCACGCGTGGCCCGGGTCGGCACGTTGCATTCGTGGGCCTGAGGGCCGAGGGAGGCCCGGCACAGGGTCGGCTCACTCAGCGCCTGCTGGCGCTGGGTGTTCGACCGACATGCATCGCATAGGCGCACGCCCGTGTACCCGCGACTGCCCAGGCAGGCCACCGCCGCGCGACGGCCTGTCTGCCCATCAGGGCGTACGGTGCAGCTTGCTCATCAATTGCGCCTCGGCCTGGGTCAGCCCGCAGGCCTGGGTCAGCTCCTCGACACTGGCCCCCATTCCCACCAGCTTCGCCGCCTGGTGGTAGGTCAGGTTCTTGGGGTCGCGCTGTTCGAGCTGCTGCAGCTTCTCAGGCAGCGGTTCGACCAGCAGGCGCAGCTCGTGCAACATCTCGCCCATGCGCACGGTACCCGTCTGGTAGTCGTCCAGACGCTTGGCCAGGTCTTTGATGCGCTGGTCACGCAGGGCATCGCCCAGCGCCTGCTCCACGAGCAGCTGGCGCTGGCGCTTGATGTGGTTGAGGAACAGCCACAGGCTCGCCGCCCAGAGCAGCGCCAGGAACAGCAGGCCCGCTTCGAAGATCACCTCAGATGCTCTCCAGCTCGGACCACTCTTCCTCGGTCATCATCTTGTCCAGCTCGACCAGGATCAGCAGCTCGCCATTCTTGTTGCACACGCCCTGGATGAACTTGGCCGACTCGTCGTTGCCCACGTTCGGCGCGGTCTCGATCTCGGACTGACGCAGGTAGACCACTTCGGCGACGCTGTCGACCAGAATGCCCACGACCTGCTTGTCCGCCTCGATGATCACGATACGGGTGTTGTCGGTCACTTCGGTGGGCATCAGGCCGAAGCGCTGGCGTGTGTCGATCACCGTCACCACGTTGCCGCGCAGGTTGATGATCCCCAGCACGTAGCTCGGCGCACCCGGCACCGGCGCGATCTCGGTGTAGCGCAAGACTTCCTGCACCTGCATGACGTTGATGCCATAGGACTCGTTGTCCAGGCGGAAGGTGACCCACTGCAGGATCGGATCTTCGGAACCCTGTGCTGACGACTTCTTCATTACCCTACCCTCAAAAGCCGCACGGTGGCGGTCTGTGTTGCGTGAGTGCGCGAAATGCGCGTGTTCATTTATCGGCCTGCATCTGCTTGACGGCACCGCTGGCGATCAGTTCGGCCAGCTCGGCAACGTCCAGCAGGGCACACATGTGCTCGATCACCGTACCGGCCAACCAGGGCCGCTGGCCCCGCTGGCTGCGCCACTTGATCTCGCTGGGGTCCAGGCGCAGCGAACGGCTGACCTGGTGCACGGCCAGTCCCCATTCATAGCCCTGGACCGAAATCACGTACTGCAACCCCTGGCGGAAGTCGTCCCGGTAGCGGTCGGGCATCACCCAACGCGCAGTGTCCAGCACCTTGAGGTTGCCCGCCTGGCAGGCCAGGATGCCCAGGAACCAGTCGGGCTGCCCGAACAGCGGCGTGAGCTCCTGTCCGGCCAACGGGTAGATCGACCCCAGGCACACCAGCGGCACGGCCAACGTCAGCCCGGCCACGTCGAACAGCAGGCACTCGAACGGCTCGGCACTCCAGGCCGGACGTCCGTCCGGTGTGGACGGCAGCCGCGGCCCCATGGCGTGGGGACGGTGCAGCTCGGCCAGCGGAGCGATTGGCTCGGGCGTCGTGGGCGCTTCGGCCAGCGGCTGCAGGACACCCTCCTCGACCGGTTCGGCGACCGGGTGCAGGGCCACGACCTCCACCTCCTGCTCAGGCAGGACCGCCTCGCGCATGGGTAGCACCGTGGTCAGCGCCAGCGGCGCAGGCGGCTCGGCATAGGGGCGCGGCTCGCGCGAGGTGCGGGAGACGCGCGCGTCACGGACCTGCTCTTCGAGCACTGCTGCCTGGAACTCCTCGTTGGCGACCGGTACCTGGGCAGCGATCGCCGCCGGGACAGGTGCGGGCACAGGGGCATCGAACGCTTCGGTCGCCTCCTGCAGCAGACCATCGAGGTAGGACTGCAAGGCCACTTGCGGACGGGTCGTGGTGGGCCGGGCTGGACTCATCAGGCTACCTGCAGGCTGGAACGGGGGGTCAGCAAGTGCTTGAGCAACGCCCGGTAGGCGATGATGCCGCGGCTCTTGCCATCGTGTTGCGAGGGCGTGACACCGGCGCGACTGGCATCGCGCAGCCGGGTGTCCACCGGGATGTAGCCTTCCCAGACGTGCGCGGGATGCGCGTCACGCAGGAACTTCAACGTGCCCATCGAGGCCTGGGTACGGCGGTCGAACAGGGTCGGCACGATGGTGTACGGCAAGGCCTGCTTGCGCGAACGGTTGATCATGCTCAGGGTGGTGATCATTCGCTCCAGCCCCTTGACCGCAAGGAACTCGGTCTGCACCGGCACCACCAGCTGCTGACTGGCGGCCAGGGCGTTGACCATCAGCACCCCGAGCAGCGGCGGGCTGTCGATCAACGCGAAATCGAAGTCCTGCCACAGCTGCGCCAGACTCTTGGCGATCACCAGCCCCAGCCCGCCATGTCCGGGGGATTGGCGCTCGAGCACGGCCAGGGCGGTGCTCGACGGCAGTAGCGCGATGCGCTCGTGGCTGGTCGGCAGCAGCAGCTGGCCGGGCAGCCCATCGGGCACGGCGCCCTGGTTCACGAACAGGTCGTAGCAACTGTGCTCGAGCACATCCGGATCATGTCCGAAGTAACTGGTCATCGAACCGTGCGGGTCGAGGTCGACGACGAGCACGCGCTTGCCGGCCTCGGCCAGCAGGCCGGCCAAGGCGATGGTCGTGGTGGTCTTGCCGACTCCACCTTTCTGATTGGCTACTGCCCAGACTCTCATCGTGCGTGTTTCCACCCGGTGGCCCACAGGCCCTGTCGGGAACGGTTCAAGAAGACGGTGACGTAGATTTGACGGAACCCGCCGACTCCGACGTCGCTGGCGATGCCGGTGCACGTTGTGTGCCAGCCCGCTGCAACGCGGCATCGGGCGTGGCGTTGGCGCTGCCCGAGCCGGTCAGGCTGCGACGCACCTCCAGGTTGCGCGAGATCACCAGCACCACCCGGCGGTTGCGCGAGCGGCCTTCGGCGGTGTCATTGCTGGCCACCGGCTGGTACTCGCCGTAACCGACCGCAGCCAGGCGCCCCGGGTTCACCCCTTCCATGGCCAGCAGGCGTACGATGCTTGCCGAACGCGCCGCCGACAGTTCCCAGTTGGTCGGGTACTGGGCCGTACTGATCGGCAGGTTGTCAGTGAAACCTTCAACGTGCACCGGGTTGGCGAACGGCTTGAGGATGCGGGCGACTTTCTCGATGATGCCGAACGCCGCATCACTGGGCATGGCATCGCCGCTGCCGAACAGCAGCGCCGAGTTGAGTTCGATCTCGATCCACAGCTCATTGCCGCGCACGGTCATCTGCTTGGCGTCGATCAGATCGCCGAACGCCTGACGCACGTCGTCGGTGATCTGGGTCAGGGCGTCACTGGCGCTCTGCCCGAGGCCGGCGTCGGTCTGCTCACTGTCCTTGATCAACGGCTGCGCCGGGCGCATGCCCACGGGCTGGTCCTCGCCCACAGGGATGGGCCGGGTGCTGCGCGCCGGATCGTTGAACACGCCGACCAGCGCCTGGGAAATGACCTTGTACTTGCCTTCGTTGATCGAGGAAATCGAGTACATCACCACGAAAAAGGCGAACAGCAAGGTGATGAAGTCAGCGTACGACACCAGCCAGCGGTCATGGTTGACGGGTTCCTCGGTGCGATGGCGACGGCGCATGGCTACTCCATGAAGCCTTGCAGCTTCAGTTCGATGGAGCGCGGGTTCTCGCCTTCGGCGATCGACAGCAGGCCCTCGAGCAGCATCTCGCGGTAGCGCGACTGGCGCAGGACGATGGCCTTGAGCTTGTTGGCGATCGGCAGCAGGATCAGGTTGGCACTGGCCACCCCGTAGATGGTGGCAACGAAGGCCACGGCGATGCCGCTGCCCAGCTGCGCGGGGTCGGCCAGGTTGCCCATCACGTGGATCAGGCCCATCACCGCACCGATGATGCCGATGGTCGGCGCATAGCCGCCCATGCTTTCGAATACCTTGGCCGCCTGCAGGTCACGGCTTTCCTGGGTCAGCAGGTCGACTTCGAGAATGCTGCGGATCGACTCCGGCTCGGCGCCGTCGACCAGCAATTGCAGGCCCTTGCGGGCGTAAGGGTCCGGCTCGGCGTCAGCGACCGTCTCCAGCCCGAGCAGACCTTCCTTGCGCGCGGTCAGGCTCCAGCCGACCACCCGGTCGATCCCCCCGGCCAGGTCCTCGCGCGGCGCGAAGAAGATCCAGCCGACGATCTGCAAGGCGCGCTTGAACGCCGGCAGCGGCGACTGCAACAGCACCGCTGCCAGCGTACCGCCCAGCACGATCAGCGCGGCCGGCCCGTTGACCAGCGCCGACACGTGTCCACCTTCGAGAAAGTTGCCACCGACGATGGCGACGAAGGCCAGGATCAGGCCGATCAGGCTCAGCACATCCATCAGCCACAGGCCTCCACCAGGTGCCGACCGATCTCGTCCAGGCTGTAGACCGCATCGGCCAGGTTGGCCTTGACGATGGCCATGGGCATGCCATAGATCACGCAACTGGCCTCGTCCTGGGCCCACACCGTGCTGCCGCCCTGCTTGAGCAGGCGTGCGCCTTCACGGCCGTCGGCGCCCATGCCGGTGAGCACCACCGCCAGGACCTTGTCGCCATGGGCCTTGGCCGCCGAGCCGAAGGTGATGTCCACGCAGGGCTTGTAGTTCAGGCGCTCGTCGCCTGGCAGGATCTTCACGGTGCCGCGGCCATCGACCATCATCTGCTTGCCACCGGGGGCCAGCAGTGCCAGACCGGGCCGCAATACGTCGCCATCTTCGGCTTCCTTGACGCGGATCTTGCACAGCTTGTCGAGCCGCTCGGCGAAGGCCTTGGTGAAGGCGGCCGGCATGTGCTGGATCAGCACGATCGGCGCCGGGAAGCTCGCCGGCAGTTGCGTGAGCACACGTTGCAGCGCCACCGGCCCACCGGTCGAGGTGCCGATGGCCACCAGCTTGTAAGGCTTGCGTCGGGGCGCTGGCGAACTGGCCGGCTGTGGTGCAGGCGCCGGGGCACGCGAGGGGATCGGGCTGCGCGCCGGTGCTGGCGCGGCCTGGGTAGTCTGGGCGGCTGGCGCGGCATGCCCGGTCAGGCTGCTCGGCGTGGGCAGCGGGTTGCTGGACAGATAGGCCGGGCGGCGACGGTTGCTGCGCGAGACGCTATGGACCTTCTCGCACAACAGTTGCTTGACCTTTTCCGGATTGCGGGAAATGTCTTCGAAGTTCTTCGGCAAAAAATCGACCGCCCCAGCGTCCAGCGCATCCAGGGTCACCCGCGCGCCTTCGTGGGTCAGGGAGGAGAACATCAGGACCGGCGTGGGGCTGCGCTGCATGATGTGGCGGACCGCGGTGATGCCATCCATCATCGGCATCTCGTAGTCCATGGTGATCACGTCAGGCTTGAGCGCCAGGGCCTGGTCGATCGCTTCCTTGCCGTTGGTGGCAGTACCGACCACCTGGATCAGGGGGTCCGATGAGAGAATTTCCGTGACGCGGCGGCGGAAGAAACCCGAATCATCCACCACCAGGACCTTGACTGCCATAAACACTCCGTTAGGCGACGCACCGTGCAGGCGCGTCGCCGAAGATCAAATACGCCGTGCGGCGTAGCGCTTGAGCATGCTCGGGACATCGAGGATCAGCGCGATGCGTCCGTCGCCCGTGATGGTGGCGCCAGACATGCCAGGCGTGCCCTGCAGCATCTTGCCCAGGGGTTTGATCACCACTTCTTCCTGGCCGACCAGCTGATCGACGACGAAGCCGATGCGCTGGGTGCCGACCGACAGGATCACCACATGGCCCTCGCGCTGTTCCTCGTGCGCCTCGTCGCGCACCAGCCAGCGCTTGAGGTAGAACAACGGCAGCGCCTTGTCGCGCACGATCACCACTTCCTGGCCATCCACCACGTTGGTGCGAGACAGGTCGAGGTGGAAGATCTCGTTGACGTTGACCAACGGGAAGGCGAAGGCCTGGTTGGCGAGCATGACCATCAGGGTCGGCATGATCGCCAGGGTCAGCGGCACCTTGATGACGATCTTCGAGCCTTGACCCTTGGCCGAGTAGATGTTGATCGAACCGTTGAGCTGGGAAATTTTGGTCTTGACCACGTCCATGCCGACGCCACGACCCGAGACATCGGAAATCTCGGTCTTGGTCGAGAAACCCGGGGCGAAGATCAGGTTGTAGCAGTCCGACTCGCTCAGGCGATCGGCCGCGTCGCGGTCCATTAGGCCCTTCTCGACGGCCTTGGCGCGCAGCACTTCCGGATCCATGCCCTTGCCGTCGTCGGAGATCGACAACAGAATGTGGTCGCCTTCCTGCTCGGCGGACAGCACCACATGGCCGGTGCGTGGCTTACCACCGGCTTCGCGCTCGTCGGGCGACTCGATGCCATGGTCCACCGCGTTGCGCACCAGGTGCACCAGCGGGTCGGCCAGGGCCTCGACCAGGTTCTTGTCCAGATCGGTCTCTTCGCCGACCAGCTCCAGGTTGATCTCTTTCTTGAGCTGGCGAGCCAGGTCGCGGACCAGGCGCGGGAAGCGGCCGAAGACTTTCTTGATCGGCTGCATGCGCGTCTTCATGACGGCCGTCTGCAGGTCGGCGGTGACCACGTCCAGGTTGGAGACGGCCTTGGACATGGCCTCGTCGTTGCTGTTGAGCCCCAAGCGCACCAGGCGGTTACGCACCAGCACCAGTTCGCCGACCATGTTCATGATCTCGTCCAGGCGGGCGGTATCGACCCGCACGGTGGTTTCCGCTTCGCTGGTCACAGGCTTTTCAGCCACGGGCGCTGCCGCACGGGCAGGCGCGGCGGCCTTGGCAGGCGCGGCGGCCGGTGCGCTGCGTGGTGCTGGGGCTGCCGAGACTGGCGCCGCCACAGGCGCGGCCACGCTTGCGGTCGCCGTCACGGCGTCGTCGGCCAGGCCCTCGTTCGAGAACTTGCCTTTGCCATGCAACTGGTCGAGCAAGGCTTCGAATTCATGATCGCTGATGTGATCGTCAGCCACGGCCGAGGGCACGTCTGCAGCGACACTGGCGGGCAGGCCACCGGGACTGAAAGCGCCCTTGCCGTGCAACTGGTCGAGCAGCGACTCGAATTCGTCGTCGGTGATCTCGTCGCTGGTCGGCGCGGGTGCGGACTCGGCCGGTGCGACGGTGGCCGCCACCGCGGGTGAGAACTGACCTTTGCCGTGCAACTGGTCGAGCAGTGACTCGAACTCGGCATCGGTGATGTCATCACCGCCAGGTGCCGCGGTCTCGACCTGCACCTGCGCGTTGGTTTCGGCCTCGGCCTTGACCGCATCGAGCGAATCGAGCAGTTGCTCGAACTCAGTGTCGGTGATGTCCTGGTCGGCAGCCTCGGGGGCTACCTCGACCGGCACGATGGGCTCGGGCGCGGCGACGGGTGCTGGCGGCGCCTCGGCGCTCGCCGGTTCGGCCAGGCGCGCCAAGGCCTCCAGCAGCTCGGGCGTGGCCGGGGTGACGTCGGTACGTTCGCGCACCTGGCCGAACATGCGGTTGACGGTGTCGAGCGCTTCCAGGACCACGTCCATCAGCTCGGCATCCACGCGTCGTTCACCCTTGCGCAGAATGTCGAACACGTTCTCGGCGATATGGCAGCACTCCACCAGCTCGTTGAGCTGGAGGAAGCCGGCGCCCCCTTTTACAGTGTGGAATCCGCGAAAGATCGCATTGAGCAGGTCCGCATCGTCTGGGCGGCTTTCCAGCTCGACCAGTTGTTCGGACAGTTGCTCGAGAATCTCGCCGGCCTCTACCAGGAAATCCTGAAGGATTTCTTCATCGGCGCCGAAGCTCATCAAAGGTGCTCCCTAAAAACCAAGGCTGGACAGCAGATCGTCGACGTCGTCCTGACCGGACATGACGTCTTCACGCTTATCGGCATGAATCTGCGGACCTTCACCCTGCGGCGGATGTTTTTCGTGATCTTTTTCCGCGCGCAGTTGATTGTGGTCATGCTCGATGCCGGCGAAGCGGTCCACCTGACTGGCCATGAGCACCAGCTTGAGCAGATTGCTTTCGACGTCGGTCACCAGCGTGGTCACCCGTTTGATCACCTGGCCGGTCAGGTCCTGATAGTCCTGGGCCAGCAGAATGTCATTGAACAGGCCACCGACCTTGCGGTTGCCTTCGCAGCTGCGCGTCAGGAAACCGTCAACCCGACGGGCCAGTTCCCGGAACTCGGCCGCATTGACCTCCCGGCGCATGAACCGCTGCCAGTCGGCGCTCAGCACCTGCGCTTCGTTGGCCAGGTCATTGACCACCGGCGTACCGGCTTCGACCAGGTCCATGGTGCGGTTGGCCGCGCCTTCGGTCAGCTTGACGACATAGTCCAGCCGCTCGGTGGCGTCGGTGATCTGCGAGACTTCCTCGGCCTGCGGCATGCGCGGGTCGATCTGGAAGCTGACGATCGCGCTGTGCAGCTCGCGGGTGAGTTTGCCGACCTCTTGGTACAGGCCACGGTCACGGGTCTGGTTGAGCTGATGGATCAGCTGCACGGCCTCGCCGAAACGGCCTCGTTCGAGGCTGTCGACCAGTTCCTGGGCATGCTTCTTGAGAGTCGATTCGAACTCCCCGAGCGACGTTTGATTTGACTGCATGGCGCCCTCTGGACTTCAACCGTTGACGCGTTCGAAGATCTTCTCGATCTTTTCCTTGAGCACCTGCGCGGTGAACGGCTTGACCACATAGCCATTCACACCGGCCTGGGCCGCCTCGATGATCTGATCACGCTTGGCTTCGGCGGTGACCATCAGCACGGGCAAGGCCTTCAGGCGTTCGTCGGCGCGGACCTTGCGCAGCAGGTCGATGCCGGACATGCCAGGCATGTTCCAGTCGGTCACCAGAAAGTCGTAGTGGCCGTTCTGCAGCATCGGCAACGCCGTGGTGCCGTCGTCGGCCTCGTCGGTATTGGTGAAACCCAGATCACGCAACAGGTTCTTGATGATCCGCCGCATCGTCGAGAAGTCGTCGACGATGAGGATTTTCATGTCTTTGTTCAATTAGGCCTCCAGGCACTCTCAAACACGCTCGGCGCCGAGCGTGCGTCTTTCGGGGAGGGATCAACCTCGAGCTTCAGGCTTCAAACGACCAAGGTCGTGTGCACGGTACTCGACCCCTTCCCCACTGCTGATTCTTTTCGCACAACGCGTATTGCTCGTCGCTCCATCGCCTACCGCTCACCGCGCGCGCCATTCGCCGAGACGGCTACGCAGGCGAGCGGCACATTGGCTGTGCAACTGGCTGACGCGCGATTCACTGACCCCCAGGACTTCGCCGATCTCCTTGAGGTTCAGCTCTTCGTCATAGTACAACGCCAGCACCAAACGCTCGCGTTCCGGCAGGTTGGCGATCGCATCGGTCAACGCGGCCTGGAAACGTTCGTCCTCCAGGTTGCGCGAAGGGCCGAGCTGAGCGCTGGCGCCCTCTTCGTGCAAGCCTTCGTGCTCGCCGTCCTGCAGCAGGTCGTCGAAACTGAACAGGCGACTGCCCAAGGTATCGTTCAGGATCCCGTAGTAGTCGTCCAACTCCATATTGAGTTCGGCAGCGACTTCATTATCTTTAGCGTCGCGGCCGGTACGGGCTTCGACGGCGCGCATGGCATCGCTGACCATGCGGGTGTTGCGGTGCACCGAGCGTGGCGCCCAGTCACCCTTGCGCACTTCATCGAGCATGGCGCCGCGGATGCGGATGCCGGCATAGGTCTCGAAGCTGGCGCCCTTGCTGGCGTCGTACTTGTTGGCGACTTCCAGCAGGCCGAGCATACCGGCCTGAATCAGGTCTTCGACCTGCACGTTGGCCGGCAGACGCGCCAGCAGGTGGTAGGCGATGCGCTTGACCAACGGCGCATGGCGCTCGATCAGCGCATACTGCGCGTCCTTGGATGGCTTGCTGTACATCTTGAAACCGCTCGCACTCATAGTACCGGCCCCGCGCTGGTCGGTTGCACCAGACGTTCGACGAAGAATTCAAGGTGCCCGCGTGGGTTGGCGGGCAGTGGCCAACTGTCGACTTTCTGCGCGATGGCCTTGAACGCCAGGGCGCACTTGGAGCGCGGGAAGGCCTCATAGACCGCGCGCTGTTTCTGGACGGCCTTGCGCACGCATTCGTCGTACGGCACGGCGCCGACGTACTGCAAAGCCACATCGAGGAAACGGTCGGTGACCTTGGTCAGCTTGGCAAACAGGTTGCGCCCCTCCTGGGGGCTCTGCGCCATGTTGGCCAGCACGCGGAACCGGTTCATGCCGTAGTCACGGTTGAGCAGCTTGATCAACGCATAGGCATCGGTGATGGAGGTCGGCTCGTCGCAGACCACCAAGAGCACCTCCTGGGCCGCGCGCACGAAGCTCACCACCGAATCGCCGATCCCGGCGGCGGTGTCGATCACCAGCACGTCGAGGTTGTCGCCGATTTCACTGAAAGCCTGGATCAGCCCGGCGTGCTGTGCCGGGGCCAGCTGCACCATGCTCTGGGTACCGGAGGCCGCCGGAACCACCCGGATGCCACCGGGCCCTTGCAGCATGACGTCACGCAGGTCGCAGCGGCCCTCGATCACATCCGCCAGGGTGCGCTTGGGCGCCAGGCCCAGCAACACGTCGACGTTGGCCAGACCCAGGTCGGCGTCCAACAACATGACGCGTCGCCCCAGCTCGGCCAGGGCCAGCGACAGGTTCACTGAAACGTTGGTCTTGCCAACGCCGCCCTTGCCGCCGGTCACGGCGATCACCTGTACAGGATGCATGCTACCCATGTCTGTTATTTACCTTGTCTCGCTGGCATCCAAGCCGCACGAGGGACATCGTCTTCAGGTCACGCGGCCTGGAAGACCCCTGTTTGGAGGTGGTCTGCACTTCGTTCATGGTCAACCTGCGCGCTTGCCAGGGTTGTGGTAGAGGTCAGCGAACATGTCGGCCATGGCCTCGTCGCTGGGCTCGTCCTGCACTTGCACGCTCACCGCGCGGCTCACCAGCTGGTGCTTGCGCGGCACATGCAGATCTTCGGGTATCCGGGGTCCATCGGTCAGATAGGCCACGGGCAGTTCGTGTTCGATGGCCAGGCTCAGGACTTCGCCCAGGCCGGCCGTTTCGTCCAGCTTGCTCAAGATGCAGCCGGCCAGGCCACAGCGCTTGTAACTGTGGTAGGCGGCGGACAGCACCTGCTTCTGGCTGGTGGTGGCCAGCACCAGGTAATTGCGCGAGGCGATACCGCGCCCGGCCAGCGAATCGAGCTGCATGCGCAGCGCCGGGTCGCTGGCCTGCAGGCCAGCGGTGTCGATCAGCACCACACGCTTGCGCGTCAGAGGCTCGAGGGCCTGGACCAGGGACTCGCCCGGGTCGACGTAGGTCACGGGTACGTTGAGGATGCGGCCGAGGGTCTTGAGCTGCTCCTGGGCCCCGATCCGAAAGCTGTCCATGCTCACCAGCGCCAGGTTCTGCGCGCCGTGGGCCAGGACATAACGCGCAGCCAGCTTGGCCAGCGTGGTGGTCTTGCCCATGCCGGCCGGCCCTACCAGAGCGATCACACCGCCCTCCTCGATCGGCTCGACCTGGGGCACCTTGATCATGTGCGCCAGGTGCGCCAGGATCATGCGCCAGGCCTGGCGCGCATCGTCGATGCCGGCCACACGCTCGAGCAAACTGCCCGCCAGCGCACCCGACAGGCCGATGCGCTGCAAGCGCCGCCAGAGGGTGGCCTGCTGCGGACGGCTGCCTTGCAACTGGTTCCAGGCCAGCGAACCCAGCTGTACTTCCAGCAGCTCGCGCAGGCCCGACAGTTCCGAGCGCATCGCGTCGAACAAACGCGGATCGACTGCGGCCGGGGCGGCAGCGGGCGCGGCCTTGGGCTTCTCGATCGGAGACTCGACCAAAGGCTCCGAGGCGGTCAGGGACAGCCCGGCAAACAGCTGGCGGTTGCCGCCGTCCTCCTCGGGGGCGTCCTGGCGGCTATTCAGCTCGGCCTGGGCGGTGACGATGCGCGACTGGGTCTTGCGCAGCTCGGCTTCGAGCTCGGCGTTGGGCACCCGGGGCGCGAGCACGGACTGCTTGTAATCCAGCGCAGCGGTCAGCTCGACACCCCCGGCGATACGCCGGTTGCCGATGATCGCCGCGTCGGAGCCGAGTTCGTCCCTGACCAGTTTCATGGCCTGACGCATGTCGGCAGCGAAAAAACGCTTCACTTGCATATCCCACTACCCTCAGCCATTGGGGCCCACGGTGGCAACGATGGTGACTTGCTTGTTGTCCGGAATTTCCTGGTACGCCAGCACGTGCAGGTTCGGTACCGCCAACCGTCCGAAGCGCGACAGCATCGCGCGGATCGGTCCGGCCACCAGCAGGATCGCCGGGTGGCCGAGCATTTCCTGACGCTGAGCGGCCTCGATCAACGAGCGTTGCAACTTCTCTGCCATGCTCGGCTCGAGCAGAACGCCTTCATCCTGACCCTGCCCGGCACGTTGCAGACTGTTGAGCAAGATCTGTTCCAACCTGGGTTCAAGCGTGATCACCGGCAGTTCCGACTCGATGCCAACGATGCTTTGCACGATGGCTCGGCTCAAGCCGACCCGAACGGCAGCCACCAGAGCGGCGGTATCTTGACTCTTGTTCGCATTATTGGCGATCGCTTCGGCGATGCTACGAATATCTCGCACCGGTACTTGCTCGGACAACAAAGCCTGCAAGACTTTCAACAGCCCTGACAAAGAAATGACGCCCGGTACCAATTCTTCTGCCAGCTTGGGCGAAGCCTTGGACAACACCTGCAGCAACTGTTGAACCTCTTCATGGCCAATCAGTTCATGGCAGTGCTTCTGCAGGATCTGGTTCAGGTGGGTGGCGACCACGGTACTGGCATCGACCACCGTGTAGCCCAGCGATTGCGCCTGGGCGCGCTGGGCCACGTCGATCCACACCGCCTCCAGGCCGAACGCCGGGTCACGGGCAGCGATCCCGTTGAGGGTGCCGAACACCTGGCCAGGGTTGATCGCCAGCTCGCGGTCCGGATAGATCTCGGCCTCGGCCAGGATCACGCCCATCAAAGTCAGGCGGTAGGCGCTGGGGGACAGGTCGAGGTTGTCGCGGATGTGCACCGTGGGCATCAGGAAGCCCAGGTCCTGGGAGAGCTTCTTGCGCACCCCCTTGATCCGCGCCAGCAGTTGTCCGCCTTGGTTGCGGTCCACCAGCGGGATGAGCCGGTAGCCGACTTCCAGGCCGATCATGTCGATTGGAGTGACATCGTCCCAGCCCAGCTCCTTGGTCTCCAGGGCACGCTGTGGCGAAGGCAGCTGATCCTGCTGGCGCTGGACTTCGGCGGCGGCCTTGACCTTGGCTTCCTGCTGCTTGCGCCACACCAGGTAGGCCCCGCCACCGGCGAGCAGGCCCAGGCCGATGAAGGCGATATGGGGCATGCCCGGCACCAGGCCCATGACGATCATCAGTGCGGCCGAGACGCCCAAGGCCTTGGGCGAATCGAACATCTGCCGGTTGATCAGCTTGCCCATGTCCTCGGAACCCGAGGCACGGGTGACCATGATCGCGGCAGCCGTGGACAGCAGCAGCGACGGCAGCTGGGCGACCAGGCCGTCACCGATGGTCAGCAACGCGTAGACCTTGCCCGCTTCGCTGAACGGCATGCCGTGCTGGAGCATGCCGATGAGCATGCCGCCGATCAGGTTGATGAAGAGGATCAGCAGGCCGGCGATGGCGTCACCGCGGACGAACTTGCTGGCACCGTCCATCGAGCCGTAGAACTCGGCTTCCTGGGCGACTTCGGCACGGCGCGCCTTGGCCTGGTTCTGATCGATCAGGCCAGCGTTGAGGTCGGCGTCGATGGCCATCTGCTTGCCGGGCATGGCGTCCAGGGTGAACCGCGCGCTGACCTCGGAGATCCGCCCGGCGCCCTTGGTCACCACCACGAAGTTAATGATCATGAGGATGGCGAACACCACCGCACCGACCACGTAGTTGCCGCCGATCACCACCTCGCCGAAGGCCTGGATCACCTTGCCCGCGGCCTGGTGGCCCTCCTGACCGTGCAACATCACCACCCGTGTGGAGGCAACGTTCAGGGCCAGCCGCAAGAGCGTGGCCACCAGCAGGATGGTCGGGAACGCGGCGAAGTCGAGCGGACGCAGGGCGTAGACGCAGACCAGCAGGACCACGATCGACAGCGCGATGTTGAAGGTGAAGAAGATGTCCAGCAGGAACGGCGGGATGGGCAACATCATCATCGCCAACATCACCAGCAGCAGCAGCGGCACCCCCAGGGCGCCCCGGCTGAGACCCGACAGGTTGCTGCGGGCATGGTTGATCAACTGGCTACGATCCACTGGACATCCTCTCGAAGCAGAACTTTGACGCCAGAAACGGCGTTTGGCGCTGCTTTGCAAGAAGCCTTCCAACTTTGTCGCCAGGTCACGGGCAGGCGCTGGCAATGGGCCTTCAGTGGAGTATCGGGCGTTCTGGGGAGCGCGATCGCCGACAGGGCTCGGCGGCTTTGTCGTTGATCGATTTCAGGACCGCTTTGCGGCCCATCCGACCTCGTCATTCCTCCCGCCGCAGATCCTCCGGGATCGGCAGGTCCTTCTTCAGCGGATCCGGCGCCTTGCCTCGGCCAGCGCGGTACTGGCGCAACTGGTACACGTACGCCAGTACCTGCGCCACGGCCAGGTACAACCCGCCTGGAATCTCCTGCTCGAGTTCGGTGCTGTAGTAGATCGCCCGCGCCAGCGCCGGCGACTCCAGGATCTGCACGTTGTGCCCCACCGCGATCTCGCGGATCTTCAGGGCAATGAAGTCGGTGCCCTTGGCCAGCAGCAGCGGCGCGGCGCCGTTCTTCTCCGGGTCGTACTTCAGGGCCACGGCATAATGGGTCGGGTTGGTGATGATCACGTCGGCGTCGGGCACCGCCGCCATCATCCGCCGCTGCGACGCGTCGCGCTGCAGTTGCCGGATCCGCTGCTTGACTTCGGGCTTGCCCTCCGAGTCCTTGTATTCGTCGCGGACTTCCTGCTTGGTCATCTTCAGCTTGTTGTGCGACTGCCAGAGCTGGTACGGCACGTCGGCCGCGGCGATCAGCAGCAGGCCCGCGGCCATCCACAACGCGCTCCAGCCAACCACCTGGACACTATGGATGATCGCCTGGTCGAGCGGCTCATTGGCGATCGACAGCAGGTCCTGACGGTCATGGGACAGCACCGCCAAGGCTACAGCCAGGATCACCATGAACTTGGCGATCGCCTTGAGCAGCTCGGTCAGCGCATGCATCGAGAACATTCGCTTGAGACCGGCCAGGGGGTTCATGCGGCTGAATTTCGGCGCCAGCAGGCTCCCGGAGAACAGAAAGCCCCCCAGCGCGATCGGCCCGATGAAGGACATCACGAACAGCATCACCAGCACCGGTTGGGTCGCCCAGATGGCCATCTTGCCGGACCCGAGCAAAAAGCGGCCCATGGCGCCGACGTCGAGTACCGCCTCGCGGGGGATGTCGAAGTTCATGCGCATCAGGGTCATCAGGGTCTCGGCCAGGTAGCCGCCGAAGGCCAGCAAGGCGCCCGCGCCCGCCAGGGTGACCAGCACGGTGTTGAGTTCGCGCGAGCGCGCAATCTCGCCCTTCTTGCGGGCGTCCTGCTTGCGCTTGTCGGTGGGGTCTTCTGTCTTGTCCTGACCGCTTTCGCTCTCTGCCATGCTCAGCGCGCCCTCGCCAGATCACGCAACCACAGCAGGGCCTCGCTGGCCACGGCCTGGTAGTGCGACAGAATGTCGGCCAGGCCGACCCAGAACACCAGCATGCCCAGCACCAGGGTCAGCGGGAAGCCGATGGAGAAGATGTTCAACTGTGGGGCGGCCCGGGTCATGACGCCGAAGGCGACGTTGACCACCAGCAGCGCGGTGATGGCCGGCAGGATCAGCAAGAGCCCGGCCCCCAGCACCCAACCCAGCCGTCCAGCCAGTTCCCAAAACTGCGTCACCGACAGCGCCTGGCCCACCGGCAGCGTGGTGAAGCTTTCGGTCAGCACTTCGAACAGCACCAGGTGGCCATTCATCAGCAGGAACAGCACGCTCACCAGCATGGTCATGAACTGGCTGATCACGGTGACGTTGACGCCGTTGGCCGGGTCGACCATGGACGCGAACGCCATGCCCATCTGCACGGCGACGATCTGCCCGGCGATCACGAAAGCCTGGAACAGCAGCTGCAGGGACAACCCGAACATGACGCCGACGATCACCTGCTCGGCGATCAGCAACAGGCCGTCGAGGCCCAGCGGGTTGACCGCAGGCAGGGGCGGCAGCGATGGCAGGATGGCGATGGTGATCGCCACCCCCAGGTACAGTCGGATGCGCGCAGGCAGCATGCGCGTGCCGAGGATGGGCATGGTCATCAGCACCGCCACGACCCGAAACAGTGGCAGCACGAGGGTGGCCACCCAGGTGGAGATCTGCGCATCGGTCAGTTCGAGCATGGCCACGTCAACCGATCAGCTGCGGGATGCTGGTGTACAGGTTGGTGATGTACTCCATGAACTTCTGCACCAGCCACGGCCCGGTGACGATCAGCGTGACCAGCATCACCAACAGGCGTGGCAGGAAGCTCAACGTCTGTTCGTTGATCTGCGTGGCGGCCTGGAACATCGCCACCACCAGGCCGACCAGCAGGCTCGGCACCACCAGGATGGCCACCAGCAGCGTGGTCAGCCACAGCGCATCGCGAAACAGGTCGACGGCAACTTCCGGGGTCATCGGCACTTCTCCTGAAAAGCGGTCAGATACCGCCGAAGCTGCTGGCCAGGGTACCCATGATCAGGGCCCAGCCGTCGACCAGCACGAACAGCATGATCTTGAACGGCAACGAGATGATCAGCGGCGACAGCATCATCATGCCCATGGCCATCAGCACACTCGCCACCACCATGTCGATGATCAGGAACGGGATGAAGATCATGAAGCCGATCTGGAACGCGGTCTTGAGCTCGGAGGTGACGAAGGCCGGCACCAGGATGGTCAGCGGTGCCTGATCAGGGCTGGCGATGTCGGTGCGCTTGGACAGGCGCATGAACAGGTCCAGATCGCTCTGGCGGGTCTGCGCCAGCATGAAGTCCTTGATCGGGCCTTGCGCACGATCGAGCGCCTGGGGCGCCGTCAGTTGCTCGTTCAGGTAGGGCTGGAGGGCATCCTGGTTCACCCGGTCGAACACCGGCGCCATGATGAAGAAGGTCAGGAACAGCGCCAGCCCCGTGAGCACCTGGTTCGACGGCGTCTGCTGCAGGCCCAGGGCCTGACGCAGGATCGAGAACACGATGATGATCCGGGTGAAGCTGGTCATCAGGATGACGATCGCCGGGATGAAGCTCAGCGCCGTCATGATCAGCAGGATCTGCAGGCTGACCGAATACTCCTGCTGACCGTCCGGGCCATTGGCCAGGGTGATCGCCGGGATCGACAGCGGGTCGGCCGCCAGGGCCAGTGGCGCACCGAACAGCAGCGCCAACGTCAACAGCATGCGCCATGCGCCCATCACGTCTTGTCCTTGTGGTCCTTGCCCATCAGCTCCATGAGGCGCTGGGCGAATTCCGGGGTGGCCTGCCGTGCGTTGGCCGGCACCTCCACCGGTTCGTCCAGCACGTGCAGCGCCTCGATAGTGCCAGGGCTGTGCCCCAGCAGGATCTGCGCCTTGCCCACTTGCACCAGCAGCAGCCGATCACGCGGGCCGATGGTACGGCTGCCCAGGATCTCGATCACCTGCCCGCGCTGCGGCGTGGCGCCCTGCACGCGACGCAGCAGCCAGGCCATCACGAAGATCAGGCCCAACACCGCCAGCAGGCCGAGCACCATCTGCAGCACTTGGCCACCCAGACTGCCGGGCGCGGCACTGGCCGGCGTAACGGTTGCCGCGCTGGCCAGGGAAGCGGCGCCTGCCAGGCCCAGCGCCACCAGGGCGCGCATCAGGCCGGCCACTCAGCGCAGCTTCCGAATGCGCTCGCTGGGGCTGATCACGTCGGTCAGGCGGATGCCGAACTTCTCGTTGACCACCACCACCTCGCCGTGGGCGATCAGGGTTCCGTTGACCAGCACGTCCAGTGGCTCGCCGGCCAGGCGGTCGAGCTCGATCACCGAGCCTTGGTTGAGCTGCAGCAGGTTGCGGATGCTGATCTCGGTGCTGCCCACTTCCATGGAGATGTTCACCGGGATGTCCAGGATCACGTCCAGGTTCGGGCCTTCCAGATTGACGTTGTCCTTGGGCCGCGGCGAGCTGGCGAACTCTTCCATCGGCAGACGGCCGGCACCGGCGGACGCCGAACGTCCGGCGTCGGCGGCGAGCAAGGCGTCGATGTCGGCCTGACCGGCATCACCGGTCTCCTGCAGGGCAGCGGCCCATTCGTCGGCCAGGGCCTGGTCGTCGACGGAGGGGATTTCGTTTTCGTTGGCCATGATGTCCTCGACTGGCGTTCAACTGAAGAATGACGGACGGGCGCCTCAGCGGCGCTCGATCGGGTCGATGACCTGCACGGCCAAGGTGCCCTTGTGCGAGCCGAGCCGCGCCTTGAACGACGGCACGCCGTTGGTGCGCAAGACCAGGTGGTCAGGCAGCTCGATGGGAATCACATCGCCCGGCTGCATGTGCAGGATGTCGCGCAGCTTGAGCTGACGACGGGCCACGGTGGCAGTCAGCGGCACGCTCACGTCCAGCACGTCCTCGCGCAGGGCCTTGACCCAGCGCTCGTCCTGATCGTCCAGGTCGGACTGGAAACCCGCGTCGAGCATCTCGCGCACCGGCTCGATCATCGAATACGGCATGGTCACGTGCAGATCGCCACCGCCACCATCGAGTTCGATGTGGAAGGTCGAGACCACCACTGCCTCGCTCGGGCCGACGATGTTGGCCATGGCCGGGTTGACCTCGGAATTGATGTACTCGAAGTTGACCGGCATGATCGCCTGCCAGGCTTCCTTCAGGTCGACGAAGACCTGATCGAGCACCATGCGCACCACGCGCAGCTCGGTCGGGGTGAACTCGCGGCCTTCGATCTTGGCGTGACGCCCGTCGCCGCCGAAGAAGTTGTCGACCAGCTTGAACACCAGCTTGGCGTCGAGGATGAACAGCGCGGTGCCGCGCAACGGCTTGACCTTGACCAGGTTGAGGCTGGTGGGCACGTACAGCGAATGCACGTATTCGCCGAACTTCATCACCTGCACGCCGCCCACCGCCACGTCGGCGGAGCGACGCAGCAGGTTGAACATGCTGATGCGGGTGTAACGGGCGAACCGTTCGTTGATCATTTCCAGGGTCGGCATGCGTCCCCGGACGATCCGATCCTGACTGGTCAGGTCATAGCTCTTGACACTGCCCGGCTCGGTGGGCACGTCGGTCTGCACCAGACCATCGTCCACCCCATGCAGCAGGGCATCGATTTCATCCTGGGACAGCAGGTCCTGCACAGCCATCGGGTGCTCCTACTGCAATACGAAGTTGGTGAACAGCAGCTGGTCCACGACCGGCTTGCCGACTTCCTTCTGCGCCACTTCCTGGACGACCACGGTGGCCTTCTGGCGTAGCATTTCCTGGCCGACCGGATTGCCGGCCAGGGTGTCGAAGCCCTGCCCGGAGAACATCATCACCAGGTTGTTGCGAATCACCGGCATGTGCACCTTGAGCGCGTCCAGATCGGCCTGGTTGCGCGCCTGCAAGGTGATGCTCACCTGCATGTAGCGCTGGCGACCGTTCTGGTTGAAGTTGACCACGAAGGCCGGGGTAAGTGCCTCGTAGATCGCCGCCGGCTTGGCGTTGGCCTGGGCCGGATCGGCGGCCGGGGCCGGTTCGCTCTTGTGCATGAAGAACCAGGTGGCGCCCACGGACAGGCCGACGGCCAGCAGCAGGCCAACGACCAGCAGCAGGATCAGCTTGAGCTTGCCCTTCTTGGCGCCGGGTTCTTTCGTGTCTTCGGTTTTTGCCATGCCAATAATCCGTCATCCAGCGAGGAGGTCGAGGGGAATGACGGGGGTCGAGCAAGTGTTATGCCAGGTCTGCGGATAGGGTTGGATACGGGGTGTCAAAGGGGGGCTGGGGCGGTGGCTGCCAGGCGGTGATGGAACGTTGACAGGCTGGCGTCATGCCTGCCCAGGATGCAGCGACGCCACCACCGCCATCGCGGGCAAGCCCGCTCCCACAGGAGGGTGCCCATTCATGTCTTTTGGCAACCTGTAATAGCTCTTTTGGAGAGTACAAACCCAATGCTTCCTGGCAGCCTGCACTGGTGTCTGGAGGGTACAAGCTCATGCTTCCTGGCAGCCTGCACTGGCCCCTGCGGGAGCTGGCTTGCCAGCGATGAGGCCCGTGCAGCCAACGCCTGGTAAGCCGGTATGCCATGGGTTCGAGTCGAGAGCCTGACTGAGCTTACCCTTCTTCCTACGCGTAGTAATCCACCGCACTACTCCCCATCACCACCTGCCGCTCCGACACCGCACCCACCGCCTCACGCTCCCCGTCCTGCCCTTCGGCTTCAGCACGGCGGGCTGCCACGCCCGACAGGCGTGTCTCGCCCTGCTGTTGCGCCTGCTGCTGTTGCTGGCCACGGGACTGGTCGGCCACGCTCACGTCCGGCTGGGCCAGGCCCTGCTGGGTGAACAGCTCGCGCAGCCGGTGCAGTTGGCTGTCGAGGGTGTCGCGCACGCCGGCATGACCGCTGACGAACGTGATCTGGGTGGCCTGGTCGGTGGCCATGTTCACGCGGATGTCCAGGCGTCCCAGTTCGGCGGGTTCGAGCTGGATGTCGGCGGACTTGAGGTTCTGGCTGGACAGGTACATGACGCGATTGACCAGGCCTTCGCTCCAGGCGCTCTGGTTCAGGGCGAGCGGCTGCTGCAGCGGATTGCTCGGCAAGGCGGCCTCGGGTCTGTGGGGCACGGCCTGGGTCAGGGCGGCCAGGCGGTTGGCGAAATCGTCGACGCGGGTGTCCTGGCCTGCACCCTTGATGTCTTTCAGGCCGCTGTCGATCAGCGCGCCGAAGGCCTTGTCGCCCTGCTCGGACGCACCTGCCTCACCCTCGGCCGTCGGGTCGAGGGTCGCCAAGGTATTGACGGCGCCACGACCCTCGCCTGGAGTAGCGTCAGTTTCTTCACGGGCATGGGCCGAGGTGGTGCCCTGACGCTCGGCGTTGTGCTGCAGGGCCAGGCGCAAGGCCGGCAGGTCGGCCAGGGCGTCACCGCTGGGGTCGAACGACCCCTCTTCCGTCGCCTCCTCACCGCTGGGCGCTGCCTGACTCGGCGCCAAGGGCAGGCCGGCGACTGCTTCGGCCTGGGCCTGCATCATCTGCGCGCCTGGCGGCGCATCGGTCACCTGACCGGCCACCAGGCGCGCATCGGTCGAATCGACCGCAGGGGCATCGGCCGTCTCGTGCTCATCGACCGGCAAGGACTTGCCGCCCTCGGCCGTCTGTGCGACCTGGGTCTGCCGTCCGTCCGCGTCGACCTTGCGCTCATCGCCACGGGCCCGCTCGGGCGTATCCGTGCGCGGCGCAGCGCCTGGCTTGGCCTGTCGCGCCATGACCTGATCGAAGCCCGTGGCACGGTCGTTCGCCGCCTGCGAGGTTTTTTCGGACGCAGTGGCGCGGGCAGTGACGGACGCGGTGGCAGGGCCGGTCTGCAACAGAGGATTGGACGCAACGGGCATTGAAACGGTCTCCGCGCCAGTAGGCTGAATGGCTCTGGCACAAAAGCACGCAAAACTCGCGCCAGCTTGTCTCAGACCGCTGAAAATCGCTCACGCTCGCCGCTGTAGAATCGCTGCACCTCTTGGTATTCCTGATCGATCTGGTTGATCAGGTCCTCGATGCCATACAAGGGCAGTTGCCGGGTACGCTCCTCGAGTTGGCGGCACAGCTCGGCCAGGCCCACGGCGCCCATGTTGCTGCTGCTGCCCTTGAAGCTGTGGGCCGCCTGGCCCAGCTCGCCCGCGTCCTTGGCCTCGTGCAGCTGCGACAGACGCCGCTCGGAATCTTCCAGGAAGATCTCCAGCAGGTGCAGGTAGCCATCCTCCATGACCTCACGCAAGTCGCTCAGGACCTTGTGATCGATGCGATCTTCTGACACTTGTTCACTCCCTGACCAAGTCACTGACCCTGGGCACCCCAGGCGAATTCCACGCGGGCCCGACGCCCGCCATCGAGCCATTGCGCACGCTGACTCAAGCGTTGTACCAGATCCAGGCCGCGCCCGCTCAATCCACGCTGCGTGGGCACAGGCGCCAGTACGCGCTGGACGTCGAACCCTTCGCCACTGTCGAGCACCTCGATCGTCACGCGCCCCCCATCGTCCTTCGGTTCGACCTGCAGCGCAAGCCGCACGAAGCCTTCAGGGGCTGCCGCCAGTCGCAAGGCGCGTTGTCGATAGTAGTCGGCAAACCCTGCGGCGTCGCGCTTGAGGGCCGAGTCGAGTTTCAGCACCCCATGCTCCAGGGCATTGGAGTACAGCTCGGTCAGCACGCTGTGCAAGGCGCCGCTGCACGCGCGCAGGCCTGGCACCTCCTGCAGCAGTTGCAGCAGGAACGGAATCGGATTGAGCTGCTGCAGGCTTTCGTCGCACAACTCGAAAGACAGCGACCAGCGGGACGAGGCCGACACTCCCCGACGCGCCGCCCCGAGCACCGACGGGGGTGCCTGCTCGGGCTCGGCCAGACGGATGTCGACCAGGCTGACGTCGTCCCGCACGCGACCACCGAAAGCCGCCAAGGCCCGGACCACCTGATCCAGCGATGAACCGCCCCCTTCGTTGGCGCTCAGCGCGGCCTGCAAGTGCTCCACACCGAAGGGGCGGTCCTGGGCATCATGCCGGTCGACCACACCATCGGAGACCAGGAACAGCCGGTCACCGGCCTGCAACGGCATGACCTCCAGTTCATCGTCGAACTGCCCGCTGTCCAGGATGCCCAGAGGCAGGTGCCGTGAGCGCAGGGCTGCGCGGATGGTTCCGGCGGCATCCAGGCGATAGCCGTCGGGCATGCCGCCATTCCAGACCTCGACGGTGCGGTGCTGGAAGCTGACGCTGAGCACCATGGCGCAGCAGAACATGTCCACCGGCAGGATGCGCTTGAGTTTGGCGTTGAGTTCACGAACGACTTCGGCCAGCCCGTAGCCCTTGGCCGTCATGCTGTAGAACACATCGGCCAACGGCATGGCGCCGACCGCCGCAGGCAAGCCGTGGCCGGTGAAATCGCCCAGCAGCACATGCATGTCACCCGAGGGCGCATGTGCCGCCAGCAGCAGGTCACCATTGAACAGCGCATAGGGCGATTGCACGTAGCGGATGTGCGGCGAGTTCAGGCAGCCGGAATGGGTGACCTTGTCGAACACCGCCTTGGCCACCCGCTGTTCGTTGAGCAGGTGATGGTGGTGCCGGGCGATTTCGTCGCGCTGCGCCAGGACGGTGGCCTGCAATCGGCGCAAGCGGTCCATGGCGCGGATTTTCGCCGCCAGCAGGGTCGCGCTGTAGGGCTTGGCCATGATGTCGTCACCGCCGGCCTCCAGGCAGCGCACCAGGGCCTGCTCTTCGCTCAAGGAGGTCAGGAAGATGATCGGCACCAGGGACTCGCCGGCCAGCTGCTTGATCTGCCGGGCGGCCTCGAACCCATCCATCACCGGCATCAAGGCGTCGAGCAGCACCAGCTGGGGCGCCTCACGGGTAAACAGCTCCACGGCCTGCCGACCGTTCTCGGCGGTGAACACCTGATGCCCCTGGCGGCTGACGATGCGTGCCAGGAGCAGCCGATCGGCGGCAGCGTCCTCGGCAATCAGCACCCGCAGGGGCTCACTGGCGGACATGACAGGCCTCCTGCGTCAGCCGATCGCGAACAGCTTGGAAAAATTGGAGATAGCCAGGATGGTGCGTACGTCGGTATTGGCGTTGATCACGCTCACACGCGCCTGGTCGCCCCCTTGGTAGTCACGCAACAGAAGCAGCATGCCCAGCGCCGAACTGTCCAGGTAGGTGGTGTCGGCCAGGTCGATCACCACGTGTTCGGGTGCCATGGGCTGGTCTTCGTAAGCGCTGCGAAAGGCCTGGTGCAGGCCGAAGTCGAAGCGCCCGCGCACCTTGATCGTCAAACGTTTGTCATCCGTTGAAAAGACGGTCTCGACTGTCATGGCGAATTCCTTGAGCCCAGTGCGAACGTTGCCGCTAGGACAGGTGTAGCAGGCCGATCAGCACCGGGCAAGCCCACGTCAAGGCTGTTCCAGCCGAGGCAGGCGCTGGGCCAGCTCATCGAGCAGCTTCTGCTCGCGCTTGTCTTCGGCGCGGCGGGCTTCGTCGAGGTAGCGCTGTACCAGCTTGCGCAGCCCCTCGACGCGGGCGTAGGCCTGCTGCCAGGCCTGGCGGGCGTTGTCGAGGTTGTTCTGGTGCCAGGTCAGGCTCTGGCGCTGCTGGTTCATCGCCGTCTCCAGCTGGCCGAGAAAGCGCTGGTAGTTGAGCAGCCAGCTGCCATTGACGCCCTGCCCGCCGCGGTTGATCCACTGCTGCTGGTAGTCTTCGCGAAAGCGCTCGAGCTCGCTCAGCTTGGCTTGCGCCTGGGCGACCTGCTGCTGGAACTGCCCCAGGCGCTGGACGGCCTTGCGTTCGGCTTCCTCGGCCATCTCCACCACGGGGGCCAGGCGGGCGGCGCGGCTGTTGGCGGCCATGACCGTCAGCTGCCGGAGGGCGCAGCGAACAGGCTGCCCAGGTGACTACGGCTCTGCTCGAGGCTGACGTTCTCGTTCAGCGCCTGACGCAGGTAGCCAACCAGTCGCGGCTGCAAGGCAATCGCCTGATCGGTTTCGGCATCGCCGCCGGCGACATAGGCGCCGACACTGATCAGGTCGCGTGCCTGGGACAGCTTCGACCAGAGCTGCTTGAATTTCTGTGCCTCGCGCAGGTGCTCGGGGCTGACCACCTGGGGCATGACCCGACTGATGGAGGCTTCGATGTCGATCGCGGGGTAATGCCCCTCCTCGGCCAGACGCCGGGACAACACGAAGTGACCGTCGAGCACGCCCCGCGCCGAGTCGGCGATCGGGTCCTGCTGGTCATCGCCTTCGGACAGCACGGTGTAGAACGCAGTGATCGAGCCGCCGCCCGCCTCGCCATTGCCGGCACGCTCCACCAGCTTGGGCAGCTTGGCGAACACCGACGGTGGATAGCCGCGGGTGGCCGGTGGCTCGCCGATGGCCAGGGCGATCTCGCGCTGGGCCTGGGCGAAACGGGTCAGCGAATCCATCAGCAGCAGCACGTTCTTGCCCTTGTCGCGGAAGTACTCGGCGATCCGCGTGCAGTACATGGCCGCCCGCAGGCGCATCAGCGGCGCATCGTCGGCGGGTGACGCCACCACCACCGAGCGTTTCAGGCCTTCGCTGCCGAGGATATGTTCGATGAATTCCTTGACCTCGCGGCCCCGCTCCCCGATCAGCCCGACCACGATGATCTCGGCCTCGGTAAAGCGGGTCATCATGCCCAGCAGCACCGATTTGCCCACCCCGGTACCGGCGAACAGGCCCAGGCGCTGGCCACGGCCTACGGTGAGCAGGCCATTGATGCTACGAATGCCGACGTCCAGCGGCTGGCTGATCGGGTCACGGTTGAGCGGGTTGATCACCGGCCCGTCGATCGGCACCCAGTCTTCGGCCTTCATGCCGCCACGCCCGTCCAACGGCCGCCCGACGCCATCGAGCACACGCCCGAGCATGCTCATGCCCATGGGCAAGCGTCCGCTGTCGGCCAAGGGCACCACGCGCGCACCCGGTGCAATGCCGGCGACGCTGCCCACCGGCATGAGGTACACCTTGCTGCCGGAAAAGCCCATCACCTCGGCCTCGACCTGCACCGCCTGGTAACTGTCGTCGTTGATCACCACGCAGCGGCTGCCCACCGCCGCCCGCAGCCCCTCGGCTTCCAGGGTGAGACCGACCATGCGCAGCAGGCGGCCTTCCACCACCGGCCGGGTCGGCAGGTCGATCGCGTCGAGGTAGCCCGACAGGCGCTTGGCGAAACTGGTGCGTTCAACCGGCATCGAAGGTGTCCGTCTCGAGGTTCAGGTCAGGGCTGGCCGGGTGCAGGACCTGGTCGTGCATCTGCACGAACAGCTGGCTCACGGCCTGTTCGATGCGCGTCTCCATGCTGGCGTCGATCCGGCTGTGCGCCGTCTCGATCCGGCAGCCTCCGGGCAGCAGCGTATCGTCCTCGAGCAGCCTCCAGGTTTCTTCGTGCCGCTCGCGCAGCGCCTTGGCGGCGTCGAAGTCCTGCGGATTGAGGTAGATACGAATGTTCTCGGCGCCCATGGGCAACAGCTTCAGGGCCTCGCGCAATACCTGGGTGATGTGCGTGGAATCCAGTCGCAGCTCGCGCCCGATCACCTGGCGGGCGACATGGCTGACCAGGTGCACCAGCCCGCGCTCGATCTGCGCGTCCTGTTCGGCGATCGGCTCGAGCAATTGGCCCATGACCCGTTCGAGGCTGTCCAGCTTGGCCGCCAAGGCCACCTCGGCCTCTTGGCGCACCTTGAGCTGGGTGCTGTGGAAGCCCTCGCGCTCACCGGTGGCGAAGCCCTCGTTCCAGGCCTCCTGCCGAATGCTTTCGAGGTCTTCGAGGGTCAGCGGCTGGACCTCGTCGAGCGGCACTTCCTCGACCTCGTCCTCCACCACCTGGGGTTCAGGCTCGGGCGCCGGCTCAGGCGGCGGGTCGAAGCTGGGCAGCGCCCAGACATCGACGCCTCGCAGGTCGCGGGCGCGGATCAGGTCGCTGGAAGGGTCGTTGCTGGACATGCGCTGGGGTACTCGAAACCGTGACTGAAGGGCCGGGTGTCACAGGTTGGACACCTGGCCAGGCCCATCAGATCATTTCTTCGGCGCCTTTGCCACCCAGTACGATCTCGCCGGCCTCGGCCATGCGCCGGGCGATGGTGAGGATCTCCTTCTGCGCGGCCTCGACATCGCTGACCCGGACCGGCCCCTTGGCCTCGAGGTCGTCGCGCAGCAGCTCGGAGGCGCGCTTGGACATGTTCTTGAAGACCTTGTCCTTGAACTTGTCGTCGGCGCCCTTCAGTGCCACCACCAGCACGTCCGAAGAGACCTCGCGCAGCAGCGCCTGGATACCGCGGTCCTCGACATCGCCGAGGTTGTTGAAGACGAACATCAAGTCTTCGATCTGCTCGGACAGGTCGCTGTCGACCTCGCGAATCGAGTCCATCAGCTGGCCTTCGACCGAGCTGTCGAGGAAGTTCATGATGTCGGCGGCGCGCTTGATGCCGCCCAAGGTGGTGCGCGCGGCGTTGGAGTTGCCGGAGAACTGCTTCTCGAGGATCTGGTTCAGCTCCTTGAGCGCGGCCGGTTGCACGGTGTTGAGCGAGGAGACACGCAGGATGATGTCCAGGCGCACCTTATGGTCGAAATTGCTCAGCACCTCGCCGGCCTGATCGGGATCGAGGTAGGCGACGACGATGGCCTGGATCTGCGGGTGCTCGTAGCGGATCACGTCGGCCACCGCACGCGGCTCCATCCACTTGAGGCTGTCCAGGCCGCTGGTGTTGCCACCCAGCAGGATGCGGTCGATCAGGCCGTTGGCCTTGTCCTCGCCCAGGGCCTGGTTGAGCATCTTGCGGATATAGCCGTCCGAACCCACGCCCAGGCTGGTCTGATCGCCGACGATGTCGACGAACTCGCTCATCACCTGCTGGACCTGCTCGCGGTTGATGTTACCCATCTGCGCCATGGCCACACCGACGCGCTGCACTTCCTTGGGCCCCATGTGCCGCAGGACCTGCGCCGCGTCGGTCTCGCCAAGCGACAACAGGAGGATGGCGGCCTTGTCGACCTTGGTCAGTTTGGCGGTAGCGGCTCGGTTGTCACTCATCGTCGTTGATCCACTCTTTGACGACCTGGGCGACACGGCCCGGGTCTTCGGCCACCAGGCCCTTGATTGCGTTCAACTGCGCCTCGTAACCCTCTTTGGGGCTAGGCAGCAGAATGCTTTGCGGCCCGCTGAGGCTCACACGGTCGTTGGCCAGTTCGCCATCGGCACCGATCATGCCGCCCATCTCCATGTCGCTGCCCAGCGCCTCGGCCGGACGGCCGCCACCGGAAATGTTCTTCAGCACCGGACGCAGCACACCGAACACCAGCACCAGGATGAACAGCACGCCGAGCACTTGCTTGACGATGTCCCAGAACCACGGCTGCGAGTAGAACGGCACTTCGGCGATCACTTCGCCACGGTCGGCCGAGAACGGTACGTTGATCACGCTGACGCTGTCGCCACGGCTGGCATCGAAGCCCACCGCGTCCTGCACCAGGCGGGTGAAACGTGCCAGGTCCTCGGCGCTCCACGGCGCGCGGGTGGTCTGGCCGGTCGCCGCGTCGAGCTTGAGCTGGTCGTCCACCACCACGGCCACCGACAGACGGGTCAGGCGCCCTTGCTGCTGGCGGGTATGGCTGATCGAGCGATCGAGCTCGAAGTTGCGCGTGGTCTGCTCACGCTTGTCGCTCGGGTACGGCGCCAGCATGGGCTGGCCGGTGGCCGGGTCCATGATCTGCTGACCGTTGGCGTCGAGCAGCGGTTGACCGGGCTGGATCGCGCCTGCGCCCGCCGCGCCACCGGTAGCCACCTGCGGGGCGGCCGCAGCGGCCGGTGGCTGGTTGCTCAGCGCACCGGGCACACCCGAGGCACCCGCGCTGCTGGAACGTTGTTCATTGACCGCCTGCTCGCTGCGCAGCGCCGGCTGGTCGGGGTTGAACTGTTCGGACGTGGACTCGACCGCGTTGAAGTCGACATCGGCCGAGACTTCGGCCTTGTAGCGGTCGTTGCCCAGCACCGGTTGCAGAATGCTCTGCACGCGTTGGGTCAACAGGCCTTCGATGCGCCGGCTGTAGTCGAACTGCTTGCCGGCGGCGCTCATGGCAGTGTCCTGCAGCTGGTCGGAAAGCAGGTTGCCCTTCTGGTCGACCACGGTGACCTGGGACTTGTCCAGCTCCGGCACGCTGGTCGCCACCAGGTTGACGATGGCCATGACCTGGCCGGCTTCGAGCGAACGACCGGCGTACATCTCGATCAGCACCGAGGCGCTGGGCTTGCGTTCGTCACGCACGAACACCGAGCTTTTCGGGATCGCCAGGTGCACGCGGGCGGCCTTGACGTTGTTCAGGCTGGCGATGGTGCGCGCCAGTTCGCCTTCCAGGCTGCGGCGGTAACGGGCCGCCTCCATGAACTGGCTGGTGCCCAGGCCC
Organism: Enterobacterales bacterium AN_CKDN230030167-1A_HGKHYDSX7; assembly: GCA_046940335.1. GTDB lineage: Bacteria > Pseudomonadota > Gammaproteobacteria > Pseudomonadales > Pseudomonadaceae > Aquipseudomonas. The sequence continues at coordinate 253,750 of JBKYML010000005.1, forward strand.
TGCTCCTTGTCGAGCATCTCGAAGCCGACGTTGCCGTCGTTCGGCGCCACGCCCGCGGCGGCGAGTTTCAGGCGCGCACGGGACAGGTCATCGGCCTTGACCAGCAAGGCACCGGAGTTCGGCTCCACGGTATAGGGAATGTCGGCAGAGGCCAGGGTGTCCATGACCTGCTTGGTGTCCATGCCCGCCAGGCTGCCATACAGCGGCCGATAGTCCGGCTGCTGCGACCAGAGCACCACGGCAAAGCCGATCGCCACGCTCGCGGCCAGGCCGACCAGCAGGCCCATCTGGCGTAGAACCGGCATCCGCGAAATGTTTTCCAGAAACGCCAGGCCCGGCAAGCCAGGCTTGCGTGGGGCGGGAGCGCCGCTGGTAGCGGGTGGAGTGTCGAGTGCTTCGGCCATGTCTTAGCTTGCCCTCAAACCGGCATCTGCATGATGTCCTGATACGCTTGGACCACTTTGTTGCGCACTTGGGTCAATGCCTGGAACGAGACGCTGGCCTTTTGCGAGGCGATCATCACGTCGGTCAGGTCGACGCCGCTCTTGCCGATCTCGAAGGCGTTGGCCAGCTGCGAGGAGGCCTGCTGGGTCTCGTTGACCTTGCCGATGGCCTGACCCAGCATGTCGGCGAAGTTCATCGAACCCGCCTCGGGGGCGGCCGTGACCGTCGTCCGGGACAGCGACATGGCGTCGGCCTGCATGGCGCGCATGTCCAACATCAAACGATTGAATTCAACACCTTGGCTCATGGACTTCTCTCTGCGGCGGCCGCATTTTTTTGACACTGCTGCGGCGGGTAGGCACGACCTAGCAACAAGGATGCCAGTACCTGTTTCAGCGACGCGTCAGCGCGCTCAAAGGTCGGGCTCGGCATCCAGGTCCAGCCCGGCGTCACGCATCTGCGCCAGCTTGTAGCGCAGGGTGCGGGGGCTGATGCCGAGCCGACCGGCGGCTTCCTTGCGCCGGCCACGCTCGGCCCGCAGGGCGTCGAGGATCATCTGGAACTCATGACGGCGCAGGTCGTGCTCCAGGCCACTGGGCACGGCGGCGCCTGCGACCTCGTCGGCTACGGCAGGCGCTGGCGCGACGGGCGGAGCTGGCACCTTGCCATCCAGACAGAAATCCGCCGCTTCGATCACCCCGCCCTGCTGCAGGATCAGCGCGCGCTGAAGCGCGTTGTCCAGCTCGCGTACGTTGCCTGGCCAGTCGTACGCCAGCAGTTCTTGCCGGGCGGCGTCGGAAAAGCGTACGGGCGCATGGCGCATCTTGCCGACGTGTCGTGCCAGCAAGCGTTCGGCCAGTGGCAGAATATCGGCGCTGCGCGCACGCAGCGGCAGCAGGCGCAGGGGGAAGACCGACAGGCGATAGTAGAGGTCTTCACGGAACCGCCCCGCCGCCACCTCGGCAGCCAGGTCGCGGTTGGTGGTGGCCAGCACGCGGATATCCAGCGCGATCGGCTTGCGCCCACCGACCCGCTCCACTTCACGCTCCTGCAGGACCCGCAACAGCTTGGCCTGCAAGGCCAGGGGCATCTCGGAGATCTCGTCGAGCAGCAGGGTACCGCCCTGGGCCTGCTCGAACTTGCCGGGCTGGGCGGCGATGGCACCGGTGAAGGCACCCTTTTCATGGCCGAACAACGTGGCTTCGAGCATGTTGTCCGGGATCGCGGCACAGTTGATGGCCACGAAGGGCTGCTCGGCGCGAGCCGAACGGCGATGAATGTAGCGGGCCAGCACTTCCTTGCCGGTGCCCGACTCGCCAGCGACCAGTACCGTGGAATCGCTGCGCGCCACCCGTGAGGCCAGGTCGAGCAGGTGCCGACTGGCCGGGTCGCACGCCACCGGCCCGTCCTCCTCGGGCAGCAGCCGTCCCTGCCCGTGCCGCTCGACCAGCGCCAGTAGCGCGCGCGGCTCGAACGGCTTGACCAAGTAGTCCACCGCGCCCTGGCGCATGGCCTCGACCGCGCGCTCGACGGTGGCGTGAGCGGTCATGAGCAGCACGGGTAGATGGGGCTGAGTGCGACGCAGGTGCGCCAGCAGGCGATGACCATCCATGCCCGGCATGTTGACGTCACTGATCACCAGGGCATAGGGCTCCTGCGTCACGGCGAGCAGGGCCGCCTCGGCGCAGTCCACGGCGCGGTGGGCGAAGCCGCCGACGTCCAGGGTATCGGCCAGGGCCTGGCGCAGCGCGGGATCGTCCTCCACCAGCAGGACCTTGATCATGGGCGCACCGGCACGGCTGGGCGCACCTCGATCACGGGCAGTTCGATGACGACACAGGTGCCCCGACCCAGCCGCGAGCGCCACTGCACCTGGCCGTGATGGGCGCGCACCACGGCCTGCGTCACCGCCAGCCCCAGCCCCGTGCCGGTGGATTTGGTGGTCAGGAATGGCTCGCCCAGGCGGGCCAGCAGATTCGGCGCGATACCAGGGCCCGCATCGCTGATGGCCAGCCGCAGGGCCGTCCCACGTCGGTAGAGGTGCACCTTGAGCCGCGCCGGCCCGTCGCTGGCCTGCAGGGCATTGTCCAGCAGGTTGAGCACCGCGCCGACCAGGGTGTCGCGGTTGCACGACAGCTCGCCCAGGCGGGCATCGCACTGCCAGCGCACGGCATGGCCCTGGACATGGCTCTGGGCAGCCTGCTGCAAGGCCTGGAACAGCGCCTTGGGCGTGAGCGTGTCGGTCAGGGGCAACTCGCCTCGGGCGAAGACCAGCATGTCGCGCACCTGGTGCTCCAGCTCGTGCAGGCGGGCCTTGAGGGTGTCGGCGAAACGCTGGCGGGTCGCGGGTGCCAGCTGGGCCTCAGCGTCGGCCAGGTGACCGGCGTACAGCATGGCCGCCGACAGCGGCGTACGGATCTGATGGGCCAGGGACGCCATCATGCGGCCCAGCGAGGACAGCCGTTCGTGCCGCGCCAGCTGATCTTGCAGGCGCCGGGTTTCGGTCAGGTCGGTGAGCAGCACCAACTGGCCAGGTTCGGCGTCCAGCGATCGGGTGGCGATGGACAGGCGCCGCCCATCACGCAACGACACTTCATGCCCATCGTCCCTGCGTGGCGCGAAGCAGCGGGCGATGACCTGACGCCACAATTCGCCGCGCAGCGGCTCGCCCAGCAGTTCGCTGGCGGCCGGATTGGCCTCGCAGACCCGCCCTTGAGCATCGATGACGATCACCCCACCTGGCAGCAGGTCGAGCAAATGGCGCAGGCGGTCGGCCAGGCGCGCCTTGTCGTCCAGCTCGGCCAGGCGCTGCTCGCTGACCGTGGCCAGCTCTCCCTTGAGCGCATTGATCCGGGCTTCGAGCAGGCCGTAGGAGTCGGTGAGCTGGTCGGCCACCTGATCGACACGGGCGATGGCGCGCTCACCGGCGACACGACTGCGCGAACCCGGCAGCTGTACACCAGGGTGAGCCAATGGATGAACGGATGAGGCGGCGTGGGGCATCGTGCTGTCTCGTAGGGCTGACCGTCAAAAACGGTACGGTACGAGAGGGGGAAGCAATCACCGTGCCGGGTGAAGACAAGGCAGCCTGGGAGCGCGCAGCGAAGCCGAAGCCACCACCGCGGGAAGGCCCGCTCCCACACCCGTAGTTACACCGCAGTGGTACAGGCGATCGCGGTAGTGCAAGAGCGGGCCTGCCGCGATGGGCTGCAAGGCAGCCCTACGAACCTTCAGTTACAGGCGCACCCGATCCGGTGCGAGCCCCACATATTCCTCATTCGTCCGCCGTGTCTTCGCCTTCACGCCGACTCATGCCGTACTTGCGCATCTTTTCGACCAAGGTGGTGCGACGGATGCGCAAGCGCTCGGCAGCACGGGCGACGATGCCGTTGGCGTCGTCCAGCGCCTGTTGGATCAGCCCCTGCTCGAGGTTGCCCAGGTAGTCCTTAAGGTCCAGTCCCTCGGGCGGCAGCATGGCATGACCGGAGAAGCTGGTGGTCTGGCCATTGATCGCGACGCGCTCTTCGAGCTCCGTGCGCAGGCTGTCGACCATCTGCTCGTCTTCGTCCTCGATGTAGCGGAATTTCTTCGGCAGCTCGGACACGCCGATCACCCCGTACGGGTGCATGATGGCCATGCGTTCGACCAGGTTGGCCAGCTCCCGCACGTTGCCCGGCCAGCCATGGCGGCACAGCGACATGATGGACGCCGAGTTGAAGCGGATCGAACCGCGCTTTTCGTGCTCCATGCGCGAGATCAGCTCGTTCATCAACAGCGGGATGTCCTCGACCCGCTCACGCAGCGGCGCCATTTCGATGGGGAAGACGTTGAGCCGGTAGTACAGGTCCTCACGGAACGAGCCGAGCTCGATCATCTGCTCGAGGTTCTTGTGGGTCGCGGCGATGATGCGCACGTCGATGCTCTGGGTCTTGTTGCTGCCCACGCGCTCGAACGTCCGCTCCTGCAGCACGCGCAGCAGCTTGACCTGCATCGGCAGTGGCATGTCGCCGATCTCGTCGAGGAACAGCGTGCCCCCATTGGCCAGCTCGAAGCGCCCGGCCCGGCTGGTGATGGCGCCGGTGAACGCGCCCTTCTCGTGGCCGAACAGCTCGCTCTCGAGCAGTTCGGCCGGAATCGCACCGCAGTTGACTGGCACGAACGGCGCTTCGCGGCGCTTGGAATGGTAGTGCAAGTTGCGCGCGACCACTTCCTTGCCGGTGCCTGATTCGCCCAGGATCAGCACGCTGGCGTCGGTGTCGGCCACCTGTTGCATCATCTGTCGGACATGCTGGATGGCCCGGCTGGTGCCGACCAGGCTGCGGAACAGGTTGGGCTCGCGCTGACGACCGCGCTCGCGGGCCTGGTCGTACATCTCGCGATAGACCTGGGCGCGGTGCAGCGAATCCAGTACCTGACTGTAGCTAGGGGGCATTTCCAGGCTGGACAGCACACGGCGGCGCAGCTCTTCAGGGAAGTCGGCGACAGAAATATCGCCAATCAGCAAAATCGGAAGGAACTCATCCCAGGCCAGCACTGTCCTAAGCAGCCCAGAGACCGTCGCGGGCGCCTCGACCGTGCCGATGAGGACGCAGAGCACCTCCCGGTTCGACGCCAGGGACTCGACCGATTGCGACCAATCCTGGCTGGAGCACGGCAGGTTCTCTTCGCCCAGGAAATTCAGCACCACCGCCAGATCGCGGCGGCGTTCACTGTCGTCGTCGATCAGGAGAATTTTTGATTCACGCCACATGCAATAGCAACTTCCCTAGTCATATCGGCGCCCGGGGGCAGGCTCGACACCATTACGACTGAATGCTCAGCGTTCACGACGTCATCTACGAAAACAGCTACTAGTTAAGTCAAAAAACCACGAGCAGTCAATTTGTTGGCGCCCGTGTTTTGCATCATCCAGTGTCAGCTGAACAAATGGTATACCTTCGTCGCCGTTTGCGCCTGTCGGATTTCAGTCATTTCCGCTATCAAACTTTGACGTTCGTCACTTGCTATGTCGATCAGCTGACGGTAGACACGCAACAAGTCCTCGAGCCGCCCCTTCACTGCCTGCTGATTGATGGCAGATTCGGCCAGTACTTCATCGACGCACACCCGGCATTCGAGGTCCAGTTCGCCAATGGCCTCCCAATCACGCGTGGCCAATGCCGCGAGCAAGGCCTGACGGGTGTGGTCGATGCGTTCGAGGACTGCATTCATCGGAGCGTCTCCTAGAAATCCGGGCCAGCCTGGTCGCCGATCGCATCCCAGCCTTCCTTGACGGTGATCAGCAAGCGCGCCACTTCGTCGATGATGGCCGGGTCGTTCTTCACATTGGCTTCGATCAGACGGCGGCTCATGTAACTGTAGAGGCTGTCCAGGTCGGCCAGTTGCGCCCCGTGGTTCTCCAAGTCCAACCCTTCGCGCAGGCCGCCGATGATGTCGATGGCCTTGCCGATCAATACGCCGCGCTGGGCCACATCGTTGCGCGCCATGGCGCCCTTGACCTGAGCCATGCGGTCCAGACCGCCCTGCATCAGCATCTGCACCAGGCGGTGCGGGCTGGCTTCGGAGGTTTGCGCGACGCTGTTGACTTTCTGGTATTGGCGCATGGCCAGCATTGGGTTCATGGTCTGCCTCATTGCAGCGAATGGATTGCATGTACCGGGTTATCGTCGTCAGAACGGGAAACTTTAGACCAAAAAAAACCCGCGGGGCTCGTCGGGCGACCGCGGGTCGGTGTACCGGATGCCGATCAGGAGTTCTTGGCCTGGGCGTTGATCGCGTCAAAGATCGAGGTGATCTGAGCCGCCTGGGCCTTCATCTTGCCCAATGCGGCATCGAGCGCCACGTAACGCTTGGTCAGCGATTCGGTCAGCGATTCGGTCCGGCGGTCCAGCGCCGCCTGCTGCTCGGTCAGGCCCTTGGCAACCTTGTCGAGGTTGCTCTTGCGGGTGGCCAGGCTACCGTCGGTGGCGTTGTAGGGGTTGATCGCACTCTTGAGACGGCTGAACAGGCCCTTTTCACCCGTGAAGAACGCCTCGACGCTGGTGCCCAGCTTCTTGTCGTTCATCGCCGTGGTGAAGGTGGTCGTGTTGAACGCCAACGTGCCGTCCTTCTGAGTAGCCACGCCCAGCTGACTGAGGGTGGACAACTGGTCGCCAGCCCCGGCCGTCGCCAGCACGCCACGGATGTCGGCCAGCAGCGAGCGCGTGGTCGGGTCGTTGGTCAGCGACCCCAGGACCGTCTTGCCATCAGCGTCCGTGGACGTGCTGGTCAAGGAAGTGATGCCCTTCTGCAAGGTGTTGAACGCATCGACGAACGCCTGCACCGAGGTCTTCAGGCCGTCATTGTTGGGTGCCACCGTCACCTTGACGGCGGTCGCCGGCACCGGTGCCGAGGCCAGGTCGAGGGTCAGCCCGCTGATGGCGTCGGTGATGGTATTGATGCTGCTGGACACCGCCAGCCCGTCGATGGTCAGCGAGGCATCCTTGGCGAGCTCGGTGATGAAGCCTGCACCGTTGCCACTCATCTTCTGGGTGCCGTCGATCGCCAGCGAGGCGATACCGCTGACCGACACGTCCGACCCGGCGCCAGTGGCGTTGGAGCCCAGCACCAGCCGGGCGCCGTCCCCGGCATTGATGATGTTGGCCGAGAAGCCGCGAGGGCCGAGTTCCTTGTTGATCTGGTCGCGGACACTCTGCAGGGTGGCGCCGTCGGCGACATCGATCGAATAGCTGTTGCCGCTCTGGGTGAGGGTCAGCTTGCCGGCCTCCACACTGCTGCTGGCGCCCCCGGTGAACACCTGGCTGGCAATCTTGGAGCTGGTGGCCAGGTTGTTGACCTGGACACTGTAGCTGCCGGCCACGGCCGTGTTGCTCGAGGTGACCTTGAGCACGCTCTCGTTGGACGAGCTGGCCGCGAAGGCATTGAACGAGGGGGCGGTGGTGCTGCTGAGCTTGTCCAGCGACGACTGAAAGGTGGTCAGCGCACTGCGCAGCGCGCCGATGCCCGACAGCATCGCGGTGTTGTTGCTGGTCTGCCGAGTGATCTGGCCTTGCTTGGCCGCCGTGTCTGCCTTGACCAGCGAGGTGACGATGGTGCCGATCTCCAGGCCGGAACCCAGGCCGGTGCTGGATACGATGGTAGAAGCCATGTCATTGTCTCTCTCTGTTGATCGCTACGCCTGATCCGGGTGCCTGGCCCCTGCCCTGAACGCTGACATTGGCAGGGATCACTGGATCAGACCTTGGCACTGAACAGGATGCTCGCGGTATCGTCCAGGGCACGGGCGATGCGCAACGCCTCTTCGGAAGGCAGCTGGCGAATCAGTTCCCCGGTGTCGCTGGCGATGACCTTGACCACCAGCCTGCCAGATTCCTCGTCGGTCGAGAACTGGAGATTGCGTCGGCTGGCGCTCAGGAATTTTTCGATATCGGATACAGCGCTCTTGAGTTGATCGGCTTCGTCCGCCGACCCAACCTCAGGGGTGATGTCTGTACGGCCCGGCTCAGCAGGCGGGGAGCCGGGCGTCGCGACCGGCCGTTCGGTGGCCGTGTCGTCTGCGCGGGGCGCCGGGTAGGGCTGACTGAACCTGACGTTGATGTCCATGACATTCACCTCGAAACGAAAAGACGGGGAAGCGTCTTACGACACTCCCCCGCCGATGGCCGTCACCGATTACTGAAGCAGCTTCAGAACCGAGGATGGCAGCTGGTTGGCCTGGGCCAGAACCGACGTGGACGCCTGCTGCAGGGTCTGCTGCTTGGTCAGCTGAGCGGTTTCAGCAGCGAAGTCGGTGTCCTGCACGCGACCGCGAGCGGCCTCGGCGTTTTCGTTGATGTTCTGCAGGTTGTTCACGGTGCTGGTCAGGCGGTTCTGCGAAGCACCCAGGTCGGCACGCGTGGTGTTGATGGTCTGCAGAGCGTTGTCGATGGCCGACAGAGCGGCGTTCATGCTGGCTTCGGCGGTGGCGCTGTCGGAACCGGTAATGGCGATGGTGGCCGAGTCGACTTTCAGGGTGGCGGCGTCAAAGCCGCTGTCCAGCGAGATGCTGATCTGGTTGTCGGCACCGGAGTTCGAACCGACCTGGAAGGTCATCTTGCCAGCAGTACCGTCGAGCAGGTTCTTGCCGTTGAGCTGGGTCGACTTGGCGATACGGGTCAGCTCGTCGGACATTTGCGCGAATTCTTTGTTCAGCGCTTCACGGTCCTTGGTGCTGTTGGTGTCGTTTCGCGACTGGACGGCCAGTTCACGCATACGCTGCAGGATGTTGGTCTGTTCCTGCATCGCGCCTTCAGCGGTCTGAGCGATGGAGATACCGTCGTTGGCGTTCTTGATCGCCATGGTCTGACCGCGGATCTGCGAGGTCATGCGGGTAGCGATCTGCAGGCCAGCGGCGTCGTCTTTGGCGCTGTTGATCTTCAGGCCGGAGGACAGACGGGTCATCGAAGTGCTCAGCGCATCGGCAGCCCGGTTCAGGTTTTTCTGAACGCCCAGAGAAGTGGTGTTGGTGTTGACAGTCAAAGCCATGACGAATTCCTCGTGGTATGGGTACTACGGCTTCCGGCCTTGGCAGATCGCCGGGCGTGGCACAGAGAACCTTCGTAGTAGTTATCGTCGTCAGGGCGGGTTGCTTTAGGGAAATTTGCAAAAAAATTGCTGGCAGGCTGCCACTGTCGAGAAATCAATGACTTGCCACACACCACAGCCAGCACCGGGGGGGGGGGCGGCGAGCCTGACGCAAAACGCCGCTCGGTGAGAGCGGCGTTGGCAGGACGGACAGACGGTCAGCCTTGGCGTTCGAGAATCGCCGAGCCCCACGACAGGCCCACTCCGAATCCACTGAGCGCCACACGCTGCAACGGCGCGCCGAGCACGTGTTTTTCCAGCAGCAGCGGGATGCTGGACGATACCGTGTTGCCGGTCTCGAGCATGTCCTTGACGAACTTGTGCTTGTGCGCGCCGTCATCGAACCGCGACGACACTGCATCGACGATGGCCGCGCTGCCCTGGTGCAGGCAGTACAGGTCGATCTGCTCGGCGCTCAGGCCGCTGGCCTCGAGCAACTGGTGAAGGTGCGCCGGCACCTTGACCAGGGCGAAGTTGTAGACCTGGCGACCGTTCATGAAGAACGTGCCATCGGTAGTCCGCAAGTGCTCGGCCCCTGCCCCGTCGCTGCCGAACAGCGATTTGCCCAGCTGCCACGGCGCGTCTTCGCCCATCCAGGTAGCCGTGGCGGCATCGCCGAACAGCATGGTGGTGTTGCGATCTTCCGGGTCGACGATCTTCGAGTACGGATCGGCGGTGATCAGCAGGCCGTTCTTCAGTCCCGTGGCTTCCATGAAGCCCTTCATGGCGTACAGGCCGTATACGTAGCCCGAGCAGCCAAGGGAGACGTCGAATGCCGCCACGGCCGTGGACAAGCCCAACTTGTGCTGGACGATCGCCGCCGTGTGCGGCAGGCCTTCGGCATCGCCATTCTGGGTGACGACGATCACCACATCGATCGAGGCCGGATCGAGCGCCGGGTTGGCGGCGAACAGGTTGCGGGCCGCGGCGACGCCCAGGTCGGAGGTTTCCTGGTGTTCGTCCTTGCGCGGCAGAAAGGTCGAGCCGATCTTGCCGAAGATGAAATCCTGGTCTTTGCCGAATTTCGCACCTTGGGCGTAGTTGTCCACACCCTCGAGCGGTACGTAGCTGGCGATGCTTTTCAGGCCAATCATATGGCTTCCCAATTCAGTGACAGCGCAACACATGCGGCGACTTCCAACGGCCAAGCCCCAGGTCTGTCGAAGAACATCGACACCTGCCGGGCGCGTCGGAAGACGAGGCAACGATTCGTGGTCGGGTAATATACAGGGGAGATGCGCGATATGACTCCCGAGTCACGCGCTTTTTTTGTGACGTGCCCCGCAACGGCGTCATCGCCAGGAGGCGTACCGCCCTGCCTTCGGCCTGAAGGTAGGGCGGCGTCGGCCGGTATCAGCCGCCCAGGGCCTGCCAATCCACCCCAGCCTGCGGGTCGACGCTGAACAGCATCGGGCCGCTACCGTGGCTGGCATTGTGGAACGGGTCATGCGGCCACTCGTCCGAGGGCGCGTCGGCCCATGGCATGGGCAGGTCCGTGGGCTCTGCATGGTCGATGGCCTGGACCTGGGGCGTCCAGACCACCAGCAGCCCGGCTGCGGTCAGGCGCGGGCAGAGCGCGATCTGCACGGCACGCACCGACATCAGCTGCGTGTCGAACCCACCTACCGCCTGCACGGCCTCGGCGCGCACCATCAGGCAGCCCGAGGCCGCGAACACGTCGTGTTCGACGCTCAGGCGCCGCAGATAACCAGGGTCTTTCACTGAGGCGCCGACGAACGCGGCCTGCAACGACGAGGGCGTCGGCAGGGTCAGGCCCGCTTCACGCACCTTGCCGCGCGCGTCCAGCAGCAACCCGCCGACCGCACCGACTTCCGGGCGCAGGGCCTGGTTGAGCAGCCCTTCGAGCCAGTTGGCATTGAGCACCTCGACCGCGTCGGCCAACATCACCAGGTACTCGCCCTGTGCATGCTGGCGAGCGCGTTCAAGCAGGACACCTGGCGGCACCGGTTGTTCGCTGCGCACCACCCGCACGCGACTACCGGCCGCCTCCAGGCTGTCGAGCCACTCGCGCAGTGCCGTGGACTGGCTGGCGTTGTCGGCGATGAGGATCTCGTGGTGCTGGTAACGGGTGCGCTGGACCACGGCGAGCAGGGCACGCTGCACATCGACCGCCGTGTCCTGACAGTACAGCAGGATCGACACCTGGGGACGCTCGACGTGCCGGTAGTCGATGCGCTGGCCACCCGCTGCCACCGGAATCACCTCGGCGTCGTAGCCGCGCTGGCTCAAGGCGTGGGCCAGCACGCTGCGCGCCTGCGCTTCATCGGCCTCACTCGGTGCCGTGCAGGTCAGCAAGGGTTCGGCCAGGTGCGCCAGCCCTGCCAGCCCTTCTGCCCCGATCAGGCGCAGCAGCAGGTCGAATTCCAGGGCCTGTGGCCAGCGCGCGTCGAACCCGCCCTGGGCCAGCAACCGATCGCGACGCAGCAGCCAATGCCGCGCCATCAGCCCCGGCGCGCCCTGCAACAGGTCCAGGTTGACGCCAGGGCGCAGCACGTCCGTCAGTCGACCATCGGCCTGTACGTGCACTTCATCCAGGGCGACGGCGCGCACCCCGTCGACACCCAGCAGCTCGAGGCTGGCGCGCAGCAGGCCCGTGGTGGTGAAGCGATCGCCCGCCTCGGCCAGCACCACCCAGTCGGTGTCCAGCTGGGCCACGGCCTGGTTGAGACGGGCGACCGGCTGCCGAGCATCGACCGGCACGAAATGCACGGTCTGCCCGGCATGGGTCTGGGCCGGGGGCTCGCCGGTCGTCAGGACCACGACCTTGAAGCGGCGGCACAGCCCGTTCATCAGGCTGTCGAAGGTCGCCTGCAGGCCCTCGACGTCGTTCTTCAGGTCGAGCAGCACGATGCCGAAGGATGGCCCGCCGCCCGCCTCGCTCAGCCGCTGGCGCAACCGCTCGAGCTGGGAGGGCGATGGCACCCGACGGTCAAGCCAGTTCAGCAGCCGGCCCGACGGCAGGGAATCGAGCAGGGCCTGGCTGTCGTAGCTCGGCACCGCCTCGAGCCGCGCCAGCCAAGCACGCAGCGCGGCGGCCTCCGGGTCCTCGACCGCGTCGAGCGAGACCAGCAGCCGCTCGACCACCTGGCGATTGAACGGGCTCAGGGTCAGCGCCTGCCACAGCCGCGCGCGCAGCGTGCGCTCGTCGTCGTTGGCCTGCACCTGCATCAGCTGCCGCTGGCGCACCAGGATCGGCTCCAGCTCGCGCAGTTGCAAACGCCCGCAGGGCAGGCTGTGGATGAGGTGCTCGAACTCGGCGAGCAGGTCGAACATCGGCTTGGTGTAGTACGGCATCTCGAGGAATTGCTGCTCGCCGAAGGCGCGGGTCGGCTCCGCCGTCGGCAGCAGCCAGTGCGAACGCACGATCATGCAGCCCTGCAAGGCGCGCCCCGTGAGCAGGCCCTCGGCCATGGCCTGGAAAGCCTCCAGCACCACCTGCTTGGCCTGCTCGAGCATCAGCGGCGCCAGGCCGGTCGGCAGCCCGGCCAGGAACCCGGCGAATTGCTCGCGCTCGCGGCACGCTGCGTCGTCCTGGTAGGTCAGCACGGTCAGCACATTGGTGTTGTGCTCCGAACCGCCCACGTTGGCCTCGCGCACCGCGTAGGGAATCGGCAGCACGCGGGCCTTGGCGTTGGTCAGCAGGTAGAAGGTGTGGCCGATCTCCTGCCACTCGAAACTGGTCCCGGCCGGCAGCAGGCGGTACCACTGCTGGACCAGCTCGGTGCGGGTGACGGCGTAGAACGGCGGCAGGAACTGGCCCATGAAGTCGACCAGACGCCGCGCCGGGTCGTCGCTGCCGTAGTCTTCCTGGACCCGCTTGTCACGGCGGAAGTATTGCACCTCGGTGCCGCGCCCGACGTACATCATGCCGTAGCCGTGGCACATCCCATAGTCGGGGTGTGCTTGCAGGAAGTCCACCGACTGGGTCATGCCATCGAACAACAGGAAGTCGTCGTCGGCGGCGAAGGTCATGAATGGCGTCCGGATCCGCTCCACGCCATAGGCCAGCTTGTCCTGCAGGCCGGTGTAGGCGAACTGCGGCAGGTGCAGGTACTCGACCTGCGGATGGTCGGCCTGCAGCGTCGCGTCGATCTGACTGGAGGAGTCCAGCACCAGCAGCGAGGCCGGGTAGTCGCGGTAGTAGTGCAAGGTGCGCCGCAGGAACGCCGGGCGGTTGTGGGTGATGAGCACGATCGTCAGACGGTTGCGTAGCGCGTCGTCTGCAAGTCGGGAGGAAGAAAGAGGCACGGTACGCTCCTGCGCGACGGGTAGGAAAAGATCAGCGAACGCGGCGCAGATAGCCGTCCGACGCCACGGTCAGCAGCAGCTTGTCCTGCACCGTCTGGTCGATCTGGAAGTCGCGGTTTTCCTCGAGGAAGGCCCAGACCGCGGTCTTCGGGTTGTCGCCATGGCCCCAGGGACGGTCGGGGAAGGCGTCGGCCGGCATGTCCTCGACCACCGTGTCCATCACTACGCAATAGCTGTCCACCGACACCAGCGGTGCGTAGTGGCGCAGCTCTTCGAGCACGTGGGCATGGGTGTGGTTGGAGTCGAGCACGACCATGACCCGCTTGCCCTGGGCATGGGCCCGAACCCGCTCGACCATGTCCAGGTCGATGCTCGAGCCCTCGAACAGGGTGATACGGTGGGCCATGGGGTGGCTTTCGATGGCCTGACGGTTGTGCGCGCGGATGTCCACGTCGATGCCCAGCACCTCACCGTGCCCCAGCAGTTGCAGCAGCGAGGCGTAGTAGATGATCGAGCCGCCATGGGCGACGCCACACTCGATGATCAGGTCGGGCTGGATGCGCCAGACCAGCTCCTGCATGGCGATCATGTCCTGGGGCAGCTGGATGATCGGCCGCCCCATCCAGGAGAAGTGGTAGGTGTACTTGTGCTTGGCCGACTCGTCGTAGAAGTCGCGTGCCAGCTGCTTGAGCGTCTGACTCTGCCCTTGCTCGGCAATCTGCGTCGCGCACTCTTCGGCAAAGATCTGCTGGGGGGTCTTGTCGCTCATGAACGTCTCCGAAAGTCATCGAGGCGCGGCATCGGCCGCGAAACACACCAGACCGTGCCCGCCGTCGGGGCGGCGCAGCGGTCGAGAAAGGCAAATGGTGCTGCGCGCCACTCAGGTCGCATGGTCGCTTTCCTGAGCCGCGAGCAGCTGGTCGAGCACCTGGGTCACGGCCCAGAACGCCATGGGTTCATGCCGTGGATAAGGGTAGTGTCCGAGGTTGAGCGACAGCGTCGCACCACGCGCGGCCATGTGCCGCTCCACCAGCGTGCGCACGGCCAGCGGTTGGCCGCTGGCGCAGTTGACGGTGCCGTCGAACTCGCGCTGCGCGACCAGCGTGGCCAATTGCCGCGCCAAGGCCGTGATCGGCTGAAAGTCGCGCAGTTGCTCGCCGCCGGACATGTCGAAGGTCGTGGCACCCTGGTCGATGGCGCGGTCCAGGGCAGCCAGCAGGCTGTTGGGGTTCTGCCCCTCGCCATGCAGGTAGAACAGGCGCGCCCATTGCAGCACGAACGGGTGGTGCCGCTGCAGCGCACGCAGGAACTGGTGCAGGCTGTGCTTGGCCAGCCCGTAGGCGGTCTGTGGACGGGCCGGGCAGCGCTCGTCCAGCGGGCCGCTCTGATCGCCATATTCGTAGCAGGTGCCGGTGACCAGCACCTGCGGCACGCCCGCCAGCACGGCCTGTTTGATGAAGCGGTAATCGGCACCGAGGTTCTGTTCTAGGTGAAACAGCGCCTGGTAATCGGGTAGCCCCGGCCAGGCCAGGTGGGCCAGCACGTCCACGCCCTCGCACCAGGCGCCGACCTGGTCGGCGGTGGCCTGGTGCAGGTCGGCGGCGATGAACGTCACCTGCCCGAACCACGGCAGCGTGCTGGCACGCGCTTCGTCCCGTGCCAGCGCACGCACGGTCATGCCACGCGCCAGCAGCTCGCTGACCAGATGCCGACCGACGAAACCGGTGGCACCGGTGACCAGCACGACGGGTGCGCTCACAGGATCGTCAACTCGGGCACGGCGACGACCAGTCGCCCGCCCCACGCGGCAATGCCGGCCTGCTCGGCCTGCACCTCCGCCAACAGGTTCCACGGCAGCACCAGCACGTAGTCGGGCCGCTCCTGGGCGATGCGCTCGGGCGCGACGATGGGGATGCGGCTGCCTGGCAGGTATTTGCCCTGCTTGTGCGGGCTGGCGTCGGCGACCCAGGCCAGCAGATCACTGCGGACCCCGGCGTAGTTGAGCAAGGTGTTGCCCTTGGCGGCCGCGCCATAGCCCACCACGCGCTTGCCCTGGGCCTTGGCCTCGAGCAGAAAGCCCAGCAGCTGCAGCTTGATGGCCTGCGCTGCGGGGGCGAGCGTCGCGTAGAACGCCGGCGTGAGCACCCCGGCTTCGCGTTCGGCGGCCAGCGCCTCGCTCACCGCCGGGCTTACGATCCGTTCACCCGTCGCGCGGCGTTGGACGAAGACCCGCAGCGAGCCGCCATGGGTGGTGAGCGGTTGCACATCGAAGACCTGCAGGCCGTTGCGCTCGCAGAGCCGGTCCACGGTGGTCAGCGACAGGTAGGAATAGTGCTCGTGGTAGAGGGTGTCGAACTGGCGGCCGGCGATCAGCGTCAGCAGCTGCGGAAACTCGAAGGTGACCACCCCGGTGGGCTTGAGCAGGCGCGTGAAGCCTTCGAGGAAGTCATTGATGTCGGGCACATGGGCCAGCACGTTGTTGGCGACCATCAGGTCCGCCTGCCAGCCCTCGGCCGTCAGGGCCTCGGCCAATGCCGTGCCGAAGAAGTCCTCGCGGATGGCCAGCCCACGTGCACGCGCCGCCGCAGCGGTGCTGCGCGTCGGCTCGATGCCCAGGCACGGGATGCCGCGCTGGGCCACGAACTGCAACAGGTAGCCGTCGTTGGCGGCGATCTCGACCACACGGCTGTCGGCCGTGAGCACGAAACGCTCGACCATCTCGGCCACGTAGGTTTCGGCATGCTTGAGCCACGACTGCGAGTAACTGCTGAAGTAGGCGTAGTCGGCGTCGAACAGCTGGTCGGCCTGCTGGTGGGCCTCGGCCTGGACCAGCCAGCAGTGTTCGCAGACCCAGACCTTCAAGGGTAGCCAGACCTCGGGCTGCGATAGCTGCTCGGGGCGCAGGTAGGCGTTCGACGGTGGCGAGGTGCCCAGGTCGATCAAGGGCAGGTGCAAGGGGCTGGCGCAGGCGCGGCAGATGTGAGGAGCAGGCGTCATGGGTTCAGTCCGCTGAAAGAGTCATCGAGCCAGGCATGCTGCCGGTCGCGAAGCGACAGGTTGATCACCGGCAGGGGCCAGTCGATCGCCAGGCGCGGGTCGTCATGGGCCAGCCCGCCTTCGCGGTCCGGCGCATGGTCGGCGCTGTGCAGGTACAGCAGCTCGCTGTCGTCGCTCAGGGTCTGGAACCCGTGCGCGAACCCCGGCGGCACCAGCAGGCTGAAGCCCGCCTCGGCCGTCAGCGGCTCGGCGTGCCAGCGCAGGAACGTCGGCGAGCCCCGGCGCAGGTCCACCACCACGTCCCAGACGGCGCCACGGACGCAGGTGATGTACTTGCTTTCGGCCGGCAGGCCGGTCTGGTAGTGCAACCCGCGCACGCTGCCGCGCTGACGGGTCAGCGAGCGGTTGATCTGGCGTACGTGGAACGGCGCGCCCTGGGTCTGCAGGCTGTCCTCGCAATACAGCCGCGCGAAGGCGCCGCGTGCGTCGTCGTGCCGGCGATGCTCGACCCGGGCCAGGCCTTCGAGCGGCAGAGAGATCAGGCGGTACTGGCTCACAACGACTCCTTGTAGTGGTGCAGCTGGGTCAGGCACAGGGCACGCAGGTCCAGCCCCCGTTGCCAGCCCTGGTGCCAGGCCAGGGTATGATCGAGGCACTCGGACAGCGACCAGCGCGGCTGCCAGCCCAGCACCTGACGCGCCCGCGAGCTGTCCAGGCGCAGCAGGCCCGCCTCGTGCAGTTCGCTCTGGCGCAGCTCGACGCCGGCAGCCTGGGGCCATTGCGAGGCCAGCAGCTGCACGACTTCGCCGACACTGCGCGCGTCGTCCTCGCCGGGGCCGAAGTTCCAGGCCCCTTCGAAGGCCGGGCCGCGTTCGTGCAGCGCCTGTGCCAGCTGCAGGTAGCCCGCCAGCGGTTCGAGCACGTGCTGCCAGGGACGCACCGCCTGTGGGTAGCGCAAGGTCACGGGGCGGCCTTCGGTCCAGGCCTTGAGCACGTCCGGGATCAGCCGCTCCGGGGAGAAGTCGCCACCCCCGACCACGTTGCCGGCCCGTGCCGTGGCCAGGCACAAGCCATGGGCGGCATGCTCGGTGGCCGGGAAGAACGACGACTTGTAGGACTGTACCAGCAGTTCGCAGCAGGCCTTGCTGCTGCTGTAAGGGTCATGCCCTCCGAGGGCTTCGTTCTCCCGGTATGGCCAGGGCCACTCCTGGTTGGCATAGACCTTGTCGGTGGTGACGACCACACAGGCGCGCACGCCGCCGATCTGGCGAATCGCCTCGAGCAGGTTCAGCGTGCCCATGACGTTGGTGGAGTAGGTCCCCAACGGGTCGCGGTAGCCCTCGCGCACCAGCGGCTGGGCCGCCAGGTGCAGGACGACCTGTGGCTGGGTCTCGAGCAGCACGTTCATCACCGCGCCCAGGTCGCGCACATCCCCACGCCGGTCGTCGATCCCCTCCCCGACGCGCGCCAGGGTGAACAGGTTCGGCTCGGTGGACGGGTCCTGGGCGAAGCCGATCACCTCGGCGCCCAGCTGCTGCAGCCAGAGCACCAGCCAGCTGCCCTTGAAGCCGGTATGGCCGGTCACCAGTACGCGCTTGCCGGCCCAGAAGCCGGGGTTCAGGTCCACTGTTTCCATGGGGCCTCCCCGTTCGCCCAGAGCTGTTCCAGGTAGTTCTTGTCCCGCAGGGTGTCCATCGGGTGCCAGAAGCCCTCGTGGGTGAAGGCGTGCAGTTGCCCCTCCTGCGCCAGTTGCGTGATGGGCTCAGCCTCCCAGGAGGTGGCATCACCGTCGATGTACGGCAGCACCGCTGGCGACAGCACGAAAAAGCCGCCATTGATCCAGCCGCCGTCGCCGCGTGGTTTCTCGCTGAAGCCCAGCACCCGATCGCCTTCGCACTGCAAGGCGCCATAGCGTCCGGGCGGCTGCACGGCCGTCACGGTGGCATGCTTGCCATGGGCGCGGTGGAAGGCGACCAACTGGCTGATGTCCAGGTCCGAGACGCCGTCGCCGTAGGTGAAGCAGAACGCCTCTTCACCTTCGAGATAGCGCCCGGCACGGCGCAGACGGCCACCGGTCATGGTCTCCTCGCCCGTGTCGACCAGCGTCACGCGCCAGGGCTCGCTGTAGTTCTGGTGCACGTCCATGCGGTTGGCACGCATGTCGAAGGTCACGTCGGAGGTGTGCAGGAAGTAGTTGGCGAAGAAATCCTTGATCGCATACCCCTTGTAACCCAGGCAGATCACGAAGTCGTGGATACCATGGGCCGAGTACTGCTTCATGATGTGCCAAAGAATTGGCTTGCCACCGATTTCGATCATCGGTTTGGGCTTGAGGTGCGACTCTTCGCTGATCCGCGTGCCCAGCCCACCGGCCAGAATGACTGCCTTCATCGAATTCCCCGTCTGCGTCGACCCGACCTGCACGTGCCGGGTGCAGGATTTATGGCGATGCCGGGGTGCATTGCAGGAAGCGCGCCAATCTGGGGCAGGAGCCGTAAGCCGGAACGTCAGCGCCGCTTCAACACCTTGTCAACACCCGACGCATCGCCCTGCCGTCCGCTTGCAGCGTACCGCTAGGGCGCCAACCATCCCCACTCCCACTGACGCAGGTTGTCACCCCGCAGAACGAAATCGCGCATCACCGCCTCCCGCAGCGCCTCGCCCATGCGCTGGCTGGCCACGGGATCGGCCAGGTGCTGCCCGATCGCCTGCAGCCATTCCTCGGTGCTGTTGCTGTAGACCCGCGTGCACGGCAGGTAACCTCGGTAGGCGGCCGTGTCCGTGCACACGACCGGGTAGCCGCACGCGCCGTATTCCAGCAGGCGCAGGTTGCTCTTGCAGTCGTTGAACACGTGGAATTCGAGCGGTGCCAGGGCAAGGTCCAGATTCAGGCTGGCGAGCTTGGCCGGGTAGGCATGCAGGGGCACACCCGAATGGTATTCGTGGACATAGGGCTTGAGCGCGTCCGGACACATGCCGAAGAACACCCAGTGGACCTGGTCGGCGAGCGCGCGTACCACTTCGGCGATGACCTCCAGGTCGCCCCCATGACTGGTTCCCCCGCCCCAGCCGACCCGCGGCCTTGAGGACGTTGCGCGCCGACTGGGGGCCAGGTCGGCCCACAGGTGAGGTGCCAGCATGTTCGGCACGACGCGGATATCGTGGTGCATGTCCGCCAGGCGCTCGGCCAGTGCCTGGGTGGTCACCACCACCCGGTCGCACAGGGCGATGCCCCGGCGCAGGTGGTACTCGATGTCCGCCGGCTTGTTGCGGGCGTGGGTGTTCTTGGCCGGTGCCTGGAGCACGTAGTCGTCGATCTCGAAGATGCGCCGTGCCTTGGAGAACCGCGCGATGCGCTCGATGTCGCGCACGGCGTCTGCCGAGTGGCGCAGCTGGAAGACGATCACTTCCGGGTCCATGCGTGCCAGCTGCACGATGCTGGGCGGCTCGTAGACGACACGTCCGACCGCCCGACCCGCCGCCTCCAGTTCTCGGAACGGCTGGTCGACCCGGTAGTGGCCGACCGCCGAGTCGTTGACCGGCAACCCCAGCACGGCCGGCAGCGCCCGCGCGCAGAGCGGGTCCCAGCTGCCGCGCAGGCTGGGTTCGAGGCTGAAATCGGCACTGGCCAGGCTCAGGCTCGGATTGTAGGCCGGGTCACGGGCTACCTTCGGCAGCCAGCGCTCACAGAAAGCCTGTTGCTGCTCCAGCGCCTGGGCAAGGTCCTCGGCGGTTGGCGTGACCTGTACGGGTGCCTGCTTGAGCGACACCACCTCCGGCGTGCCGACCACCAGATAGCCCTGCTGCCCTGCCCTCAGGCACAGGTCGATTGGCGCCAGCCCGCTGTCGAACGGCTGAGCGCCCAGTCCGCCCAACGCCTCGAAGACCGTCTTGCGAATCATCAGGCAGTCACCGCCGACGGCGCTCCAGTTCTGCACCACGCGCAACCGTTGCAGGTAACCCCGTGCCTGGCTGTCCTCGCCGACGAACGCCGGCCCTGAACTGCCACCGATGCCCAGCACACGGCCGCCATCCACGACCCGGCCACGGGCATCGACCAGAGTGCCGCCAACCACCGCCACTTCCGGGCGGCGAGCCTGCATCAGCAGACGCTCGAGCCAGTCGCCTTGCAGCACCTGGACCGAGGCATCGAGCAGCAGCAGGTACTCGCCGCGTGCCTGGGTGGCAGCCTGGTCGATCAGGTGCGTGCGCTGGCGGACCTCGGGTGCGTGCACTACGCGCAACAGCTGGGCATCGAGCGTCGCCATGGCGTGAAGCCAGGCCGAGACCTGAGGCGACAGCCCTGCCCCGGCCGTCAGGATCACTTCATAGCCGGTGGCCAGGGTGCGCTCGAACACCTGTTCGACGCACCTTTGCACCTGCTCCAGGTCATCGTCGACCACCACCAGGACACTGACCGTTGCGGTGCCTGCGTGCCGATACTCGACCTGCTGGATGACCGCCACCTCGCTATCGCGCTGCAGGCGATGGGGCACACCCAGGCGGTCGAGGTGCGCGCCGACCAGGGCGGCGCTGCCCTCGACCACCGCAGGTGAGGACAACCACTGGGCGAAGCTGAACGTCGACTGCGCCTGGATCTCGGCGACGTGCTCGATCACCTGTGGCCCTTGGGTTTCCACCAGCCGCCACAACAGGTCGTGGGGCGCCAGTTCGCCGAAGCGGCTGTCCAGCCCGCCCAGCGCCAGCAGTGCGGCCCGATCGAAGGCCAGCAGGCGCCCGACATAGGGGTAGCTGCGCAGCAGGTCCAGGTTGAAATCGGGCTTGAACACCGGCTCGGCTGGCGCATCGTCTACCCACGCCCCTTCGTCGCCATACACGCAGGCCACGCCGTTCAGCACCGCCGCTTTCTCGGCGATCAGCAGACAGGCCGACTCGCTCAGGCGGTCACCGGCGCGCAGCAGGTAGACCCAGTCGATGTCGGTCAGCGTCGCCAGGTGTCGGTTGAGCTGCGCAGGCCAGTCCGCGGTGAGGGGCTCGTACGAGATCGCCAGGGACGCGCTCGCAGCAGGCGTTCCCTTGCCCAGCACATGACAGGCCTGCACGGGGTAGAGCTGGGCAGCCACGCTGTCGAGTGTGGCGCTCAGGGCCGAGGCATCGCCCTCACTGTCGAGCACCGCCACCAACAGGCGCGGCTGCCGTGGCCAGGCGGCCACCAGGCGTGGCAACAGGTCGCGCTGGACGTCGCTGAAGCGGCGTGCGGCCAACCACTGTGCGTAGAGCTGCGCGTAGCTTTCGCAGTCGCTGCCCACCCGACCGCTGAGCCGGGTGTGCCAGTTGCTGAGAATGCGCGCCACGCACGACTCCTGCCAGGCATGCGGTCGTTGCCGGGCTTGGCTCAAGGGCACGACGCGCACCCAGCCACTGGCCGGTGCGTCTTCGCCGCTGCGGGCGGCCACCATCTGCAACAACCAGCGCCATTCCTGAGGCGTGCGCTGGACGATCTCGGGCCGCTTGCCGAAACGCCCCGGGTGCAGCCGCTCGACCAGCGCCGGCGTGCTGAGCATGACCAGATCGCCACGGCGTATCAGGCAGGCGAACAAGGCGATGTCCAGCAGCGCCTGGAACTGCTGTCCGTCAGCCGTGAGGGCGCGCAGCCATTGCAGGGCCTGCTCGCGACGCATCATCGCCGCCGACAGGTTGCCGAGAAAATTGACGGGGCGTCCATCGAGCAGCGACAGCATGTCCTCGCCCTTGAACAGGCTGTCTTCGGTGACGATGCGGGCATTGGTGATGCGCATCGGCAGAATGAAGTCGTTTTCGTCGCAGAGCACGCGGGGCGACAGCACCAGGCTGACGTCCGGCAGGTCCAGCAGGACCTGGGCCTGGTCGGCGACACACGAGGGAAACAGCCGATCGTCGTCGCAGAGCACCTTCACCAGGTCCGTGTCGAGCGCCTCGAGCGCCTGGAGCAGGTTGCCGACCAGCCCACCGCCTGGCGTGTGACGCACATACCGCACCCGCGCACGCGCCTCGGCCTCGAGCCCGTCGACGATCGACGCGATGGCCTCCCCTTCGCTGTCGTCGCACACCACCACCTCGAGCGCCTCGAAGGTCTGCCCGAGCGCACTGTGCAGTGCGGCGGCGAAGAATCGGGGGTGATGGGCGGGAATAACGAGGCTGACGCGGGGTGTCTGGTTCACAGGAACGACCTTGAAAGGGGGCCTGCGCCGCACCGGGGCCGGGCGGCGCACGACGGGAGGCCAGTGACGCCGATCAGATGTAGTTGACCAGCGACAGGTTCGCGATCTTGGCGTAGGCCTGCAGGGACGCCGAGAGCATGTTGCTCTGCATCTGCAGGCGCAGCATGACTTCGGCCGGATCGCTCTCGCGAATCGAGCTCTGGGTCTTGGTGTTCTCGATGCTCAACGCTTCGTTGGTCTCGGTCTGCACGTCCAGCGCCTGCCCACGCCCACCGATGGAGGCGATGGACGCCCCGACCTGGTTGCTGGCATTGGCGATGTTGCCCACGGCCGCGTCCAGCGAGGCCAGGAAGGTCTGCCGGGCAGCGGGATCCTTGTCCATCGGCGTGGTCAGAGCCTTGCGCAGCTGGCTGATGGTGTCGAGCACATTCTGGGTCTGGTGCGTGTCGACCTTGACCATGAACTGGTCGGCCGCCGCGGGCGTACCGCCGACCTGGAAGCTCACCCCGGCGACGGTCACGACACCGTCAGCCAACGTGCCCTTGGCCACCGGACGGCTGTTGTCGTTGACCGGCGCGGCATACAGCTCAACTTCGGTGTCACTGGTGAAGCGCAGGACGGCGCTCTCGCCCGGGAACGTCGACTGGTAGGCGTTCTGGTCGCTGATCGACGCGCCGGTGACCTGGGCCGTCGACGGGTTGCCGGCGCTGCGGGTGCCCACCAGGGTATCGGCCTTGGAGCTGAGCGAGAACACGTGACCGGCGATCGAGCCGTCCGGGTCGGCACTGTCGGGCTTGACCTGCAAGCGCAGATCGACACCCCGGAAGCTCAAGGTGTTGCTGTCGGCCGACGGGTTGAAGGTCCCGCTCTCGCCCACTTCCGCGGTGACGTCCTTGCCGGCGGCATCGGTGATCTTCAACTGCGTACTGCTGGTGAACTCGATCTGGTACGGCTCGCCGCTGCGGAACCGGTCGTTGTAGGTGATGTTGCCCGAGACCTGGCCATTGGACAGGCTGACCCGCCCATCGTCGGTGGCCGGCGACAGCAGCTTGGTCTCGCTGCGGCTGGTGTTGAGGGCCTGCTCGAAGGCGCTGTAGCCGGTCTCGTTGGCCGCCAGGCTGATCATGTCGCCGACCTGCAAGGTCAGGCTGACTTCGTCGCCCTGGTAGCTGTAGGTGCCATCGGCATTGCGCACGTAGGGCTGGGTACTGCCCTTGGAGCCGGAGAACAGGTAGCTGCCGGTCTCGTCCTTGGTGTTCATCAAGGTGTACAGCTGGCTTTCCAGCGACGACAGCTCATCGGCGTTGGCCTTGCGGTCCGAGTCGGTGAAGGCGCCGTTGCCGGAACTGACCGCCAGCTCGTTGACCCGCTGCAACAGGGTGCTGATCGAGCTGAGCGTGGTCTCGGCGGTCCCCAGCGCGTTGCGCACGCTGGTCACGTTGGTGCTGTACTGCTTGAGCATGTTCTGCTGCTGCTCGAGCTGCAGCAGGCGCGCCGAACCGACCGGATCGTCTGCCGCCGACCGGATGCGCAGGTTGTCGCTGGCGTCCTGCTGGCTCTTGACCGTGTTGGCATAGCTGCGCTGATAGTTGGCGCTGCTGGTGTTGTAGAACTGCGAGGTCGAGATACGCATGGTCAGGACGCTCCTTTAAAGGCTGTTGATCAAGGTGGCGAAGGTTTCCTGGGCCGCCTTGATGATCTGCGACGACGCGGTGTAGTACTGCTGGAACTTGATCAGGTTGCCGGTCTCTTCGTCGATCGAGACACCGGACACCGAATCTCGGCTGTCACGGGCCGACTGCTGCAAGGCCGAGGTGGCCGTGCTGTCCATGGTCGCCTGGGAGGCCTTGCCGCCGACGTTGGAGACCAGCTTGGCGTACGCGTCGGTGAAGCTCATGCCCTTGCCGGTGGCGCCGATGTCGACGCTGGAGCCGTTCTGCAGGGCCAGCAGCGCCTGGGCGTTGCGGTTGTCGGTGGAGCCCGAGCCGGTCAGCGAGACGGTGAAGCTGTCGCCCTTGCGCGGCACACCCTCCACGCTCATCTCGAAGGTGAAGGCCTGCTGCTTGCCATTGTCGGTGATCGGGTTGCCGCTGGCATCGACCATCGGCACGCTCAGCTTCAGCGCGTTGCTCTGCCCGGCGACGATGGTGCCGCTGCCGATCTGCGTGCCCTTGGCGTCGTACAGCTGGTATCCCTGGGGCGAGGCAGTGTCGTCGCCGAACACCAGCTTGACCGGGGTGGAATACTTCAGGCCGGTCTGCAGCTGGCTGCGCTGGGTCGCGTCGTAGGCGTCCAGCGTCGACGTCAGCGTCGGCTGCCCGGCCACCGCCGTGCCCTTGTTGCCCAGCGCGGTGCTGATGCTCAGCGGCGCGGACAGCGCCAGACGCTTGGCGTCGGTCAGGGTCGTGCCGATGTCGCCCGCGCCACTGCGGGTCGGCACGATGCGGAAGCTGTCGCCTGCCTTCGGGGCGCCGCCGGTCATCGCCAGGCTGAAGCCGTCGATGACCGGCGCCGGGTCGGCGCTCAGGTCGAAGCTGCCCATCTCGGTATTGTCCGGCAGACGGCGCACGCTGTAGGTGGTGGCGTTGCTGAAGGTCACCTGGTAATCGTTGGTGGTGAGCTTGCCGCTGTTCTCGATGGTCACGCCCAGGTTGCCCGAGCCGACGCTGTTGCCGATCCGCGGGATGCTGCGCTGACTGGTCGCCTCGGCACTGTTGATGTCGCCGAACAGGGCCACCCCGAACTCGCCGTTCTTGTCCAGGCCCTGGGCCAGCTGGCTGTTCATCGAATCGGCCACGACCAGCGCGATACGCCCCAGCTCGTTGAGCGCCGGGTCCAGGGTGTCGCTGCGGTAGCGCAGCAGACCGCCCAGTTCGCCGCCGGTGGTGCTGGCGGTGATGTCCATCTGGGTGTTGCCACGGTTGAGCATCAGCGCCATGCGCGTCGGGTCGCTCTGGCCCGGCGCCACGGACAGGGCCTGGGTGGTCTTGCCCAGTACCAGCGACTGGCCGTTGTTCAGGTAGATGTCATAGTTGCCTTCACGCTCGACCACCTGCGCACCGACCAGCGAGGTCAGCTCGCGCACCGCGCCATCGCGCTTGTCGAGCAGGTCGTTGGGCGTGCCCTGGGTCGCCGAGACCCGGGCGATCTGATCGTTGTACTGGGCGATGGTGCTGCTGAGCTTGTTGACCTGGTCGGCCATGGTGGCCAGGTTGCCGTCGATGTTGCTGCTCTGCTGGGTGAGCTGGGTCGACAGGGCATTGAAGCGCTTGCCCAGGGTCTGGGCGCTGGTCAGCAGCAATTGCCGCGAGGCGTCTTCGGTCGGGCGTGCGGACACCTCCTGCAGGGCGCTGAAGAAGCTCTGCAGGGCCGAGGTGACGCCGGTGTCGGTGCTCGACAGCGACTTGTCCAGGGGGGTGATCTGGTTGAGGTAGGCGGTCGAGTCGCTGCTCAGGCTGGTGGTGGTGCGTAACTGGTTCTCGAGGAACGAGTTGTACACGCGGCGCACGTCGGCCAGGGTGGTCCCGGTGCCGATGTAGACGTTGCCGTATTGCTGCGAGCCTTTGGTCTGCTGGACGATCTGCTGGCGCGAATAGCTGTCCACGTCGGCATTGGCAATGTTGTTGCCCAGGGTGTGCAACCCCGACTGCGCGGCGTTCAGGCCGGAGATGCCGATATTGATCAAACTCGCCATGGTTGCGGGCCCTTATAGTTGCCGGGTGGTCGTCAGAGCCGCGTAGCTCTCGGTCGACTTCATCTGCTTGGCTATCTGCGAAATCTTGCTGGCATAGGCCGGGTCGGTGGCGTACCCGGCTTTCTGCAGCTCTTTCACGAACTGTTCTGGTTTATCGGCAGAGGCGACCGCATCTTTATAGCGGGCGTTGTTCTGCAGCAGGCTGACCAGGTCGTGGAAGCTGTCCTGATACGACTCATAGGAGCGGAACGACGCCGTTTCCTTGACGAACTTGCCGTCGCGAAACTCGCTGGTGATCGCCCGCGCCTTGTCGCCCTCCCAGTTGCCGCTGGCCTTGATGCCGAACAGGTTGTGGCTGTTGCTGCCGTCGGCGTTGCGCATCACCAACTTGCCCCAGCCGGTTTCCAGCGCCGCCTGGGCGACCAGGTAGCGCGGGTCGACACCGATGCGCTTGGCGGCCGCTTCGGCCATCGGCAGCATGGTGGCGACGAAGTCGTCACTGCCGGAGAAGACCTTCTGCGGCGCCAGCGGCGGTTGCGCAACGCTGCGGCTGAGCCCTTGCAGCTGGGCGCGGTCCGGCGCGGCGAAGGCGCGGGCCGTGGACACGGCGGCCACCCCTTCACGGGCCGGCAGCGCCGCGGTGTTGGTCGTGGCCGCGGCGGCTGCGGCGGCCGTGGCCGACGGCACGATGCCGGCCAGCAGACGGTCGGTCAGCTTGCCCGGCAGGGCCAGGCGCCGGGCGTTGAGCGCGGCGACATCGTTGCGCCCGTGGGTATCGCCGCTGACCGCCGAATGGGCGCCGGCCACGCCCTGGCGCCCCCACAGGGTCGGCGCGCTGCCTTCGACGCGCGGGAACGGGCTGGTGTTGCCCACCGCCGGGCTCTTCTGCTTGGACAGCTGACGCATCAGCACGTCCTGCAGGCCGATGCCACCGCCCTGGCGCGACATGCTCACCGCCATCTGCTGGTCGTACATGTCCTGGTACTGTTTGACCGTTTCGGTGTTCATCGGGTTGTCGTCGGCCAGCACGTTGCTGGCCTTGCGCGAGGCCTTGAGCATTTCGCTGACGAACAACGACTCGAATTCCTGGGCCACCTTGCGCAGGTTGCCTTCGCTGTCGCGATCACCGTGCTTGAGCGAGCTCAGGCGGTTGAGGTCGGTGTAGGCGCCACTGTCGGCTTGACTGGAGACCAGGCTCTTGGCGTTGTTCATCGTACGGTCCTCAGATCACGATCAGGTCGGCTTGCAGCGCCCCGGCCTGTTTCAAGGCTTCGAGGATCGCCATCAGGTCACCGGGTGCAGCGCCGACCTGGTTCACCGCGCGGACGATCTCGTCGAGCGTGGTGCCGGGGCCGAACTTGAACATCGGCTTGGCTTCCTGCTGGGCGTTGACCCGCGAGCGTGGCACCACGGCGGTCTGGCCGCCGGAGAAGGCACCCGGCTGGCTGACGATCGGGTCCTCGGTGATGGTCACGGTCAGGCTGCCGTGGGTCACCGCCGCCGGCGAGACCTTGACGTTCTGGCCGATCACGATGGTGCCGGTACGCGAGTTGATGATCACCTTGGCCACCGCCTGGCCCGGGTCGATCTCCAGGTTCTCCAGGATCGACAGGTAGTCCACGCGCTGGCTCGGGTCCATGGGCGCGGTGACCTGCACCGAGCCGCCGTCGATGGCCTGAGCCACGCCAGGGCCGAGCAGCTCGTTGACCTTGTCGACGATGTGCTTGGCGGTGGTGAAGTCCGGGCGGTTGAGGTTCAGCGTCAGGCTGTTGCCCTGGTTGAAGCCGCTCGGTACCGCACGCTCGACCGACGCGCCCCCAGGGATGCGCCCGGCCGACGGAACGTTGACGGTGATGCGCGAGCCGTCTCGGCCTTCGGCGTCGAAGCCGCCGACCACCAGGTTGCCCTGGGCGATGGCGTAGACGTTGCCGTCGATCCCCTTGAGCGGCGTCATCAGCAGGCTGCCGCCGCGCAGGCTCTTGGAGTTGCCGATGGACGACACGGTGATGTCGATCACCTGGCCCGGCTTGGCGAACGCCGGCAGGTCGGCATGCACCGACACCGCCGCGACGTTCTTGAGCTGCACGTTGCCCGACCCTGGCGGCACCTTGATGCCGAACTGCGACAGCATGTTGTTGAAGGTCTGCAGGGTGAACGGCGTCTGGGTGGTCTGGTCACCCGTGCCGTTGAGCCCCACGACCAGGCCGTAGCCGATCAACTGGTTGGTGCGCACCCCGGAGATGCTGGCGATGTCCTTCAGGCGTTCGGCCTGGGCACCGAACGCACAGGTCAGCAGCAGGGTGGCGACGATCAGGTGCCTGACGTTGAGCATGGGCGTGCGCACTCAGAAGGGGAACAGCGGGCTGAGGAAGAAACGGTCGAACCAGCCAGGCTGACTGGCCTCGGCGAACGAACCGGTGCCCGAATAGGTGATGCGCGCATCGGCGACCCGGGTCGAGGGCACGGTGTTGTCGGTGGCGATGTCATCGGCCCGGACCAGCCCGGCGATGCGCACCAGCTCGTCGCCGGTGTTCAGGGTCATCCACTTCTCGCCGCGCACGGCAATGATGCCGTTGGGCAGCACCTCGGCCACGGTCACGGTGACCGAACCGGTCAGGGTGTTGCCTTGCGCGGCCTTGCTGTCGCCCTTGGTGCTGCGGTCACCGCTGTAGCCGGCGTCGAGCGACAGGTCGCCGCCGCCGAACGGGTTGTTGGTGGTGGCCGACCCCCCGAACAGCGAGGTCAGGCCGAGCTTGGCGCTGCTGTTCTTGGCGATCTGCGAGCCGGCGTTCTTGCTGGCCGAGGTGCGCTCGTTGAGGGTGATGGTGATGATGTCACCGACCCGGAAGGCCTTGCGATCGCTGTAGAAGTTCTGCTCGAACCCGGCCTGATAGATCGACCCGTTGTTGGCTGCCGCCGGCAGCGGCGTGCGCGGCAGCACCGGCGCATAGTAGGGGTCGTTGGGCTTGGCTGCCGGCGCCACGCAACCGGCCAGCACCAACGCACTGCCCAGGGCGAACACGGAAAACAGACGATGCATGACGCTTACCTCACGGTGTGACGGACGCTGCGTGCGCAGCCGGATCGCTTTCAAGGGTTACAGCTGTTGGGTCACGAACGACAGCATCTGGTCGGCGGTGGAGATGACCTTGGAGTTCATCTCGTAGGCGCGCTGGGTGGTGATCATGTTCACCAGCTCTTCCACGGTGCTGACGTTGGAGTTCTCCAGGGTCTGCTGCAAGGTGGTGCCGAAGCCGTTCAGGCCAGGTGTACCTACCTGCGGCGCACCGCTGGCGGCGGTCTCCAGGAACAGGTTGTTGCCGATCGCTTGCAGGCCGGCCGGGTTGATGAAGTCGGCGGTCTGCAGGTTGCCGATCACCTGGGCGGCCGCGTTGCCGGAGGTGGTGATCGACACGGTGCCGTCCTGGCCGACAGTGAAGGTCATGGCATCGGGCGGCACGACGATGGCCGGCTCCAGCGACAAGCCGTTGGCGGTGACGATCTGGCCATCGGAGTTCAGGTGGAACGTACCGTCACGGGTGTAGGACACCGTGCCATCGGGTTGCAGCACCTGGAAGAAACCGCGCCCGTTGACCGCCATGTCCAGCGGGTTCTCGGTGGTCTGCAGGCTGCCGACCGCGAAGTTCTTCTGGGTCCCGACGATGCGCACACCCGTACCGACCTGCAGGCCGGACGGCAGCTGGCTGTCCTGGGTGGACTGGGCGCCGGGCTGGCGCTTGGTCTGGTACAGCAGGTCCTGGAACTCGGCGCGATCGCGCTTGAAACCGGTGGTCGAGACGTTGGCCAGGTTGTTGGAAATGACCGTCAGGTTGGTGTCCTGGGCGGACAGGCCGGTCTTGGCGACCCACAGAGCCGGAAGCATGGGATTCTCCTCGTGTGCCTGTTTTACGACACGTGTTCAGGTGTGATTAGCCGATTTGCAAGACGCGGGCCATGGCTTCATCGCCTTCCTTGGCCGTGTTCATCATCTTGATGTGCAGCTCAAATTGCCGGGACAGCGCCAGGACCGAGGTCATCTCCTCGACGGCGTTGACGTTGCTCGCCTCGAGGAACCCCGAGACCATGCGCACGGTGCCGTCGGCCGGCGCGGGCTGGCCGTTGCCGGTGTGCAGCAGGCCATCGGTGCCTTTGCTGATGGCCTTGATGTCTGGCTTGACCAGCTTGATCCGGTCGACTTCGGCAATGACCCGAGGGTCCTCGCCCATGCCACGGATGCTGATGGTGCCGTCTTCGCCGATCTCGACCTTCTGCTGCGGCGGGATGGCGATCGGGCCGCCGTTGCCCATCACCGGCATGCCATTGCCGGCACGCAGCACGCCCAGGGCGTCGATGTTCAGGCTGGCGGTGCGCACGTAGGCCTCGCTGCCATCGGGCGCCTGCACCGCGATCAGACCGTCGCCGCTGACCGCCACGTCCAGGTCACGCCCGGTTTCCTGCAGGGCGCCCGGGGTGAAGTCGGTGGCAGGCCGCTCGGTCATCGCATAGGCCCGCGCCGGAAAGCTGTCACCGAACACCGGCATCGAGCGCGCCTGCTCCAGATCACGCTGGAAACCACTGGTCGAGACGTTCGCCAGGTTGTTGGCATGGGCCTGTTGCGCCAGTGCGTTCTGGCTGGCGCCACTCATGGCCACGTAGAGCAATTTGTCCACTTCGATCCTCCGCTGCATGGGCAAGCGATTGCCGCCGACCGTTGCTGTGCTGGCTGTTAAGCAAGCTTTGCGCCAACTTCGCGAAAGAACGAAAAAGCCCCGTATTCACGGGGCCTGGGGACAAACGGTCGGGACAGGGATGACGGTTATCCGGCGGTTGTTTGCCGCCTACTGGCAGCTGGCGAGCCCGCTGTTGAAAGCACCGACCCTATCGCCGGCAAGCCGGCTCTCACGCAGGCCCTGTCACTGTGCGCTCGGCGCTGAAACCACGGACATGCCGTTGACTGCCAGGCGCTCTACAGCCGTTGTGGGAGCCGGCTTGCCGGCGATGCAGACCATGAACAGACTGGCCCAACCGCAATAGACCCTTAGTGGTTGCGACAGCCTGCATTGTTGAAGGGCCCGGCAAACCGTTTCCAGCCTTCGCCGGGCGACCACTGCGAGCAGACCAGACGCCCATCGACCTGGCTTTCCCAACGGAACCAGGGCGCGGCAGCGGCGTGGGCCTGAGCCAGCAGCAGGGCGCCGGCCAGGGCGCAGACAAGGAGCGACGCGCGCATACAGGCACTAACCCCCTACGAAAATGGACGTGAAGCGCACCACGACGCGAGCGCCGGGCCTGCCAGAGTCGAAGCCCCGGCAGGCCTGGCGCCAACCGCCATCAGGTCATCTGGATGGTGGTCTGCATCAGGGTGCTCTCGGTGGAAATGGTCTTGGCGTTGGCCTGGTAGTAGCTCTGCGCCTTGATCAGATCGACCAGCTCCTGGGTCAGGTTGACGTTCGACGACTCCAGCGAGCCGGACTCGATCGAGCCCAGGCTGCCGGTCTTCGGTGTGTCGACGCCGGCTGCGCCCGAGGCGTAGGTCGCCTGCCAGCGGGTGCCGCCGATCTTCGCCAGGCCCTGGTCGTTGGCGAAGCTGGCGACCGCCACCTGGCCAATGGCACGGGATTGCTGGTTGCTGAAGCTGGCGAACAGCACGCCCGTGGAGTCGACGCTCAGGCTCGACAGCGTGCCGGTGGCGTAGCCGTCCTGGGACTGCGAGACGCGCGCGGTGTCGCTGTTGTAGGAGGTGGTCGCGTCCATGCCCAGCTTGATGCCCTTGGCATCGCCGGCCGCACCGTTGGGGGCCCAGACGCCGGCATCGTTCTTCTCGGCCGGAACCCAGCCAGCCAGGGTGAAGGTGTTGTCGGCCACGGTGAACGATGCCCCCTCAGGCAGGCCGGTGTTGTTGGCGGTCATGCTGTTGATCGAGCCGTCGCTGTTGAACGCCAGCGAACCGGTCAGCGGCTGGGTACTGGTCGGATCCATCGGGTTGCGACCGTCAATCAAGGTGTACATCGACCACTGGTTGGTGTCGGTCTTGCGGTAGAACTGCTCCAGGGTATGCTCGTTGCCCTGGCTGTCGTAGACCTTGGTCGGGAACGAGCGGCTGTAGGTCGTGTCGTCCGACGGGTCGAACGGTTTGTTGGCGACCATCGCCGGTGGCGTGTTGCCGTCCGAGACCTGCAGCGGAATCGAGGTGGCCGAGGAGTTCAGGTTCAGGCCCTGATCGACCTTGGTGGTGGCCTTGGGCTGCAGCGCCGAGGTGTCGATCTTCAGGTCGGTCAGGCCGGTCTTGAGGATCTTGCCCGAAGCATCGGCAGCGTAGCCTTGCAGGCGATCGCCATCGGCGCTGACGATGTAGCTGTCCTTGTCGGTCTGGAACGCACCGGCACGGGTGTAGCTGGTCGAGTTGCCATCGTTGAGGATGAAGTAGCCCTGCCCCTGGATGCCCATGTCCAGCACGTTGCCGGTGTTGGTCACGTCACCCTGGTTGAACTGCTGGGACACGGCCGCCAGGTTCACGCCGCTGCCGATCTGCTTGCCCGCGGTACCCAGCCGGTTGGCACCGGCATAGACGTCGGCGAACTCGGCACGGGAGGACTTGAACCCCGTGGTGTTGGCGTTGGCGATGTTGTTGCCGGTCACGTCCAGCTGCTTGTTGGCCGCGTAGAGGCCACTCAGGCCGATGTTGTACGACATGTTTCACTCCTGATGCCGTGAACCGGCGTCAAATACCGATGGTTTGCACTTTGGACAACGCGACCTGACCGACACCGGACAGGTTGAGCATCATTTCTCCGCCAGTCTGGCTGAGGGTCACGCTGGTGACGGTGGCAGGCAGCAATGTGCCCAGGGCCACCGAGGCGCCGTCGACGGTAGTCTTGGCGTCGAAACGGTAGGTGCCGGGGTCGACCTTCTCGCCACTGGCGTTGGTGCCGTCCCAGATGAAACTGGCATTACCGGCGCTTTGCGGCCCCAGCTCGAGGGTCTTGATCACCTTGCCACTGGCGTCGCTGACAGTGACCGTGGCCCCGCTCACCGATTGCGGCAGCACCACGCTGCCGTTCAGGCTCTTGCTGGTGTCGACCACGGCCTGGTTGTTCTGTACCACCACCGAGCGCCCGACCAGGGACGAGGCCTGCAAGGCGCGGGACGAGCCGAGCGCGCTGGAAATGGAGGTCACCGACTCGTTGAGCGAGGAGATGCCCTCCAGGCTGCTGAACTGCGCCAGCTGAGCGACGAACTCGCTGTTGTCCTGCGGGTCGAGCGGGTTCTGGTTCTGCATCTGGGTGACCAGCAATTGCAGGAACGCAT
Source organism: Enterobacterales bacterium AN_CKDN230030167-1A_HGKHYDSX7 (assembly GCA_046940335.1). Taxonomy (GTDB): domain Bacteria; phylum Pseudomonadota; class Gammaproteobacteria; order Pseudomonadales; family Pseudomonadaceae; genus Aquipseudomonas. The sequence continues at coordinate 287,245 of JBKYML010000005.1, forward strand.
CCTTGCCGAGGGCTTTTTCGCTGGCGCCGGTGAGGCTGGCGCTCTTGGTGCTGCTGGGAGTGGCGCTGGTCACGGTGGACGCCTTGAGGACGTCCGTCAGGTTGACCGCGCTGGTGCTATCGACTGCCATGGCCGGGGTTCCCTATCACTGACCGAGGGTCAGGACTTTCTGCATCATTGTCTTGGCGGTGTTCATCAGCTCGGCGTTGGTCTGGAACGACCGGCTGGCGGAGATCATGTCAGCCATCTCCTCGACCACGTTGACGTTGGGGTAATAGACGTAGCCGTCCTTATTCGCCGCCGGGTGATTGGGTTCGTAGCGCGCCTCCAGATTGCTCTGGTCCTCGACGATCCCGGTCACCTGCACACCTTGCCCGGCCTCGCCCTGGTCCTCGAACAGCGACTGGCCCATGCCGGATTGCGCCTGCTGGAAGGTGGTGGCGAACACCGGGTGCCGCGCGCGGTAGGTCTGGTCGACGCTCGAGGAGACGGTCTCGGCGTTGGCGATGTTCGACGCCACCGTGTTGAGGCGGGTGTTCTGTGCGCTCATGCCGCTGCCGGCGATGTTGAAAACGTTGGCCAGGGACATGGTCACTCTCCGCGCAGGGCCGACATCAGCCCTTTGAATTTGTTGTTGAGCAAGGTGAAGCTGGCCTGGAAGCCGATGGCGTTCTCGGCGTAGCTCGACTGCTCGAGCTGGGCGTCGACGGTGTTCTGGTCCAGCGACGGCTGCAACGGTGTGCGGTACTGCAGCACGTCGTCGGTCGAAGGCGACAGGCCCTCGGCTTCGATGTGGCGGCTGCTGGTACGCTCCAGGGTCATGCGGCCGCCATGGGTCTTCTGCGACTCGGCGGCGAGCACCGAAGAGAAGTCCAGGTCGCGCGCCTTGTAGTTCGGCGTATCGGCGTTGGCGATGTTGTTGGCCAGCACCTCGGCCCGCTGGGCACGAAAGCCCAGGGCTTTTTCGTGGATGCCGAGCGCCTTGTCGAAACTGATGCTCATGTCAGAAAACCTTCGCAGGACGGCCAGAATGGTCGGATGCGATGTATTAGCAAGGGCTGTGCCAACGTGGCAGGAGGCAATGAATGCGGGGGCCGTGCGTGAAAGTGTCGAGGTGGCTGCCAGAAAAGCGGCAATTTTTTTCCGCAGGGTGACGGGAAAGCGGCAATGGAGGGTGGCGGGCTGCAAGCTACAAGGAGCATGGCTGGACCATGGGAGGCGAGCTTGTGGCGACGGTGTGGCTGTCTTTGTGGGCCTCGCGGGTCCAATCGCGGCCGGTCCGGCGCCCCGGCAGGGGCCACCCCTGCACCCATAGCTCCACCACAGTGTGGCAGGCCACCGCGGCTGCTGCGGGAGCGGTCCCTGCCGGGGCGCCGGACCGGCCGCGATCAGGCCCGCAGGGCCCGCAAGGTCAGCCATGCCGTCCACGGCTGGAACGACGCTTCTACAGCCATGAAGCAGGCGGCACCCGATGGCCGCCCTCCTTCACTTGGCCTGGTAGATGATCCCGGGGCTGCACTGCACCATTTGGAAATGATCCGGCAGCCCGTTGAGCGCCTCGGAGGCCCCCAGGAACAGGTAGCCCCCCGGCTTGAGCGTGCTGTGGATGCGCAGCAGGATGTCCTTCTTCACCTGCGCCGAGAAGTAGATCAGCACGTTGCGGCAGAACACCACGTCGAACTTGCCCAGGCTGGCATAGCTGTCGAGCAGGTTGAACGGACGGAACTCGACGCGGCTGCGAATCGGCGCCTTGACCGCCCAGCGCCCTGCCCCACGGCTGTCGAAGTAACGCTGCAGGCGCTCCTGCGACAGGCCGCGGGCAATCGCCAGGCTGTCGTACTCGCCGGTCTTGCAGTTGGCCAGCATGGCACCGGACAGGTCGGTGGCGACGATCTGCGCCCCGGCCTTGAGCTGCCCCAGGTTGGTCCGCTCGAACTCGTCGATGGACATCGACAGCGAATACGGCTCCTGGCCCGACGAGCAGGCCGCCGACCAGATGCGCAGACGCTGGCCCGGGTTCTTGCGGATGAACTCGGGGATCACCTTGTTCTTGAACACCTCGAACGGGTAGGTATCCCTGAACCACAATGTCTCATTGGTGGTCATGGCGTCCACCACCTGCTCGCGCAGCCCGCCGCGCGGCTGGGTCTGCAAACGCTGCACCAGCTCGCCCAGCGACTTGATGCCCTGCTGCTCCATCAGCTTGTTGAGACGGCTGGAGACCAGGTACTGCTTGTTCTCACCCAACAGAATCCCACAGGCTTTCTCCAGGAAGACCCGGAACTGTTCGAAATCCAAATTACCCGTAGACACAGTGGCCGTCCCTCGAATCTCATGTCGCGCCAGAGCATGCTCGGCCATTTAATACGCAGCCTTGATACGATCGACCACGCGTTGTGCCAGGTCATCCGGCCTGAACTTGGCCAGGAAGTCATCCGCGCCGACCTTCTTGACCATGGCATGGTTGAACACGCCAGAAAGCGAAGTATGCAGCAGGATGTGCAGTTTCTGCATGCGCGGATCGCTACGAATCTCCGCGGTCAGGGTATAGCCGTCCATTTCGGGCATCTCGATGTCGGAGATCATCATCAGGAATTCCTCCTCCGGGCGCTTGCCCTCGTCCGCCAGGGTGCGCAGGTAATCCAGCGCCTGACGTCCGTCGTTGAGCGACACCACCTCGACCCCGACCGTCTGCAGACAGCGGCTGACCTGCTTGCGTGCCACCGACGAGTCGTCGACGATCAGCACGCGCTGCATCACGGCCTTGTCCTGCACCTCGGCATCGATCACACCCTCGGAGATGGACTCCGAGGTCGGCGCGACTTCGGCCAGGACCTTCTCCACGTCGATGATCTCGACCATGCGGTTGTCCAGGTGGGTGACGGCGGTGAGGTAGTGGTCGCGCCCGGTGCCCTTGGGTGGTGGATGGATCTCCTCCCAGTTCATGTTGACGATGCGCTCGACCGAGTGCACCAGAAAGCCTTGGGTCTTGGTGTTGTACTCGGTGATGATCACGAAGCTGTTGCGCGTCTCTTCGCGCAGCGCCGGCAACCCGGTGGCCAGCGACAGGTCGATGATCGGGATGGTCGCGCCGCGGATGTTGGCCACGCCACGCACCACCGAATGAGAACGCGGCAGCAGGGTCAGGTCAGGGCATTGCAGCACTTCGCGGACCTTGAACACGTTGATTCCATAGAGCTGTGCGCCATTGAGACGAAACAGCAGCAGCTCCAGCCGATTCTGTCCGACCAGCTGCGTGCGCTGGTTGACCGAATCCATTACACCTGCCATGCCTTGCTCCTTCCTCGATGTGCGCTTCGTGCAAGTCGGCACGAGCTTTGCTATTCGAGCGGTATGCCTGAGAAAACGACAGTATCCCGACGTTCGATGCGCCAGTTGCCTGCCCTGGTGGCCGCAGTGTGTCTGCTTGTGCCTGGCTTGCGCCCGCATGCCGACACGTTCACCGCGCCTGAACAGCTTATCGGCGTGGCCCAGGGGTTTCTTGAGTACGCCGTGGAGGATTATCTGGCGACCAGCCAGACCGAGGGTCGCTACGAGGTGCAAGTCAACCCCATCGACCCGCGCCTGCGCATGCCGGTGTGCGACCGCGACCTGGACGCGTCCCTGGAGAGTCCCGCCCAGCCAATGGGCCGGGTGACGGTGCGCGTGCGGTGCAACGGCGCGACCCCCTGGACGGTCTTCGTGCCGGCGCAGGTCCACCTGTACCGCGAGGTGGTGGTGATGAGCCGGCCGCTCAAGCGTGAAAGCGTCATCGGCGAAGGTGACGTGGCCCTGCGCGAGCGCGACGTGGGCACGCTGAACCGAGGCTTTCTCAGCCAGCTCGACCAGGCCATCGGCATGAAGCTGGTACGCCCTACCGTACTCGACCAGGTGTTGACGCCCCAGCATCTGGAGCAGGCCGAGGTGATCCGCAAGGGCGATCACGTGGTGATCACTGCGCGCAGCGGCAGCCTGAGCGTGCGTATGCCAGGCGAGGCCCTGGTCAAGGGTGGCCTGAGCGAGCAGATCCGGGTCCGCAACCTCAATTCCAACCGGGTGGTCAAGGCCATGGTCGTGGGGCCCGGCCAGGTCGAGGTGGCCATGTAGACCAGGCTGGCGGTTCAGGCCGGCTTTTCCTACACTGTGCCGTTAGGGTTATCCGAACCCTGCTGACAAGCGGTTGCTTTTTCGTGCCTAAAGTTTCTGCACCGATGGCCGAAAACAAGGCAAGCGTCCTGAACCCAGAGGTTTCTGATCATGGTCATCGACTTCAGTCGTTTGAACAATTCACCGTCCGTCGGCGGTACGCGTGCCGCGGGCTCGACCAGCAGCACCGAGAAGACCGCCGACACCCGTGCCACCGCGCCCCGTGCCAGCGTCAGCGGCGAAGCCGTGCATCTGAGCCAGGAGGCCCAGCAGTTGCAAAAGATCACCGACAACCTGCGCGATCAGCCGGTCGTGGACAAGAGCCGTGTGGCCGCGCTGAAGCAGGCCATCGCCGATGGCAGCTACCAGGTCGATGCCGGTCGAGTCGCCAGCAAACTGCTCGGTTTCGAAGCGCAGCGCTGACCTTTCGTCGCCCTGACGTCCCGTACGCCTACGCCAAGAGTCCGCCATGCACGACACCAGCTTGCTGCAACTGATCGAAGACGACATCGCCCCGACCCAGGAGCTGCTGACCTTGTTGCAGAACGAGGCGGTCGCCCTGCATGGTCGGGACATGGTCGTGCTGGAGAACATCCTGGCCCGCAAGCAGTCGCTGATCGTGCTGCTCGAGCAGCAAGGCCGACGCCGCAACCACCTGCTGAACAGCCTGGGTCTGTCGGCCGATCGCGCGGGTGTGCAGGCTGTCGCCGCACAGTCCTCCCTGGGCGAGGTGCTCCTGCAGCAGCTCGACGTGCTCACTGGGTTGATGGAGGCGTGCCAGAAGATCAACGAGACCAACGGCCGGGTCATCCAGATGCAGCAGCAGGCCACCGCGACGCAGGTGCGCATCCTCATGGGCGGCGAATCCCCCTCGCTGTACAACAGCCGTGGCACCACGGCCCCAATGGCCGGCCCTCGCACACTCAGCCAAGTGTGAATACTGCTGTCAAGGCGCGATACATGCTGGCAGAATGCCCCGCCTTGCGTGTGTCGTTTTTGCCTGGAGATTGATTACCCGTGTTCGATGATGCCGATGCCCCTCAGCCGCCCCAGGTGCTGACCACGCCTCTGGAAGTGGTGTCCAACCTGCGCGCCCTGCAAGAGAGCCATGACCCGCTGATCATCACCTTCCATGACCGTGCCCAGCGCTTTCAGAGCTATGTGGTGGAGGTCGACCGGGACGGCGGCATTCTGGTACTGGACGAGCTGATGCCGCGCGACGGCGAGAAATTCATCGAGAACGGCGAAGCCTTCCGCGTCGAGGGGTTCCACGATGGCGTACGCATCGCCTGGGAATGCACCACGGCGCTGACCATCAGCCAGTGCGGCCAGGGCCGCTGCTACAAAGGTAGCCTGCCCGAGCAGATCGTCTACCACCAGCGCCGTAACGCGTTCCGTGCCGCGCTCAAACTGTCACAACTGGTGGACATCGTGCTCGACGGCGACCGGCTCAAGGGTAGCGGCATGCTGCGCGGCAAGCTGCTGGACATCTCGGCCACCGGTTGCAAGCTGCGCTTCGACGGCAATGTGAAAGATTACCTGCAACTGGGCCAGGTCTACGACCGGTTCAGTGCCAGCAAGCCGCTGGGCATGTCCCAGGTGATGGTAGAACTGCGGCACCTGCATTATGAAGAACGGTTCAATACCACCTTCGCCGGGGTGCGCTTCCACAACCTCAATGGTCAGTTGCAGCGGCGCGTCGAGAGTTTCGTGTACCAGCTGCAGCGCGAGGCACGGCGGTTCGATCAGGACGATTATTGAGGCAAGTGGCGTTGGATAAGGCGATTCTGAACGTGTCGAGCTTCGTATCGATTTTACGATTCTAGGGCCGCTCTGCGGCCCATCGCGGCACGGGGGCCGCTCCTACAGGGGGATCGCGCCGGGCTGACAGATCAGCGACGCGGTCCAACTGTAGGAGCGGCCCCTGCCGGGGCGCCGGACCGGCCGCGATTGGGCCCCACGGGCCTACAGCACCCGCTGACCTGCAATCCTTACTTGCGCGGCTCCTCCTCGACGACCTCTGTCTCCGGCACGCCCCCCTGTTGCGGGTCCTCCTCCTCGGTGTCTTCCGCCGCCACTGGCGCCTGCATCACGTCATGTACCACCTGCTCGTCTACCCGTGGGTCCAGCGCAGCCGACAACGGCGAGCCGGCCGCAGGCATGGCCACGTGGTGCAACGGCGCGTCGTCGACCTGATGCAGCCCGGTCACCGCCTTGGGTCGAATCCGCCAGACCAGGACCAGCCCGAAGAACACGAAGAAGGCATACAGCATCTGCGGGCCCAGCAGCTTCATCAGCACGCCGGCCACCAATGGGCCGATGCTGGCACCGACGCCGTAGGTCACCAGCAGCATGGCCGTCAACGAGACGCGGCGTTCGCTTTCGACATGGTCATTGGAGAACGCCACCGCCAGCGGATAGAGGCAGAACTGCAGCAACGAGATCAGGAAACCGATGCCGAACAGCAGCTCCAGGGGCACGCCCGGCATCACTGCCAGCGGCAGTGAACTGATCGCCAGGCCAATGGCGACGGCACGGATCAGCACGGCCCGGTCATAACGGTCGGACAACCAGCCCAAAGGCCACTGCACCACCAGCCCGGCGAAGATGCAAAAGCCCATGAACAGACCGACCTGTTCGGTACTCAGCCCCTGCCCTGCCGCATACACCGGCGCCAGACCGTAGAACGACCCGACGATCAGCCCCGCGCCGAGCACGGTGCTCAACGACTGCGGTACACGCTTGATGAAGAAACGCGGCTCCATCGGCGCCGGTCGCAGCGGAGCCGGGTGAATGCGGCGGGTCATGGCCACCGGCACCAGGCACAAGGCGAAGCACATCGCCACCAGCATCAGCAGTTCCGGGCCCAGCTCCGGGTGCACGACCAGAATCAGCTGGCCGAGCACCAGCCCCAGGTAGGAGAAGATCATGTACCCGCTGAACACGGCCCCGCGCTGTTTGGCGTCGGCCTGTTCGTTGAGCCAGCTCTCCAGCACCATGTACTGGCACATCATGCCCATGCCGACGATCATCCGCAGCCCGACCCAGGCCGGCAGCCAGTCGGTCATGCCGTGCCCGAGCACGGCGGCACCGACGATGCCGGCGCAGGTCGCATAGGCACGGATGTGCCCGACGCGGGCGATCAGTCGGTGACCGATCTTGCCCCCGACCGCCAGGCCGAAGTAGTTGGCGGCCATCAGCGCACCGACCCACAGGCTGTCGACCTGCTCGGCGGCCAGGCGCAGTGCCAGGTAGGTGCTGAGCAGGCCAGAACCGATCAGCATCATCAGGGCAGCGAAATACAGCGAGCGAAATGACTTCCAGATCTGTCGCATCGGCGTCCCGTAGGCTCCTTGGTGCAGGTGAAAGAAAAACGACTGGTCGGGGCCAGCGGCCCGCCAACAGCATAAGGGCTGAGGGCGACTGCCGCAGGCTTGAGCCGGTAAAAAAGCGTGCTGGGGCGTCTGCCTGGCAAACGACCTATGGCAGCCTGACGCGGTACACGACCACACGTTCGATGAACGCCTCGGGCAACAGTTCCCGGCCCAGGGAACAATGCCGCGTCAGGCGCCCATGGCCGCTGCCGTCACTCACGAATGTTCAGGCCGTTGCTGGGCAATGGCAGCGCGGTCTTGTAGCGCACCTGCTTGAGCGCGAAGCTGGAGCGGATGTTGGCCACGCCCGGCAGGCGCGTCAGGTAGTCGAGGAAGCGTTCCAGCGCTTGGATGCTGGGCAGCAGCACGCGCAGCAGGTAGTCCGGGTCACCGGTCATCAGGTAGCACTCCATGACCTCGGGGCGCTCGGCGATCTCTTCCTCGAAGCGGTGCAGCGACTGCTCGACCTGTTTCTCCAGGCTGACGTGGATGAACACGTTCACGTCCAGCCCCAGCACATCGGGCGCCAGCAGCGTGACTTGCTGACGAATCACGCCAGCCTGCTCCATGGCCTTGACCCTGTTGAAGCAAGGGGTCGGCGAGAGGTTCACGGCACGCGCCAGGTCGGCATTGGTGATCCGCGCGTTCTCCTGCAACTGGTTGAGAATGCCGATGTCGGTGCGATCGAGTTTTCGCATCAGAGAAACTCACCTTGTTCTTGTGGTTGTGCAGAATATTTATCCGTTGCACGAGACAAAGGCAACGCACATCAGAGAAATATTCTTCCCGACTGCTCCTATCATTGAAGGGAACAGCGCCTGCCTCGTATGTCCGGCAGGCCAGCACGACTTCGAAGCTCACAACAATAATCCCGAGCGAGCGTGGACAGCATGAACGAGTACGCACCGCTGCGCCTGCACGTGCCTGAGCCTACGGGCCGGCCCGGCTGCCAGACCGATTTTTCCTACCTGCGCCTGAATGACGCAGGCCAAGTCCGTAAACCGCCCATCGATGTGGAGCCGGCCGACACCGCCGACCTCAGCCACGGGCTGATCCGCGTGCTCGATGGCCAGGGCAACGCACTAGGCCCGTGGGCCGAGGGCATCACGCCGCAGACCCTGCGCCAAGGCCTGCGTGCCATGCTCAAGACGCGCATTTTCGACAACCGCATGGTGGTGGCCCAACGGCAGAAGAAGATGTCCTTCTACATGCAGAGCCTGGGCGAGGAAGCGATCGGCACAGCCCAGGCGCTCGCCTTGAACCGTGACGACATGTGCTTTCCCACCTACCGCCAGCAGAGCATCCTGATGGCGCGCGACGTGTCGCTGGTGGAGATGATCTGCCAGTTGCTGTCCAACGAGCGCGACCCGCTCAAGGGCCGCCAACTGCCGATCATGTATTCGGTACGCGACGCCGGCTTCTTCACCATCAGTGGCAACCTGGCCACGCAGTTCGTCCAGGCGGTCGGCTGGGCCATGGCCTCGGCGATCAAGGGCGATACGCGGATCGCCTCGGCCTGGATCGGCGACGGCGCCACTGCCGAGTCCGACTTCCACACCGCCCTGACCTTCGCCCACGTCTACCGCGCGCCGGTGATCCTCAACGTGGTCAACAACCAGTGGGCGATCTCCACCTTCCAGGCCATCGCCGGCGGTGAGGCAACGACGTTCGCCGGCCGTGGCGTGGGCTGCGGCATCGCTTCGCTACGGGTGGACGGCAACGACTTCCTGGCGGTCTACGCCGCGTCGTGCTGGGCCACCGAGCGTGCGCGCCGTGGCCATGGCCCGACGTTGATCGAGTGGGTGACCTACCGCGCCGGCCCGCACTCCACCTCCGACGACCCGTCCAAGTATCGCCCCGCCGATGACTGGCGCCACTTCCCGCTGGGCGATCCGATCGCGCGCCTGCGCCAGCACCTCGAAGCCCAGGGCCTGTGGTCGAGCGAAGAGCACGAGGCGGTCAGTGCCGAGCTGGAGGCCGAGGTGATCGCCGCACAGAAGGAAGCCGAACGCCACGGCACCCTTGCCAATGGCCATACTCCCAGCGCCGCGTCGATGTTCGAGGACGTCTACAAAGAGATGCCTGAACACCTGCGCCGTCAGCGCCAGCAGATGGGGGTTTGACGATGAACGACTGCAACAGTGGCATCGACCTCGACACCGCCGTGCGCACCCGTGACATGACCATGATCCAGGCCCTGCGCTCGGCCATGGACCTCATGCTCGAGCGCGACGACGACGTGGTGATCTACGGTCAGGACGTGGGCTATTTTGGCGGAGTATTCCGTTGCACCGAGGGCCTGCAGGCCAAGTACGGTTCGTCGCGGGTGTTCGACGCACCGATTTCCGAAAGCGGCATCGTCGGCACCGCCGTGGGCATGGGTGCCTATGGGCTGCGTCCGGTGGTGGAAATCCAGTTCGCCGACTACTTCTATCCGGCGTCCGACCAGATCGTCTCGGAGATGGCGCGACTGCGTTACCGCTCCGCCGGCCAGTTCATCTCGCCGCTGACGCTGCGCATGCCCTGCGGGGGCGGCATCTACGGCGGGCAGACCCACAGCCAGAGCCCGGAAGCGATGTTCACGCAGGTCTGCGGCCTGCGCACGGTGATGCCGTCCAACCCCTACGACGCCAAGGGCTTGTTGATCGCCTCGATCGAATGCGACGACCCGGTGATCTTCCTCGAGCCCAAGCGCCTGTACAACGGGCCATTCGACGGTCATCACGACCGGCCGGTGACGCCTTGGTCCAAGCACCCGCTAAGCGCAGTGCCGGAGGGCTACTACCAGGTGCCGCTGGACAAGGCGGCGATCGTTCGACCGGGCGACGAGGTCACGGTGATCACCTATGGCACCACCGTCTACGTGGCCCAGGTCGCGGCCGAAGAAAGCGGCGTGGATGCCGAGGTGATCGACCTGCGCAGCCTCTGGCCGCTCGACCTCGACACCCTGGTCGCGTCGGTGAAGAAGACCGGCCGCTGCGTGATCGTGCACGAGGCCACCCGCACCTGCGGTTTCGGCGCTGAACTGGTGGCCCTGGTCCAGGAACATTGCTTCCACCACCTGGAGGCGCCCATCGAGCGCGTCACCGGCTGGGACACCCCTTATCCCCACGCACAGGAGTGGGCCTACTTCCCCGGCCCTGCCCGCGTGGGCGCCGCCTTGAAACGGGTCATGGAGGTCTGAATGGGCACGCACGTCATCAAGATGCCGGACATCGGCGAGGGCATCGCCCAGGTCGAACTGGTGGAGTGGTTCGTCAAGGTCGGCGATGTGATCGGCGAGGACCAGGTGGTGGCCGACGTCATGACCGACAAGGCCACCGTGGAGATTCCGTCACCCGTGGCGGGCAAGGTCCTGGCCCTGGGCGGCACGCCGGGGGAAGTCATGGCGGTCGGCAGCGAGCTGATTCGCATCGAGGTCGACGGCGTGGGCAATGCGACGGACACGCCTCGCACGCAAGCGGCGCCCCCCGCAACGCCTGCGCCCGCCGAGGCCATGCCCTGCGCGCCTGCACCTGTCGCTGCTCAGCCAGCCGCTGCTGCGCCTGTCCCGGCCCCTCAGGCGCCTGACGTCGAACCTGCCGTGAGACGGGACCTGGCTGGCGAAAAGCCGCTCGCCTCGCCTGCCGTGCGCAAGCGTGCCCTGGATGCGGGGATCGAACTGCGCTACGTGCACGGCAGCGGGCCTGCCGGACGCATCCTGCACGAAGACCTCGACGGCTTCCTGCAACGCCCGGCTACGCTGGCACTCGGACACACCGGCCCCACGCCGCGCACCGACAGCCGGCAGATCCCGGTGATCGGGCTGCGGCGCAAGATCGCCGAGCGCATGCAGGAAGCCAAGCGTCGGGTCGCACACTTCAGCTACGTCGAGGAGGTCGACGTGACGGCCTTGGAGGCGCTGCGCAAGCAGCTCAACGACACCTGGGGCGAGCGCCGTGGCAAGCTGACTCTGCTGCCGTTGCTGGTGCGCGCTTTGGTCGTGGCGTTGCGCGACTTTCCGCAGATCAATGCCACCTACGACGATCAGGCCCAGGTGATCACCCAGCACGGCGCCGTGCACGTGGGCATCGCCACCCAGGGTGACAATGGCCTGATGGTCCCCGTGCTGCGCCATGCCGAAGCCGGCGGACTCTGGGACAACGCGGCCGAGATCGTTCGCCTGGCCCAGGCCGCGCGTCAGGGCAAGGCCAGCCGTGAGATGCTCTCCGGCTCCACCATCACCCTGACCAGCCTCGGTGCCTTGGGCGGCATCGCCAGCACACCGGTGATCAACCTGCCGGAGGTGGCCATCGTCGGCGTCAACCGCATGGTCCAGCGGCCGGTGGTGATCGACGGGCAGATCGTGGTGCGCACCCTGATGAACCTGTCCAGCTCCTTCGACCACCGCGTGGTCGACGGCATGGACGCCGCCCGTTTCATCCAGGCCGTGCGCGGCCTGCTCGAGCAACCTGCCTGCCTGTTCGTGGAGTGACCGATGCCTGACATGCTCGATACCCAACTGCTGATCCTGGGCGGTGGCCCTGGTGGCTACGTGGCAGCGATCCGCGCCGCGCAACTCGGCATCGCCACCGTCCTGGTCGAGGGCAACGCGCTGGGCGGTACCTGCCTGAACGTGGGCTGCATCCCGTCCAAGGCCCTGATCCATGTGGCTGAACAGTTCCACCAGACCTGCCGGCATGCCGAGCGGGCCGAGCTGGGCATCAGCGTGTCCGCGCCACACTTGGACATCACGCGCAGCGTGGCGTGGAAGGACGGCATCGTCGATCGCCTGACCACGGGCGTGGCGGCGTTGCTGAAAAAGCACGGCGTCACCGTGATCCATGGGTGGGCGCGGCTGCTCGACGGCAAACAGGTCGAGGTCGACGGTCGACGCATTCGCTGCGAACACCTGCTGCTCGCCACCGGTTCCAGTAGCGTCGAACTGCCGATGCTGCCCCTGGGCGGCGCCATCGTATCCTCCACCGAAGCCCTGGCGCCGCACACCCTGCCCCGTCACCTGATCGTGGTCGGGGCCGGCTACATCGGCCTTGAACTGGGCATCGCCTACCGCAAGCTCGGCGTCGCAGTCAGCGTGGTCGAGTCGCGCACGCAGGTCTTGCCGGCCTACGATGCCGAGCTGACCCAACCGGTGGCCGAAGCTGCCCGGCAGCTGGGCATTGCGCTGTACCTGGGGCACACCGTCGAAGGGCATGATGCCGAGCAGCATCGTCTACGGGTACGCGACCCTGAAGGCCAGGTGCTCGAACTGCAAGGCGATCGCATCCTCGTGGCCGTCGGGCGCAGGCCCCGGACTCAAGGGTTCGGCCTCGAAGGGCTGGGCCTGGCCATGCAGGGCGCGGCGATTGCCGTGGACGAACGCTGCCAGACCAGCATGCGCAACGTCTGGGCGATCGGTGACGTGACCGGTGAACCGATGCTGGCGCACCGGGCCATGGCCCAGGGCGAACTGGTCGCCGAGTCGATCGCTGGCCAGCGACGGCGCTTCGACCCACGTGCCATTCCGGCCGTGTGTTTCACCGACCCGGAGGTGGTGGTGGTCGGCCTGACCCCGGATCAGGCGCGTGAACGGGGCATGGACTGCCTGACGGCCCAGTTCCCGTTCGCCGCCAACGGCCGGGCGATGACCCTGGAGTCCAAGCGTGGCTTCGTGCGGATGGTGGCGCGACGGGACAATCACCTGATCCTGGGCTGGCAGGCGGTGGGTGTGGGGGTTTCCGAGCTGTCGACAGCGTTCGCGCAGTCCTTGGAGATGGGGGCACGGCTGGAGGATGTGGCGGGCACCATCCATGCGCACCCGACGCTGGGGGAAGCGGTGCAGGAGGCGGCGCTGAGGGCGTTGGGGCATGCGTTGCATGTGTGACGCGGCAAGCGGCAAGCGGCAAGCGGCGCTGGATAAAGCGGTCATGATAAGTTTCAGATTTCGCGTCGACTTTGCGATTTTGGGGCCGCTTTGCGGCCCATCGCGGCCGGTTCGGCGCCCCGGCAGGGGCCGCTCCTACACCCGTAGCCACACCGCAGGGTTGCAGGCTATCGCGGTCACCTGTGGGAGCGGCCCCTGTGCCGCGATTGGGCCCGCAGGGCCCATAAAATCAGCCATGCTTATCTTGCACGATGCTCATCAGGATCAGGCACGCCCAAGTTCCCAGCTTGCAACTCACGCCTCCCCCTGCTGCGCCTCGAACCACTGCGCATAAGGCGTCTGTGTCACTTTCCGCTGATTAAAATCCGGCGCCCCGTCCTCCCACCAGACCGGCCCTCGCTCGCCCAAGGCAACCTTCGCAGCCTGCACCCGCGCCCGTGCCTGGCGCAATCGTTCGGCATCGTCCGACTGCTTGGCCTGCTTGACCTCACGACGCGCTGTCATCAGTTCGCTGACCAGCGCCTGCCGGCGATCTTCCGGCAGCGCCGGGTTGGTACAACGCCATAACTGCTGCTTGACCACGAAGTAGCGCCCATCGGGTGTACGCGGGTACCGCTGCCCCACGGGCTGCGCCTGGTCACTCGTCTTTTTGCGCGGGCTCATCCTGCCTGGCCTCATCGCTCAATTGCACGGCCAGACGCGCGGCTTCGACATCATCTTCGAGGTGGTACACCGTGCCGTCGTCGTCGGTCACGGCGAACAATTCGGTCAGGTTGGGTCGTCGCAGATGCGCCGGGATGTGCTCGCCGCTCAGTTTGGTGACAGAAATGGCCATGCCGATGCCCCGATACGAAGAATGTCTTTCTTCGGACCGGTACAGGGTGCAAGCGTGCGGTCGGATCGACGATGAAAATACGGGGGGATGTGAAGCGCGGGACAAGACGATCGAGCGTCAGGTCATGGCGTCCCCGGCAGGAATCGAACCTGCACCGACCCCTTAGGAGGGGGCCGTTCTATCCATTAAACTACAGGGACTTGTCCAGCAAAGCCTGCTAGTGCTGACAGCGATGACGCCAAGGACGCCGTCGGTCGCGAATAATGCGTGTTTCGCATCGCCTTGGCAAGAATGAATCGGCGATTTCGACCGGGTTGTCCATACGCCAGCACCGCCAAGGATGCTACGTCACACCATGGAATCAGTGCTGTCAGGCCTTTCTACACGATCTGTCAGACGACGACATCAGGTCGTCCGGGCATTTTGCACGAGCCGTGGGCGTGCAGAATGCAAAGTGCAATCGGCTGTCTTCAGAAAGTTCCATCGATGTGCCTGATTCATTGGGTAAAATCCCCTGGGCGAAGTTGGCACGGTGCCTGCACTACCTAAACGCCTGCTACTCATCGCCCTGAAGGAGCTCACCATGACCCGTCTTCTGATCGCACTCAATACCCTGGCCCTGACGTGCGTCGTCGCCTTGGGTGTCGTCGACAGTCAGCCGGCTCAGGTGTCAGGTCTGGATTACCACGTGGGTCAAGGCATGCGTCAGGCCGTCATGGGCGAAGGCTCACCCATCGTTCAGACGCATTCGCCCGAGCGCCTGTCCTTCTGACGATCAACCCTCCTGAACGATACCCAGACCCTTGAGCAATGCCAGCAGCGCGTCCACCGTGTCCTGCAGATCGCCCGAATTGTCCAACGTATAGACAGCATCCCCGGTCAGAGGCTGCAGTGCCGCACTGCGTGCCAACCGCTGCTCGATGTCCTCCCTCGATTCTCGTCCTCTCGCCTCGAGCCGTTGGCGTAATGCATCCGGCCCCACCTGCAGCTGCAGCGTGATCATGTCCGGATAGCGCCGTATCGCCTCTGGCTGATGCGCACGTGAACCATTGACCAACACGCTCTGCCCCTGCGCTAACCACGTATCGATGTACGTAGGAATGCCGTACGCCAGACCGTTGGCTTGCCAGTGCAAGGCGAACGCACCTTCTCGAACGTGCTGATCGAATGCTTCACGGCTGACGCCAGTGGCGTGCTCTCCCTTGGCTTCGGCAGAACGTGTGATCACGCGCCGTGCACGGCGCACCCCCCTACGTGCCAGGTGCGGCTCGGCAGCCTCGATCAGCGAGTCTTTTCCCGATCCGGACGGACCCACCAGATAAATGAGTTTTCCCGACGGGCCAGTCGGTACGGCGATCACAGGATCAAGCATGGTCACTCCACGGCAGGACGGACCGTCAGACCCACTAAAGGCTCACATGCCCCCACGTCGATGCAAGGGGCAGTGACCGCTTCTGTTTTTCTGACGGCAGTCGGCTGACGGTTTGAAAAAGACCTTAAAAAATCGCTCACTTTCCAAACCAGTCCGCATTTCTGATAATTGGTACTGGCAAAGCGCCTGTACCCAGATCACTATTTGTCACAGATTTGACGCCAAGGAAACGGCGACCTTGAGGCAAGATGAGCGGCTCGTAACAGCCACGGTTGAACGTTTTGTCGTCCGCATTGTCGTACTCCCACCGCGCGGCCCATTTCGAGAACCGCTTCCCCCTTGAACTAGAAAATCCGGTCAATACTATGCGCCCAATGAAACAGGCTATCTACTCGAGCCGCACTGCAGACAAGTTTGTCGTACGCCTGCCAGACGGGATGCGCGAGCGCATTGCCGAGGTGGCGCGTAATCATCACCGCAGCATGAACTCGGAAATCATTGCCCGCCTGGAGCAAAGCCTCATTCAAGAGGGTGCCCTGGGCGACGAGTTGAGCATGCGCCTGGACAGCCCTGAGCTTTCCCTGCACGAGCGTGAGCTGCTGCAACGCTTTCGCCAGTTGTCCCACCGTCAACAGAACGCTCTGGTTTCGTTGATCGCCCATGACGCCGAGATGGCAGCCGACGCCTCCTGATCACCCACGCGCTCGACACACAAAAAGCCAGCGAACGCTGGCTTTTTTCATGCCTGCCGGTCAGAGCAGGAAGACGGTGGCCAAGCCCAGGAAGATGAAGAACCCGCCGCTGTCGGTCACCGCCGTGATCATTACGCTCGAGCCCATCGCCGGATCCCGCCCCAGACGCACCAGGGTCATCGGAATCAACACGCCCATGAGCGCCGCCAGGAGCAGATTGAGTGTCATTGCGGCGGTCATCACCACACCCAGCGACCAACTGCCATAGAGCGCGAAGGCTACCGCGCCAATCACCCCACCCCAGACCAGGCCATTGATCAGAGACACTGCCAGCTCCTTGCGCATCAGGCGCCGGGTATTGCCGGGTGCCACCTGATCGAGTGCCATGGCGCGCACGATCATGGTGATGGTCTGGTTACCCGAATTGCCACCGATGCCGGCCACGATCGGCATCAGCGCTGCCAGCGCGACCAGCTTTTCGATCGAGCCTTCGAACAGGCCGATGACCCGGGAGGCAACGAAGGCGGTGATCAGGTTGATGGCCAGCCAAGCCCAGCGGTTGCGCAGCGAGCGCCAGACCGAGGCGAAGATGTCTTCCTCTTCGCGCAGACCGGCCATGTTGAGCACTTCGCTCTCGCTTTCCTCACGGATCAGGTCGACCATCTCGTCGATGGTCAATCGGCCGATCAGGCGACCGTTCTTGTCCACGACCGGCGCCGAGACCAAGTCATAGCGCTCGAATGCCTGGGCGGCCTCATAGGCGTCCTCGTCCGGCACGAAGCTGACCGGATCGCTGGCCATGACGTCGGAGACCTGGCGCTCGGGGTCGGTGACCAACAGGCGCTTGATCGGCAGCACACCTCGCAGGATGCCGTCATGATCGACCACGAACAGCTTGTCGGTGTGCCCGGGCAACTCTTTCAGACGGCGTAGATAACGCAAGACCACTTCGAGGCTGACGTCTTCGCGGATGGTCACCATCTCGAAGTCCATCAAGGCCCCGACCTGATCTTCCTCGTAGCTCAGCGCCGAGCGAACACGCTCACGCTGCTGCGCATCGAGGGTTTCCATCAGCTCATGGACGACGTCTCGCGGCAGCTCGGCGGCCAGGTCAGCGAGTTCGTCGGCATCCATCTCACGGGCCGCCGCCAGCAGCTCGTGGTTGTCCATGTCCGCAATCAGCGTTTCACGCACCGCGTCCGACACTTCGAGCAGAATGTCGCCATCACGGTCCGAGCGCACCAACTGCCAGACCGTCAAACGGTCTTCCAGCGGCAGCGCTTCAAGGATGTAGGCGATGTCGGCGGGGTGCAGGTCATCGAGCTTGCGTTGCAGCTCGACGAGGTTCTGCCGGTGGACGAGGTGTTCCACCCGGTCCTGGTGATGGCCTTCCTGACGATGGGTCAGGTCTTCGACGACGCGCTGGCGCTGCAGCAGCTCGACCACCTGGCCCAGACGGTCCTGCAGGCTTTCCTGCGCTTTCTTGACTTCTACTTCGGTCATAGGCGTACTCCACTCCCAGCAGTGGGGCACACCGGGAGAATCAATCTGACGGATTCAGCTTGCTGAAAGGGTTTATTGAGTAACGACTGGGTAAGTCCATGGTGGGAGTCCACAAGCCCCGGCGGGGCTGACGGGCGCAATCATACACGGACTGTGCAGCCAGATCGCCTAAATTTTTTGGTGAAACAATCGTTTGCGCGTCAGTGATCTGACCGGAAAACTGTCCGTCGGTGCCCTGGATTACGCAGGTTGATCGATAGGCAATGCCGATTGGGGGGGCGCGTGAGAAGCAGAAGGCGTGACAGGCCGGGCATTCTTTATCGCAGACAGCAAAAAGCCCGCGACAAGCGCGGGCTTTTCAGGATGTGGCGGACCCAAGAGGATTCGAACCTCTGACCGCTCGGTTCGTAGCCGAGTACTCTATCCAGCTGAGCTATGGGTCCAGATTGGTAGTTTTAGACCAGATTACCACTGGTGGAATCACGCTGATCGACAATCGACCAGCATCATCTTGTATGGCGGACCCAAGAGGATTCGAACCTCTGACCGCTCGGTTCGTAGCCGAGTACTCTATCCAGCTGAGCTATGGGTCCAGATCGGTAGTTTTAGACCAGATTACCACTGGTAATAATGACGCTGACCTGACTGGCAGACCAGCTTCATTGTATGGCGGACCCAAGAGGATTCGAACCTCTGACCGCTCGGTTCGTAGCCGAGTACTCTATCCAGCTGAGCTATGGGTCCGTGTCTTGCCGCGCATTATAGGTCGCTGTACGTTTTTGGCAATCACTTTTTCGTTATACATCAACGAGTTACGTGCTTACCTACTTGAAGCGCCCTACACGAATAATGGCGGTGAGGGGGGGATTCGAACCCCCGATACCCTTATGAGGTATACTCCCTTAGCAGGGGAGCGCCTTCGGCCACTCGGCCACCTCACCGCAACACGGGGCGTATAATAACCAGACCCCTCCCCGTTTGCAAACCCTTTTTTTAAAAAAACCTGAGAAAAATTAAAGGGTTGGTTCTTCGTCTTTCTCGTTCTTGATTCTCAGGTAGATTTCTTCACGGTGCACGGCGACTTCCTTGGGTGCGCTGACCCCGAGACGCACCTGGTTGCCTTTGACACCCAGGACGGTCACGGTGATCTCACCATCGCCAATGATCAAGCTCTCGGCGCACCGACGAGTCAAAATCAACATACGCTTTCCTCACGCAAATCATTTCAGGGATAACAGTCTTTGACGCTGTGGCCACGGCCCCACCTCATCGGGTGTTCGCCATGGCCGAAACTTGGCCACCGCAGCCAGTGGATCGCCCCGGCGGCCAGAAACACGAAGGGCGCGGCAAGCCGCGCCCCTGGAGGCCGTCCTTCACTCACTCTGTCGCGACGGCGCGTCCAGCTCGAATGCCGTGTGCAGGGCACGCACCGCCAGCTCGAGGTACTTCTCCTCGATCACCACCGAGACCTTGATCTCGGAGGTGGAGATCATCTGGATGTTGATGCTCTCCTTGGCCAGCGCCTCGAACATGCGGCTGGCGACACCGGCGTGCGAACGCATGCCGACGCCGACGATGGACACCTTGGCGATCTTCAGGTCGCCCGTGGTCTCGCGTGCACCGATCTCGCGCGCCGTGTTCTGCAGCACCGACAGGGCCTTCTCGTACTCGTTGCGGTGTACGGTGAACGTGAAATCGGTGGTGTTATCGTGCGATACATTTTGCACGATCATGTCCACTTCGATGTTCGAAGCGCTGATCGGGCCGAGGATCTTGAACGCCACGCCCGGGGTGTCCGGCACGCCACGAATGGTCAGCTTGGCTTCATCGCGGTTGAAGGCGATACCGGAAATGATCGGCTGTTCCATGGATTCCTCTTCATCGATGGTGATGAGGGTCCCCGGACCCTCCTTGAAGCTGTGCAGCACGCGCAGCGGGACATTGTACTTGCCGGCGAACTCCACCGAGCGGATCTGCAGGACCTTCGAGCCCAGGCTGGCCATTTCCAGCATTTCTTCGAAGGTGATCTTCTCCAGACGGCGCGCTTGCGCCACGACCCGCGGATCCGTGGTGTAGACGCCATCGACATCGGTGTAGATCTGGCACTCGTCGGCCTTCAACGCCGCCGCCAGGGCGACGCCGGTGGTGTCCGAGCCGCCACGGCCCAGCGTGGTGATGTTGCCCTGCTCGTCGACACCCTGGAAACCGGCGACCACGACCACGCGACCGGCCTTGAGGTCGGCGCGGATCTTCTGGTCATCGATTTGCAGGATGCGGGCCTTGTTGTGCGCGCTGTCGGTCAGGATGCGGACCTGCGCGCCGGTGTAGGACACTGCCGGGACGCCGCGCTTGTTCAGCGCCATGGCCAGCAGGCCGATGGTGACCTGCTCCCCGGTCGAGACGATCACGTCGAGTTCGCGCGGGTCCGGGTGCTCGGTGACCTGCTTGGCCAGCTCGATCAACCGGTTGGTTTCCCCGCTCATGGCCGACAGCACGACCACCAGGTCGTCGCCTGACTCGCGGAATTTCTTGACCTTGTCGGCAACCTGCTCGATCCGCTCGATGGATCCGACAGAGGTGCCGCCAAATTTCTGTACGATCAACGCCATTTCAAAGCTGCCTCAGCCCACGAAGGGCACCCAATAAACGATCCATGGTGCCGTGGCCCGTCGTGCCCGACGGGCCACGTCCGTCAAAGCCCTTGTTCGACGAAAGGCACGGCCAGCGCCAGGGCCTGGTCGAGAGCCGCGACGTCGACGCCGCCGCCCTGGGCCATGTCCGGGCGACCGCCGCCCTTGCCGCCTACCGCCGCAGCGGCCTGCTTCATCAGTTCACCGGCCTTGAGTTGGCTGGAGAGGTCCTTGGTCACGCCGGCAACCAGCACGACCTTGCCCTCATGCTCGCTGCCGAGCAGGATCACTGCGTGGCCGAGCTTGTTCTTCAGCTGGTCGACGAGCGCCAGCAAGGCCTTGCCGTCCTGCCCATCCAGGCGTGCGGCCAGCACCTTGGCGCCCTTGACGTCCTGCGCGGCACTGGAGAGATCGTCCCCGGCCGCGCTGGCGGCCTTGGCCTGCAGCTGTTCCAGTTGCTTTTCCAGCTGACGGTTGCGTTCGAGCACCGCCGACAGCTTGTCGATCAGGTTGTCGCGGTTGCCCTTGACCAGCTGCGCGACTTCCTTGACCTGTTCTTCGGCCGCGTTCAGCCAGGCCAGCGCGGCCGCGCCGGTGACCGCCTCGATCCGGCGCACGCCTGAAGCGACGCCGCTTTCGCTGACGATCTTGAAGACGCTGATGTCACCGGTGCGCTTGGCGTGGATACCACCGCACAGCTCGACCGAAAAGTCGCCGCCCATGCTCAGCACGCGCACGGTGTCGCCGTATTTCTCGCCGAACAGGGCCATGGCGCCACGGCGCTTGGCGGTCTCGACGTCGGTTTCCTCGGTGAGGACCGGGGTGTTGCGACGCACTTCACGGTTGACGATGTCTTCCAGTGCCTTGAGCTGTTCCGGCTTGATCGCCTCGAAATGGCTGAAGTCGAAGCGCAGACGCTGACTGTCCACCAGCGAGCCTTTCTGCTGCACGTGATCGCCCAGCACCTGGCGCAGCGCGGCATGCAGCAGGTGCGTGGCCGAGTGGTTCAGCGCGGTGGCCTGTTGCACATCGGCGTCGACCTGGGTCTGGACCTGGGCGCCGACCTGCAGGGTGCCGCTGGCGACCACACCGTGGTGCAGGAAAGCGCCACCGGTCTTGGTGGTGTCACGCACGTCGAAGCGAACGTCGCCAGCCTGCAGATAGCCCATGTCGCCGATCTGGCCACCGGACTCGGCATAGAACGGCGTGCGGTCGAGCACGACCACGCCCTGCTCGCCTTCGCCCAGGTGCTCGACCGCGGCACCGTCCTTGTACAGCGCGACCACGCGGGCCTCGCCCTCGGTGGCGGCATACCCCAGGAACTCGGTGGCCACATCGACCTTGACCAGGCTGTTGTAGTCCATGCCGAAGGCGCTGGCCGAGCGGGCACGTTCGCGCTGGGCGTTCATTTCCTGCTCGAAGCCGGCCTCGTCGATGGTGAGGTTGCGCTCGCGCGCGATGTCGGCGGTCAGGTCCATCGGGAAGCCGTAGGTGTCGTACAGCTTGAAGACCACGTCACCTGGCACCACGTCGCCCTGCAGCTGGCTCAGGTCCTGCTCGAGGATGCGCAGGCCCTGCTCCAGGGTCTTGGCGAACTGCTCCTCCTCGGCTTTCAGAACGCGCTCGATGTGCGCCTGCTGACTCTTGAGCTCGGGGAAGGCCTCGCCCATCTCGGCCACCAGCGCGGCGACGATCTGGTAGAAGAAGCTGCCCTTGGCACCGAGCTTGTTACCGTGGCGGCAAGCCCGGCGGATGATCCGGCGCAGCACGTAGCCGCGGCCTTCGTTGGACGGCAGCACGCCGTCGGCGATCAGGAAGCCGCAGGAACGGATGTGGTCGGCCACGACCTTGAGCGAGGCCTGGGCCTCGTTCTGGCAGCCGATGGCCTGGGCAGAAGCGGCGAGCAGGTTCTGGAACAGGTCGATCTCGTAGTTCGAGTGCACATGCTGCAGCACGGCGCTGATGCGCTCCAGGCCCATGCCGGTGTCCACCGACGGTGCAGGCAACGGGTGCAGCACGCCGTCGGCGGTGCGGTTGAACTGCATGAAGACGTTGTTCCAGATCTCGATGTAGCGGTCGCCGTCTTCTTCCGGCGAACCGGGTGGGCCGCCCCAGATGTCGGCGCCGTGATCGTAGAAGATCTCGGTGCACGGGCCGCACGGGCCGGTGTCGCCCATGGTCCAGAAGTTGTCGGACGCGTAGGGCGCGCCCTTGTTGTCGCCGATGCGCACCATGCGCTCGGCCGGCACACCGATTTCCTGGGTCCAGATGTCGTAGGCTTCGTCATCGGTGGCGTAGACGGTGACCCACAGCTTGTCCTTGGGCAAGCCCAGCCACTGTTCCGAGGTCAGGAAGGTCCAGGCGAAGGTGATCGCGTCACGCTTGAAGTAGTCACCGAAGCTGAAGTTGCCGAGCATTTCGAAGAACGTGTGATGGCGCGCGGTGTAGCCGACGTTTTCCAGGTCATTGTGCTTGCCGCCGGCACGCACGCACTTCTGGCTGCTCACGGCGCGGGTGTAGGCGCGTTTTTCCTGACCCAGGAAGCAGTCCTTGAACTGGTTCATGCCGGCATTGGTGAACAGCAAGGTGGGGTCGTTGTTCGGAATCAGCGAACTGGAGGCGACGCGGGTATGCCCTTGCTCTTCGAAGAAGCGAAGGAAGGCTTCACGGATTTCTGCGCTTTTCATAGATTCTTCCACGGAAACGGCGGCCTTGAGGCAAGGCAAAGGGCCGCATTATATCGGTCCTGCAGTCTCGGTGCAGTGTTTATACGACAGAAACAGTCGTTTGGACGGTTTTTCAGGCTGTGCAGGTGCACACGATGCATCGCGATGCTAAAGCCTGCTTTTCGCGCCTGGCAAGTCATCGCCTGCACAGCCCCGTGCAGGCCACGCTTCTTCGGCCCTGCATGGACCCACGCAGGAGCCGGTCTGCCAGCGAGGCCGACGGTGACGATCCGACGCAATCCCTCGATGGGGATATCCCAGGGTTCCTGCCAACTGTGAAGCCCCCCTGCCCTGGCCAGAACACCGCACTAGATAACTACCTCGCACGCGCCTGCCATGGCCTTAGCCTGAATGCCCGGCCGCTGTAGGCCGGGGACAGTCCGACGCCAACGAGGTCATCCCATGAATCCCTATGCGACATATTTCATTTCTGGAAGAACCAGCGGCTACGCCCAGTGGAAGGAGACGGTCGATGCCGAGCGAAGGCTGCATCGGCTGCTGGAGTATCGCGACGACACGCTGGACATCTACCTGCAGCAGGTCTGGAACAAGGACGGCCGGACACCCATGCGCCACCACATGGTGCTCGAGAGCAAGGCCGAAGGCGCCACCCTCGACGTCACGGCCTATGACTGCCACCTGCTGGCCGTGATCAACGGCAGGCGGTTCGTGCTGGCGCCCACCCCTGTGCAGACCCTCATCATCAAGACCGTGAGCGGCTCGACCCGGATCAACGTGGCGGACGATGTGGACAGGCCCGTGATCATCCAGACCGAGAACGGCAGCAGCCGTATCCAGACCGGCGGCGGGATCACAGAGGTGTTCACCGGCAAGGGCGAGATCGACATCACCGTGGGCCAGGGGCTTGCCTTCATTCTCAGCGCCTCGGACACGTGCCGTATTCAGGGCAACGTATTGATCGACAATCCTCATGGCTCGGGCATCTATGCGCGCCAGCGCCCCGGCGACGCACGTTTCGAAGCGCCGCTCGCGCCGCCCCTGGCCACGCTCGCCCAACACACATTCGACATCAAGGGCGATACCCGCTTCATCCAGGCGGTGAAAAACCACCTCACGTTCCTGCGCCACACCCACTGCGGCCAGCAGCTGTTGACCCAGTTGGCCAAGCGTTCATGGATCCAGGTCAGCGAGACGCCCCATGCGACCCGGTTCGACGTTCAGGTGTCGGACCCTTCCGAAGACGATCACCACCTGCAACAGGATGCGCAGGGGCAGTGGACCGCCGGATGGCCCGCCGAGGGCGGTTACCTGGCCTTCAACCTGACGCGCTCGGACAGTGACAATTTGCCGCTGCTGGATTTCTACCGCTGCCTGTGCGAAGCCTACAATGCCTTCACCGGCACCACCGCCCCGGGCCGGGCGACGGTGACCACCTCTGACTACCGCACGCTCCAGGTCGACAAGGCGCAACTGCAAGCGATCGGCCTGGAAACGGGTGTGTTCTACGATTTCGACCAGAACCCTGCCACAGCGCCCACCGACACCAACCCTTCGCCGTACACCGAAAATGCGTTGCGCGTCGAACTGGGCCTGCCGCGCCGTCTCTACTATTGAGCCAGCACGCCCCGGAGCGAAACGCACGGCGCCACCGCCCACGTGCGTTTCGTCGTCACCCCAGCCGCTGCCCGTCATCCGGCACGATCAGAAGCCCGGCCGGCGAGCCGTTTCTTGCCTTGGGATCGGGGAACAGAAGACGCGTGCGCGCCTGTTCCACCACCCATCGCGTTCCAGCCAGATCCTCGGCCAGCAGATACCCTGCCCTCAAGGCAGTGAAGTGTTCGATGTCGACCGGTACGTGCAGGCGGAAGCTGTCGCTGTACTTGACGACTTCGCGCGCGACACTGAAGAGCTGCAAGCCGTCCAGCGAGTCGTCGTGGGGTGGCTGGGCCGCTTCGATGACGCCCGACAGCCAAGCATGCCAGGCGTCGACAGTGGCCGCCTGGCGTTGGGCCGATACATGGACCTGACCCAACTCGAGCGTGAAGGCCTCGGCCCCCAACTGCTCGTAGGTGAAGGCACTGAAGGTGGCCGAGGGCTTGTCCTGCAGCAGTACCGCCTGCACACCGGCCGTCGCCAGGCGTGCCAGTTCGCGACGCGAATGCGCACGTCCGGTCTGGTAAGGGTATATCGCGAAGCGCTCGAACACCGAACCTCGAACGGTCGTGTGCAGGTCGTAATGCAGACGGCTGCGCCCTGGGGTGCTGAAAAAGCCCCGGGCGATCTGCTCCAGTTCGGCGACGCGCAAGGCCTCCAAACCACTGGACTGCGCATGGCGGCCATTGAACAAGCGGTTGGCGTCCTGCTCGATGAAGGGCTTGCCTGCGCGAATGGCCGCAGGATTGCCGAACAGAAACAGCACACGCACCCTGGGTGTCAGCGTGCCGCTGGCGATACCGTGCAACAGCCGCTCGAGCAGCTCGATAGGCGCCGTTTCATGGCCATGGATGCCGGCGGACAACACCAGGTCCAACCCGCCGTCGACAGGCTCGGCCGGACATACCTCGAGGGCACCCTCGGCCAGCCAGCGCAGGCGCACGCCCTTGACAGTCACTTGAGTCTTCTCGGCCGGCTCATGGCCGCAGAGCGTCAGTTCAAGCAATTTGCCCAAGGCGAGCATGGACGCCTCCTCAGTGATGATGCCCGCAATCAGGCCCGTGCACGTGGTCGTCGTCTTCGCCCGCCTCGGCAGGCTCCATCTCCAGCTGCAGGCTGACCAGGTTGGTGGCCATGGGACGCAGCAGCAGGTTGGCGTACTCGGTATCGCCCTCCTCGACGTCCACCCCGATCAGCAACTGACCGCGGCCGTCCTGCTGGATCCAGACCTCCTTGCCTTGCCAGACCACCGCCATGCGGGTGCAGGACGTTTCCAACTGGGTGCCGTCGTCGTCTTCGAGGATCAGGCGCAGGGCATCGGACATATCGGGTTCTCTCTTCAAGGGTGACATTGGAAAGGATAGACGCTGCCCAGGCACAGGAGCTGGGTCAGTTCGTCGAGCGCGGTACGGCATTCGTCCAGCAGGCTCGGATCGGCCAGGTCGGATTCGCTCAGGCGGTCGCGGTAATGCCGATCGACCCAATGCAGCAAGGTGTCGTACAGCGCCGGGGTCATGATAACCCCTGGGTTGACCGCCGCCAGTTCGGCAGCCTGGAGCGCGACCCGTAGCCGCAGGCACGCCGGTCCGCCGCCGTTCTGCATGCTCTGCTTGAGGTCGATGGCCTTGACCTCGGCGATCGGGCCTTCGTCGGCCAGCACCTGCTGCAGGTAGGTCCAGACGCGCGGGTGGTGGCGGCACTCTTCGGGCACCAGCAACAGCATCGACCCGTCGGCACGGCTCAACAGCTGGCTGTTGAACAGGTAGGAGCGCACGGCGTCCTCGACCGGCACGGCGTCCCGCGGCACCTGCACCGACCGCAGGACGCCGCCGAGTCGGCCCAGGCCGTCGCGCAGCTGCTCCAGGACCGCCTCCCCATCGAGGAACGCGTCCTGATGGTGGAACAGCACCTCGCCACTGCCCACGGCGATCACATCGTTGTGGAACACCCCCTGGTCGATCACGGCCGGGTTCTGCTGGGCATAGACCACCCGCGTTGGGTCCAGGCCGTGCAGACGGGCGACCGCCTGCGACGCCTCGAGGGTCTGGCGAGCCGGGTAGCGTTGCGGGGCCGGGTAGCGCGGGTCGAACGCACTGCGCCCGAACACGAAGAATTCGAGCCCTGGCTCACCGTGGTCGCGGCACAACCGGGTGTGGTTGGCGGCCCCTTCGTCACCGAACTGCATGACCCCTGGCAAGGCCGGGTGATGGGCAAAATGCGCCGGGTCGGCGAACATGGCGGCCAGGACGCGACTGGTGGTCGGGTGCTCCAGGCTGCGGTGGTACTTGCAGTTGAGGTTGGCCGCGGTGAAATGCACGCGTCCATCGGCCGTGTCGGCACTGGGGCTGACGGTGGCGGCGTTGGCGACCCACATGCTCGAGGCCGAGCAGCTGGCGAGCAGCAGCGGCATCGCCTCACGCGCGGCCTGCCGCACCACCTCGGCATCGCTGCCGCCGAACCCGAGCCGCCGCAGGGTGGCGATGTCCGGGCGCTCCTGCGGTGCCAGGACACCCTGCACGAAGCCCAGGTCCATCAGCGTCTTCATCTTCGCCAGCCCTTGGCGCGCCGCTTCGCGCGGGTTGGACGCCTGCTGGCTGTTGCGCTGCGAGGCGACGTTGCCCTGGGACAGGCCGCCGTAGTTGTGCGTCGGCCCGACCAGGCCGTCGAAGTTCACCTCTTGGGCCTTCATCGTACACCCTTGCCCGCGGACGACCGACGGTTACAAGCGCTGCGCCTCACGCCTGCGACTCCCGCCCCGACGACATTGGCACCGCGCGGACATGATCGCCCGCCCCCAGGCGCAGACGCCGGGCGGTGAGCGGATCGACCACCAGGGTGCCAGCCGCTAGGCGGGCCGGTGCCGCTGCGATGCGGCACGCCTCGCGCTTGCGGTTGTGGATCAGGTAGACCGGCGCATCGTCGCCCGGCGTGCCGATCGCCAGCACCAGCGTCTGGCTGTCACGCACGGCGCGGATCTTGCCGGTCTCGCACTCGATCGCCGGACCTGCGTCGAAGATGTCGACGTAGCCCTGGTAGTTGAAGCCCTCGCCACTGAGGATGCTCAGCGCCGGCTGGGTATCGGCGTGCACTTGGCCGATGACCTCGCGGGCCGCCGGCGACAGGAAGCAGGTGTACAGCGGGAAGCGCGGCATCAGCTCGGCGATGAACGACTTGTTGCCCACGCCGGTGAGGTAGTCGGCCTGGCTGAACTCCATCTTGAAGAAGTGCCGACCCAGGCTCTCCCAGAATGGCGAACGGCCTGCCTCGTCGCAGATCCCGCGCATCTCGGCCATGACCTTGCGCCCGAACAACTCGGGAAATTCGGCGATGAACAGCAGGCGCGCCTTGGACAACAGGCGCCCGTTCAGACCACTGCGGTGTTCGCCATGCAGGAACAGCGAACACAGTTCGGCATTGCCGGTCAGGTCGTTGGCCAGAAACAGCGTGGGGATTTCCCGGAAGATGTTCAACTCGTGGGACGCGCTGACCGTCAGCCCGACCCGGAAGTTGTAGCATGGCTCGCGCAGGCCGACGCCGCCGGCGATGGCGCTGATGCCCACCACCAGGCCCTCGTCGTCCTCGAGCACGAACAGGTAGTCGGTGTCGGGACGCTCGGCCTGACCGGCGAAACTCTTCTCGGCCCAGAGGATACGCTGGGCCAGACGTTCCTCGTTGGCCGGCAAGGTGGTCAGCCCGGTCTTGCCGGTGCTGCGCGCCAGCTCGATCAGCGCCGGCAGGTCGCTGCTGCGTACGGGACGGACGATCATGCTCTCTCCTTGGGCGGCGCCGGGCGGCTGCCGCGAAACTCGGCCTGGGCCACAGGCATCAGACGGCCACCAGGCGTACATATGCGCCCGCTTCGAGCAGCAGCGCGTCGGCGCTCTGCCGGTCGAGGGTGACGGGCCCGCCGGGGGTCCAGTCCAGCGTCAGCAGTACTGCACGGAAATCCTGCAACTGGCCGTTGCTGACCAGGTAGGCACGGCCGCCCGTCGCCACATGCTCGGCGATCTCCACCGGCACCGACTGGCTCTGTGCGATCGAGCGGATACCCGACACCCGCGCGTGCAGGGTCGGGCCACCGTCGAAGATGTCGACGTAATGCTCGGCTTCGAAGCCTTCGCGCATGAGGATGTCGAAGGTGATCTGCGCCCGTGGATGCACCAGGCCCATGGCCTCCTGGGCCTCGTCGGGCAGCAGCGGCACGTAGATCGGGTAATGCGGCATCAGTTCGGCCAGGAACGTGCGGCTCTTGAGCCCGCAGAGGCGTTCGGCCTCGGCGTAGTGCATGTCGAAGAAGTGCCGCCCGATGGCGTCCCAGAACGGCGACTGGCCCTGCTCGTCGCTGTGCCCGACGATCTCGGTCACCACCGACTCGGCGAAGCGCTCCGGGTGGTCGGCCATGAACAGCAGCCGCCCTCGCGAGTTGAGTTCGGCCCAGGCCGAGTCGACGTAGTCGGGCACCACGTAGAAACTGGTCAACAGGCTGTTGCCGGTCAGGTCGTGACACAGCGACAGCACATGGATCTTGTTGTGGATCTTC
Organism: Enterobacterales bacterium AN_CKDN230030167-1A_HGKHYDSX7; assembly: GCA_046940335.1. Taxonomy (GTDB): domain Bacteria; phylum Pseudomonadota; class Gammaproteobacteria; order Pseudomonadales; family Pseudomonadaceae; genus Aquipseudomonas. Next base: position 316,540 of record JBKYML010000005.1, read on the forward strand.
AGCTCGCGCGAGGCGTGCATGAAGGTCTCGTTGCGAAAGCTGTAGAACGGCTCGGAATACCCGGCCGAGGCGACGATCGCCGAACAGCCGGCCAGGGCGCCGGTGGCGGTGTCCTCGAGGACGAAGAAATAGCTTTCCTCGCCGTTGAAGCTGACTTCGGCGGCGAACGAGGCTTCCGAGGCGGCGATCTTGTCGCCGAGCCGGGTCGCGTCGTCGGGTAACGAGGTGACACCCACCGGGCTGTCGGCGGCCATGCGCTGCACGTCGTTCAGGTCAGCCATCTGCGCAGGGCGCATCACCAGCATGGTGTCACTCCTTTGGAAACACGCGCCGCCGGCAGCGGCGTGTGGGGGTGCGGCCACCTGTCGGTCACCGCCATGGAAATTCGGCCACCGCCATCCCCATGAGGGCCGACGGCGCCTGTCGATCAGCGCTGGGTCAGGGTGGCGACCGCACGCTCGAAGCGGTCCAGGCCTTCGTCGATGTCGGCGTCTTCGATCACCAGGCTCGGCGCGAAACGCACCACGTCAGGGCCGGCCTGCAGGACCATCAGGCCTTCGGCTTCAGCGGCGTCCAGCACCTGCTTGGCCTTGCCCTTCCACGGCTCGGCCAGGACGCACCCGATCAGCAGGCCCAGCCCACGCACCTGGCTGAACAGACCGTGGTGCTGGCCGATCTGCGTCAGCCGCGTGCTGAACCGGTCGTGCTTGGCGCGGATCGCCGCCAACGTCTCGGGCGTGTTGATCACGTCCAGCACCGCACAGGCCACGGCGCACCCGAGCGCGTTACCGCCGTAAGTGGTGCCATGGGTGCCGACCGCCAGGTGGCTGGCCAGGGCTTCGGTAGTGAGCATGGCGCCGATCGGGAAGCCGCCGCCCAGGCTCTTGGCGCTGGTGAGGATGTCCGGTGTCACGCCGTAGTGCTGATAGGCGTACAGCGAGCCGGTGCGACCGACGCCGGTCTGCACTTCGTCGAAGATCAACAGGGCGTCGTGCTGGTCGCACAGGGCCCGCGCGCCCTCTAGGTAGGCCTGGTCGGCCGGCACCACGCCGCTCTCGCCCTGAATCGGCTCGATGACCACGGCGCAGGTCCTGTCGGAGATCTGCGCCTTCAAGGCATCCAGGTCGTTGTAGGGCACATGGCTGATGCCCGTGATCTTCGGCCCGAAGCCATCGGAATACTTTGGCTGACCGCCGACACTCACGGTGAACAGGGTACGCCCGTGAAAGCTGTTGAGCGTGGCGATGATCTCGTGCTTTTCAGGCCCGAAGCGGTCGTGGGCCACACGCCGGGCGAGCTTGAACGCGGCCTCGTTGGCCTCGGCGCCGGAGTTGCAGAAGAAGGCGCGGTCGGCGAAGGTGGCGTCGACCAGCTTGCGCGCCAGGCGCAGGGCCGGCTCGTTGGTGAAGACGTTGGACACGTGCCACAGCCTGTTGGCCTGGTCGGTCAGTGCCTTGACCAAGGCCGGATGGGCATGCCCGAGCGCGTTGACCGCGATGCCGCCCGCAAAGTCGATCAGCTCGCGCCCCGACTGGTCCCAGACGCGCGAACCCTCGCCACGCACCGGAATGAACCCGGCGGGCGCGTAATTGGGGACCATCACCTGGTCGAAATCGGCACGGTGCACCGGGGCTTGCTCAACGGACATCGGAGTCTCCTGAAGCGGACCGCTGGCCTGGGTCGGCGAGCGTTGGGGGGATTGTAGGGACTGCTCGGCAGCTGTCCTTGTCGTCAAGCGACAACTTGTTACAGCGCCATACGTGGTTTTACCGAAGGTTATGGTAATGCGACAAATAGTGTCACGGATGCGCAGTGTAATGGGTTGTGCGGGGGGATGGGAGGGGGCTGTAAAGGCCTGGTCGAAAAAGGCTCCAGTCCATAGCAAGGTGTGCTCAGCCAGGCAGGGCTGAAGGGATGCAATCCACTCTGTGAAACCGCACTTGCCTGAAAGGCAGGTAGTGTCTGCTTGGGTCCTATCGCTGGCAAGCCAGCTCCCACACGGCCCCCTGCAGCCTTCCAGCAAGCAGGGCTGTGCAAGCATCCTGTGGGAGCGGGCTTGCCCGCGATGCAGGCGACGCTGGATCGGACCCTGCGCCGGCAAGCCAGCTCCGAGCCCAATCCAATGCCACCTGTCAGAAGCAAGCGTGGCTGTCCAGGTCGAGAAGTGCTACCCAGCCAGCCCATTCCTCTTACGCCAGGCTCTTGCTCACCACTTCATAGACATCGCTGGACAGCGCGCCGGACGCAAGAATCCGCTCCAGCTCGCCCTTCATCAGCGCTTGACGCTGCTCGCCGTACTTGCGCCAGCGGGTCAGGGGCGCCAGCAGCCGCGAGGCGATCTGTGGGTTGAGCGCGTTCAGCTCGATCACCAGGTCAGCCAGGAAGCGATAGCCCGACCCGTCGATCGCATGGAAGTTGACCAGGCTCTGACCGGCGAAGGCACCGATCAGGGCGCGTACCTTGTTCGGGTTCTTCAAGGTGAAGGCTGGGTGCTGCATCAACGCCTTGACCCGTGCCAGCCCGCCAGGCTGCATGCTCGCGGCCTGGACGCTGAACCACTGGTCCATGACCAGCGGGTTGTCCTTGAAGTGCTCGGCGAAGCTCGCCAGTGCCTTGGCGCGCTCTGCCTCGAACGGCGAGTTGACCAACACCGCCAGGGCGGTGAGGCGCTCGGTCATGTTGTCGCACTGGTCGAACTGTTCCAGTGTCGCCTCCAGTACCTGCGGCGTGCCACTGAGCATCAGGTAGGACAACGCGATGTTCTGCAGGCTGCGACGCGCGAAGTGCTCGGCAGAGGCCACGTACGGGGTCGAACGCGACACCTCGCGGTTAGCCTGATAGCGTGCCCACAGGGCGTCGAACAGCTGCGTGGCGATTTGCTGGCGGGCAAACTCGCGGGCCGCATGGATGGCCTCGACATCAGCCACCTGGCTGATCTCGGTGAGGTAGGCCTCACCCGGCAGCGAGAGCATTTCGGCGACCATCGCCGGGTCCAGCGATGCGTTACCGAGCACCGTACCCAAGGCGGTGATCAGGCGCGGGTCGAGCACCAGCGCCTCACCACGCTGATGCTGCCCGATCAGCTCCTGCAACACCTGCACCGACAGTTGCTGCCCCGCTTCCCAGCGGTTGAACCCATCGCTGTCGTGCTGCATCAGGAACATCAGTTGGTCACGGTCGTAGGGGAAGCTCAGCTTGACCGGCGCGCTGAAGCCGCGCAGCAGCGAGGGCAGCGGCTTGGCCGCCAGGCCCTCGAAGGTGAAGGTCTGCTCGGCCTCGGTCACCGACAGCACGCGGCTGCCGTGGGTCGCTTCCGGCTCGCCTACCAGGCGCAGCGGCAGGTCACGACCTTCGGCATCCAGCAGGCCCAGCTCGACCGGGATCACGAAGGGGTGCTTCTCGGCCTTGTCGGGCGTCTGCGGGCAGCCTTGGCGGAAGGTCAGGCTATAGCGCTGGGTCGCCGCGTCGTACTGCTCGCTGACGTCCAGCCGTGGCGTGCCCGCCTGGGTGTACCAGCGCTTGAACTGGCTCAGGTCGACCCCGTTGGCGTCTTCCATGGCCTGGATGAAGTCGTCGCAGGTCACCGCCTGCCCGTCGTGGCGCTCGAAGTACAGATCACTGCCCTTGCGGAAGCCTTCGGCACCGAGCAGCGTGCTGACCATGCGCACGACTTCGGCGCCCTTTTCGTACACCGTCAGGGTGTAGAAGTTGGAGATCTCGATGAAGCTGTCCGGGCGCACCGGGTGGGCCATGGGACCGGCATCCTCGGCGAACTGGTGGGTGCGCAGGTAGGCCACGTCCTCAATGCGTTTGACCGTGCGCGAGTTCATGTCGGCGCTGAACTCGGCATCGCGGAACACCGTGAAACCTTCCTTGAGCGACAGCTGGAACCAGTCGCGGCAGGTGACGCGGTTGCCCGACCAGTTGTGGAAGTATTCGTGCGCGACCACGGCCTCGACCCGCTGGTGGGCGGCGTCGGTGGCGGTTTCGGCGCGGGCCAGCACACAACTGGAGTTGAAGATGTTCAGGCCCTTGTTTTCCATGGCGCCCATGTTGAAATCGTTGACCGCGACGATCATGAAGATGTCCAGGTCGTACTCGCGGCCATACACCTCTTCGTCCCAGCGCATCGACTTCTTCAGGCTGACCATGGCGTGGTCGCACTTGTCGATGTTCTCCGGCTCGACGTAGATGCGCAGGGCCACGTCACGCCCGGACTGGCGGGTGAACGTGTCCTCCACGCACCAGAGGTCACCGGCGACTAGGGCGAACAGGTAGGCCGGCTTGACGAACGGGTCCTCCCAGGTTGCCCAGTGCCGACCGTCCTCGGCCGGGCCCTGCCCGATCGGGTTGCCGTTGGACAGCAGGATGGGGTAACGCTGCTGCTCGGCGATCACCGTGGTGGTGAAGCGGCTCATCACGTCCGGACGGTCGAGGTAATAGGTGATCTTGCGGAAGCCTTCGGCCTCGCACTGGGTGCAGAACATCGTGCCGGACTTGTACAGGCCTTCGAGCGCGGTGTTGGTTTCCGGGTGGATCTTCACGCTGGTGTCGAGCACGAAGCGCTCGGTGGCCGGTTGCAGGGTCAGGCTGTCGGCGTCCACCTGGTACTCGCCGACCTCCAGCGAACGGTCGTCGAGCTGCACCGACAGCAGTTCCAGCTGCTGACCATTGAGCACCAGCGGCGGCAGCCCGGCACCGCGCGCCGGGTTGCGGCGCAGGATCAGTTGCGCGTGTACCAGGCTGTGGTCTTCGAACAGCTCGAAGGTCAGGTGCGTCTCGTCGATCAGGTAGTCAGGCGCCTGGTAGTCCTTGAGGTAGATCACGTGCGGTTGTGCGGTAGGCATGCGGCGGTCCTTTTACTGAAGCACGGCGAGCTGGTAGGCCGTGTACTTGCGAATGTTGATCACACCGGTGTCGAAGATCAGGTACTGGCCCTTGATGCCCTTCAGCGTGCCTTCGACCACCGGGTTCTTGTCCAGGTTGAAGCTGACCACCTTGGTCGGGTAGGCCTCGACCGGGTACCGCATCTGCACCACCTCGGCATCGGGCAGCGGCTGGATGGCCTGCAGGCCGAACCGGTCCTGCAAGGCGCGCAGGCCTTCATCACAGGTGTCGAGCAACTGGTCGCGAATGGCCGGCAGGTCGAGCACGTCGGCCTCGCCCTTGAGCAGCGTGCGCCAGTTGGTCCGGTCCGAGACCTGGGTGCGCAGCAGGTCTTCGACCAGGCCCGACTGCTGGCGGGTGGCCACGCGCAGGATCGGCAGCGCCTGGCTGGCGCCCTGGTCGAGCCAGCGGGTCGGCAACTGGGTGGCGCGGGTGATGCCGACCTTGATGCCGGAGGAATTGGCCAGGTACACCACATGGTCGGTCATGCAGAACCGTTCGCCCCAGGACGGATCGCGGCAGGTGCCGGCGTCGTAATGGCAGCGCTCCGGCGCCATGATGCAGACATCGCACTGGGCCAGCTGGGTCATGCACGGGTAGCAGTAGCCCTGGCTGAAGCTGGTCTTGGTTCGCCGCCCGCAGTGGGTGCAGTGGATGGCGCCCAGGTACTCGAGGCGCAGCCGCTGGCCGAGCAGCGGGTTGACCGCCACCTCGTGCTCACCCAGGCGAAAATGGTACTGCACGACGGGCCCGTCGAGGCGCGCCGTCATCTTGCTCAACGAGCCACGGGCGAGTTCGATCAATGTACCGAGTCCGACTTGAACAGGATGTTGGGGATGGGCGTGGACTTGGACGAGCACTCCTGCACGCCCATGTAGCCGGTGCGCTGGTCCTCGGGCAGGTTCTGCAGCTCCCAGGCGATCACCGCCTGCATCGACAGCTCCTTCTGCTCCTGGGTCAGGCGCCGGCCATCGGACCACTTGCCCAGCTCCACGGCCGTCTTCAGGCTTTCGTAGATTTCCGGGGTGATGTTTTCGATCATTTGCGCAAAGGTGGACATGGCGTCTCCAGAAAGCCTGAGTCAGGACGACAGTCTACGCCGAGCCAGCGCCCCGCCCAAGAGCCCGGCCAGACAACCGACCAGCAGCCCGCTGACGTGGGCGGCATTGGCGATGGCACCCAGGCCCAGGACACTGATCACCCCGGACAGGCACACCAGCAACCAGATCAGCATGCTCGCCAGGGTACCGCGCGGCAGGCGGAAGGCCTCGTTCGGCGCCAGGCGCTGGAACAGCCAGAGGTAGCCCAGCAGCCCGAACAGCACACCGGACAGGCCACCGAACAGCGTGGGGCCGCTGGCCAGGTGCTGCGTCAGGTTCGACACCAGCCCGAAGCACAGGGTCAGCCCCAGCAGGACCCATGGCCCCTGGCGCTGTTCGATGCGCCGCCCCAGCTCCCAGAACCACAGCGCGTTCATCGACAGGTGCAGGAAGCCGAAATGCAGGAAGATCGGCGACACCAGTCGCCACCACTGCCCTTCGCTCAACCCTTGCGCCAGCGAGGTGAACTGCAGGTAATCGCCCTGCACCTGGAAGCCGAGGAAGGTCAGCCAGCGGACCGTCGACAGGTTGTCGCCCAGCCCGGTGACGATGGCCACCACCAGGCTGACGATCAGGACCAGGCTGCACATCCAGGTCCCGCGCGCCTGCTCGGCCAGGCTGCCACGCGCCGGCGGCTGAGGATCGGCCTCGAGGGTCAGCGGCGCCTGCACCTCGGCCTGGCCGTCAGGAAACCGCTGGTACAGGTCACGCACGTCCTCGGCCTGGGCCTGGGGCACCCAGAGCACCTGCTCTTCGCCCTCGAGGCTGACCCGGTGTGGCACCTGCAGGCGCCGCAACAGGTCGATGAACCCTGACAGGTCGACGTCCAGCGGCAGGCGCAAGGCCTGCGCCGCGCTCACCGTGCCCCCTGCGGACGATCGACATCGACCCAGACGAACTTGCGCGGGTCGATGCAGGTTTCCGCGTCCAGGCGGTAAGCCACCAGCTTGCCGTAGAGCACGGCGCTGTAGTCCAGGCAGGCCAGGTTGGGGCGGATCGCTGCCGGTCGGCCACTGCGCCAGTAATGACCGACGAACAGCAACGGTTCGTCCAGGCCATAACGCAGCAGCGCGTTCTTCTGGGTGGTGTCCAGTGGCGTTCGGGCCACCTCGTCGGGCAAGGCGTCAGGCTGGAACACGATGTCACCGTAGGTCTGTGGGTCGTCTTCCCAGAACTTGGTGCGGAAGAAGGCGCGGGTCAGGCCATCGCCCCCGGTCAGCGTCAGGCCGTCCGGCAGGCGCATGTCGGTGCCGCGCAGCAGCCGGTTGCACACCGTGGCGGCAAAGCTGCCGGGCACCGAGGACGCCTGGATGAAGTGCTCGTCGACTCGCCCGTCGGGGTACTGCGCACGCAAGCGCTCGATCAGCGCGGCATCCCAGCAGGCATGCACCAGGCGGAAGCGGCCCGCGTCGAGGAACAGGGGCAACTGCTGGAACCACTGGACGAAGGCCTGCCATTCGCCCGGATGCTGGGCGAACTGGCTCAAGGTGTCGTCGATCAGCCGGGCATGGCGCGGCGTGTGCTCGCGCACGAACGTTCTGCCGCTGCCCGGCAGCGCGGGTGTCATCCAGCCCAGGGCATTGAACTCATGGTTGCCCATGATGCAGTGCGCCTGCCCGGCTTCCACCATGCCGTGTACCAGGTGCAGGGCCTCGCGGATCCGCGGCCCCCGGTCGACGATGTCGCCCAGGAACAGGGCTTGCCGACGCGGGTGCCGCCACACCCCGTTGGTCTTCTGGTAGCCCAGGGTATCGAGCAGGTGGGCGAGCGTCAGGGCACAGCCGTGCACGTCGCCGATGATGTCGAAGCCTCGCGCCGGATCGAGCATCAGTCGCCCCTGCCGCCCAGACGGCTGCCCCAGCCCAGCTTGGTACGGCACACCTCGTAGTAGTTGTGGTCCAGCGGATGGATCAGGCGCAGCTTCTGCGACTTCTTGTTGACCGTGATGGTGTCGCCTGGCGCGCAGGTGAAATGGTTCTGGCCGTCGCAGGACACCTGCGGGTAGATCTGCATGTCCTTGGCCACCACGATCTTCAGCTCGCTGTTGCCGTCGACCACGATCGGGCGACCCGACAGGGTGTGGGGGTACATCGGCACGATGACGATGGCGTCGAGCTTGGGATGCATGATCGGCCCGCCGGCCGACAGCGCGTAGGCGGTCGAGCCGGTGGGCGTGGCGACGATCAGGCCGTCGGCCTTCTGGCTGCAGACGAACTGGCCGTCGATGTAGATCTCGAACTCGATCATCCGGGTCGACTTGCCGGGGTGCAGGACCACGTCGTTGAGCGCATCGCCCTGGCCGATGGCCTCGCCATGGCGGCGCGCCTCGGCTTGCAGCAGGAAGCGGTTCTCGACCAGGTAGTGGCCGTCGAGCACTTCGGCGACCTTCACTTCCAGTTCGTCGGGGCGGATGTCGGTCAGAAAGCCCAGGCTGCCGCGGTTGATCCCCAGCACCGGCGTGTTGTGGCGGGCCAGGGCACGGGCGGCGCCGAGCAGGCTGCCGTCGCCGCCGACCACGATCACCAGGTCGCAGACCTCGCCGAGCATCTTGCGGCTGGAGGTCTGCAGGCCGTGACCCGGCAGGACTTCGGCGATGGTGTCTTCGAGGATCACGTGCAGGTGGCGTTCGACCAGGAAGGTCTTCAGCCGGCGGATGGTGTCGAGCACCTGCGAACTGCCAAGGCGCCCGATGATACCGATATTGCGAAACTGCTCCATGGAACTCCTGCAAGACTGTGCGACAGGTGAAAGGGCGCCAGGCGCCGGATGCGTGGAAGTATGGTCGAAAGCGTCGGCCGGCGGCAAACCGGCTATGCTCGCAGCATGACGTCCTTCGCCTCCTACGCCGCCCTGCCCCTCGCCCTGCGCCAACCGCTGGTCCGCGACCTGGCCTGGGCACTCGTCGCCCCGGCGCTGCTGCGCGAGGCACCGGGGCCGCAACGCCACCCGCTGACCGGAAGCGACTGGGCGCACGACCCTGAAGCGCTGGTCCATTGGCTCAAGGCGCTGGACGAAGACAGTCAAGCCTTGCAGGCCTGGCTGGCGCAGTCCCGCAGTCGGCGTCTGGGGGTCTACTACGAAGGGCTCTGGCAGTTTGCGCTGCGGCAGGCACCGGGCATCGAGGTGCTGGCGGCCAACCTGCCCATCCGCCATGGGCGACAGACGCTGGGGGAGCTGGATCTGCTGCTGCGCGACCGTGAAGGGGTGCATCACCTGGAGCTGGCGATCAAGTTCTACCTGGGGCCGACGACCGGGGACGGCCATGAGGCGCGGCGGTGGCTTGGGCCGGGCTGTCATGATCGGCTCGGCAGCAAGCTTGATCACCTGGTCGGGCATCAGCTGCCGATGGCGGCCCGGCCAGAAAGCCGTGCGGCGCTGGAGGCCTTAGGTATCGGGCCGGTGCGGTCGCACCTGTGGCTTGGCGGTTACCTGTTCTACCCCTGGCTCGGCCAGGCGAGCCCACCGACGGGCAGCCATCCGGCGCACCTGCGAGGCCATTGGGTACGCCGGGACGACTTTGCCGCCTACCGTGCGACGGCAGGTCAGGGCGTGTGGCAGGTGCTGCCGCGCGAACGTTGGCTGGCGCCCTTTCGTGCCGAGGCGACGGACCTGGCGGCGCTGCCGCCGTTCGAGGCCTGGCTGGAGGCGTTGCAGGCCGACGCCGGGGCGCGCCTGCTGGTGCGGCTGGTGGCGGATGACACCGGGCACTGGGTCGAGGCCGAGCGTGTGTTTCTGGTGGCGCAAGACTGGCCGGACCAGGCAGGGGTGCCGGAAGGGCGCAGCCGATAAGAGAGATTGGCCTGGTGGGCAGTACCGGCGCAGGCTTGTCTGCTGCATGGTATGGGCTGACTTTACGGGCCCGCAGGGCCCACAAAACCAACGGTGCAGATACTCGAAACGTGCCCCGCTATCCCCCGTACCCCCGCCGCCCCTGCAATCCCCCGGTGTGCACGAACACCACGCGCGTGCCCGGGGCGAAGCCACCGGCCTGGACTTCACGTTGCAGCGCCAGCAAGGCCTTGCCGGTGTACACCCCTTCCAACGGCACGCCGCTGGCGCGCTCGCAATCGTCCATGAACTGCCGCAAGGCCGTGTCGACCTGGCCGAAGCCGGCCCCGCACGCCTCGTGCAGCCGGTACCCGCCCTCGCCCACCAGCGCCTGCACGTCCCGCGCCACCCCATAGCGGGCCGGTACGGCCAGGGCGCCATGCACCGGATGACGCCCCTGCTCGGCCTGTACCAGGCCGGCGAGCGTGGTGCCTGTACCGACGGCCAGCCACCAGACGTCGTGATCATCCCAGCCCAGCTGTGGCAGTTGCAGGCGGACCTGCTCCAGCAACACCGCACAACCGCCCATGCCCAACCGGCCACCGCCACCCTCGGGAATGCAATGCCAGCCGGGATAGCGGACCTGCCACGGCCGCCAGAAATCGGCTTCGTGCCGGGCCCGGTAGCCGCCGTGCCCCAGCCAGTGCAGGTGCATGCCGAAGGCCTGGAGGTCGCGCACCGTCGGGGTATCCTGGTACTGGCCGCGCAGCAGGCCGGCGGTGGCGAAGCCGAAGCGCTTGCCAGCCGCCGCCAGGGCGTGCAGGTGATTGGAGTGGGCGCCGCCCAGGCTCACCAGGCCGGGCGCCTCGGCGCGCCAGGCCTGGACCAGGTGATCGCGCAACTTGAAGCCTTTGTTGCCGGTGATCAACGGATCGACCCGGTCCAGGCGCAGGACGGCGGCTTGTACCCCGGCGGTGGCCAGCCAGGGCAGGTCCAAGGGGTCGAGCGGCGCGTGGGGCACGTCGAAGCGTTCGCAGGTCATGGGCATCGCGCAGATGAAGGGCGCGCGAGTGTAGCAAGCGACCGTCGTCCGCTTCGAGCCCTCACCGGCGGCCGTGGGTCACAAGGTCGCGGCCAACCTCGAGGCCTGGTTGATGGCCCGCTTGGCATCGAGCTCGGCCGCCACGTCCGCACCGCCAACCAGGTGGGTCGACTGCCCGCCGGCGACCAGCGCCTCGTACAGGTCGCGCAGCGGCTCCTGGCCCGCACAGACCACCACGTTGTCGACCTCCAGCACCTGCGGCTCGCCCCCGGCGATGCGCAGGTGCAAGCCGGCATCGTCGATCTTCAGGTATTCCACGTTATTGAGCATGTGGACACCACGCTGCTTCAGCCCGGCCCGATGGATCCAGCCGGTGGTCTTGCCCAGGCCATCGCCTACCTTGGAGGCACTGCGCTGCAGCAGGTACACCTCGCGCGCCGCCGGGGCCGGACGCGGCGTCACGCCCGCCACCCCGCCACGCGCCTGGAGTTGGGTGTCGATACCCCACTCGATCCAGAACGCCTCGCGGTCCAGGCTGGTGGCAGGCCCGGCATGCACCAGGTACTCGCTGGTGTCGAACCCGATGCCGCCGGCCCCGATCACGGCGACTCGCTGACCGACCGGACGACGTTCGCGCAACACGTCCAAATAGCTCAGCACCTTGGGATGATCGAGGCCCGGGATCGCCGGCACCCGTGGCGTGATCCCGGTGGCCAGCACCACTTCAGCGTACCCCTCGGCCAGCAGCGCCTCGGCGTCGACCCGTTGCCCCAGCCGCACCTGCACGCCGAGATCGCGCAGACGGTGGTCGAAGTAGCGCAGGGTTTCGGCGAACTCTTCCTTGCCCGGCACGCGCTTGGCCACGTTGAACTGGCCGCCGATCTCAGGCGCCGCGTCGAACAGCGTCACCTGATGCCCGCGCTCGGCCGCCACGCTGGCGCAGGCCAGGCCCGCCGGCCCCGCCCCCACCACGGCGATGCGACGCGGTTGCGCAGTCGGCACGTAGGTGAGTTCGGTTTCGTGGCAGGCGCGGGGGTTGACCAGGCAACTGGTCAGCTTGCCGGCGAAGGTGTGGTCCAGGCAGGCCTGGTTGCAGCCGATGCAGGTGTTGATGCGCGACCCCAGGCCGGCGGCGGCCTTGTTGACGAACTCAGGGTCGGCGAGGAACGGTCGCGCCATGGAGACCATGTCCGCATCGCCAGCCGCCAGCACGGCCTCGGCCACCTCCGGCGTGTTGATCCGGTTGGTGGTGATCAGGGGGATCCCCACCTCGCCGCGCAACTTGGCGGTGACCTGGGTGAACGCCGCGCGCGGCACCTTGGTGGCGATGGTCGGGATACGCGCCTCGTGCCAGCCGATGCCGGTGTTGATCAGGGTGGCACCAGCCTGCTCGATGGCCTTGGCCAGCATCACCACCTCGTCCCAGTCGCTGCCCTGCTGCACCAGGTCGAGCATCGACAGGCGGAAGATCAGGATGAAACGCTCACCCACCGCATCACGCACGCGGCGCACGATGTCCACCGCCAGGCGCATGCGGTTGGCATAGCTGCCGCCCCAGCGGTCGTTACGCTGGTTGGTCTGGGCCACCAGGAACTGATTGATGAAGTAGCCTTCCGAACCCATGATCTCGACGCCATCGTAGCCCGCGGACTGGGCCAGCTCGGCGCAGCGGACGAAATCGGCGATCTGCTTCTCGATGCCCGCCTCGTCCAGGGCGTGAGGCGTGAACGGGTTGATCGGCGCCCGGATGGCGCTGGGCGCGACCTGCTTGGGGCTGTAGGCGTAGCGCCCGGCATGCAGGATCTGCAGGCAGATCTTGCCGCCGGCCTGGTGTACCGCCTCGGTCACCACGCGGTGGCGCTCGGCCTCCTGCTCGGTAGTGAGCTTGGCCGCCCCGGCGTACACCGCGCCTTCTTCGTTCGGCGCGATGCCCCCGGTCACCATGAGCCCTACCCCGCCACGGGCACGTTCGGCGAAGTACGCCGCCATGCGCTCGAAGCCCTCCGGGCGTTCCTCGAGCCCCGTGTGCATGGAGCCCATCAGGGTGCGATTGCGCAGGGTAGTGAAGCCCAGGTCCAGCGGGGCCAACAGGTGGGGGTAAGGGGTGGCGGCCATCGGGCATCTCCAGAGTCGGCGAACACGGGACGCAGGCACCTTGTCGATCGGGCCTGTCGTCATGCGCCGACATTACCCAGCCCAGGCACGCGCCTCAATGACCGAAAGTGACAACTTTCTGATCGTATCGGACAGTGTGCCTGGACGTGGCCCTGGTCAGTGCTCCGAAAGCGGCGCCGGTTTCTCGACCGGGGCCTGTGCAGGCGCGACCTTGGTTTCCTTGACCACGATGTGGAATTCCTCGCCGTGCTTGACCGCGCCATACAGCACCGCCTTCTCGATCAGCTCGCTGCCGCGCAGGTGTCGTAGCATCATCGGGTCCTTGCGCAGGTCGCGGTACAGGGCCAGGCACAGCAGGACCATCACGATGACGAACGGCAGCGCCACCACGATGGTGAGATTCTGCAGCCCGGTCAGGGCCGAACCCGGGTCGGACGGATCGCCGATCGCCAACATGATCGCCGCGACCGTGCCGGTCAGTCCGCCCCAGAAGATGACCGTCCGCCGCGAGGGCTCGGTGGTGCCATGCTCGGACAGCGTGCCCATGACCAAGGAGGCGGCGTCGGCCCCGGAGACGAAGAAGATGCCCACCAGGATCATCACCAGCACCGAGGTGACCGAAGCCCAAGGGTAGGTGGCCAGCAACTCGTACAGCGCATGGTTGCTGTTGACCGCGCCGTTGGTGAGCTGGAAAGCGCCCTCACGCAAGGCATCGACGCTGGCGCCGCCGAAGATGGCGAACCAGATCAGGCTGACCAGGCTGGGCACCAGCAGCACGCCGCTGACGAACTGGCGGATGGTGCGACCGCGGCTGATGCGGGCGATGAACATGCCGACGAAGGGTGTCCAGGACACCCACCATGCCCAGTAGAACACCGTCCAGCCGGCCAGCCAGTCACCCATCTGCGCGCCACCGCTGGCCGTGGTGCGTGCCATCATTTCCGGCAGCAGCTTGACGTAGATGCCGATCGAGGTCGGCAGCAGGTTGAGCATCAGCAAGGTCGGCCCGACCATGAACACGAACAGTGCCAGCACCAGAGCCAGCACCATGTTGGTGTTGGACAACCACTGGATCCCCTTGCCGATGCCAGAAACCGCCGAGGCCACGAAGGCCACCGTCAGGACGGTGATGATCAGGATGTGCAGCAGCTTGCCAGGGTGCTCGATCCAGCCGTTGTACTCGAGCCCACCGGCGATCTGCAGAGCGCCCAGCCCGAGCGAAGCGGCCGAACCGAACAGCGTGGCGAAGATGGCCATCATGTCGATCATGCGTCCGGCCGGGCCATTGGCGTGCCGGCCGATCAACGGCCGGAAGGCGGCGGAAATCAGTTGCGAGCGGCCCCGACGGAACGTGCCGTAGGCGATCACCAACCCGACGATGGCATACATGGCCCAAGGGTGCAGCGTCCAGTGGAACAGCGTCGTGGCCATCGCCACCTGCAACGCTTCGTTGGATTGGCCCGCCACGGTGCCGGGCGGCGGATTGACGTAATGCGAGAGCGGCTCGGCGACCCCGAAGAACATCAGGCCGATGCCCATGCCGGCGCTGAACATCATGGCCACCCAGGAAACGGTACGAAACTCTGGCGCCTCGCCATCGCAACCGAGCGGGATCCGCCCGTACCGACTGGCCGCCAGCCACAGCACGAAGGCCACGATCAAGCTCGAGGTGAGCACGAAGAACCAGCCGAAGTTCACGATGACCCAGGACTGGGCCGTGGACGCGCTGGCGGCGAGGTTGGCCTGGTTGAGAAAGCCCCACAGGATGAAGGCCACGGCGATGATGCTGGTCACACCGAATACCCAGCCGTCGAGCCGGCCTTCGAGCGAACGGTCCTGCCGGGCCTCGGCGGTATTGGAAGGGTCGGTCACACCAAGGCCCAGGGCCTCGTCGTTCGGTTGCGTCGCCATCTGAGTCCCTTTGCGGTTGTTGTTGTTTCGCCGCTGCCGCTGCCAGGGCCTTTCGAACCCTTGCGACGGTCGCCTCAGGATTATCGGCGTCGGTCCTGGCATCGCCTGTTCCAGGACCGTCTCGTCCCGTGCTCTGAACGACTTGCGATACCGCTTCCCGGGCCTGGCATCGCCTTCGCAGAACCGACCATCGCCTTGTGCGTAGGGCAATGCAGCGATGTAGCCTGATCGGGCACCGATCCTGAAACAGCGTGCGACGGGTGGCTGGCAGGCGGTAGCCATTTGCCTGCCTCTATCGGCGCCCTCAAGACATTTTGTGAGCGTCGAGACGAAGGTTCAGGGAATTTAACGCCCTCCGCGGGTGTCAGACCCGTCGTAAGCGTGCTCAATGGCGCCGTGCCGTGCCATGCCCGCAAGCGAGGAGTCTGCATGCCGTTAGCCATGGAAAAAGCGTTTGACGCCCGATGCAACATGGAACCACTCATCATTATGAAAGCTTCACCGACTGTGCTGCTGATCGAAGACGAGCCCAGTCTTCGAGAACTGATCGTCATGGCCTTGGAAGACCTGGGCGCCGACGTGACGGCCGTTGCCACGGCCGATGAAGGCGCGGCCATGCTCACCCGTCAGCCCTGGGCACTGCTGCTTACCGATGTCAGGACGCCCGGCAAGCTCGATGGGTTCGAACTGGCGTGCCTGGCTCGGCAACAGACCCCGGGCCTGAACATCGTGGTCATGAGCGGTTACCACAACAAGCTGGCCTCCCCACTGCCTCCGAACGTCGACTTCCTGCCCAAACCCTGGTCCATGCAGGATTTCAACACGCTGATCGGTGATCAACTGTCCGCAACCGCCCCACGGCAGCTCATGACGGGTGGTTTTGCGACGCCACTGACAGCACGCGACTGACACACCCTGCGCGGCCGACGCTTCGCGAATGACTGTGACACCCCCGCGCTCCGGCTCCTTGGCCTACGCTCGCCTACCCTCATTTGCACGCCCCGCGCCGAGGCATGACCTGCCCCGCTTGCGATGGTATGGTGAGCCACCAGGCTGGCCGCCCGCTCTGTCGTCCGTCGGCGACGCCGAGAGCTGATCGGCCGATGACGAACGCGGCATGGCGCCGTTCTTTTCAGTGACGTCCACATGCGTAAATTCTTGGTCGGTGCGTTCGCACTGGCGCTTCTTCTCGCCCTGGGTGGCTATGGCCTCTGGACGCTACAGCGCCCGGAAGGCCACTACCTGTCCGATCTGCGCATCACCGTCGCGCTCGACCACGGCACGCCCAGTGAACGGGGCAATCTGTTGGGCATCGAGCCGCTGCTCTATCCGGTCGACTACCAGAACCTGCAACGCCTGCACCGCAAGCTGGCCGCCTACCTCGAGCAGGCCAAGGCCCTGGGCATGCTGACCCCCAGAACCGTGGTAGTGCTGCCCGAGCATGTGGGCACGTGGCTATGGGCGCGTGGCGAGAAGAACGAACTGTACCAGGTGACGCAACGCCGGGAGGCCCTGCAATGGCTGGAGATCAGTAACCCCGTCCGCTATGGGCTGGCGGTCCTGATGGCCGAGGGCGAGGACCGTCGCGGCGATGCGCACCTGCGCATGAAGGCCGGGCAGATGGCGGCCGATTACCAGGCCTTGTTCGGCGGGCTGGCCAAGGAGTTCGCCGTGACCTTGGTGGCTGGCTCGATCGTGCTGCCGGCCCCCTATGCCGAGGAGGGACGGCTGTATCCTGGCACCGGCGCCTTGTTCAACTGCAGCGTGGTGTTCGACGCCCAGGGAGCGGTCCTGGGGCAGCCGCAACGCCAGCGCTTTCCCGACAGCGACGTACGGCGCTTCATCCAGGGCGAGCAAGCGCAGCCGTTGCAGACCTTCGACACGCCGGCAGGCACGCTGGGCGTCCTGGTCGGCAGCGACAGCTGGTACCCCCAGAATCAGCAGCAGCTGGCCACACAATCGGTCGATCTGGTCGCCAATCCAGCCTTTCTTGGCGGACGCGACCGGTGGGCGGCCCCATGGCGTGGTAACCGTCATCAACCGTCGAGCGCCGAGCTGCCCCTGCAACCGGGGGACGTCAGCGAACAGGCCGCCTGGCACCGGCTGGTCGGTGCATCGTTCCACCCGGCGGCGCGCATGACGGTCTTCCTGCGCGGCCAGTTCTGGGACATGGGCAGCGACGGACAGGGCTTTGCCGCGGTCGGCGGCCAGCCCCTCGGCGGTCCGCCCCATGCAGGCGCGCGTCTGCTGAACGTCTGGCTGTAACGCATGCCGACCCCACGGGTACGCCTGGGTGATCTGTCGGTGGCCTTCACCCTGCCCCTGGCCGAGGCTTTGACACAGCGGGGGCACGACGGCAAAGCATTGCTGCACCGCTATGGCCTGGATGACGAGCGCCTGGCGCAACCGGGTGCACGGCTGTCGATCCCACGCTACATGCACCTGGGGCATGCCGCGCTGTCGTTGAGTGGCGAGCCCGCCCTGGGTCTGCACATGGGCCGCCTGAGCCGCCTGCCTCAGGCCGGCCTGGCGGGCATGGCTGCCGCCCAGGCACCGACCCTGGGTGAGGCCGCACGCACCTTGCTGCGCTTCGAGCCGCTGTACGCCGTCAACTACCGCGGGCAATCGTCCTACCAGGCCGATGCACAGGGTGCCTGGCTGTGCTTTTACGCCATCGACCCGTACAACGACTACAACCGCTTCGTGGTCGATTCCGTCCTGAGCGGCTGGCTGGCACAGCTCGGTGGTGTGGTGGCGGCGCCGTTACGGGCCGACCGGCTGGAGATCGCGTTCGAAGCGCCTGACTACGCGGCACACTACGCTCAGCTCTGCACCTCGAACGTGCAATTCGCGGCGTCCGCCAATCGGCTGCACTTGAGCCAGACGCTTCTGGACCTGCCCAACCCCTGGCATTGTCCGGGCACCTGGCAGCATCTGCTGCAATTATGCGAGGCGGAACTGGAACAGCGCACGCGTCTGCGCAGCGTGTCGGAACACGTCACCCGCTGCCTTGGACCTTTGCTCAGCGGTGGACGGGAACCGGACCTGAAGACCGTTGCCCGGCACCTGCAACTGCCTGCCTGGACCGTGCGCCGTCGGCTGGCCGATGAAGGCACGCAATTTCGTGCGTTGCTCAACGACACACGACGTGACCTGGCCGAGGCCTACATTCGGGATACCACTTCGAGCTTCGGCGAGATCGCCTACCTGCTGGGGTTTGCTTCGGCCGAGGCGTTCCAGCGTGCGTTCAAACGCTGGACCGGCAAGACGCCGGGCGACTACCGTCGCGAGCAGCGCCGCGTCGCCCAGGCCGACTAGAGCTCGGTGGCGTCTTCGGCCGGCTCGGCCGTGTCGAATTCGACGGCGCGGGACTCGAGCAACTCTTCCTGATAATCATCCATGGGTCTGGCTCCTGATCGATTCATGGGACGGCGTCATGGCGTCACGCTACAGCGCGATGATGAAAGCACCATGACAGTGTTATGAGCGATCAGACGCGTCCAAGGTTCGCCAGGCAGCCTGGCCTGCTTGTATCAGGCCATTTCCAGAATGGCGGCGTACCGGCTCACGGCGAAACGCCAGACGTCTCTGCCGGCGTTTGCGGGTCCGTCTGCACGTGCGTCTGCGGTTCCGTTTCGGGTGTGGATTGCGGTTCCTGGACCTGAATCGGCGCAGCGTCGGCAGGCGGCGCCATCGGTTGTGAGCCTTGCTGCTCATCGGACGCCGGCACCGACGCCGAGGGTGCATCGGGCGTCCCGGTCACGGCCGGGGCAGCAACCTGAGGGTCTTGACCATCCTGAGGGCTTCGGGCGCTCGCATCGGCGGCAGGGGGCTCGACAGGCCTGGCCTGGGTCACCTCTGGCACAGGCGTCGAGGTATCGGGCCGAGGCGTCTCGACGGGCGTGACGGACGGCACTGGCCCAGGCGCCAGGGATGTCGCGGTCGGGCCCGGCAGGCCAAGCGAAGGGGCCGTCACGTGTGGGTCGACGGGCGCTGCCTTGGCAGCGGCCTTGCGCGGCTTGGGCAGATAGCTTTCCACCAGCGCGAAGTAGCGCTCGTAGAACTGCGGCGCAGTCACGGTTTCACTGGCCACCTTGACCATCGAGTCATCGCTCGAGCCGATCGGCATCGACACTGACCCCAGCACCCCTACCCCGAGGCTGGCCGAGGTGTTGGACTTCTTGAGGCTGTAACGATCCTGCAGGGCGTTGGCGAACAAGGTAGAGCCGCCGGTGTCGGCGCTGTCTGGTGCGCAGGTGATGTTGAAACTGATCTGCAGGTGGTTCTCGCTGTTCTGCTGGAAGCTCTTGTTGCCCGCGACCTGGTTGGCGCTGCTGCTGGTGATGATGTAACCCTGGCTCAGCAGTGCCCGGCGTGCCGCTTCGCAGGAGCTGGCTTCGTTGACCGAGAAGGCACGTGAAAAGGTGCCCGAGTCGTCGAAGTGCTCATGCTCGTAGATGGCGGTTTTTTTCGAGGCACAGCCTGCCAGGCCTGCCAGCAGCAAAGCCAATCCAAGCGTACGGAAGAGCGGTTTTCCAGACATTGCGGATTCCGGGACAAGACGGACACGTATTGTGCATGACATCGCGCGCCTGCTGAAACCATTGTTCCATGAACATCGTCAAGCGCGAGACCGTTCGCCCGATGCGGCACGGGCAGCCAGCGGAAACAAAAAAAGCGACCCGAAGGTCGCTTTTTCTGTGCTTCAAGGCGTTCAGTGACCTCGAAGCGGATATGGCGCAGCGGACGGGACTCGAACCCGCGACCCCCGGCGTGACAGGCCGGTATTCTAACCGACTGAACTACCGCTGCGTATCGCTCAGGCTTACGCCCGATTGAAACTGGGATCTGGTCTGGAAGCGTGGCAAACCTTCTACCTGGCTTCTGACCTCAGACCGGTGCAAGCACCCATCTGGATAAAAAGTGGCGCAGCGGACGGGACTCGAACCCGCGACCCCCGGCGTGACAGGCCGGTATTCTAACCGACTGAACTACCGCTGCGCATGTGGACTTGCGTCCGGTTCCTCTCAATTAGCGTCATCTTGCGAATCGGCTGGGTCAGGAACAGTCTCAGTGAAGTGGTGGGTGATGACGGGATCGAACCGCCGACCCTCTGCTTGTAAGGCAGATGCTCTCCCGGCTGAGCTAATCACCCGCTTGTTGCGTTTGCTTCGCTGAGGCCGCGAAATTTACGCAGGTACCGACGCTAAGTCAACACCCCTGTTGAATTTTTTTTAAAAAAGATGAAATCGAGGATGGGATGCCGGGGCGGGGTTTGAGGGGCAAGGCGAGATGTTGTGAGCTGCAAGCTGAGCGTATGGGCCGTCGGGATAGGGAAAGTGCCCCAAAGGCGTCGCTGGTCGAAAGGTGCCTTGCGACGGCCACCGCTTCGTAGCCCCTGCAAGAGCAGCAGGGTGACAGGCGGGTGGAGGGACGGCAGAAACGGCGTTTGCTCAGAAAGGCACTGCCCCCTACCCGTCAGGCCTTGCCATGACCCTCAGACGTAGATCATCTTGCGGGTCATGCCACCGTCGATCACGTACTCCTGACCCGTGACGAACGACGCTTGGTCGGACAACAGCCAAGCGACCAGGGCGGCCACGTCCTCGACAGTACCCACGCGCCCTACCGGATGCTGCCCATGATCGGTACTGCTCAGCGGCTCGGCCCGGCGCTGGCCAGGGTCGCGTGCATCGATCCAGCCAGGGCTGACGGCGTTGACGCGAATCTCCGGCCCCAGGCTGATGGCCAACGCATGGGTCAGCGCCATCAGGCCGCCCTTGCTCGCCGCATAGGCTTCGGTATCTGGTTCCGACTGATGGGCGCGGGTCGAGGCCAGGTTGACGATGGCGCCGCCGTGAGCGCGCAGATAAGGGGCGCAATGCTTGGCCAGCAGCATGGCCCCGCTCAGGTTGACTGCCAGCACCCGATTCCACTGCGACAGGCTCAGGCTCTCGAGCGTGCCGCTGTGGGGGTCGGCGACGGCCGCATTGCACACCAGGGCGTCCAGGCGACCGAACTGACCCAGCACCTGGGCCACGCCGGTCACCACGTCCTTTTCATCGGCGACGTCCATAGAGACGAACCAGGCATTGTCGCCCAACGCCTTGGCCACCTTGGCGCCGCGCTTGCGGTCCACGTCGCTCAGGACCACCTGCCAGCCCTCGCAGATCAACCAGGCCGCGATGCCCAGGCCGATGCCGCGCGCAGCCCCGGTGACCAGGGCCACGCGACCATTGTGGCTGGCCTCGCCGCCTTTCCAGTCGGTCACAGCGCAGCCAACCCCCGCGCCAGGTCGACCTGCAGGTCGGCCACGTCCTCGAGCCCTACCGCCACGCGGATCAGGCTGTCACGGATGCCCGCCGCTTCACGCTCGTGGGGCGTCAGACGCCCGTGGGAGGTAGTGGCCGGGTGCGCGATGGTGGTCTTGCTGTCACCCAGGTTGGTGGTAATCGACACCAGCCGTGTCGCATCGATGAAGCGCCAGGCCCCTTCTTTGCCACCCTTGACCTCGAAGCTCACCACCGCGCCGAAACCGCTCATCTGGCGCTTGGCCAGTTCGTGCTGGGGATGGCTCGGCAGGCCTGCATAGTGCACCCGCTCGATACCGGGCTGCCGGGTCAGCCATTCGGCCAGTGCCTGGGCACTCTGGCAGTGGGCACGCATACGCAGCTTGAGCGTCTCCAACCCCTTGAGGAACACCCAGGCGTTGAACGGACTCAGGGTCGGCCCGGCGGTGCGCAGGAAGCCGACCACCTCCTTCATCAGCTCAGCACGTCCGGCAACGGCCCCGCCCATGCAACGGCCTTGGCCGTCGATGAACTTGGTCGCCGAATGGATGACGATGTCCGCACCCAGGGCGAGTGGCTGCTGCAGGGCCGGCGTGCTGAAGCAGTTGTCCACCGCCAGCAGGGCACCATGCGCCTGGGCGATGGCGGCCAGTCCGGCGATGTCCACCAGCTCGGCCAACGGATTGGAAGGCGACTCGACGAACAGCAGCCGAGTGTTGGGCTTGAGCGCCTGCTGCCAGCCGTCCAGGTCGGCCAGCGGGACATAGTCCACCTGGACACCGAAGCGCTTGAAGTACTTCTCGAACAGGCTGATGGTCGAGCCGAACACGCTTTGCGAGACCAGCACGTGGTCGCCGGCGCTGCACAGCGCCATGACCGTGGCCAGGATCGCCGCCATGCCGGTCGACGTGCCGACGGCCTGCTCAGCACCTTCGAGGGCGGCCAGGCGCTCCTCGAAGGCTCTGACCGTCGGGTTGGTATAGCGTGAGTAGACGTTACCCGGCACTTCGCCAGCAAAACGCGCCGCCGCATCGGCTGCCGTGCGAAAGACGTAGCTGGAGGTGAAGAACACCGCCTCGCTGTGCTCGCCCTCAGGCGTGCGGTGCTGGCCGGCGCGTACCGCCAGGGTGTCGAAACCGACACCCTCGAGGTCGCTGTCCAGCCGCCCGGCCTCCCATTGATCCGACATGCCCTGCTCCCAGAATCAGTTGTTGTACAGATCGATGATCGCGTTGACGGCCTGGTGCTTGACCTTGGCGGTGTCGTTACGCGATTGCTCGATGCGATCGAGGTAGGCCTCGTCGACGTCGCCGGTCACATAGTGGCCGTCGAACACCGCGCAATCGAAGTGCTCGATCTTGATCTTGCCACCACCGACCGATTCCACCAGATCCGGCAGGTCCTGATAGACCAGCCAGTCGGCGCCGATCAACTCGGCCACCTGTTCGGTGGTACGGTTGTGGGCGATCAGTTCATGGGCGCTCGGCATGTCGATGCCGTAGACGTTGGGGTAACGCACGGCGGGGGCGGCGGAACAGAAGTAGACGTTCTTGGCGCCGGCCTCGCGGGCCATCTGGATGATCTGCTTGCAGGTGGTGCCGCGCACGATCGAGTCGTCCACCAGCATCACGTTCTTGCCACGGAACTCCAGCTCGATGGCGTTGAGCTTCTGGCGCACCGACTTCTTGCGGGCAGCCTGGCCCGGCATGATGAAGGTCCGGCCGATGTAGCGGTTCTTGACGAAGCCTTCGCGGAACTTGACGCCCAGGTGATTGGCCAACTGCAGCGCCGCCGTGCGGCTGGTGTCAGGAATGGGGATGACCACGTCGATGCCATGATCCGGACGCTCGCGCTGGATCTTGTCGGCCAGCTTTTCGCCCATGCGCAGGCGTGCCTTGTACACCGAGACACCGTCGATGATCGAATCCGGGCGGGCCAGGTAGACGTGCTCGAAGATGCACGGCGAGAGGGTCGGTGCAGTAGCGCACTGACGGGTGTGCAACTGACCGTCCTCGGTGATGTAGACCGCTTCGCCCGGCGCCAGGTCGCGGATCAGGGTGAAGCCGAGTACGTCCAGGGCTACGCTTTCCGAGGCGATCATGTACTCCACGCCCTCGTCGGTGTGACGCTGGCCGAAGACGATCGGGCGAATGGCGTGGGGGTCACGGAAACCGACGATGCCGTAGCCGGTGATCATCGCCACCACCGCGTAACCGCCGACGCACCGGCTGTGCACGTGCGACACGGCCGCGAACACGTCTTCTTCGGTCGGCTGCAGCTTGCCGCGCACGGCCAATTCGTGGGCGAACACGTTGAGCAGGACTTCCGAATCGGAATTGGTGTTGACGTGACGCAGGTCCGACTCGTAGATCTCCTTGGCCAGCTGTTCGACGTTGGTCAGGTTGCCGTTGTGTGCCAGGGTGATGCCGTAGGGCGAGTTGACGTAGAACGGCTGAGCCTCGGCCGAGGTCGAGCTGCCCGCCGTCGGGTAGCGTACGTGCCCGATGCCCATGTGCCCGACCAGGCGCTGCATGTGGCGCTGCTGGAAGACATCGCGCACCAGGCCGTTGTCCTTGCGCAGGAACAGCCGGCCATCATGGCTGGTCACGATGCCGGCAGCGTCCTGGCCGCGATGCTGGAGAACGGTTAGCGCGTCATACAGCGCCTGATTGACGTTCGACTTACCGACGATACCGACGATGCCACACATGCGACGCAACCCCTACTTTGATGAAACCTGACTGAGTCCGCTCACGACCGGTTCGGCCCGAGCAGGTGCTCCTTGAAAGGGAGATCGGTCGAAGGACCGACCCCACCGGACATCCACTGGCTGGCAAAGCCCAGCACGAGATTCTTCGACCAGTCGGCGACCAGCACGAACTGCGGCAGCAGACGGGACTGCTGCCACCAGGGATCCTGCTGGACCGGGCCGAGGCTCAACAGCCCGACGGCCACGACCACCAGCAGGCCGCCACGCGCCGCGCCGAAGACCATGCCAAGGAAGCGATCGGTGCCGGACAGCCCGGTCACGCGGATCAGCTCGCCCACGATGAAATTGATCATTGCCCCCACGATCAGCGTGGCGACGAACAGAATGGTACAGCCTGCGATGACACGCGCCGAGGGCGTCTGGATGTATGGCTCCAGGTACTGCGACAGCGATCCGCCGAACAGCCAGGCGACCGCGCCGGCGACCACCCAGGTGACCAGCGAAAGGGCCTCCTTGACGAAGCCACGGTTGAGACTGATCAACGCGGAAACGGCGACGATCGCGATGATCGCCCAATCGACCCAGGTAAATGCCACGGTACTGCCTGCAGACCTATTAGGGGGCGCATTTTAGCAGAGGGATGGGGATGGGGTAAGCGGAATGTCAGGCTGGGGACAGGTTGAAAGCCAATGAGTTCCAGCGTGATGGCGCCAGTGACCTCTGCCCGTGCGAGGGAAGCGCCGGAGCGGGTGGCATCGCGCCTGCGTGGCCTGCCTTGGGCCACGCTCACCCTGACGTGATCGGCCGGCGCCGTCAGCCGCGCTCTGGCTCGAAGCGCACGACGATGCCCTTGATCTTCTGCTGACGGTTGATCACGTCACGCACGCGCTCGGCCTCGCTGCGCTCGATCAACGGGCCAACGAAGACGCGATTAAGCCCGCCCGCCGTGCGAATGTAGGCGTTGTAGCCCTGGCTGCGCAGGGTCTTCTGCAAGTTGTCGGCGCCCGCCCGGTTGGACAGGCTGGCCACCTGGATCGACCAGCTGACTGGCAGGCCATTGCCATCGACCTTGTTGCCCGTGCTCGGTGCCGAGGCCGCCGCCGGAGTCTGGGATGGCGTCTGAGCTGCCGACGGTGCTTCGGTCCTGGTCACGGGCGCGGCTGCCTTGGCAGGCGCTTTGGCGGAAGCGTCGTGAGACGGCGTGATGGGCTGGCGAGGCGCGGTCATCGGCGCAGTGGACTCATTGACCACCACCGGAGGGGCCTCGCTGACTGCCGGTGCCTGCGGCAATGCCTGGGGCTCCGGCACGGCCACCGGATCGACCTGCACGTCGGCCACCTCGGGCCTGGTCGGCGCCTGGGGCGCCTCGACCTGGACTTCGCGCACTTCGTCCTGACGCGTGAACAACATCGGCAGGAAGATCACCGCCAATGCCACCAGCACCAGTGCACCGACGATCCGTTGCTTCACGCCCTTGTCCAGCCCTGCCATCGCTCTAGCCTCTCGCGCCTTGCCGCTCCAGCCACGCAAGGGCCTGGGCGACACAGAAAAACGAACCGAACAGGAGGATCTCGTCATCCTCCGTCGCCTGCGCACACTGCGCCTCCAGCGCAGCGTCGACGCCCCCATGAGACTTCACCGTCGCGCCAAGGTTCTTCAAGGCATCGTGCAACTCGGCTGCCGGGCGACTGCGCGGCGACGCCAGCGGAGCCACTGCCCAGTCATCGACCACCCCGGCCAGTGGCGCGATCACGCCGTCGAGGTCCTTGTCGGCCAGCAACCCGAACACGGCCAGCCGCCGCCCCTGGGGCGGGCGGGTAGCCAGGCGCTGTGCCAGGTAGTGGGCAGCGTGGGGGTTGTGGCCGACGTCCAGCAGCAGGTGCAGGCGCTTACCCTGCCACTGCACGGCACGACGATCCAGGCGCCCGGTGACGCGCGTGTCCAGCAGCGCCTGACGCAGTGTATCGGGGTCACCTGGCAGACCGCACAGCAGGTAGGCCTGAAGGGCCAGGGCGGCATTCTCGACAGGCAGGTCGAGCGTCGGCAGGTCGAGGGTCAGCGGGCTACCGTCGCCCGCCTGCCCCCGCCAGCGCCAGTGCTCGCCAGCGCGCTGCAGGTCGAAGTCGCGCCCCCGGACGTACAGCGGGCAGCCCAGCTCGGCCGCCTTGTCGAGCAGGGGTTGCGGTGGGTTCGGGTCGCCGCACAGGGCCGGCGTGCCCGGCCGGAAGATCCCTGCCTTCTCGAAGGCGACCGAATCACGCGTGTCGCCCAGGTACTCGACATGGTCCACGCCGATGCTGGTGACCAGCGCCAGGTCGGCGTCCACCAGGTTGACTGCGTCCAGCCGACCGCCCAGGCCCACCTCGAGCACCACGGCATCCAGCGCGGCCTGGCGGAACAGCCAGAACGCCGCCAGGGTGCCCATCTCGAAATAGGTCAGCGACACGTCGCCACGGGCGGCTTCGACGGCGGCGAAGGCCTGGCACAGGGCCTCGTCGCCGACTTCCTGGCCGTTGATCTGCACGCGCTCGTTGTAGCGCAGCAGGTGCGGTGAGGCATAGACGCCGACCCGCAACCCCTGGGCCTTGAGCAGCGCGGCGACGAAAGCGCAGGTCGAGCCCTTGCCATTGGTGCCGGTCACGGTCACCACGCGCGGCGCCAGCGGCCCCAGCGCCAGGCGCTCGAGCACCTGGCGGGAACGCTCCAGGCCCATGTCGATGGCCGACGGGTGCAGCTGTTCGAGGTAGGCGAGCCAGTCGCCCAGGCTACGGGTGCTCATCAGGCCACGACAGGCTCGTCGATCGCCACCGGCGCCTCGGACATCAGGGTCGGTGTGGGCTGGCCGGTCATCTGGGCCAGCAGACGCGCCAGGCGCGGACGCAGTTCGTTGCGCGAGATGATCAGGTCGATGGCGCCGTGATCCAGCAGGAACTCGCTGCGCTGGAAGCCTTCAGGCAATTTCTCGCGCACGGTCTGCTCGATCACGCGCGGGCCGGCGAAGCCGATCAATGCCTTGGGCTCGCCGACGATCACGTCGCCCAGCATCGCCAGGCTGGCGGACACACCGCCGTAGACCGGATCGGTCAGCACCGAAATGAACGGGATGCCCTCTTCACGCAGGCGCGCCAGCACTGCCGAGGTCTTGGCCATCTGCATCAGCGAGATCAGCGCTTCCTGCATGCGCGCACCACCGGAGGCGGCGAAGCAGACCATCGGGCAACGGTGCTCCAGGGCATGGTTGGCGGCGCGCACGAAGCGCTCGCCGACCACGGCACCCATGGAGCCGCCCATGAACGAGAACTCGAAGGCGCTGACCACGATCGGCATGCCCAGCAGGGTACCGCTCATGGAGACCAGCGCGTCCTTCTCACCGGTCTGCTTCTGCGCGGCGCTCAGGCGGTCCTTGTACTTCTTGCCGTCACGGAACTTGAGGCGGTCGACCGGCTCCAGGTCGGCGCCCAGTTCGGCACGGCCTTCGGCATCGAGGAAGATGTCGATGCGCGCACGCGCGCCGATCCGCATGTGATGGTTGCACTTGGGGCAAACGTCCAGGGTCTTCTCGAGCTCGGGACGGTACAGCACCGCCTCGCAGGACGGGCATTTGTGCCACAGCCCTTCGGGCACCGAACTCTTCTTCACCTCGGAACGCATGATCGATGGGATCAGTTTGTCTACCAACCAGTTGCTCATGCTTTCATCTCCAGTCTTGGCAGGCGGGTGACGTTGGCCACTCGCGCCCTGCCCTTGAACTCATCATCTGTTCGAAACGGCTGCAAGCCGGTCCGGCGAATCGGCCATGCCATGACTCGCCCGTCGACCGTCTCGCACCCCATGTTCTGTCGGCGCCGCTGGCGCCGGGCCTGCCCGGTCGTGACCGTGGCAGCGATAGCTATGGACGATGCCGCCTGGCGTGCCGTCACATCGTCGCCGACGCCGCCCGGACCGCGGCCATGAAGGCCTGGATCCGAGCGGCATCCTTGATGCCCTTGTGCAGCTCCACGCCACCGCTGACGTCAACGCCATAGGGACGTACCTGGGCGATGGCCTGACCGACGTTGGCGGCGCTCAAGCCGCCCGCCAGGATCACCGGCTTGCTCAGGTGCGCGGGAATCAGCGACCAGTCGAAGGTCTCGCCGGTCCCTCCGGGCACGCCCGCCACGTAGGCGTCGAGCAGAAGACCGCGCGCGCCCGCGTACCGCTGGCAGGCCGCTTCGAGGTCGTCGCCAGGTCGCACCCGCAGTGCCTTGATCCACGGCCGGTGGTGCCCCGAACAGGCCTCGGGCGTCTCGTTGCCATGAAACTGCAGAAGGTCCAGCGGCACGGCGTCGAGGATGTCTTGCAGCTCGCAGCGAGAGGCATCGACGAACAGGCCGACGCTGGTGACGAACGGGGGCAATGCCCCGAGGATCTCACGCGCCTGCGCCACGCTCACGGCACGCGGGCTCTTGGCGTAGAACACCAGGCCGATGGCATCGGCCCCCGCCTCGACGGCCGCCAAGGCATCCTCGACACGGGTGATCCCGCAAATCTTGCTGCGAACGATAGTCACGAACCAGGCACCTCGTCAGCGGATAAAGCCAAGGATGTTAGCAAAAGCCTCATCCAACGTCAGCCGACAAGGCCTCGTAGCCCGTTAGAAAGTGCGGCCCGATGTAACGTGGCGGCAGTTGGAACTCATCGGGATACTCCACCTGCACCAGGTAGAGGCCATGGGGATGGGCCGTGACGCCGCCTTCACGGCGGTTGCGACTCTCGAGCACCTCGCGTGCCCAGGCCGCAGGTCGCTCGCCAGCCCCGATGGTCATGAGCACACCGGCGATGTTGCGCACCATGTGGTGCAGGAACGCCGTGGCGCGCACGTCCAGCACGATCATCTGGCCGTGGCGGGTGACGCGCAGGTGGTGCATGTGCTTGATCGGCGACTTGGCCTGGCACTGGCTGGCGCGGAAGGCACTGAAGTCATGGGTGCCGAGCAGGTGAGCCGCGCCCTCGGCCATGGCCGCGACGTCCAGCGGGCGGTGATTCCAGGTCACCTCCTCGGCCAGGTGCGCCGGACGGATCGGGTCGTTGTAGATGACGTAGCGGTAGCGTCGGGCGACGGCCTTGAACCGTGCATGGAAGTGGGCCGGCATCTGCCGTGCCCAGGTCACGCTGATGTCGGGCGGCAGGTTGAAGTTGGTGCCCAGGGTCCAGGCGCGCTCGTCACGCACGGCCTGGGTGTCGAAGTGCACGACCTGGCCGCAAGCGTGCACGCCGGCATCGGTACGTCCGGCGCAGAGCACGCTGACGGGCGCGTCGGCCACCTTGGACAGGGCCTGTTCCAGCGCCTGCTGGACGCTCGGCACGCCACTGGCCTGACGCTGCCAGCCCCGGTAGCGGGCACCTTTGTATTCCACGCCCAAGGCGATACGGAAATGGCCTTCGGCCGCCGATTCGGCCGCGACGGTGTCGATGATATCCAAGAAGCAAGACCTGTCGGTTCTACGAAAAGGCGGGGAGTATAACGAGACCAGGCCATGAATGGGCCGCTCAGGGCGCACGCGCCCGACGGGAAGGGCTTGTCAGGCGAGGGACTGCGGTGCACGCGTCGTACATCGTCGGCACCGCGGTCCAGGTCAGGCCAGGCGTGAAAGCAGTTCCCTGGCCTGCAGGCGCTGCCCCTCATCGCCATCCTTGACCACTTCGTCGAGAATGTCGCGGGCGCCTTGTGGATCGCCCATGTCGACGTAGGCACGCGCCAGGTCGAGTTTGGTGGCCACTTCGTCGGCACCCGAAAAGAAGTCGAAGTCCAGGTCGTCGACCGGTTCGGGCTCGGGTTCCGGCTCAGGCGTGGCGGCCGCAACGGTCGGTGCGCTGGATGCCGGTGCATCGAAGCTGTCCGACAGCCTGTCCAGCTCGGCATTGACATCGTCCAGTTCACTGGCGAAGTTGCGTGCGGCGGGCGAATCATCGTCCAGCGCCAGGGAGAGATCGAAGTCATCACCCAGGTCAGGGTCGGCGACCGCTGCTGCATGCGACCCAGCGCGCCCGTCCTCCACCGCGAAGGCGGCCTCGGGGCGGAACGGTTCGTCGGCGTCGGGCGTGCCCACGTCCAGGTCGAAGGCGTCGCCGGCCGCTTGTGCCTGGGCCTGCGCCAGCATGGCCTCGAAGTCGTCGTCGGCGTCGTTCTGTTCGACCGCGGCGGCGGGCGCCTGGCCCGGTGTGACGGTCGTGACAGGCTCGAGCACCGGCGGCTCGGCGTAGCCGGCCACGGGCAGGTCGGCATTGACCTGCAGGTCGGCTGCGGCACCTAGCACCTCGTCCGGGACCTCGGCCAATGGATCGTCTTCGACCGCAGGCTCGCGCCCTGCGCCCGCTGTCAGCGGTTCGCGGCGAGGCGTTTCGTCCAGCAGCGTCTGCACGTACTGCTCGTCGCGCTCCGTCGCCAAGGCGGCGGCGCCCAAGCCTGCGGCGACCATGCCGAGCATCGCCGGGAAGCGCTGCTTGAGCGTATCCACCTCGGTCTGGTGCTGGTGCGTGGCGGGCAGTTGCCGCTCCTGGCTGACGAAGCCGTCCCGATCGCCCTGGCGACCGTACACCTCCATCAATTTCAGCCGCAGGTCGTTGCGGTTCGGGTGTGCGGCCACACCGGCCTCCAGCAGCTCGGCCGCATCGTTCAGGCGGCCGTCGGCGATCTTCAGTTCGGCCTCCATCAGCAGCCGGTCAGCGGCGAGCGCCTCGGCCTGTTCACGGGATTGCGCCTGCTCAGCCGGCATGGCAGCGGCCGTCGAGGCGGCCACGGCGGCCGGCGACAGGGTGTGCGGAATGTCGAGTTCATCGAAGCTGCCCGGTGGCAGGTCGAGCTCCGGATCGTTCTGCTCTTCGGCCAGCTCACGCGCCATGCGCAGGTGCTTCTCGGCTTCCTGCTGGGCCTTGCGCTTGCGCAGGATGATCAGCACCAGCAGCAACAGCACCAACAGAAGGGAGCCGGCGATGACGGCCAGCAGCCAGGGATTGCCCAGTAGCGTATCGAGCGGGTCGCGCGCGGGTGATGCGACCTCGGCCGGGGTGGCTTCAGGCGGCGTACCGGCTGCTGCGGGTGCTGGCTGAATGACGGGCTCGCTCGCCGTGGCGGGCGTGGCGGCCACGGGAGGCTGGGTGTCCGCAGCGCCCGTGACAGGCGTCGCGCCAGCGGCCTCGGCTGGCGTCTCGCCAGGCAGCGCAGGCGTGGCCGCTGGCGTACCGGCACCGACGGCAGTCGCCGGTACCCCAGCCTGTTGCGACAGACGGGCGAGTTGGTCGTTCTTGAGTTCGATCAGCCGCTGCAGCTTGTCCAGCTGGCTTTCCAGGTCGGCCATGCGGCTCTTGAGTTCTTCGTTGTCTCGTCGGCTGGTGTCGAGGCTTTCCTGGGCCACGGCCAGCTGATCGCTGAGGGCGCGGGCATCGTTGGCGGCGGCCGTCGTCTCGGGCGCCACCAGACGCAGGTTGTCGGTTTGGGCCACCTGGGCAGGCGCGGCCCCGGCGCGGGTCCGCCGGGTGGCGTCCAGCTGTCGGGCACGCGGCCCCAGGCGTCGACCCTCACGCCAGGCGGCGTACTGCTCGGCGACTTCGGCTTCGGCTTCACGCTGCGCAATGCTCTGGATCTGTTGTGCGTCGGGCAGGCGCAGGACTTGCCCGACCTTGAGCTGGTTGATGTTGTTGTTGATGAAGGCGTCGGGGTTGAGCGCCTGGATCGCCAGCATGGTCTGCTGAACGGAGCCGCCCTGGGTGTTGCGCGCGGCGATCTGCCACAAGGTGTCACGACGCCGGCTGGTGTAGGTGTCGGCCGTGGTCACGGCGGGCTGGACACCCGGCGTGGCGCGCGAGAGCTGCGCCTGGGGACGATCGAGCGCGACGTCGTAGTCGCGCAGCAGGCGGCCCTGGGGCCACATGACCTGCACGAGGAACTTGACCACCGGGGCCGGCAACGCCGCGCTCGAGGTCACCCGCAGCACGCTGCGGCCGTTGGGCACGATCACCGGGGTGAAGGTCAGGTCTTCGAGGTAGGCCGGCATGGGGATGCCCGCACGGCTGAACTCTTCCGGGCCTGCCAGGCTGGGCCTGAGGTCGGCCGCCGTCAGCCCCTGCACGTCGCGCAATTCGATCTCGGCATCCAGGGGTTGACCCTGGCCGGACCTGAGCGTCAGGTCGCCCAGCTCCAGGGCGTTGACCACGCCAGAGGACAACGCGGTAGCGGCGGCAATGGCCAGCACCATCTTGCGGATTCGAAGCATGACCCCTTCCCTATCGATGAATCGTCCCGGCGAGCCCGTGATGGAACAAGGACATAAGTGCTGGCAAGTATCTTTTACAGCTGGTCTTTTATCAACAAGCGCGCTATCTGCACCGCGTTGAGCGCCGCACCCTTGCGCAGGTTGTCGGTGGTCAGCCAGAAACTGAGCTGCTCGGCGTCGTCGATGCCCTGGCGTACTCGTCCAACATAGACCACATCCTGACCCACTGCATCACCGACCGGTGTGGGGTAGTCGTCGCCTTCCACGCGCTCGAGGCTGTCCCCGGCATCGAGCGCCGCGTTGACCGCCACCAGATCGACCGGGCGACGGCTTTGCACGGTGACGCTGTAGCTGTCGCCGAAGAACACCGGGACCTGGATGCAGGTGACGCCGACCTTGAGCGCGGGCGCCTCCAGCACGGCACGCAGCTCATCGACCAGTCGACGCTCCAGCAGACCATGGCCCTGGTCGTCGCTCGGGCCGACCTGGGCCAGCAGATTGAAGGCCACCTGCCGATCGAAGAAGCGCGGTTCGAGCGGTCGGGCGTTGAGCAGTTCGGCGGTCTGCCGGGCCAGTTCGGCGACGGCTTCGCGGCCCTGGGCGGAGACGGCCAGGCAGGCGGTCAGCTGGAGGCGCTCGATGTCCAGCAGCTCGCGCAGCGGTGCCAGCGCCACGGCCAGGCTGATCGTCGCCGCGCTGGGGCTGGCGACCACGGCAGGCCAGGGCATCTGGGCAAGCTGCGCGCCGTTGACTTCCGGTACCACCACCGACGCCTGCTCGAGGCCACCGGACAGGTCGATGACCGAGCACTGCGCCGCCAGGGCCTTGTCGGCCAGGCGGCGGCTGACGGCGGGACCCGCGGCGAAGAAGGCCAGTCGGACCTGGGTGAAGTCGAAATGCTCCACTTCGCGCACACGCACGTTCCGGCCCCGGAAGGCGACGCTGCTGCCGGCCGATTCGAGGCTGGCCAGCAGGTGCAGTTCACCGACCGGGAAGTCGAGCTCTTCGAGCAGTTGCACGAGGGTTTCACCCACCGAGCCGGTGGCACCGATGACGGCGATGTCGAAAGCATGGGGCATGGGGGAAGTCCTCCGGATGAGCAAGGGGCGGCACTTTACGCCGATTGCGTGGGTGAGACCATGGTTGCTGGGGTGACGGAAACGCGTTTTCTGAGCGGCCCCTGCCGGAGGTCGCGTTTGCGTCCACCGACGCCCATGAAAAAGCCCGCCCCTGCAGGACAGGGGCGGGCCAGGTTCACGCTTCAGGCAGCCGACGCGCTCAACGCTCCAGCAGGATGCGCAGCATGCGACGCAGCGGCTCGGCGGCGCCCCAGAGCAGCTGGTCGCCGACGGTGAAGGCACCCAGGTACTGGGAGCCCATGTTCAGCTTGCGCAAGCGGCCTACCGGCACGTTCAGGGTGCCGGTCACCTGGGTCGGGCTCAGCTCCTGCATGCTGATGTCGCGGTGGTTGGGCACCAGTTTCACCCAAGGGTTGTGCTGGCTGATCATGCCTTCGATGTCGGCCAGAGGCACGTCCTTGTTCAGCTTGATGGTCAGCGCCTGGCTGTGGCAGCGCATGGCACCGATGCGCACGCAGATGCCATCGACCGGGATCGGATTCTTGAAGCGGCCGAGGATCTTGTTGGTCTCGGCCTGGGCCTTCCATTCCTCGCGGCTCTGGCCGTTGGGCAGTTCCTTGTCGATCCACGGGATCAGGCTGCCCGACAGCGGCACGCCGAAGTGTTCGGTGGGGAACGCTTCGCCGCGCATGCTCTCGGCGACCTTGCGGTCGATGTCGAGGATGGCGCTGGCCGGGTTGGCCAGGTCATCGGCGACGGCCGCGTGGGTCGCACCCATCTGGCGGATCAGCTCGCGCATGTTCTGCGCACCGGCACCCGAGGCAGCCTGGTAGGTCATGGCGCTCATCCATTCCACCAGCCCGGCCTCGAACAGCCCGCCCAGGCCCATCAGCATCAGGCTGACGGTGCAGTTGCCACCGATGTAGTTGCGCGTGCCCGCATCGAGCTGCTGGTCGATGACGCGGCGGTTGACCGGATCCAGCACGATCACGGCGTCGTCCTGCATGCGCAGGCTGGAGGCCGCATCGATCCAGTAGCCTTTCCAGCCGGCTTCACGCAGCTTGGGGAAGACTTCGCTGGTGTAGTCGCCGCCCTGGCAGGTCAGGATGACATCGAGGGTCTTGAGCTCGTCGATGCTGTAGGCGTCCTTCAGCGGTGCGATGTCCTTGCCCACCGCCGGGCCTTGGCCCCCGACGTTCGAGGTGGTGAAGAAGACCGGTTCGATCAGGTCGAAATCCTTCTCCTCCAGCATCCTCTGCATGAGCACGGAACCGACCATGCCGCGCCAACCGATCAGACCTACACGTTTCATCGCAACTACACCTTTGCTAAAAGTGGGCCGCTACCCGATGGATAAACGATAGCGGGCCAGAGAGATTACAGATTCCGCAGGGCCGCGACTACTGCGTCGCCCATTTCCTGCGTACCGACCTTGTCGCAGCCGTTCGACCAGATGTCGCCCGTGCGCAGCCCCTGGTCCAGCACACGGCTCACGGCCTGCTCGATGGCATCGGCGGCAGTGTGCTGGTTGAAGCTGTAACGCAGCATCATCGATACCGAGAGGATGGTGGCCAACGGGTTGGCGATGCCGTGACCGGCGATGTCCGGCGCCGACCCGTGGCAGGGCTCGTACATGCCCTTGTTGTCGGCATCCAGCGAGGCAGACGGCAGCATGCCGATCGAACCGGTGAGCATGGAGGCTTCGTCGGATAGGATGTCGCCGAACATGTTGTCGGTCACCATCACGTCGAACTGCTTGGGCGCACGCACCAGCTGCATCGCCGCGTTGTCGACGTACATGTGGCTCAGTTCCACGTCGGGGTAGTCCTTGGCCACCTCCTCGACCACCTCGCGCCACAACTGGCTGGAGGCCAGCACGTTGGCCTTGTCCACCGAGCAGAGCTTCTTGCCACGCACGCGGGCCATGTCGAAGCCGACCCGGGCGATGCGGCGGATCTCGCTCTCGCTGTAGGGCAAGGTGTCGTAGGCCTGGCGCTCGCCGCCGTCCAGCTCACGGGTGCCACGGGGTGCGCCGAAGTAGATGCCACCGGTCAATTCACGGACGATGAGGATGTCCAGACCGGCAACGATCTC
This sequence comes from Enterobacterales bacterium AN_CKDN230030167-1A_HGKHYDSX7, assembly GCA_046940335.1. Classification (GTDB taxonomy): domain Bacteria; phylum Pseudomonadota; class Gammaproteobacteria; order Pseudomonadales; family Pseudomonadaceae; genus Aquipseudomonas. The sequence continues at coordinate 351,788 of JBKYML010000005.1, forward strand.
GGGCTTGAGCGACGAAGCGTCGGCCAGTTGCGGGTAGAGGATGGCCGGACGCAGGTTGGCGAACAGACCCAGTTGCGAACGGATCTTCAGCAGGCCGCGCTCGGGACGGATGTCGCGCTCGATACGGTCCCACTTCGGCCCACCCACGGCGCCCAGCAGCACGGCATCGGCACGGCGAGCGCGATCGAGCGTCTCGTCGGCCAGTGGCACGCCATGCTTGTCGATGGCCGCACCGCCGATCACGTCATGCTCCAGGGTCAGGTCGAGCTGGAACTTGTCGTTGGCCAGTTCCAGCACCTTGACCGCTTCGGCCATGATTTCCGGACCGATGCCGTCACCCGGGAGAATCAGAATCTGCTTGCTCATGCTTTCCTCACATCCAATCAAGCGGCGCGGCCGGATCGGCCCCACCGAAACGAATTCAACGCTCGGCCCACAGGACCAGCACGTCGGTGCTGAACGAACCTTCGTGGTCGATCTGGTAATACTGCCGTACTTCTTCGCCCATGGCGCGCTGCAATGCACGGATGGCCTCGCGCATCGCCTCGGGCGTGCGCATGCGCTCGACCCAGGAGGCGAATTCCAGGTGCAGGCGCTGGCGGGTATGGCTGCGAACCTGCAGACCGGCCTCGCTCGCCTGGCCGATCCACTCGGCCGCCGTGTAGTCGCGCACATGGCTGGTGTCGCGCAGCACCTCGACGCATTGCAGGTAGGTGTCGAGCAATGGGCTGCCCGGCGACATCACATCGATGAAGGCCGCCACGCCACCCGGCTTCAAGACGCGGCGCACCTCCCGCAGGGCCAGACCCAGGTCGCTCCAGTGATGCGCGGAATAGCGGCTGAAGACGAAGTCGAACGTGCCGTCCTCGAACGGCAATCGCTCGGCGGGCCCCTGCACCGTCACGACATTATCCAGCCCACGCTCGGTAGCAGCATCGGCAACCACCGCCAACATGGCTGGCGACAGGTCATAGGCCACCACCTCGCCCACCCGCGGCGCGACCTGGAAGCTCACGTGCCCTGCCCCACAACCCAGGTCCAGCACCCGCGCACTGCCCTGCCCGCTGACGGCCTCGCGCAGCAGCGCGAACTCGGGGCCTTGCGCGTGCACGGCGCTGCTCAGGTAAGCGGTGGCCTGCTCGCCGAACTGGCGCTGTACGACATCGGTGTGGTGCTCGGTCATCGGGGTCTCCTTGGGCAGGGGTGGCGCTGCACGCTACAAGCCAGAGCGTCAGCGCCGCGCCAACGTCCTGTCGACGCCTGACGCGCCGCACTGCCGCCGGCTCGTAGCTCGCCTTACCCCCGGAACAGCCAGGGCTGGCTGGCGCGGTGGCGTTGTTCGAAGGCGGCGATCGCTTCGCTGTCCTGCAAGGTCAGGCCGATGTCGTCCAGGCCGTTGAGCAGGCAATGCTTGCGAAAGGCATCGATCTCGAACGTCAGGACCTTGCCATCCGGACGTGTCACCGCCTGGGCCTGCAGGTCGATGGTGAGCTGGTAGCCGGGCATGGCCTCGACCTGCCTGAACAGTTCGTCGATCTCCTCGTCCGGCAGGATGATCGGCAACAGGCCGTTCTTGAAGCTGTTGTTGAAGAAGATGTCGGCGAAGCTCGGTGCGATGATGCTGCGGAACCCGTACTCGTCCAAGGCCCACGGCGCATGCTCGCGGCTCGAGCCACAGCCGAAGTTCTCGCGCGCCAGCAGGACACTGGCGCCCTGGTAACGGTCGTGGTTGAGCACGAACTCGGTGTTCAGCGGGCGCTTGCTGTTGTCCTGGTAAGGCTGGCCGACATCCAGGTAGCGCCACTCGTCGAACAGGTTCGGGCCGAAGCCGGTGCGCTTGATCGACTTCAAAAATTGCTTGGGGATGATCTGGTCGGTGTCGACGTTGGCGCGATCGAGTGGTGCGACCAGGCCGGTGTGCTGGGTGAAGGCTTTCATGCTGCGCTCCCTTGGATCAACTCGCGGACATCGATGAAGTGACCGGCGACCGCGGCGGCGGCGGCCATGGCCGGGCTGACCAGGTGAGTACGTCCACCGGCACCCTGGCGGCCTTCGAAGTTGCGGTTGGAGGTGGACGCGCAGTGCTCGCCACTCTCCAGCCGGTCCGGGTTCATCGCCAGGCACATCGAGCAGCCTGGTTCACGCCATTCGAAGCCGGCGGCGAGGAAGATCTGGTCCAGGCCTTCGCGTTCGGCCTGGGCTTTCACCAGGCCCGAGCCTGGCACCACGATCGCTTGTTTGACGCTGGCCGCGACCTTGCGACCCTTGGCGATCTCGGCGGCGGCGCGCAGGTCTTCGATTCGCGAGTTGGTGCACGAGCCGATGAACACGCGGTCCAGGCGAATGTCGGTGATCGCCTGGTTGGCCGACAGGCCCATGTACTTCAAGGCGCGCTCGATCGAACCACGCTTGACCAGGTCCGGCTCGGCAGCCGGGTCGGGTACGCGCTGGTCGACGGCCAGCACCATTTCCGGCGACGTGCCCCAGCTGACCTGCGGCTTGATGTCTTCGGCGCGCAGCTCGACCACGGTGTCGAACACCGCGTCGTCGTCCGAGACCAGGTCCTGCCAGGCCGCGACCGCCTGTTCCCACTGCGCATCGGTCGGCGCATAGGGGCGCCCCTTGACGTAGTCGATGGTGGTCTGATCTGTGGCCACCAGCCCGACGCGGGCGCCGGCTTCGATGGACATGTTGCAGATGGTCATGCGGCCTTCCATCGACAGCGCACGAATGGCGCTGCCAGCGAACTCCATGGCATGCCCGTTGCCGCCGGCGGTGCCGATCCTGCCGATCACGGCCAGGACGATGTCCTTGGCGGTGACGCCCTGGGGCAAGGTGCCCTCTACCTTGACCAACATGTTCTTCATCTTCTTGGCGACCAGGCACTGGGTGGCGAGCACGTGCTCGACCTCCGAGGTCCCGATGCCATGGGCCAGGGCGCCGAACGCGCCGTGGGTCGAGGTGTGCGAGTCGCCGCAGACCACGGTCATGCCTGGCAGGGTCGCGCCCTGTTCCGGGCTGATGACGTGCACGATGCCCTGACGTACGTCGTTCATCTTGAACTCGACGATGCCGTACTCGTCGCAATTCTCATCGAGGGTCTTGACCTGCAGGCGCGAGACCTGGTCAGCGATGGCGTCGATACCGCCCTTGCGCTCGGGGGTGGTCGGCACGTTGTGGTCGGGCGTGGCGATGTTGGCATCGATGCGCCATGGCTTGCGCTGCGCCAGGCGCAGCCCTTCGAACGCCTGAGGCGAGGTGACTTCATGAATGATATGGCGGTCGATGTAGATCAGCGACGACCCATCGTCACGCTGCTTCACCTCGTGCGCGTCCCAGAGTTTGTCGTAAAGCGTTCTGCCGGCCATGGAGCGTTCCTCATCAGCGACTTTCTGTGCCAAAGACCACTTGGCTTGTACGGACGAATGCTATGGCGTTAGATTGAATAACTCAAATTCATAATTTTCATGCTTTGGATAACCTTCAGGAATCCTAGATGGACCTCGCAACCTTGGGCGCCTTCATCGCCATCGCTGAAACCGGCAGCTTCTCCGGCGCCGCGCAGCGTCTGTTCCTGACCCAGCCGGCCATCAGCAAACGGGTCGCCAACCTCGAGCAGCAGCTCGACACGCGCCTGTTCGATCGCCTGGGTCGCGAGGTCACGCTCACCGAGGCCGGACGTGCCCTGCTGCCGCGCGCCTACCAGATCCTCAACGTGCTGGACGATACACGGCGCGCCCTGACCAATCTCTCCGGCGAAGTGGGCGGGCGGCTGACACTGGCGACCAGTCACCATATCGGCCTGCATCGCCTGCCGCCCGTGCTACGCGCCTTCACCCGCCAGTACCCGCAGGTCGCACTGGACATCCAGTTTCTCGATTCGGAAGCCGCCTATGACGAAGTGCTGCACGGACGCGCCGAAATCGCCGTCATCACCTTGGCGCCCGAACCCCACGCGCTGATCCGCGCCACGCCGGTCTGGCGCGACTGGCTGGACTTCGTCGCCTCGCCCGAGCACCCGCTGGCCAACGACCGAACGGTCAGCCTGGCCGACGTGGCCCGACATCCGGCGGTGTTCCCTGGCGGCAACACCTTCACCCATCACATCGTCCACCGTTTGTTCGAAAGCCAGGGCCTGACACCGAACATCGCCATGAGCACCAACTACCTGGAAACCATCAAGATGATGGTGTCGATCGGCCTGGCCTGGAGCGTGCTGCCACGCACCATGCTCGACGAGCAGGTCGCCTCGATCGCACTACCGGGCATCGAGCTGTCGCGCCAGCTGGGCTACATTCTGCATACGGAGCGAACGTTGTCGAACGCCGCCCGGGCTTTCATGGCTTTGCTCGATGCCCACGCCGTGCCTGGCTGAGCAGGCTGTTCTCCCGTCGTTCGCCCAAGGACGCGTCATCGCCAAAGGTCTGGTACCGATGTCTACTTCCGCACCCCCAACGCCCCGCCTGCCACGCATCCTCGCTTCCGATCCCGAAGCGTCGGAGCAGGCCTGGCAGAACGCCCCCCAACTGCTGGCGGCACTCAACGGCGCGCGCCTTGGCGCCTGGCTGTGGGACATTCCCTCCGGTGCCGTGAGCTGGTCACGGGGCACCCAGGCGCTGTTCGGCTTCGATCCGGGCCAGCCGCTGCCCGACGACATCGAGTACCTGGACCTGCTCCCGCCCCAGGACCGCGACCGCGCGCGCCAGGCCTTCGAGGCGGTGATCGCAGGCCAGCCCTTCGGCCAGGCGATGCGGCACCGCATCCGCTGGCCCGATGGCAGCCTGCATTGGCTGGAGATCAGTGGCAGCCTGCTGCACGATGCCGAAGGCCGCGCGCAGATGATCGGCGTGGTCCGCGAGGTCACCCGGCAGCGCGAACGCGAGGTGGCGTTGATGCAGTCGGAGCAGCGCTTCGCCACCCTGTTCCGGCTGAGCCCCAACGTGATCCTGCTCACGCGTCGGCACGACGGGTTGATCCTAGAAGCCAACGAGAACTTCGAGCACAGCCTGGGCTGGCCACTGGCCGAGGCAGTCGGCAAGACCACCGCCGAACTGGGCCTGTGGGTCGATCCTGCGCATCGCCAGCAGATCCTCGAAGCCACCGAACATGCCAGCGGACCGGTCACGCTGGAGGTATCGTTCCATGACAGCAGCGGCAAGGTGCACGACGGCATCCTCAGCACGCAAGGCATCGAAATGGAGGGGGTCACTCATCTGCTGACCACCTTCATCGACCTCAGCGAGCAGGTCGAACGCGAACAGCGTCTGAGCGCATCGGAGGCGAAGTTCGCCAGCCTGTTCCAGGTCAGCCCTGATCCGATCTGCGTGACGCGCCAGGACACCGGTCAATTCATCGAGGTCAACCCGGCCTTCACCCAGACCTTCGGCTGGCGCGCCGACCAGGCCATCGGCCGTACCGCCGAGCAGCTGGGGCTCTGGGCCGAAGCGCCCGAGCGGGCGCGGCGCATCGAGCAGGTCATCCGTGATCAGGGCCTGAGCAACGTCGCGGTCGTGGCGCACACCGCCCAGGGTGAGCGGTTGACCTGCGTGATTGCCAGCCGGGTGATCGCCGTCGATGGCCAGGCCTGCAGTGTGACCACCTTGCGCGACATCACCCAGCAGCAACGCGCCGAAGCGGCCGTGAAGGCCAGCGAAGAGAAGTTCGCCAAGGCGTTCCATTCCAGCCCCGACGCCATCACCATCACCGAGCGTGACAGTGGACGCTACCTGGAGGTCAACGAAGGGTTCTGCCGATTGACCGGTTACCGGCTCGAGGACGTGATGGGGCGCAGCGTGTTCGAGCTCAGCATCTGGGACGACGAGCAGCAACGTGCTGCCCTGCTCGCCGAACTGCTCGAGCAGGGTCGCGTGCATCGCCGCGAGATGCTTGGCCGTCACAAGTGTGGCGATGCGCTCACAGTGGAGATGTCGGTGGAGCCGATCACCCTCAACGAAACCGATTGCCTGCTGGTCACCGCCCGCGACGTGACCCAGCTGAAGAACGCCCAGGCGCAGATCCATCACCTGGCCTACCACGATCCACTGACCAACCTGCCCAACCGCGCGTTGCTGATGGACCGTCTGAGTCAGCAGATCGAGGTGCTGCAGCGCGATGGCTCACGCGGGGCACTGCTGTTCCTGGACCTGGATCACTTCAAGCATATCAACGACTCGCTGGGCCACCCGGTAGGGGACGCGGTGCTCAAAGTCGTTACCGCACGCCTGGAAGCCAGCGTGCGTGCCGGTGACACCGTGGCCCGACTGGGCGGCGATGAGTTCGTGGTGCTGCTCGGCAAACTGGCCGGCAGTCGAGAGGACGTCGAGGCGCTGGTCGGTGAACGGGCCAGCACCCTGCGCCAACTGCTGGCCGAGCCCATGGCGCTGAACGGGCAACAGTTGCAGGTGACGCCAAGCATCGGTGTGGCGTTGATCCCCGACCACGGGAGCACGCCTGCCGACCTGCTCAAACGCGCCGACATTGCCCTGTACCGCGCCAAGGACGCCGGACGCAATGCCACCGAGCTGTTCCACGCGAGCATGCAGACGGCCGCCAGCGAGCGCCTGCGCCTGGAGAACGATCTGCGCCTGGCGGTAGAGCGCCATGAACTGGCCCTGCACTTCCAGCCGCAGGTCGATGCACGCGACCAGCAGATCGTCGGCGCTGAGGTCCTGTTGCGCTGGTACCACCCGGTGCTAGGCCAACAATCCCCGGCTCAGTTCATCCACGTGCTGGAGGAAAGCGGGCTGATCGTCGAGGTCGGTGGCTGGATCCTCGACCAGGCCTGCCAGGCCTGCGCGGATCTGCTCACCGACGGCTTGATCGATCCGGCGCGCTTCAGCCTGTGTGTCAACATCAGCCCACGCCAGTTCCGACAACGTGACTTCGTCGAGCGCACCCTGCGCAGCCTCGACCGCTGCGCACTGCCCAGACGCTTGCTCAAGCTGGAGATCACCGAAGGCATCGTCATCCACAACCTGGACGACACCATCGACAAGATGCGCAAACTCAGAGCCCACGAGGTAGGCTTTGCCATGGACGACTTCGGCACTGGCTACTCGTCGCTGACCTACCTCAAGCGCCTGCCGGTGGACACCCTGAAGATCGACCAGACCTTCGTACGTGACGCCTTGCTGGACACCAATGATGCCGAGATCGTCCGCGCCATTGTGGCGATGGCACGCAGCCTGGGTCTGGCGGTGATTGCCGAAGGCGTGGAATTGCCCGAGCAACTGGCGTTTCTCGAACAGCTCAACTGCCACCTGTACCAAGGCTACCTGTACAGCCGACCGCTGCCGCTGGAGGCCTTCCAGGCGCTACTGGCCCACCGGCCTGCGAGCCGTTGAGCCAGGTGCGAGAACCGCAGACGTGAGGGCGTCGAAGAGGAAGGTTTCGCAAGGCACGACGAAAACCGGGGCCGCTAGGCGGCCCCGGTATCGGTCAAGACCATCAGGCCCGGACCGGTGCTCTCGTTACGTGACCCGACGGGCTCAGTTCAGCGCAGGCTTTTCGCCATTGATCGGGATGCGCTTGGCCTTGGCTTCTTCCGGCACCAGACGCAGCAGATCGATACTGAGCAGGCCATTGGCCAGGTCCGCGGCCTTGACCTCGATGTGGTCGGCCAGACGGAACGACAGCTTGAAGGCCCGCTGAGCGATGCCCTGGTGCAGGTAGGTGACCTCGCCATTGGCGTTGTCACGCTTGCCACCGGTCACGGTCAGCACGCCTTTTTCCACTTGCAGGTCGAGATCGGCTTCCTGGAAACCGGCCGCTGCGATCACGATGCGATAGTGGTCATCGCCATGTTTTTCCACGTTGTAGGGCGGGTAGCTGCTACCCGTCTCGTTACGCGCCGCCGACTCGAACAGGTCGTTGAAACGGTCGAAACCGACGGAATGGCGGAACAGTGGAGCGAGCGAAAAAGCAGTAGTCATGGTTCATCTCCTGAGATTCAGCGAGTTCAGTCATCACGCGACCCGACTTCGGCATCGCGTACTGAAGAGATAAGGACCTGCCCTGCCTTTTCAAGGCTCGCACCCAAAAAATTTTTTGCTCAGGCGACGCACGGCTCGGCCGATACCGCCGGCAGCCCCAGCAGCGCACTGATACGCGCGCACTCGCTCTCGCGACGCAACTCGGCAAACAGCGCCACCGCCTCTGGGTAGTTGCGCGTCAACATGGCCACCCACTGTTTCATGCGACCTGGCGCATAACGTGGCGAGAGCTTGGCCTGGGCCTGCTGCCAGAACGCCTGGAGCAGGGGCAGTAACGCCTGCCAGGTCATGGGACGGTACTCATGCCCATCGCGCGCCGCAGCGATCTGCAAGGCCAGGTCCGGGCACGACACCAAGCCACGGCCGAGCATGATGTCACGTGCGCCGCTCACCGCCGTGCAGCGGCGCCAATCGTCCACGCTCCAGATCTCGCCATTGGCAAAGACCGGCACACGGACCACGTCCTGGACCTTGGCCACCCATTCCCAATGGGCCGGCGGCTTGTAGCCCTCGACCTTGGTCCGTGCATGCACCACCAGGTGCGCCGCCCCGCCGTCGACCAAGGCCCTGGCACAATCCATCGCACCATCGGGCGTCTCGAAGCCCAGGCGCATCTTGGCGGTGACCGGGATGTGCGTCGGCACCGCGCGCCGGACCTCACTGACGATCGCGTGCAGCAGCTCGGGTTCCTTGAGCAGCACCGCGCCCCCGCGGGACTTGTTGACGGTCTTGGCCGGACACCCGAAGTTGAGGTCGATCACCGGGGCGCCCAGCTCACAGGCCAGCACGGCATTCTCGGCCAGGCACACCGGGTCGGACCCCAGCAACTGCACACGCATGGGCACACCGGCCGCCGTTCGTGCACCGTGCCGCAGTTCGGGCGCCAGCTTGTCGAACTGCGCAGGCGGCAACAGCCGATCGCACACGCGGATGAACTCGGTGACACACCAATCGATACCGCCGGTGCGGGTCAGCACGTCGCGCAGAATGTTGTCCACCAGCCCTTCCATTGGGGCCAAGGCTATTTGCATGGGGGTCTCCGAAAAAGCGTGCAGCACGTTTCAGGTTGATTGCAGTGGGTGGGCGGGGCGGGTAATGAGCGGCCAGCTGTGGCAACGCTGGACCGCTTGCGGTGGCTGAGCGGCCTTGGGTGAAGCCTGACGCCAAGTGTCGAGCCACCCTCTCAGCGTGTGGCTTGCCGCTTACGACCCGCCACTGCCCTCCAACGGCCGGTAGCGCTCGAGAAACTCGCCGGGCATGCGCTTGGGCCTGCCCGTGGAGAGCTCGATGCATACGAAAGTGGTCTGGGCACGCAGGACGGTCATGCCGTCGCTGGGGCGCTTGAGCTGGAAACGGCGGGTCATGCGCAGGCGCTGGTCCCAATTCACGATCCAGGTAGCCAGTTGCAGTTCGTCATCCTGATGGGTCGCGGCCAGGTAGTCGATTTCGTGACGATGCACGGCCATCGCACGATCCAGGCGTCGGTACTCGGCCAGGTCCAGCCCAAGCCACTGGGAGTGGCGCCAGGCGCAACGCTCCAGCCAGGTGACGTAGACCGCGTTGTTGGCGTGACCCAACCCGTCGATGTCTTCGGCACCGACACGCAGGTCGATGATGAATGGCGTTTCCAGATCCCAGCTCATGCCGTCTCCTGATCGTGAGGACCACGCCAGTGTACCGGATACAAGGCCCTGCCCGCTCGTACCGGCCAAGGCCCGGCAGCGTCATGTGACGACAGAGGTTTTTACGGCGGAAAAACAAAAGGCCCATTCAATATGCGAATGAGCCTTAAAGATCCCGCAAAACGCGGGTAAAAATGGCGTCCCCTAGGGGACTCGAACCCCTGTTACCGCCGTGAAAGGGCGGTGTCCTAGGCCACTAGACGAAGGGGACATGTAACCTTCGTGCAGGTCCGTTTTCACGAACCCTGGCAAAATTGGTGGAGCTAAGCGGGATCGAACCGCTGACCTCCTGCATGCCATGCAGGCGCTCTCCCAGCTGAGCTATAGCCCCAGATTTCTAGCCTCGCGGCCCAGCGTCATCGAAGATGACACTTGTGTGAAACTGGCGTCCCCTAGGGGACTCGAACCCCTGTTACCGCCGTGAAAGGGCGGTGTCCTAGGCCACTAGACGAAGGGGACGAACCTTCTTACCTTCAAGACCCGGTTGCTGGACCCGGTCTTGCCTCCCAACCCGCGAGGGGCTGTGAAGCGGAATATGGTGGAGCTAAGCGGGATCGAACCGCTGACCTCCTGCATGCCATGCAGGCGCTCTCCCAGCTGAGCTATAGCCCCACGTTGTCGCTTTGAACTCGATTCGCCTAACTGGGTGTCTGGCGTTTCGTTTCGTTCATCGCTGTGGACGGGGCGCATATTAAGATCGGATCGAACACCTGTCAAACATATTTTTCAAAAAAGTCGAAAAAAATTTTCTGGCATAACAATCACTTACCTTGGATGTGAATGGCGAGGTGGGAGCTGCAAGCGGTAAGCGGCAGCCGCACGCTGGGCGGCGGCGTCGATCCGCCCTTGCTTGCAGCTCACCGCTTGCGACTGACCACGCCCCTGCCCCGCACTCAGCCGATGGTGGCCAGCAGTTTCTCCCACTCCTTGTTCTCTTTCTTGGAGACGCCACCCAGCTGCTCCAGCGCCTGACGCAGACGATAGCGCGTCAGGTCAGGGCCCAGGATCTCCATGGCGTCGAGCACCGAGACCGAACTGGACTGGCCGGTGATCGCAGCGAACATCAGCGGCATGGCATCGCGCAGCTTCAGGCCGAGCGCATCGACCACGGCCTGAATGGTCGCCGTGATGCGCTCCTTGTCCCACTGACGCAGGCTCTCGAGTTTCCACAGGATCAGTTGCATGACCTGACGGACCTGGTCGGGCGAGAGCTTCTTGTGCGCGAACAGCGTGGTGTCGAGCTTCAGCGCGCCTTCGAAGAAGAAACCGGCCAGGGGGGCGATCTGGCTGAAGGTTTCCACACGGCCCTGTACGTGCGGCGCGATGGCCATCAGGTAGTCGGGGTTGAAGGCCCAGTCACGCACGCGCTGGGCGAACGCTTCCACAGGCAGATCACGCAGCCACTGGCCGTTGAGCCAGGAAAGCTTCTCGATGTCGAAGATCGGGCCGCCCAGGGAGACGCGCGACAGGTCGAAATGCTCGACCATCTCGTCCAGCGAGAATTTCTCGCGCTCGTCGGGCATCGACCAGCCCATGCGGCCCAGGTAGTTGAGCATCGCCTCGGGCATGAAGCCCATGCGCTCGTAGAAGGTCACGGACGTAGGGTTCTTGCGCTTGGACAGCTTGCTCTTGTCCGGATTACGCAGCAGCGGCATGTAGCACAGCTTGGGCTGCTCCCAGCCGAAGTACTCATACAGCTTGATCAGCTTCGGCGCCGACGGCAGCCACTCCTCGCCACGCAGCACGTGGGTGATGCCCATCAGGTGGTCGTCGACCACGTTGGCCAGGAAGTAGGTTGGCAGGCCATCGGTCTTCATCAGCACCTGCATGTCCATGCGGTCCCATGGGATCTCGACGTCGCCACGCAGCATGTCCGGCACGACGCAGACGCCTTCGCTCGGCACCTTCATGCGGATCACGTGCGGCTCGCCCGCAGCCAGGCGGCGCTGAACCTCTTCGGGGTCGAGCTTCAGGGCACGGCCGTCATAGCGTGGCGTTTCCCCACGTGCGGTCTGCTCGGCGCGCATCTGGTCGAGTTCTTCGGCGGTGCAGAAGCAGTAGAAGGCATGGCCAGCCTCGACCAGCTCCTTGGCATACTTGGCGTAGATCTCGCTACGTTCGCTCTGCCGGTATGGACCGTGAGGGCCGCCGACGTCCGGCCCCTCGTTCCATTCGATGCCGAGCCAGCGCAGGGCGTCGAAGATCTGCTGCTCCGATTCGCGCGTCGAGCGCAACTGATCGGTGTCCTCGATACGCAGGATGAACTCGCCGCCGTGTTGCTTGGCGAAGCAATAGTTGAACAGGGCGATGTAGGCGGTGCCTACGTGGGGATCGCCAGTGGGCGACGGCGCGATACGCGTGCGAACGGTGGTCATTGGACTCTCGGGCTGGACTGAAACAAAGCCCGATGGTAGCAGGGAGCGGGTATCAGGCTCCAGCCGTGGGACACCGATGTAGCCTGCTTTGCCTCCGGCCGGATGCTGTAGACCCTGCAGGCACGATCGCGGCACTAGGGCCGCTCCACCCGCCGCAGTGGTACAGGTCATCACGGTCCATGTGGGAGCAGGCTTGCCCGCGATGCAGACGGTGATGGACCGGACGTTATCGCGGGCAAGCCCGCACAGGAGGGCTGCCCGTGCCTGTATCGTGCCGGTGATTCCATGGGTACAAGCCACGTACCAGGCAGGCACGTACCCTGGTCGCAACTGCCGGCTGCATCACGCACAGGTCTCGGTGACGACCCGCCTGGAACACACCTCTCAGGCCGTCAGCAACCGCTCGCGCAACTGGTTGACCTCGTCACGCAGCTGCGCAGCCGCTTCGAACTCCAGGTCCCGGGCGAACTGGAACATCTTCTCCTCCAGCTGCTTGATCCGCTTGGTGATGTCCGCTGGCGAGCTGAGCTCGGCTTCGTAACGTGCAGTCTCTTCGGCCGCCTTGGCTGCGCCCTTGCGCTTCTTGCTCCGCGCACCCGGCACGCTGGCGCCTTCGAGGATGTCGGTGATGTCCTTGACCACGCCCTTGGGCACGATGCCATTGGCTTCGTTGAAGGCGATCTGCTTTTCCCGACGGCGGGCGGTCTCGTCCATGGCCCGCTGCATCGAGCCGGTGATCTGGTCGGCATAGAGAATCGCATGCCCGTTGAGGTTACGTGCCGCACGGCCCACGGTCTGGATCAGCGAGCGCTCGGACCGCAGGAAGCCTTCCTTGTCGGCATCGAGCACCGCCACCAGCGACACTTCGGGCATGTCCAGGCCCTCGCGCAGCAGGTTGATGCCCACCAGCACGTCGAAGGTGCCCAGGCGCAGGTCGCGGATGATCTCGACCCGCTCGACCGTATCGATGTCCGAGTGCAGGTAGCGTACGCGCACGTCGTGGTCGGCCAGATAATCGGTCAAGTCCTCGGCCATGCGCTTGGTCAAGGTCGTGACCAGCACCCGCTCGTCGATGGCCACGCGCTTGCGGATTTCCGAAAGCAGGTCGTCGACCTGGGTCAATGCCGGGCGAATCTCGATTTCCGGGTCGACCAGACCGGTCGGGCGCACCACCTGCTCGATCACCCGCCCGGCATGCTCCTGCTCATAGGGGCCTGGTGTGGCCGAGACGAAGATGGTCTGCGGGCTGACCGCCTCCCACTCGTCGAAGCGCATGGGCCGGTTGTCCAGCGCCGAGGGCAGGCGGAAGCCGTATTCCACCAGCGTTTCCTTGCGCGAGCGGTCGCCTTTGTACATCGCCCCTACCTGGGGCACGCTGACGTGGGACTCGTCGATCACCAGCAGGGCATCCGCCGGCAGGTAGTCGTACAAGGTGGGCGGTGGCGCCCCCGCAGGTCGGCCCGACAGGTAGCGCGAGTAGTTCTCGATACCGTTGCAGTAGCCCAGCTCGAGCATCATCTCCACGTCGAAGCGGGTGCGCTGCTCCAGGCGCTGAGCCTCGACCAGCTTGTTGTTCTTGTGAAGATACTCGAGCCGGTCCTTGAGTTCTTCCTTGATGCCCTCCACGGCGCCCAGCAGCGTTTCGCGCGGCGTGACGTAGTGCGACTTGGGGTAGAAGGTGAAGCGCGGCAGCTTGCGGATCACCTCCCCCGTCAATGGATCGAAGGCAGCCAGGCTCTCGACTTCGTCGTCGAACAGCTCGACCCGGATGGCCTCCAGGTCCGATTCGGCCGGGAAGATGTCCACCACATCGCCGCGCACGCGGAAGGTGGCACGGGCGAAGTCCATCTCGTTGCGGGTGTACTGCAGGTCGGCCAGGCGGCGCAGCAGCGCACGCTGGTCGAGCTTGTCGCCGCGGTCGATGTGCAGCACCATCTTCAGGTAGGTTTCCGGGCTGCCCAGACCGTAGATGCACGACACCGTGGTGACGATGATGGCATCGCGACGCTCCAGCAGGGCCTTGGTCGCCGACAGGCGCATCTGCTCGATGTGGTCGTTGATCGAGGCGTCCTTCTCGATGAAGGTGTCGGACGACGGCACGTAGGCTTCGGGCTGGTAGTAGTCGTAGTACGAAACGAAGTACTCCACCGCGTTGTTCGGGAAGAACGTCTTGAACTCGCCATACAGCTGCGCGGCAAGGGTCTTGTTCGGCGCCAGGATCAGCGTCGGGCGTTTCACCTGAGCGATCACGTTGGCGATGCTGAAGGTCTTGCCCGAGCCGGTCACGCCCAGCAAGGTCTGGTGCGCCAGCCCTGCCTCGATACCCTCGACCATCTGACGGATGGCCTCCGGCTGATCGCCTGCGGGCGCGAATCGGGTGACGAGCTCAAACTCGGACATGAAAGTACCTCGGTCGTCGTGCTTAACTGTAAATTTAACCAGTAGTCTACACTGATTCAGGCCCATCCGGCAGTCCGATGCAGGCCCTGCCGTCGCCCTCTTCCTTCATGCGACCCTGAAAGCGGTCCAAGGGTTGAAAAATAATCGCCTCAGGCCCTCGAAAAGCTGCGCCAGACTGTCGCAGTCCGGTCGACGTATCACTATACTGACTCCCCGTTTGTGCACCGCTTCAGTGCATCTGGCTGGAGCGTGCGACCCCTATCACTCTCCATCAGAGCCAAGGTAACAATGAGCCTGTTTTCCGCTGTCGAGCTGGCACCCCGCGACCCCATCTTGGGCCTCAACGAAGCGTTCAACGCCGACCCTCGCACCGACAAGGTCAATCTCGGCGTCGGCGTGTACTGCAACGAAGAGGGCCGCATCCCACTGCTGCGCGCCGTCATCGAGGCCGAGACCCAGCGTGCCGCGCAACACGCCTCGCGGGGCTACCTGCCGATCGACGGCATCGCCACCTACGACCAGGCCGTGCAGACCCTGCTGTTCGGCAACGACTCGCCCCTGCTGCGCGAAGGCCGCGTGGTCACCGTGCAGGCCGTCGGCGGCACAGGCGCGCTGAAGATCGGTGCGGACTTCCTCAAGCGCCTGTCGCCGGGCGCCACCGTCGCCATCAGCGACCCGAGCTGGGAAAACCACCGCGCCCTGTTCGAGACCGCTGGCTTCCCAGTGCAGAACTATCGCTACTACGATGCCGCCACCCATGATGTCGACCGCGCCGGCATGCTCGAAGACCTCCAGGCGCTGCCGTCCGGCTCGATCATCGTGCTGCACGCCTGCTGCCATAACCCGACCGGCGTCGACCTGAGCCTCGACGACTGGAAGTCCGTGCTGGACGTGATCAAGGCCAAGGGCCACGTGCCGTTCCTCGACATGGCCTACCAGGGCTTCGGCGACGGGATCGCCGAAGACGCCTTCGCCGTGCGCCTGTTCGCCGACTCCGGCCTGCAGTGCTTCGTTTCCAGCTCGTTCTCCAAGTCGTTCTCGCTGTACGGCGAGCGTGTCGGCGCGCTGTCGATCGTCACCGATTCGCGCGACGAGGCCACGCGGGTCCTCTCCCAGGTCAAGCGGGTGATCCGCACCACCTACTCCAACCCGCCGACCCATGGCGCCAGCATCGTCGCAGCCGTGCTGACCAACCCCGAACTGCGCCAGATGTGGGAAACCGAACTGGCCGAGATGCGCGGGCGGATCCATGGCATGCGCAAGCAGATGGTCGAACTGCTGGCCCAGTATGGCGCCAAGCAGGACTTCAGCTTCGTCGCCCGCCAGTGCGGCATGTTCTCCTATTCGGGCCTGACCGCCGAGCAGGTGGGTCGCTTGAAGGACGAGTTCGGCATCTATGCCTTGAGCACCGGCCGCATCTGCGTGGCTGCGTTGAACCAAAACAATATCCATGTCGTGACCAAGGCCATCGTCGAGGTACTGTGATCGAACCGGTGCCGGAGAGACGCTTGACTTCTCTTTTGGTATCAGTAAGATACGTGCAGATTCCGCGATAGCTCAGTCGGTAGAGCAAATGACTGTTAATCATTGGGTCCCTGGTTCGAGTCCAGGTCGCGGAGCCAGATGATGAAAAAACCTCCAGAGGCGTGAGCCCTGGAGGTTTTTTCGTTCCAGCAGGTCAAAAAGACCGATCAGTCCACGCGACCGATCGGGAAGAACACGCCACCGCTCCACACGCCCAGCCACGGCACACCGTCGATCGGCCGCTCGACCGCCAGATCGACGAGCTGATAGAACACGTTGCGATGAATGAGCGCCTCGAGGTTGGCACGCACCCGCACATAGGGCGAAGGCGCCTGTGTCCGTGGATCGAGGTGCACGCGCAGCGGATGGGCCGGACCTGCCTCGACCTGGTCGTCCACCGTGGTGACGAAGCGCAACGACTGACCCTCACCTTCTCCGCTGACCTCCAGGGCCACGGCCACGAAAGGGGCATCGTCGACCTGGATGCCGACCTTCTCCACGGGCGTGACCAGCACGTAGCGGTCTTCATCACGGCGCAGGATGCCGGAGAACAGACGCACCATCGCGGGCCGGGTGATCGGCGTACCCTGGTAATACCACGTGCCATCGCGCGCGATGCGCATGTCGATGTCGCCGCAGAAGTCCGGGTTCCACAGGTGGACGGGCGGCAGGCCCTTGCCTGGCTTGGGCAGGTGCGCGATCAGATCGTCCGGCGTGTCTCGGTCGGCCATGTTCCCTCCTTCATCGGCTCATGCCCAACAGGCTGCGAGCGTACTCTCGCATCGGCGGGCCCAGCAGATCTTCGGGCTTGTTGTCGTGCAGCGTCAACAAGCCGCCACGACTCTTGATGCGTACTGTATCGATGAGATAGCGCGTGCTGGTCTCGATCAGCATCATCTGCACCACGCCGGTGTCGACGCCCAGGCGATCGACTGCCTGCTCGTCGTACCACTCCTCGTCATTGCCCACACGGTCGTCGGTACGGGCGAAACGGGTGTACAGGACGTAATGGGCACCGACATCACGTGCTTCGGCAAGCGCCTCCTCCAGCCCCAGTGGGCCCTGGGCACGACGCACCAGGGGGAAGTACTCGATGAAGCTGTCGAAGGCCGCCTGCGCAACCGCATTGGAGCGCGGGATCGGCCCGCGTCCGGGTGGCACGAAGGCCCCCTGGCCGATATAGATGAAGGAGTCGGGCTGCAGGCGTACCGACAGCGTCCGACGCGTGTCGCTATGGTCAAGCAGGCCGGCGTCGCTCAGGTGGTAGCGCACCCCCTCCCCCATGTCACTGACATTCATGCAGCCGCCCAGCGCCATGAGCGCCGACAGCAAGACCAGGCTACGCATCGTTCCTCCAGAGGCCGGCGACGGAAAGCCGACAGACAGCGGCCTGATGCAGCTTTTGCGCCAGAACCGTCGCGGCGCGCCTGGGACAGGTGGGTCAGCCGGCGTCCGGCTCGCGCTTGCGCTTGTTGCCCATGCGCACGCCGATGTCCATCAGGAACTGGAAGAAGCCTTCCTGATCCTCGAGCACGCTGCTCCAGAACGGCGAGTGATACAAGGCCACCGCGCCGTGCACCAGCGCCCATGCGGCGCAGTAATGGAAGTACGGCGGCACGTCCTCAAGCTTGCCCTCGCTGATACGGCCCTCGATCAAGCCGGTCAGACGGTCGAAGTTGGAGGCGCGGATACGGTGCAGCTCTTCTACCAGGTCTGGCACCTGGTTGCCCTTGACGACCTTCTCTTCGAGCCGGTCGAACAGGCGATAGCGCTGAGGATCGCGCATGCGGAACTCGAAATAGGCACGCGATAGCGCCTCCTTGTCTCGGTCGACATCGGCCGAATGCAGCAGTGCATTGAGCTCCTGCTCATAGTCGAGCATCAGGCGCAGGTAGATCTCGGCCTTGGACTTGAAGTGCTTGTAGATGGTGCCTTTGCCGATGCCGACGGCATCGGCGATCATTTCGACCGTCACGCTATCCTCGCCCTGATCGAGGAACAGCTTCAGGGCCGTCTCGAGGATTTCCTGCTCGCGACGACGAAACTCACGGACCTTACGAGGTTCTTTCTGCATAAGTAGGCTTGGGTAGCGTTCGAAGCGGATTATTATGCCCAACTGGCGGGAAATTGCACGGATCTTACAAGTTGGGTTGTAGCGGCAAATGACAGGCCGTGGTCGCGAGCCACTGTCGATCGGCCTTGTCCGGACAATGCAGGTGTGCTTGTAGCGCGGCGCTACAAGCACACCTGTTGCGTATTCCAAAACCGTTTAAGAATCCTCTGATCGGCAGTGGCGCCTGGGGATCCATCACCGATACTTCATATGTTGCTCCGATGCCTTCCCCCCGCGCATCGGGCAACGAAGGCACCAGGGACCGGGTGCTTTCGTTCCACTCCTAATGGTCTTGACCCGAACTCTTCCCCCCAGGAGTTCGGGTTTTTTTTGCCCGGCCTCAGGCCACGCGGGCGAGCGGGAACAGCCGCTTGAAATTGGCCGTGGTCTGCGCGGCCAGCGATTCCAGGCTTTCGCTGCGCAATGAGGCGACGAACTCGGCGACCTCGCGCACGTACTGCGGCAGGTTGGGCTTGCCCCGATGAGGAATCGGCGCCAGGTAGGGTGAGTCGGTCTCGACCAGCAGGCGGTCGGCCGGCACGCGGCGCGCGACGTCACGCAGCGCCTCGGCATTGCGGAACGTGACGATCCCCGACAGGGAAATGTAGTAACCCAGGTCCAAGGCTGCCTTGGCCATGTCCCAATCCTCGGTGAAACAGTGCAGCACGCCTGCCTGGGCCAGATCGGCCTCGCGCAGCAGGGCCAGGGTATCGGCCCGTGCGGCGCGGGTGTGCACCACCACCGGCTTGCCGGTCAGGCGAGAGGCTTCCAGGTGCAGGCGGAAAGACGCCTGCTGCACGGACGCGGCCTCGGGCTCGTAATGGTAATCCAGGCCTGTCTCGCCGATCGCCACCGCATGGGGATGGGCCAGCTCGTTCAGCAACCAGTCCAGGGCCGGCGTTTCACCCGGCGCCAGGTCGAGAGGGTGAATACCGACCGAGCAATCGACATCGGCGTACCGTTCGCTCAGCGTCTTGACGGCCTGCGCATTGTCGGCGCTGACGCCGATGCACAGGAAGTGCCCGACGCCACGGTCACGCGCCGCTTGCAGGGCAGTGTCGAGGCAACCCTGATGGGCAGCGAGGTCGAGGCGATCGAGGTGGCAATGGGAATCTACGAGCATGGGAACCAGTCAGGAAGAAAGTGAATGAATACGGGGATCAACGTACACCGGGCAAGCGCGCCCAGGACGTCAGCAGGGCCTCGAGCAGCAGGGCCGGATTGAGGTTGGCCTTGGACAGCACCTTCTGACGCTGCTGCAGGATCCAGTCCTGCACCTCGAGCACCTGGTCCTGACGGCTCTTCTGGGCCAGGTACTGGATCACCTTGCGCATGTCCTCCAGCCCCAGGCCCTCTTCGTCCTGGGTCAGCTGGTAGCGCAGGATCCGGTAGGTCCAGTCGTGGAACCAGTCGAACACCAGCAGCATGGGCACGTTTTTCCAGGCGTCGGCCAACTGGCTGGGCGACTGCTGCTGCTTGAGCAGCTGCTTGACGCCACCGGTCACCAGGGCCCGCTGCTCGCGCACACCCTGCGCCTGCAGGCTGGCGGCCATCAGCGGCGATCCGGCCGCCAGTGCCAGCAACACCTCGCGTTCCGGCTCTTCGCTGTCGGGCAGGGCCGAGGCCAGCCACTGACGACTCTGCGCCGCGCTCGGCACCGGACAGCTCACCTGCTGGCAGCGACTGCGAAGCGTCGGCAGCAGCAGGCTCGGCCGGTGACTGACCAGCAGCAGCACCGTATCGCCGGACGGCTCTTCGAGGCTCTTGAGCAGAGCATTGGAGGCATTGACGTTCATCGCCTCGACCGGCTCGATCAGCACCACCTTGCGCCCCCCCAACTGGGCGGTCTGCACCACGAAGGCGACCAGGTCGCGCACTTGATCGACCTTGATCGGCTTGTCGGCCTCCTCGGGCTCGAGCACGAAATGGTCAGGGTGGCTGCCGGCCTTGAGCAACAGGCACGCCTTGCACTGGCCACAGGCCTCGAGCCCGTCGGGCCGCTGGCAGAGCAGTCGCGCCATCAACCGCTCGGCCAGGGCGCGTTTGCCGATGCCACGCGGCCCATGCAAGAGGTAGGCATGGGCATGCCGCTCACGCCCGGCCAGGTGCTGCCAGAGCGCCTCCTGCCAGGGGTAGGCGTCAGCCACGGCAACGGTCCAGGAGCATCGGCAACAGCGCGTCCAGATCCTGCTGAACGGCGGCCAGGGGCTGCGCGGCATCGAGCAGCGCATAACGTTCCGGCGCCTGGTGCGCCCGCGCCAGATAGGCCTGGCGAACGGCCTCGAAGAAGGGCTGGCCCTCCTGCTCGAAGCGATCCAGGCGGCCACGCGCTGCCGCACGTTGCAGCCCGATGTGCACCGGCAGGTCGAAGACCAGGGTCAGGTCGGGGCGCAGCTCGCCCTGCACGAACTGTTCGAGCTGGGCGATGCGTGCCTGACTCAGGCCGCGACCACCGCCCTGGTAGGCGTAGGTCGCGTCGGTGAAGCGGTCGCACAGCACCACTGCACCACGCGCCAGAGCCGGGCGAATGACTTCGGCCAGGTGCTGGGCACGCGCGGCGAACACCAGCAGCAGCTCGGTGTCGGCAGCCATGGTTTCCTGGCTCGGGGCCAGCAGCAGCTCACGCACCTGCTCGGCCAGCGGCGTACCGCCCGGCTCGCGGGTCAGGACCACGTCCAGCCCCTGCTCGCGCAGACGCGCCGCCAGGTAGTCACGGTTGGTACTCTTGCCCGCGCCTTCGGGGCCTTCCAAGGTAATGAACAAACCGCTCACGCGCAGTCCTTATCGAGTATGGGGCGCGTCCGCTTCCGGAGTGCGCGCGGGTTCAACGGCCTGGGATGCCGGCTCGGCGGTATCGGGGCGCGTCTCAGGTGTCTTGTCCGTCTCGGGCCCCGGTTCAGGCGCCACATCGCTCGACGGTGCCGCCTCCGGCGCGTTACGCGGTGCCGGGCTGGAACGGTAGTCGGCGCGACGCTTGAGCTGGTACTCGCGCACGGCCGTGTTGTGGTCGCCCAGGTCGTCGGAGAACACATGGCTGCCATCGCCACGGGCCACGAAATACAGGCTGCTGCCAGGCGCCGGGTTGAGCGCGGCGTGGATGGCTTCACGGCCGACCATGGCGATCGGGGTCGGTGGTAGGCCAGTCATGGTGTAGGTGTTGTACGGGGTCGGCGCGCGCAGGTCGGCGCGGGTGATCTTGCCGTTGTAGCGATCGCCCATGCCATAGATCACGGTCGGGTCGGTCTGCAGCATCATGCCCAGCCGCAGGCGCCGCACGAAGACACCGGCGATCTGCCCACGCTCCTGCGGCACACCGGTTTCTTTCTCCACCAAGGAGGCCATGATCAGGGCCTGGTAGGGATCGCGGTACGGCAGGTCGGTGGCCCGCTCGGCCCACTCGCGCGCCAGCACCTCTTCAAGACGCATGTAGGCCTGCTGCAACAGTTCGACGTCGCTCATGCCCCGTACGAAGCGGTAGGTGTCAGGGAAGAAGCGACCTTCCGGGAAGACCCCTGGATGACCCAGGCGCTCCATCACCGCCTCGTCCGACACGTTGGTCAAGGTCTGTTCGATCTTGTCGTGACGGGCGATCGCCGCACGCACCTGACGGAAGGTCCAGCCTTCGACGATGGTCAGGTTGTACTGCACCACGTCGCCCCGCCGCCAGGCCGCGAACAGGTCGTCGACCGTCATGCCAGGGGTGATGCGGTATTCACCGGTGTGCAAGGGCGTGCCGGCCAGGTTGAAGCGCCAGTACAGGCGCAACCAGAAGGCATCCTTCAGCAGACCGTCGTCCTGCATGCGGTAGAACATGCGGTTGGGCGTCGTGCCGGTGGGCACGTCGAGCATCCGCTCCTGGCTCACGGCCAGGGGCTGATCGACCACCGAGGCCACTTTCCAGGCCGACCAGCCCAAGGCGAGTCCGGCCAGGATCAACACGGCCTCCACGGTCAGGAGCAATAGGCGTCTCACGAATCAGGCATCCAATAACGTCTGGGCAAGGGCCTGCAGTTTACGGGTCACCGACCCTGGCGACCAGCGCAGCTCGGCGTGGCGCACCACCGGCCAGACACCGTACAGGCTGTTGCAGAGAAAGACTTCGTCAGCCTGGGCGAGATCCGTCAGCGCCAGGTCAGTGATGTGGACGGTCAGGCCGGCAGATCGGGCCGCACCGATCAGTGCGGCCCGCATGACGCCTGCCACGCCACAGCGGCCGAGGTCGGCCGTCAGCAGATCGCCGTCGCGCACCAGGAACAGGTTGCTGTAGACCCCCTCGATCACCCGGCCACTGGTATCGCGCATCAAGCCTTCGGCGGGATCGCTCCCCTGCCATTCGGCGCGCGCCAGGACCTGTTCGAGACGGTTGAGGTGCTTGAGCCCGGCCAGGCACGGCTGTTCGGCGAGTCGCGTCTGGCAAGCGAACAACGTGACGCCGTGCTCGGCGTTCCGGGTCGGATAGGCGGGTGCCGGACCCGCCAACAGCAACCGGCGGGCGGGCGTGTCAGGCGCCGACGCATAGCCGCGCAAGCTATCGCCACGGGTCACGACCAGCTTGGCCACACCCTCGCCCAGCGCTTCGGCAAAACGCAACAGTTCGTCGCGAACCAGGGGCAGGTCAAGCGGAATCGCCAGACGGCCGCACCCCAGCGCCAGACGCTCGAGGTGCAAGTCCAGCAGGCTGGGACGGCCCCGGCGCACGGCGATGGTCTCGAACACCCCATCGCCATAGGCCAACCCGCGATTCTGCAGGTCGATGGCACTTGCCGGCCGACCGTCCAGCCAGTGCTGCATCAGTCGACGAACCGACGGAAGACCAGCGATCCATTGGTACCGCCGAAACCGAAGGAGTTCGACAACACCACCTCGATGGGCATGCTGCGCGCCTGGTGCGGCACGAAGTCGAGGTCGCAGCCCTCGTCCGGCTCGTCCAGGTTGATGGTCGGCGGCGCGGTCTGGCTATTGATCGCCAGCACGCTGAAGATCGCTTCCACCGCACCGGCGGCACCGAGCAGGTGGCCAGTCATGGACTTGGTCGAACTGATCGCCACCTTGTATGCATGCTCACCGAAGACCTGCTTGATGGCCGCCACTTCGGCCAGGTCGCCTGCGGGCGTCGAGGTGCCGTGAGCATTGATGTAGCTCACCTGCTCGGGCGCCAGTCCGGCGTCGCGCAGGGCATTGCTCATGCAGCGGGCCGCGCCGGCGCCGTCTTCGGGTGGCGAGGTCATGTGGTAGGCGTCGCCGCTCATGCCAAAGCCCACCAGCTCGGCATGGATGACCGCGCCGCGCGCCTTGGCATGCTCGAGCTCCTCGAGCACCAATGCCCCTGCGCCATCGGACAGCACGAAGCCGTCACGCCCCTTGTCCCACGGGCGACTGGCACGCGCAGGCTCGTCGTTGCGCGTGGACAGCGCGCGCGATGCACCGAAGCCGCCCATGCCCAGGCCGCAGGCGGCCATTTCGGCGCCACCGGCGATCATGACGTCGGCTTCGCCGTAGGCGATGTTGCGCGCCGCCATGCCGATGCAGTGGGTGCCCGTGGTGCACGCGGTAGACACCGCGTAGTTGGGCCCCTGCAAGCCGAGGTGGATGGACAGGAAGCCGGAAATCATGTTGATGATCGAACCGGGCACGAAGAACGGCGAAATGCGCCGGGGGCCCTGGTCGTGCAAGGTCTTGCTGGTTTCCTGGATATTGGTCAGGCCACCGATACCCGATCCCATGGCCACACCGATGCGCTCACGGTTGGCATCGTTGACTTCGAGACCAGCGTTGCGGACCGCCTGAAACCCTGCGGCCAGGCCGTACTGGATGAACAGGTCGAGCTTGCGAGCCTCTTTGGCCGACAGGTACTGCTCGACATCGAACCCTTTCACCGAGCCGCCAAAACGGGTGGAGTAGGCAGACAGGTCCGTATGCTCGATCGGACCGATGCCACTGCGGCCAGCCAGAATGCCCTGCCAGGTGCTCGGTACATCCGTACCCAACGGTGACAGCATGCCCATACCGGTGACCACGACGCGTCTACGCGACACAGTACTCTCCTTATTTTATTGACAGATTCATCGCACCTCCCGTGCGACAGGGGCAGCGACGATCCTCGGTTCCCTCAAAGAAAAAACCGCACGCCTACGAAGGCAGTGCGGTTTTTCCGACAAGAAGCGACGACTACAGGCGATTAGGCCTGGTGGCTTTTAACGTAGTCGATGGCAGCTTGTACGGTAGTGATCTTTTCGGCTTCTTCGTCAGGAATCTCGGTCTCGAATTCCTCTTCCAGAGCCATCACCAGCTCTACGGTGTCAAGCGAGTCGGCACCCAGGTCGTCGACGAAGGACTTCTCGGCGGTCACTTCCTCTTCTTTGACGCCCAGTTGCTCGGCGACGATTTTCTTGACGCGTTCTTCGATGGTGCTCATGTTTCACTCCTAGTGGACATATGTCAGGCGGCTGGCCGGCGCCCAAGTTTATAGAAAGACGCTCGCTTTTCAAGCGCTTCGCATCTCCCCAACCCGGACCGGGCCCGACGCCTGGAATCTGATTGCAGCGTTATAGCGGATTTTCGAGGCCAAGTATGGTTTTTTTCGAAAGGATCCGCCAGGTTGGCTCACGCCTTACATGTACATCCCGCCGTTCACCGGCACGGTGGCGCCGGTCACGTAGGCCGCGCCGTCGGAGGCCAGGAAGCCGACCACCTTGGCGATCTCTTCGGCCTGGCCCAGGCGGCCCAGCGGAATCTGGCTCAGCAGACCTTCGTGTTGTGCCTGTGGCAGCTCACGGGTCATGTCGGTATCGATGAAGCCCGGGGTCACCGCATTGACGGTGATGCCGCGCGAGCCGACTTCACGCGCCAGGGCACGGCTGAAGCCTTCCAGGCCGGCCTTGGCGGCCGCGTAGTTGGCCTGCCCGGCGTTGCCCATGGCGCCGACCACCGAACCGATGCTGATGATACGGCCCCAACGTGCCTTGGTCATGCCACGCAGTACGCCCTTGGACAGACGGTAGAGGCTGTTGAGGTTGGTGTCGATCACGTCGAACCACTCGTCGTCCTTCATGCGCAGCATGAGGTTGTCGCGGGTGATGCCGGCATTGTTGATCAGGATCGCCGGTGCGCCAAACTGCTCCTGGATGGTGCTCAGCGTAGCGTCCACCGATTCGCTGGAGGTCACGTTGAGGGCCAGACCGGTGCCGGCGATACCGTGCTCCTTGAGGGTCGCCGCGATACGCTCGGCGCCCGAGACCGTGGTGGCCGTACCGATCACGGTAGCGCCAAGGCGACCCAGCTCAAGGGCGATTGCCTGACCGATGCCACGGCTTGCGCCCGTGACCAGTGCAACTTTGCCTTGCAGGCTCATGCAGGTTTCTCCGAATTCAGGCCAGCGCCGCACGGGTGGCGGCGAAGGCGTCAGGGGTGTTGAGGTTGTAGGTGGTCACGCCATCGGCGCAGCGCTTGTTCAGCCCGGCCAGGACCTTGCCTGGGCCGCATTCCACCAGGTTGACCGCATTATCCGCAGCCAGTGCCTGCACGCACTCCACCCAGCGCACGGGCTGGTAGAGCTGGGCAAGCAGGTCTTGCTTGAGGATCGCGACGTCGGCGGCCACGGCAGCGCTGACGTTCTGCACCACCGGCACCTGGGGCGCGGCCCACTCGATGGCATTGACGGACTCGGCGAAGCGCTCGGCGGCCGGCTTCATCAAGGCACAGTGCGACGGTACGCTGACGGCCAGCGGCAAGGCACGCTTGGCGCCTTGAGCCTTGCACAGCTCGATGGCACGGTCGACGGCGGCCTTGTTGCCCGCGATCACGACCTGGCCTGGCGAGTTGAAGTTGACGGCACTCACCACCTCGTCTTCGGCGGCCTCGGCGCAGATGTCGACCACCTGCTCATCGCTCAGCCCGAGGATCGCGGCCATGGCGCCGTGCCCGGCGGGCACGGCCTGCTGCATCAATTGCCCACGGCGCTCTACCAGCTTGACGGCCTCCTGCAGCGACAGGCTGCCCGCAGCGACCAGCGCGCTGTACTCACCCAGGCTGTGACCCGACACATAGGCCGGGCGCGCGCCGCCTTCGGCCAGCCACAGGCGCCACAGGGCGATCGAGGCCGTCAGGATGGCAGGCTGGGTCTTGTCGGTTTGGTTGAGCTGCTCTTCCGGACCCTGCTGGACCAGCGCCCAGAGGTCATAACCCAAAGCCTCGGAAGCTTCCTCGAAGGTCTCGCCGATCAGCGGATACTGCTCGGCGAGCTCGGCCAGCATGCCCAATGACTGGGAGCCTTGACCTGGAAAGACGAATGCGAGGGATGCGGACATGGAAACGAACCCTTGTGAACGTGTCGAAAAACGCACCCGATGCTGCCAGGTACGCACGATGATGAAGCTTGGATGGTGAACACGACCGTACGGTCACATTCTCCGTGATGGCAGCGTTCTAGCGCAGCAGATCCCCCAGGCGCCCTTGCAGGCGTCGTGGCAGATCCTCCTGGATCTCGATGAACGCGCGATGGATCGCACTTTGGAATCCTTCGGCGCTGGCCGAGCCATGACTCTTGATGACGATGCCTTGCAGGCCCAACAGGCTGGCGCCATTGTGTCGAGCCGGGGCCAGCTCCGTGTGCAGGCGGCGCAGCAAAGGCAGGGCAACGAGGCCCGCCATCCGAGCCAGCACACCCGTACGGAACAGTGACTGAATGCGTGTCCCGATCAAGGTGGCCAGCCCTTCGCTGGACTTGAGCAGCACGTTGCCGACGAACCCATCGCAGACCACGACGTCCGCCTCGCCTCGGTAGACCCCATCACCCTCGATGAAGCCGACATAGTTCAGCCCGGGAGCACCCTGAAGCAATGCAGCGGCCTGCTTGACCTGCTGGTTGCCCTTGATCTGCTCGGTGCCCACGTTCAGCAACGCCACCCGCGGGCGCGCGATGCCCAGCGCACGGGCCGCCTCGGACCCCATGACCGCGAACTGGTACAGGTGTTCGGCACTGCAATCGACGTTGGCACCCAGATCCAGCAGCTGACAGCAGCCAGCCTGGGTTGGAATCGCAGCAACCATGGCAGGACGGTCGATGCCCGGCAGGGTCTTGAGCACCTGCCGCGACAAGGCCATCAAGGCCCCGGTGTTGCCCGCACTGACGCAGGCCTGGGCCTTGCCGTCACGCACCAGCTCCAAGGCCACACGCATGGACGCATCGGGCTTGCCGCGCAGCACCTGCGAAGGCCGCTCGTCCATGCCGATCACTTCACTGGCCGCGACGATGCACAGGCGCGCACGGTCCGCGGCCGATTGGCTGCCGACGAGCTCTTCGAGAAGGGAGGCGTGACCCACGAGGATCAGGTGAAGCGAGGGGGTGGAGCGTAGGCAGGCGATACTCGCCTGAACAATGCTGCGGGGACCGAAGTCCCCGCCCATTGCGTCGATCGCGATGATCCGGGCAGACAAGGTTTACTCGTCAGCGCCCTTGTCGATCACTTTGCGGCCACGGTAGACGCCTTCTGGCGAAACGTGGTGGCGCAGGTGAACGTCACCGGTGCTCTTGTCGACCGACAGTGCGTTTTCCGACAGGGCGTCGTGGGAACGGCGCATGTCGCGTGCAGAGCGGGATTTTTTGTTCTGCTGAACAGCCATACTGATTAACTCCTAAACGTTTGGGTCACGCTTTAACTGCGCCAAAACACTGAACGGGTTGGACCGCGATACCTCGTCCTCGATCGGCTCGGGCTCGTTGACACCCGCCGGCTGCTGGCATTCTTCCGGATGATGAGCAGGCACGATGGGCAGGGCGAGCAACAGCTCCTCCTCGACCAGCGCCTGCAGATCCAAAGGATCCTCGCCCAGTTCCAGCACGTCATAGCCTTTCGGCAACGACTGGGTGTTCGCACCCTCCTTCACCACGGCGTATGTGCATTCGCTGTGGATCGGCAGGGTGACCAGTTCAAGACAACGCTGGCAGACCATCTTGACCTCGACGTCCAGCGCGCTGTGGAACACCACGGCGCCTTGCTCGTCTCGCTCAAAATCGAATTGTGCCTGCACCGTACCGACAGTGTCGGACAGCGGGTCGCAGAGTCTTTCCAAATCGGCAAGCGCCAGCGAACCCTTGAGGGTTACGCCGCGATCAGCCAATTTGCGCGGGTCAACGTGAGATGGAATCGGGTCATTCAACATAGGCGCAGCATTCTAGGGATGCCCCTGGCCCCTGTCAAAGGAAATTCGGTCGACCCACGCATGTTAGACTGACCCGATCTGACCAGGAGTCCACCATGCTTCCCCTGTTACTGGCTTCGAGCTCGACCTACCGCCGCGACCTGCTGCAACGCCTGCATCTGCCTTTCGACTGGGCCAGCCCGGATATCGACGAGGGCAGGCTGAGGGATGAACCTGCCGAGGCGCTGGTGCGACGCCTGGCCGCAGCGAAGGCCCGCGCCCTGGCCGCCACGCACCCGGCCCATCTGATCATCGGCTCCGACCAGGTCGCCGTACTGGGCGAGCGCATCCTGGGCAAACCGCATACCTTCGAACGCGCGCGCGAGCAGCTGCTGGCCGCCAGCGGTCGAGCCGTCACCTTCCTGACCGGCGTGGCACTGCTCAACAGTGCCACGGGGCAGTGCCAGATCGATTGCGTGCCGTTCACGGTCACCCTGCGCGAGCTGGACAGCGCCCAGGTCGAGCGCTACCTGCAGGCCGAGCAACCCTACGACTGCGCCGGTAGCTTCAAGGCCGAAGGGCTGGGCGTGAGCCTGTTCCGCGAGACCGAGGGCAGCGACGCCACCAGCCTGATCGGCCTGCCGCTGATCCGCCTGGTGCAGATGCTGGCGGAAGAAGGCATCAGCGTGCCTTGAGCGGATGCGCATGGCAGCCCGAGGCTGCCACGCGGAGCGCCTGGATCAGCGCAACGAAGGACCTGCAAGGCCCATCCACAGGGCCAGGTGCTCGGCCAGGCTCGCGCCCAGACCTTTGGAAACCAACTCCAGGGGCGACTCCTTGACAGTGAAGTCGACCAGCTTCTCCGCCCCGACCACTTCACGCGCCACGTAGCCGACACTGCCCAGACCATCCACCAGACCCAGCGCCTTGGCCTGCTCGCCGGTCCAGATCAACCCGCTGAACAGCTCGGGATGCTCCTTGTCCTTGAGGCGCTCGCCCCGGCCGGCCTTCACGCTGGCGATGAACTGCTGGTGCGTGGTATTCAGCACGCCCTGCCAGAACGCGGTCTCCTCAGGTTTTTGCGGCGAGAACGGGTCGAGGAAGGCCTTGTGCTCCCCTGCCGTGTACGTGCGCCGCTCGACACCGAGCTTCTCCATGGCGCCGACGAACCCGTAACCGGCCGCCGTCACGCCGATCGAGCCGACCAGACTGGCCTTGTCGGCGTAGATTTCATCCGCGGCGCTGGCGATGTAGTACGCCCCGGAAGCCCCCAGATCAGCGATCACCGCGTACAGCTTGATGGCCGGGTACTCGGCGCGCAGCCGACGGATTTCGTCATAGACATACCCCGACTGCACCGGACTGCCGCCCGGGCTGTTGATGCGCAACACCACCGCCTGGGTACCGCTGTCCTTGAACGCCTTCCTCAGGCTGCCGACGAGGTTGTCGGCGCTGGCCATGGTCTTGTCGGCGATCACACCGTTCACGTCTATCACGGCCGTGTACCGACCGCCGCTCGCGGTGGCGCCGTCGAAGCGCATGTGCGGCCAGAACAGCGCCAGCAGCGCGAACAGATAGGCGAAAGTCATCAGCTTGAAGAAGATGCCCCAGCGACGCGAGCGGCGCTGCTCGCGAATACCGGCCTGCAGGGTGTCTTCCAGCAGCCTCCAGCTGCGTCGGTCCTCGCGCTCCTCGCGCAGCTGCTCCTTGCCCTTCACCTCGATCCAGACGTCTTCTTCCGCCTCGGAAGCGACCCCCGTGGGCGCCTCCGGCTCACGTCGGCCCGGCGCCTTCCATTCGTCCACCATGCTCATCCACCCTGAATTGAAAACCGCTCGCTCTGGGTCAGCCACGTGCGCAGCTGGCTGAACCGTTCGATGCAGACCTGCGGGCCGAATTCGCTCAACGCCTGCAGCGACATCGCGCCATACCCCACCGCCACCGAATGCATGCCAGCGTTGCGGGCCATCAGCAGGTCGAAGGTCGAGTCGCCGATCATCAGCGCACGCTCGGCCGTCACGCCACAGTGCGCGAGGATCTGCTCGAGCATCAGAGGATGAGGCTTGCCGCGGGTTTCATCGGCCGCCCGGGTCATCTCGAAGTAGTCTTCCCAGCCATTGGCCCGCAGCACGCGATCGAGCCCGCGGCGCGCCTTGCCGGTTGCCACGGCCAGCCGGTAGCCGTCGGCACGCAGGGCTTCCAGGGTCTCGACCACGCCCTCGAACAGCGGCGACGGGGTCTGGTCCAGGTCGACGTAGACGTCGGCGTAATGCTGGCGGAAGACGATGACCTGATCAGGCGCCAGGTGCGGATAGAGGGTCAGGATCGCCTCGTCCAGCGCCAGGCCGATGATGCCCTTGACCGCCTGCTCGTCACGCGGCGCTTCACCGAAGCGCTCGGCGGCCGTGTTCATGGACGTGACGATACGGCCGATGGAGTCGGCCAGCGTGCCATCCCAGTCGAAGATCAGCAGGTCGTAGTCAGGCCGCACCGAGACGCTCCACGGCGCTGGCCCACACCTCGTCCACCGGCGCCTCGAGCTTGAGTTCGCCGCCATCGGGCAAGGGCACGGTCAGCGCATAGGCGTGCAGGAACAGGCGCTTGCCGCCCAGCTCGCGAATCTCGCGGGTGAAGTCTTCGTCGCCGTACTTGCTATCGCCGGCGATGCAGTGACCGGCATGCAAAGTGTGCACGCGAATCTGGTGGGTCCGTCCGGTCACCGGGCGCGCCTCGACCAAGGTGGCAAACTCGCCGAACCGGCGCAGGACGCGGAACAGGGTCAGCGCCTCCTTGCCTTCGTCGTTGACCTCGACCATGCGCTCACCGGAGCGCAGATTGCTCTTTTGCAACGGCGCGCTGACCTGTTTCTTCGAGGTCGGCCAATGGCCGCGCACCAGCGCCATGTAACGTTTGTCGACACCGTCGCCGCGCAGGGCCGCGTGCAGGTGGCGCAGCATGCTGCGTTTCTTGGCGATCATCAGGAGCCCGGACGTGTCGCGGTCCAGGCGATGCACCAGTTCCAGCTCCTTGGCGTCCGGGCGCAGTTGGCGCAGCGCCTCGATCACGCCGAAGCTCAGGCCGCTGCCCCCGTGCACCGCGATGCCGGCTGGCTTGTTGAGCACGATCAGCGCCTTGTCTTCGTGGACGATCGCCGCTTCCAGGCGCTGCAGCAGGCCCTGGGCGACGGGTGCGGGCTCATCGCGCTCGGGCAGGCGCACCGGCGGCACGCGCACGATGTCGCCGGCCTGCAACTTGTACTCGGGCTTGATGCGGCCTTTGTTGACCCGCACCTCGCCCTTGCGCACGATGCGGTAGACCAGCGTCTTGGGCACCCCCTTGAGCGCGGTGATGAGGAAATTGTCGATGCGCTGGCCGGCAAGCTCAGGCGGGACCTCGATCAGCTGGACGCCGGAGGTCGGAGAAGTAGTGGTCGTCATGGCCCAATCATACAATTTTTATGGAATTGAAGCACTTAATCATTGCTGTTATAGTCGCGAGTGCCGCCAAAAGTGGCAGGTCAGCGGCAATTGGTGCGGCACGTGATGAAAAGCGACAGCTCGCCCGCCCCTGATCGACGCAATTCTCGAGGACGCGAGGCCGTCCGACGGAGCTTTGCCAGTTTAACGAATTGCCTGGAATCGCCACCAGCGCCGCGTAGAGAAGCCCGAAAAAAAACGACAAGTGCGGTGTTTCACCTCCTTCCCCGTTGCTTTCAGTCCCTCTGCCAGCCTGGCGCTTCCACGCAGCGCACGGCGAACGCTTCGGAAATACCTGCCTCGGACACGAATCCGTCCGCGCTCCCATCGACGCGGGCGAACCATGCAACCCGTTGCGGATTCAGCGCGCGGCAGCACCCGAATTTTCAGGGACATGTGCAGGGTGGAGATGCACAGCTCCTCGGACCGTGTAGCACGGCGTCCGCCTCTCCTGGCCATTGCAAGGCCAGGCGGGTGAACCTGGTCTCGATGCAGATGCCTGCGGGCATCCACGGCCGAAAGCTGATTCCTCCTCCTGACTGAGTGCAGTAGGCACCGCAGCAAACAGGACGCGTCGTCGCGACCTCGGCCGCACCGGGCAACCGGTCGGTACCGTACGTCGCTGGACAAGAGCAGTGGCCCGCCACTGCTTGCGCACCTTGGCACCGACCATGAGAAGTCGTGTGTGCCGAACGCCGTTTCCGGCAGCCCGGAAACCGACGGTACTACATGAAAAGAATGCTGATTAACGCAACTCAACCCGAAGAGTTGCGTGTAGCTCTGGTGGATGGCCAGCGCCTCTACGACCTGGACATCGAGTCCGGTGCGCGCGAGCAGAAGAAGGCCAACATCTACAAGGGCCGCATCACCCGCATCGAGCCCAGCCTCGAAGCCGCCTTCGTCGACTTCGGCTCCGAACGCCACGGCTTCCTGCCGCTCAAGGAAATCTCCCGCGAGTACTTCAAGAAGACCCCAGAAGGCCGGGTCAACATCAAGGAAGTGCTCAGCGAAGGCCAGGAAGTCATCGTCCAGGTCGAGAAGGAAGAACGCGGCAACAAGGGCGCGGCCCTGACCACCTTCATCAGCCTGGCCGGGCGCTACCTGGTGCTGATGCCCAACAACCCGCGTGCCGGCGGCATCTCCCGCCGCATCGAAGGCGAAGAGCGCAACGAGCTGCGCGAAGCCCTCAACGGCCTGTCCATCCCGCCTGACATGGGCCTGATCGTTCGCACCGCCGGCCTGGGCCGCAGCAGCGAAGAGATGCAGTGGGACCTCGACTACCTGCTGCAGCTGTGGACCGCGATCAAGGAAGCCTCCCTCGACCGCTCCGCGCCGTTCCTGATCTACCAGGAAAGCAACGTCATCATTCGCGCCATCCGCGACTACCTGCGCCAGGACATCGGCGAAGTGCTGATCGACAGCATCGATGCCCAGGAAGAAGCCCTCACCTTCATTCGCCAGGTGATGCCGCAGTACGCCAGCAAGGTCAAGCTCTACGAAGACAGCGTCCCGCTGTTCAACCGCTTCCAGATCGAAAGCCAGATCGAGACCGCCTTCCAGCGCGTCGTCGAGCTGCCGTCCGGTGGATCGATCGTGATCGACCCCACCGAAGCCCTGGTCTCCATCGACATCAACTCGGCGCGCGCCACCAAGGGCAGCGACATCGAGGAGACCGCGCTGCAGACCAACCTCGAAGCGGCCGAAGAGATCGCGCGCCAGCTGCGCCTGCGTGACATCGGCGGCCTGATCGTCATCGACTTCATCGACATGACCCCGGCGAAGAACCAGCGCGCCGTCGAAGAGCGCGTGCGCGAAGCCCTCGAGGCCGACCGCGCCCGTGTCCAGGTCGGTCGCATCTCGCGCTTCGGCCTGCTGGAGATGTCCCGTCAGCGCCTGCGCCCTTCGCTCGGCGAAAGCAGCGGCATCGTCTGCCCACGCTGCAGCGGCACCGGCATCATCCGTGACGTCGAGTCCCTGTCGCTGGCCATCCTGCGCCTGATCGAGGAAGAAGCCCTCAAGGACCGTACCGCCGAAGTCCGCGCCCAGGTGCCGATCCCGGTGGCCGCGTTCCTGCTCAACGAGAAGCGCAACTCGATCACCAAGATCGAACTGCGTACCCGTGCGCGCATCATCATCCTGCCGAACGATCACCTCGAGACGCCGCACTTCGAAGTGCAGCGCCTGCGCGATGACAACCCGGACGTGCTGACCTGCCAGTCCAGCTACGAAATCGCCGCCACCGAAGTCGAGGACGCCCCGCAGGTACCGGCCACGCGCACCCTGGTTCGTCAGGAAGCCGCCGTGAAGACCGCGCCACCGCGTGGTGAGGCGCCGGTCCCTGCCACCGTCGAGCAAGCGCCCGCCGCGCCTGCGCCAGCGCCCGCTCCTGTCGCCAAGCCGCAGAGCGTGCCGGAGCCGAGCCTGTTCAAGGGTCTGGTCAAGTCCTTGGTCAGCCTGTTCGCGGGCAAGGAAGAGCCGGCCCCGACACCGGTCGTCAAGGCCGAGAAGCCTGCCGAGCAGCCCCAGCAGCAGCGCTCGCAGCGCAACGAAGAGCGTCGCAACGGTCGCCAGCAGAGCCGCAACCGCAACGGGCGTCGCGACGAAGAGCGCAAGCCGCGTGAAGAGCGCAACGAGCGCACGTCCCGCGAAGAGCGCCAGCCTCGTGAGGAACGCCAGCCGCGTGAAGAGCGTGCGCCGCGTGAAGAGCGCAACAACCGTTCGCGTGACGACCGTCGTGGCAACCGCGAAGAGCGCCCGGTGCGCGAACTGCGCGAGCCGCTGGACGCCACCCCGGTGGCACGTGAAGAGCGTCAGCCACGTGAAGAGCGCGTAGCCCGCGAAGAGCGTCCGGCTCGCGAGGAACGTGCACCGCGTGAAGCCCGTGAAGAGCGCGCGCCACGCGAGGAACGCACGCCGCGCGAAGAGCGCGCCCCACGTGAGGAGCGTGCGCCGCGCGAAGAGCGTGCGCCACGCGAGGAACGTGCGCCGCGCGAAGAGCGTGCCCCTCGAGAAGAACGTGCGCCACGTGAAGAGCGTGTCGTGCGGGAAGAAGACGCCGTACCCGACGCGCCTGTGCAGCAGGCAGAGCGTTCGCAGCCTGCTGCGCCTGCTTCTCGTGAAGAGCGTCCACAGCCGCAAGAGCGCGCCGAACAGGAAGCCGCTACCCCTCGCGAGGAGCGTCAGCCACGCCAGCCCCGTGAAGAGCGTCAACCCCGCGCAGCCGAGCAGGCTCAGGAGCAGGAAAAGGCCGCTGAAGCGGCTGCCGATGCCCTGCCCGCCGACGAAGGCCAGCAGGATGACGCGCAGGAAGGCAACGACGAGGAGCGTCCACGCCGTCGTTCGCGTGGCCAGCGTCGCCGCAGCAATCGCCGTGAGCGCCAGCGCAATGCCAATGGCGACCTGATCGAAGGCAGCGACGACGAGTCCGGTGACGAGCAGCCACGCCAGCACACGCCCTCCCCGCAGAGCGCCGACCTGGCCGCCGGCCTGGCCGTGACCGCCGAAGTGGCCAGCAGCGCTGTCAGCAGCGAAGCGCATGCCCAGGCCAACGAGCAGGCCGAGCGCGCGACCGCGAGCGTCGAAGTCCCTGCCGTCGAGGTGACGGCCGAAGCCGTCGTCGACGCCGCGCCCGTGGTGACCCAGTCCGACGAAATGGTCATTGCGCCAACGGTCGAACAGCCTGTCCAGGCGCCGGCCACCCGTGTCGAGCCAGGTCTGGAGCCGGTGGTCGAGGTGACTCCGCCGCCAGCAGCCGAAGCGCCAAGCGCCGCCGCCATCGCCGAAACCGGTGAGACCGAGTCTCAGCCAGCGGCACCGGCCGTCTCGGGTGAAACCGATCCGGTACACGTCGTGCAGCCCAAGGCCGACGCCGAGGTGACGCCAGCGCCTGCCGCTGACGACACTCACGCCAAGGTCGAGACCAAGGCCGACGTCGAGCAGCCTTCGGTCGAGCCATCCGCTGCCCAGGCTGCGCCGAGCGAAGCCGGCGAAATCGAGAAGCAGGCAGCGGTCGAGGCCCAGCCCCCGGTTGCCCAGCCGGCCGTCGAGACCCCGGTGGCCGAATCGGTGAGCGCCGAACCGAAGCCCGAGGCTCAGTCTGAAGCGGCCAAGGCCGAAGCCGACCCTGTCGCGGCGGACCTGGCAACGGTCGAGCCTTCGACCGTCATGCTGCCCAATGGCCGCGCGCCGAACGACCCACGTGAAGTGCGTCGCCGCAAGCGTGAAGCCGAAGCCGCGGCAGCCGCCGCGGCGGCTGCCGCCCAGGCTGCGGCCGATCAGGCCATCTCTGCAGCCCCGAGCGAGCGGGCGTCGGAGCTGCCTGCCTCGACCGAGGTGCACAAGCCCCACGGTTAAGGTGCCGGTCGCCTGAACAGGCCCCGCCAGTGCGAACTGGCGGGGCCTTTTTCATTGGGGCAGGTGCCACCTTTGCCCACCGCCGCCTGTCAGATGCAAGACGTACCAAGCGACCCCTCCCGAGTTACTGCTAGGAGACTGAAGCGCGCTTGTGTACATTTGCGCCCGGCCCTTGCAGGCCACCGATGACATGTGCGTTTCGAACAGCTCGTGACCCCCTGGATATTCCATGCCTGATACCTCTCCCGACGAAACGGTTCGTACGGCGTTACAGATCTCTCACGCCCGCCTGCGCAAGCAGCATGAGCTGGTGGTCAATTTTGGCGTCGGCTCGCTGCATGCCACGGACATCGACGGGCTGCTGACACAGGCCTGTGGCGTGGTCGCAGAGGGCATGCGCACGCCGTATGCCAAGATCCTGACCCCGCTTCCCGAAGCCGAACAGTTCCTGCTCTCCCATGGTGTGGGCTGGGATGCGCAAGACATTGGCCACGCCACGGTCGGCGCGGACGAAGCCAGTCCGGCAGGCTATGCCTTCATGACCGATCGCCCGGTGATCTCCAACCACCTGGGCCAGGAAAACAGGTTCAGGACACCGTCGCTGCTCAAGCGCTACAGGATCCGGCGCGCGATCAACGTACCGATCCGCGGCCCTTCCAGTCCTTATGGGATCTTGGAAGCCGACAGCGGTGACGACACGGACTTCATCGAAAGCGACCTGGTCTTCATGGAGGGCATCGCCAACGTCATTGCGATGGCCGTCGAGCGCATGGCCACCCGGGAAGACGAAGCTCATCCGCTCCCTTATTCCGAAAGCGTGCTCAACGCCAGCCCCGATTGCGTCAAGATCCTATCGCCCTGCGGCACCATCGAGTTCTTCAATGAAGCCGGCGTGTGTCGCATGCAGCTTGAAAACGCCGAACAGGTCAACGGGCTGAACTGGGTCGAACTGTGGCCCGAAGACGCCAAACCCACCGTCCGCAACGCCATGCAGCGCCTGGTCATGGGAGAGTCGGTGCGGTTCGAATCGTTTTGCCCCACCGCCAAGGGCGAGCCGAAATGGTGGGACGTCACGGCAGCGCCGATCTATGACAAGCACCACAACATCGACAGGATCATCGCGATCTCGCGGGACGTCACCGAGCGGCGCAATCATGAGCATCAACTGATGTCGCTGATCGATTCGCAGACCACTCGGATCAGCGAAAGCGACCTGCAACTGCACGAGATCCACCACCGGATCAAGAACAGCCTGCAACTGGTCAACACCTTGCTGTTGCTGCAGGCCAACGTGGCCACTGAAGAGACGGTCAAACTGCAGTTGCAGACGGCGGCCAACCGGGTGCTGGCCATTGCGGCAGTGCATGAACGGCTCTACCTGGAAGACAACTGCAATGAGGCCAGCGTCAGCGAATACCTGCATGCGCTGATGGACGATGTGGGCAAGGCGTTCGAAGGCCGGAGCATCCAGCTCTCCATCGAACCCACCGCGGTCAGGGCCGAGCGCCTGGCGCCCTTGGGCTTGGTGATCTGCGAGCTGGTGACCAATGCCCTGAAGTACGGCCAGGGCGACATCACCGTGCGGGTCGAAGAGCTGGAGGCCGAGGCCATCGAGGTGATCGTCATCGACGAAGGGGACGGTTTTCCCGATGACTACCCCAAACCCAATGGCACAGGCCTGGGCATGCGCCTGATCAAAGGGTATTCGGGGTTCGGCGACCAGGGCATCTCGGTCGACCGAGCCGCACCGACCAGCAAGATTCACGTACGCTTCAAGCTCTGAGCCTCCACGTCCTGGCGCATGCCGTGTGCGCCAGGGTCCGGCGTCTCTCCTCAAGCGCCGTCGAGCACGTTCCGGACCTTCATCGTCAGGGCCTGCACCGTGAAGGGCTTTTGCAGGATGTGCATGTCCTTGCCAAGAAACTGCCGCAGGTTGCCGGCATTCTTGGCATAGCCGGTGATCAGCAGCACTTTGATCGTCGGCTGACGGGCTCGGATTCGGTCCGCCAGCTCGCGCCCGCTCAACCCTGGCAAGCCGACGTCGGACACCATCAGGTCGAAGGCCGGCTCACGGTCGATCAGGCCCAGCGCAACCTGCGCATCCTCGGCCTCGACGACCTGATAACCGGCCTCCGTCAGCAGTTCGGTCACCACCAGGCGAACACTGGGCTCGTCCTCCACCAGCAGCACACGCTCCCCCGTGCCGTGCTTGAGCACGGCCGCTGCCTCGGGAGGGGCGAATGTCGCCGCTGCCACGTCGCTCCGATGGCGCGGTAGCAGCAGGGTCATGCAGGTGCCCTGCCCTGGCGTGCTCCGGACTTCGACATGGCCACCGGTCTGCTTGACGAAGCCGTACACCATGGACAGGCCGAGCCCTGTGCCCTTGCCTTGCGGCTTGGTGGTGAAGAACGGCTCGAAGACCTTGTCCAGCAGCTCAGGAGCGATGCCTTCGCCGGTGTCGCTGACGTCGAGGGCCAGGTAATCTCCGGCCAGGGCACCATCGGCCTGCCCAGGCCCTGAGCGCACGACGTTGCGCGTGCAGACCCGCAACCGTCCTGTCTCACCCATCGCATCACGGGCATTGATGCACAGGTTCAGCAGCACGTTTTCCAGCTGATTGGCATCGGTGTGCACGGTCCAGGCATCGGGCTGCAAGACCAGCTCGACCTGCACGTTCTCGGTCACGGTGCGCTGAAGCAGAAAGGCCATGTCGGTGATCAGCCGGTTCACGTCCACCGGTCGCATGTCCAGTGCCTGGCGCCGGCTGAAACTGAGCAGGCGCTGGGTCAACGCCGCGGCGCGCTGCGCCGAGACGATGGCGTTGCCGATGTGCCGCTGGGCACGGGGGTGTTCCGGCAGTGCATGACGTTGCAGCATTTCCATCGATCCCAGGATGCCCGTCAGCAGGTTGTTGAAGTCGTGGGCGATGCCGCCGGTCAGTTGCCCGATCGCCTCCATCTTCTGGCTCTGGCGCAGGGCGTCCTTGGCCTGCTCGAGCTCGGCCAGGCGATCACGCTCGACCGTCACGTCGCGCGCCACGCAATACAACAAGCCGCCTTCCGGTACGGCTGTCCAGTTGAGCGTACGGTAGCTGCCCAGCCGGGTACGGAAGCGGTTCTCGAAGTTGAAGGTCGGCGTGCCGATGGCCAGTGCCTGGATTTCTTCACGGGTGCGGGCGTTATCCTCGGGATGCTCCAGCCACGCCGAGGTCTTGCCGACGATCTGCTCTGCCGACCACCCGAGCACGCGGGTCCAGGCCGGGTTGATGCTGAGCCATACGCCGTCGGAATCGGCGATGCCGATCATGTCGTGGCTGAAGGCCCAGACCTGGTCTCGCTCGCGTGTGCGCTCGCGCACGCGCAGCTCGAGCACCTCGTTGGCCTGGCGCAACGCGGCGGCCGACTCCCGGCGCAGCGTGGCCAGGCGCAAGGCGCCTTCCACGCGGGCGATCAGCTCCCGGGCGCTGAACGGCTTGACCAGATAGTCGTCAGCCCCGGCGGCGATGCCCTCGATGGACGCCTCCTCACCGGCCCTGGCCGACAAGAGGATGATGGGCAGCTCGTGGGTGACCGGATCGTTGCGCAGTGCCCGGATCACCCCGAAGCCGTCGAGCACCGGCATCATGATGTCCGACAGCACCAGATCGGGTCGTACCTGGCGAGCCTGATCGACCGCCTCGCGGCCATCGGCCACGGCGATCACCGTGAAACCGGCTTCGGTCAGTAGCCGCTGTACGTAACTGCGCATGTCGGCGTTGTCGTCGGCCAGCAGGATGTGCAGGCCGTTGCTGGGCTTGGGCTGGACGCCCATACGTTCGGTCGTCGGCTGAAGCTCGCCACCCGGATCGGGTAACCAGCGCAAGGCTTCGGCGACGAAGGTATCGGCATGGATGGCGGTCGAGGTCAGGGCATTGCCCTGAACCTTTTGCGCCGGCAGGTGCGCATTGCCGAACGGCAGCAGCACCTCGAAACAGGTGCCGATGCCGATCTCGCTGCTCACGCCGACCTGCCCGCCGTGCAGCCGGGTCAGGTCCTTGACCAATGCCAGGCCGATGCCGGTACCCTCGTGCGTGCGACCGATCTGGCCTTCGATGCGGTGGAAGCGGTCGAAGATGCGCTCGAGCTCCTGCTGGGGGATGCCGACCCCGGTGTCCCGTACCTGCAGGCGTGCGCCTTCGGGCACGCGTGCCAGGCTCACGCGGATGCAGCCGCTCAGCGTGTACTTGAAGGCGTTGGAAATGAGGTTGAGGACGATCTTCTCCCACATCTCCTGGTCGATCCACACCGGCTCGCCCAGTGCCGTGCAGTCGATGTGGTAGGCCAGCCCGGCGCGGGCCATGGCCGAGCGAAAACTGCTGGCCAACTCGGCGGTGAAGGCGGCCAGGTCCACGGGCATGAAGTCGGCGCGTACCCGGCCTGCCTCGATGCGCGAGAAGTCCAGCAGCGTGTTGACCAGCCGCAACAGCCGCTGGCCGTTGCGGTGGACCAAGTGCAGCGATTCGCGCGCAACCGTCAACTGCCCAGACGCCTCGACCGGTTGACCCAGCATGTCCTCCAAGGGGCCGAGCATGAGCGTCAGCGGGGTGCGGAACTCATGGCTGGCGTTGGAAAAGAACACGGTCTTGGCCCGATCCAGTTCAGCCAGCTCTTCCGAGCGCCGACGCTCCTCTTCGTAGCGTTCGACGTTGTTCAGGGCTGTGCTCAGGTGACCCGCCGCACGCAGGAACAGCGTGGTGTAATCGGCGTCGATGCGTCGGCGCGGGCTGATGCCGACGACCAGAAAGCCATAGGGCACGCCGGCCCGCGCGCTCGGCACGGGCACGACCAGGGCCTGCTCCAGCGGCTCCGGCCAGGGGAACCCGGACAACCGACCTGGGTAACGTTGCGCCAGCCCTTCGACCGATACCGGCGCTTCCAGCGCGCTGTACAGCGGCCAAGGGGTCGCCTGCCCGCCCGGCAGGATCAGGGCCGGCGCCAGATCGTCAGCCGGCGCGCACCCTTCGATGGCCGTGCGGCGGTAGCCTCCCGATGCCGGGTCTGCCAGATAGATCAGGACGAAGGGCGCCTCTTGCGGTACATCGTGAAGCAGCCGGGCCACGTCCTGACAGGCATCGGCTGACGTGCGCGCTGCCGCCGTGGCTTCGGCCACCTGGCGCAACAGACGCTCGCGGCGCGTGGCCAGCACGCGGTAGGTCGTCTCGGTGACGGCCGTGAAAATGCCCTCCACGCGCCCGTCCTCACCGCGAACCGGGCTGTAGCTGTAGTAGAAATAGCACTCCTCGGTGTAGCCGAAGCGATTGAGCGGCAGCAATTGGTCTTCGGACCACGTGGCCTCGCCGGTGTCCATCACGTGGTCGAACATCGGCCCGATGATGTCCCAGATCTCTGCCCAGACCTCGGGCCCGGGACTGCCCAAGGCCCACGGATGCTTGCGCCCTGGCACCGGGCTCCAGGCATCGTTGTAGATCAGGGCACGGGTGTCACCCCAGTACAGCACCATCGGAAAGCGCGACCCCAGGCAGATACTGACCGCCGAGCGCAGCGCCTGGGACCAGCCGTCGAGCGGGCCGAAAGGCGTTTGCGACCAATCCTTCTCGCGCATCAAGCGCGCCATTTCGCCAGGAAAGTCCAGAAAGGTGTAGGCAGTGGCTGAGGTCATGGGTTACCGGACGGTCGAAGACGAAAGGTGAGTGAATGCACAGCGCCCGCGATCAGGCATGCCGCTGTCCGAGGGGTTGGGCAGCCGATCGCGCCAATCGTTGCGCGACGTGCTGCCTGGACACCCCACCTTTCGGACCGGGACGATGCCAGGCGGCCCTTCGACCGTCGCGCCCAACCTACAGCAGGTTGGGTTCCATCTCCAGCGCCACACCGAAACGTGCCTGGATATCGGCCTGGATGCGGCGTGCCAAGGCATGCAGCTCGGCGCCCGTGGCCTGCCCGTGATTGACCAGCACCAGCGCCTGCAAGCCGTGCACGCCAGCATCGCCTTGACGATGGCCCTTCCAGCCAGCCTGCTCGATCAGCCAGCCGGCCGCCAGCTTGACCTGGCCATCGGCCTGGGGGTAGGCGACCACGCCAGGGTGCGCCTGCCTGATGCGCTCGGCCACCTGCGCCGACACCACCGGGTTCTTGAAGAAACTGCCGGCGTTACCCAGCACCGCCGGATCGGGCAGTTTCTCGCGGCGGATGCTGCAGATCGCGTCGCTGATATGCTGGGCGGTCGCCTGTTCGATGCCTTGTTCGAGCAGACGCTGGCGAACCGGACCGTACTCGAGCTGCGCGCGCAGCTGTCGGTCCAGGGCAAAGCGCACGCGCAGGATGATCCAGCGACCCGGTTCACGCTTGAACACGCTGTCCCGGTAGCCGAAGCCGCAGTCCTGCACGCTGAAATCACGGACCTGGCCGTCATGGCGATCCAGAGCGGTCAATCCGGCGAACACGTCCTTGATCTCCACGCCATAGGCGCCGACGTTCTGCATCGGCGCCGCGCCGACCGTGCCGGGAATCAGGCTGAGGTTTTCCAGGCCACTGAAGCCCTGGGCCAGCGTCCATTGCACGAAGGCGTGCCAGGGCTCGCCCGCCTCGGCCTCGACGATGACCTGATCGTCGGTTTCGGCCACCACGTGGCGGCCCTGGCTGACCATGCGCAACACCAGGGCGTGCACATCGGCGGTCAGCAGCAGGTTGCTGCCGCCGCCGATGACCATCAAGGGCAGTTGCCGCCGTTCGGCTTCGTCGAGGGCTGCACGCACCTCGTCGTCACTGCGTGCCTCGGCCAGCACGCTGGCCTGCACGTCGATGCCGAACGTGTTGTAGGGCTTGAGCGATGCGTGTTCGCGCAACACGAGGGTCATGGGCGCCCCCGTAGCTCGGCCACCAGGGCCTGGCAGGCCGCCTCGACCAGATCCAGCACCTGCTCGAACCCGGCAGCGCCGCCATGGTAAGGGTCTGGCACGTCGTCGCGTGCGCCGCCGTAGCGGCGCAGGAACAGATCGACCTCTGCCGTCGAGACGGGCGGACGCATGGCCTGCAGGTGCGCGAGGTTGCTCGGGTCCATGGCCAGAATCAGGTCGTATTCAAAGAAGTCGGCGGGCTTGACCTGCTGCGCGCGCTGACGCGACAGGTCGTAGCCCCGTGTCAGGG
This sequence comes from Enterobacterales bacterium AN_CKDN230030167-1A_HGKHYDSX7, assembly GCA_046940335.1. Lineage (GTDB taxonomy): Bacteria > Pseudomonadota > Gammaproteobacteria > Pseudomonadales > Pseudomonadaceae > Aquipseudomonas. Next base: position 394,987 of record JBKYML010000005.1, read on the forward strand.
CTGCGCGGCAGGTACGGCCGTCAGGCGGCTCGCCGACGTGCCAGTCGCCGGTCCCGGCGGACGCTACCTCGACCCGCTTGGCCAGCCCGGCCGCTTGCAACTGCTGGCGCAGGACGCCTTCGGCGGTGGGCGAGCGGCAGATGTTGCCCAGGCACACGAACAGGATCCGCATCATGCCTCCAGCAGGCGCCGCACGCGCGCCAGGTCTTCGGCCGTGTCGACACCGACGGCAGGCGCTTGCAGCGCATCGGCGACATGGATACGCACGCCATGCCAGAGGGCCCGCAACTGTTCCAGCGCCTCGGTCTGCTCGAGCCAGCACGGGCCCCAGCCGACGAAGTCCTGGAGAAAGCTCACCCGGTAGGCGTACAGGCCGATATGGCGACGATAAGGCACCCCCTCGGGTAACCGGTCCTGGCCTTGGGCGAACAGGTCGCGGGACCAGGGCAGCGGCGCCCGGCTGAACGTCAAGGCCATGCCATGCCGGTCGCTGACGACCTTCACCGCGTTGGGGTTGAATACCGTGTCGGGCTGCTCGATCGGTTCGGCCAGGGTTGCGATGCCGGCCTGTGGGTGAGCCGCCAGGTTGGCGGCGACCTGATCGATGATCACCGGTGGAATCAGCGGCTCGTCGCCCTGGACGTTGACCACGATGGCGTCGGCGGCCAGCCCCAGCTGCGTGGCCACCTCGGCCAGCCGGTCGGTGCCGGACTCATGGTCGGCACGGGTTAGCAACACCTCGGCGCCGAACGCCTGGCAGGCCTCGACGATGCTGGCGTCGTCGGTGGCGATCACCACGCGCGTGGCCGCGCTCTTGCAGGCCTGTTCCCAGACGTGCTGGACCATCGGCTTGCCGGCGATCGGCAGCAGCGGCTTGCCCGGCAGACGCGTGGAGCGCAGCCGGGCGGGAATCACCACGGTGAAGGCAGTGCTCATTTATCCAGGCGCTCGTCGTCGGTCAGGGTGCGCGCCTCGCTTTCCAGCATCACCGGGATGCCGTCACGGATCGGGTAGGCCACGCCAGCCCCCTTGCTAATCAGCTCGGTCTTGTCGGCGCTGAGCTTGAGCGGGCCCTTGGTGATCGGGCAGGCCAGGATGTCGAGCAGTTTGGTGTCCATGGGTACGTCCTAAAGGTGTGTAGCCGGAAGAAGGATGAACACCGACGCATCAGGCGCGTCGATGTGGCAGCAACCGTTCGAGCTGGGTATCGAACCAGGCGACGAACGCCGGTGAAGGCTCGGCCTCCACCGCCAGGTACCACCAGTCGTCGGCCGCAAAGGCACGGCACTTCACCGCGTCCTTTTCGGTCATCAGCAGCGGCAAGGTCGGGCTGAACGTCAACGCCTCGCGACTGAACCGGGCATGGTCGGCGAACGGATGTGCGATCGGCTGCCAGTCTAGCGCTTGCACGGTCTTGAAGAAACGCTCGGGGTTGCCGATGCCCGCCACCGCATGCACGGCCTGGCCCGGCGGAAAATGCGTGAGTGGCCGGCGCTCGCCGGTGCGCACGTTGACCAGCGCGCTGGGCCGCAAGCCGAAGGCATAGCCCTCGGCGCGGTCGGCCGGGGCACCGTTGAACAGCACGGCATCGACCTCGGCCAGACGCTCGGGCGGCTCGCGCAGGGGGCCGGCGGGCAGGCAACGCCCATTGCCCAGGCCGCGGGCGGCATCGATCAGCACCAGCTCCAGGTCACGGGCCAGTCGATAGTGCTGCAAGCCGTCGTCGCACAGGATCAGGTCCAGTGGCTCGGCCGCCAGCAGGCCACGCACGGCGCGCGAGCGGTCTGGGTCGATCATCAGCGGCACGCCCGTGCGTTGCACGATCAACAGCGGCTCGTCCCCCGCCTGCTCGGCGCCCTGCTGCGCCTCGACGCGCCAGGGCAACTGCGGCGGCCGGGCACCGTAGCCACGGCTGACCACACCGACCCGCAACCCCTGGCGGCGGCACTGGTCGATCAGCCAGAGAATCATGGGGGTCTTGCCTGTGCCGCCCACGGTCACGTTGCCGACCACGAGCACCGGCACCGGCGCCCGGTAGGCGTCGCGGCGACCGTCGAGAAAGCGCGCCCGCTTGCCCGCCACGACACGCCGGTAGAGGCATTCCAGGGGGCGTAGCAGGGTCAGGGCCGGGTGCCCGGCATACCAGGCGGCGAGCAGGCGTTCGCCCAGGGCCATCACTTCGCTCCTTGGACCGCCTCGACGGTGGTCATGCGCAGGCGGCTGAAGCCCAGCTTGCCCGCGGCGTCCATGGCGGTCACCACGGCCTGGTGCGGCGTCTTGCCATCGGCGCTGATCGCCAGCGGCAGCTGGTTGTCGCCGCCGGACTCGCGCTGCAAGGCTTCGGTGAGGGTCGCCAGGTCACTGCTGGGCAGCAGGTGGTTGTTCACCGAATAGACACCGTCGGCGCTGATCGTGATTTCCACCACCTTGCCGTCCTCGACGGGCGCCGCTTCGGCGCTGCTGGCCTCGGGCAGCTCCACGCGCAACTGGGTCTCGCGGGTGAAGGTCGTGGTCACGACGAAGAACAGCAGCAGGACGAACACCACGTCGATCAACGACGCCAGGTTGATGTCCACGTGTTCGCGGGCACGGTTGCGTCGGAACTTCACGCCGCGCCTCCGGCCACCTCGACCTCGCGATCGCCCTGCACGACCTCGACCAGCTTGATCGCCTCCTGCTCCATGCCCACCACCAGCTCGTCGATGCGGCGCAGCAGGAAGCGGTGGAAGAACACGGCCGGAATGCCGACCATCAGGCCGGCCGCGGTGGTGACCAGGGCCTTGGAGATACCGCCGGCCAGCACGGCGGCATTGGCGGTCATCTGGGTGCCCATGAAGGCGCTGAAGATGTCGATCATGCCCAGTACGGTGCCCAGCAGGCCGAGCAGCGGGGCCATGGCGGCGATGGTGCCGAGGGTGCTGATGTAGCGCTCCAGGTCATGGATGACCCGCGAGGCGGCTTCTTCGATGCACTCTTTCATGATCTCGCGCCCGTGCCGGGAATTGGCCAGGCCAGCGGCGAGGATCTCGCCCAGCGGAGAGTCGGCGCGCAAGGCCGTGAGCTTGTCGCCGGTCAGCTGCTTGTCACGGATCCATACCCAGACCTGACCCAGCAGGTGCGGCGGGGTCACCCGGCTGGCGCGCAGAACCCACAGACGCTCGACGACGATAGCCATGGCAGCGATGGAACTGAGGATGATCGGCAACATCATCCAACCGCCGGACTTGACCAACTCCCACACAGTAATCACCCCTCGGAAAAGTTCGCCACTCTACCACATGCGTCACCCGGCGCTCAGCCACGGGTGTCACGTGTCAGGGTCACGCCAGAAGCGACGCTCGGCACGCAGCCGGTGGAGCTCGCCGCCACTGCCTAGGCGCAGGCGCAAGGCGCCGTGCAGGGCCGTGTCATGGACGGCGATGCCCTGACGCCGGTAGCGCGCCAGCACGCTGGGATGGGGATGACCGAAGCCATTGTGCCGGCCGCGCGAGATCAGCACGCCGCGCGGCGCCGTGGCACGCAGGAAAGCGTCGGTGGACGAGGTCCGGCTGCCGTGATGGGGCGCCTGCAGCCAGTCGGTGCGCGGGTCCGGGACCTGCGCCAGCCACAGGCGCTCGGCGGCCGCCTCCAGGTCGCCGGTCAACAGCAGGCGCTCACCACCCGCCTCGACCTGCAGCACGCAGGAGCGCTGATTGCTGTCCGGCGCGCTCGGCCACTGCCAGAGCGAGAAGGCGACGCCATCCCAGTCCCAGCGCTCGCCTGTCCGGCAGGCCTGGCCAGGCAGTGCCGCTGGCAGCGCGTCGGGCTCGCCGGCCAGTGTGCGGGCAGGCGGCAGTCCTTTGGCCACGGCCAAGGCACCGCCGGCGTGGTCGGCGTGGGCGTGGCTGACGATCAGCAGGTCGAGCCGGCGCACGCCCAGCCGATGCAGCGTCGGCAGCACCACCCGCTCGCCCAGGTCGGCCTCGCCGTAGGCCGGACCGGCATCGAACAGCAGCACGTGGGTCCGGGTGCGCAGCAGCGTGGCCAGTCCCTGGCCGACATCCAGCTGCCAGACCTCCACCTGACCGTGGGGCACGGGTGCGTTCGGCAACCCCAGGGCGCCTGCCATCAGCACCGCGCCCGGCAGGCGCAACGGCACGCCGCGGGGCAACAGCACCAGCAGGCTGCCGAGCCCGACCAGGCACCATGCCCCCAGGGACAAGGCCGGCGGTTGCCAGGCCGGCTGCCACTGCGCGAGCTGCCCCAGCAGCGCGAACAATCCCGCGAGCAACCCACCGGCCAGCCACAGCAAGGCCTCGCCCACCGGCGCCAGGCCGATCAGCAGCGTGCCGAGCAGCGCCACGGGCAGCACCAGCAGGCTGATCACGGGCACGGCCAGCAGGTTGGCGACCGGCCCGCTCACGCTGATCGGCAGGCCTAGCGCGAGCAGGATCGGCAACAGCCCCACGGCGATGAGCCCTTGGGCGCGCGTCCAGGCCTGCCAGGGCCGCCAGCTGCCCAGGCGGCCGCTGAAGCCGAACAGCAGCACGGCCACCGCGCCGAACGACAGCCAGAACCCCGGCAGCAGGCTGGCCAGGGGCTCGACCAGCAAGACGCCGACCAGCGCCGTGCACCACGGCAGGCTGGCGCCCAGGTGACGAAAACGCAGGCGCCAGACCAGCACGACCGTCAGCATGGCGCAGGCCCGCTGTACCGGCACCTGAAACCCGGCGAGCGCGCCATAGCCCAAGGCCGCGCCCAGGGCCAGGGCGCAGGCCCAGGGCAACCATGGCAGGCGCGCCGGCCACCACCCCAGCCGTGCCGATCCTGCCACCAGGGCATAGACCAGGCCGGCCAGCAGACCGATGTGCTGCCCGGAAATGACCATCAGGTGCACCGTGCCGGTCGCTCGCAGCGTGTCCCAGTCGGCGCGGGATAGACCGCTGCCGTCGCCCAGCACCAGGGCCACCAGGGTGGCCTGTTGCCCATGCGCCTCCACGGCCAGCAGCCGTTGCCGCAGGCTGTCTCGCCAGCCAGGGGCGTTGCCGGTGAGCCGCTCGCCGGCCTTGACCGTGCCGGTGGCGCCGATGCGCCGCGCCAGCAAGGTCGCTTCCGGGTCAGGCCCGTGGGGATTGAGCAGCCCGTGGGGGCGTTTGAGCGTCACCGCCAGGCGCCAGCGTTCGCCACTGCGCACCGGCGGCCCGTCGAACCAGCTCAGTTGCAGACGAGACGGCAGCGAGGCACGCCGCGACCGAGCTTCGCTCAGTTCGAAGCGTACCGCTTGGCCTGCCTGCTGCGGCAACCCGCTGACGGTGCCCTCGATCCACAGGGTGCGGCCGTCGAGGACAGTCGGCAGGCGATCGTCCAAGGCGCCTTGCGCGGACCAGCATGCCCAGCACAGCCCCAGGCCGAACCAGCCTATCGACCACGCCCGCGTCATCAGGCAAGCCAGCGAGACCAGCAGCCCCGCCGCCCACCATCCGACCGAAGGCAAGGCCGGCAGAAACCGCAGACAGACCAACCCCAGTGCCAGCGCCACCATCCTTGTGCGCATGCCAGAGCCCTCCCAGGCCACATTACCTGATCAGGCATAGCTGCCTCATAGGCTGCTGTCGCTCAAGAATTGTCACAATCTCTGTCGAAGGCGCCCCTGGCAATGCGGGCATACTGGCCGCAGACACCCGTGAGAACCCTCATGCCGCGCCGAATCTTCAAACGCTACATGCCGGACCCGACCAGCATTCGCGAACACAAGTCGTTGCGATTTCTGGGCAAGCTGCTGCATGACCCCAATCTCTGGCACCTGAACCGTCACTCGGTCGCACGGGCCATGGGCGTGGGCCTGTTCGCGGCGCTGATCCCCATGCCGATGCAGATGCTGCTGGCTGCCGCGCTGGCGATCGGCGTGCGCGGCAACCTGCCGATCGCGGTCAGCCTGGTGTGGCTCACCAACCCGCTGACCATGCCACCGGTCTTTCTGGTGACGTACCTGACCGGCGCCTGGCTGATGCAGGTGCCGCCGCGCAGCCTGCCCGACGAACTGACCTTTGCCTGGATCACCGAGCAGCTGTCGACGGTCTGGCAACCGTTCCTGCTCGGCTCGGTGGTCTGCGGGGTGATCCTCGGGCTGCTGGGCTACAGCCTGACCCTGCTGTACTGGCGCTGGTGGGTCGGCCGGCAGTGGCGCCGGCGCAAGGCCCGGGTCTCAGGTGCGCATGCCACGGCCGCTGACCAGCAGGCGCACGCAGACGCTGTACAGCACCGCCGTGGCCACCAGCATGAAGGTGATGGCCGTGCCGATCCGGATGTCTGAGACACCGAGGATGCCGTAGCGGAACGAGTTGACCATGTGCAGCACCGGGTTGGCGAGCGACACGGTCTGCCAGAATGGCGGCAGCAGCGTGATCGAGTAGAACACGCCGCCCAGGTAGGTCAGCGGGGTCAGCACGAAGGTGGGGATGATCGAGATGTCGTCGAAGTTGCGGGCGAACACCGCGTTGACGAAGCCCAGCAGCGAGAAGATCGTCGCCGTGAGCAGCACCACCAGCACGGTCACGCCCAGGTGATGCACCTGCAGGTCGGTGAAGAACCCCGACAGCACGGTGACGATCACGCCGACGGCCAGCCCGCGCAGGATGCCGCCCAGGGCATAGCCGATCAGGATCGTGTGGGGCGAGACCGGCGAGACCATCAGCTCCTCGATCGAGCGCTGGAACTTGCTGCCGAAGAAGCTCGAGACGACGTTGCCGTAGGAGTTGGTGATCACCGACATCATGATCAGCCCCGGCACGATGTACTGCATGTAGGTGAAGCCGCCCATGTCGCCGATCTGGCGGCCGATCAGGTTCCCGAAGATCACGAAGTACAGCACCATGGTGATCGCCGGGGGCAGCAGCGTCTGCGGCCAGATGCGCAGGAAGCGTCGCACTTCCCGGTAGACGATGGTGTTGAGGGCAACCCAGTTGTTGCGCAGATCCAGGCTCATACCGCCACCTTCGACAGGTTCTTTTCTACCAGGGACACGAACAGCTCCTCGAGCCGGTTGGTCTTGTTGCGCAGGCTCAGCACCTCGATGCCCTGCAGGGCCAGCTGGCCGAACAGCGCGGTGACGCCCACGGCCTTGTCCACCTGCACTTCCAGCGTGTGCGGGGTGATCAGGCGGCAAGGGTAGCCTTCGAGGACCGGGGCCTGCGCCAGGTCACGGCGCAGGTCGAGCACGAAGGTCTCCACGTGCAGCTTGCCGAGCAGGTCGCGCATGCTGGTGTTCTCGACGAGGGTGCCCTTGTCGATGATGCCGATGTGGCGGCACAGCTGCTCGGCTTCCTCGAGGTAGTGGGTGGTGAGGATGATGGCGATGCCTTTCTGGTTCAGCTCGGTGAGGAAGGTCCACATCGACCGGCGCAGCTCGATGTCGACCCCGGCGGTGGGTTCGTCGAGGATCAGCAAGCGCGGTTCGTGCACCAGCGCCCGGGCGATCATCAGGCGTCGCTTCATGCCGCCGGACAGCGAACGTGAAGGCACGTCGCGCTTGTCCCACAGGCCCAGCTGGGTCAGGTACTGCTCGGCGCGCGCCTTGGCCAGCTTCGGCGGGATGCCGTAGTAGCCGGCCTGGGTGACGACGATGTCGAAGGTCTTCTCGAACTGGTTGAAGTTGAACTCCTGGGGCACCACGCCGATGGCACGCTTGAGCGCCGCCGGGTCGCGGTCCAGGTCGTGGCCGAACACGTTCACCGTGCCGCTGGTCTTGTTGACCAGGGTCGAGAGGATGCCGATGGTGGTGGACTTGCCAGCGCCGTTGGGGCCGAGCAAGGCGAAGAAGTCTCCTTCGGCGACGTCCAGGTCGATGCCCTTGAGGGCCTGGAAACCGTTGCCGTAGGTTTTGGTCAGCTGTCGAATGGACAGAGCGGAACTCATAACAGATCAGTTACCGGGAAAGAGAGATCGGAACGCGCCGGCTCTGGACCAGCGCAATGGTAGGCGGCCATGGTGCGGGGCCGGGCCGCTCAAGTACAGTCACCTGTATCGATAGTGACTATCGAATCGGCCTGGGTGTTCAGCTCAGCTCGGTCATGACCCCGGCCTGGTAGGCCGGGCGTGCCTTGAGCCGTTCGTACCAGGCGCGCAGGTGCGTCATGGGCGGATGCTCGATGGGCATCTCGAACCAGGCATAGGCGAAGGCGCCCAGTGGCACATCGCCCATGCCGACGGTCTCGCCCGACAGGTAGGGCTGCTCGGCCAGCGCCTGGTCGGCGATCGACAGCAGGCTGGCGCAGGTCTTGTGCGCCGCATTGATGGCGACCCAGTCCTGCTGCTCGGCGGGGGTGCGCAGCAGGCCCCAGAACAAGGGCCTGAACGGCGTGGCGAGGGACGAGGTGGTCCAGTCCATCCACTTGTCCGCCTGAGCGCGCTGGCGCGGGTCCTCGATGTACCAACCCTGTTCGCGACCATACTCGGCGCAGAGGTAGCGCACGATGGCGTTGGACTCCCAGAGCACCGTGTCGCCATCTTCGAGCATCGGCACCAGGCCATTGGGGTTGAGCGCGCGGTAGCGCGGCTCGTCGACCACCCCGAACTGGCCACCTGCATCGATCGACTCGACATCGAGCCACAGCTCCTGAGCGATCCACTGCACCTTGCGCACGTTGCTCGAATTCTTGCGGCCCCAGATCTTCAGCATGGCGATATCCTGTCAAGTACGCGGAAGATCCCAGTCTACTCCAGACACATTCTCTGGCAATCGCCTGCGAACTCCCCGCGTGCAGACAGGTCACTGTTTCACCAGCCGTTCGACGAACGCACTTTCCGGTTCCAAGACACGGCTCGAGTCGAACTGTTCACGGAGGAAGGCGTATGTGGCTGTTGTGGGTGGTGGTTCTGGTGATCGGTGCAGCGTACCTCACGCACCGGCGTCTCGCGCCGACGGCGATCCTGGCGATCCTGGCGCTGTACCTGGTGGCGATGGGGGTATTCAGTCACACGTCCGGCTGGCTGCTGGCGGTGTTCTGGATCGCACTGGCGGCCACCGCGGCCCTGGTGCTGTTGCCCGACCTGCGCCGCAAGCGGTTCACGGCGCCCATCTTCGACTGGTTCCGCAAGACCCTGCCGCCGATGTCACAGACCGAAAGCGAAGCCATCGACGCCGGTACGGTGTGGTGGGATGGCCAGCTGTTCAGCGGACGCCCCGACTGGAACACCCTGCTCCACTACCCCGCCCCGCGCCTGACCGAAGAAGAACAGGCATTCATCGACGGCCCGACCGAGGAGCTCTGCGCGCTGGTCAGTGACTGGCAGATCGGCCAGGACATGGACCTGCCGCCTGAGGCCTGGGACCACATCAAGCGCCACGGCTTCTTCGCCCTGATCATCCCCAAGGCATATGGCGGCAAGGGTTTTTCCGCCTACGCCCATTCCCAGGTGGCGATGAAGCTGGCCACACGCAGCGGTGACCTGGCCTCGACGGTCATGGTGCCCAACTCCCTGGGCCCGGCCGAGTTGCTGCTGCACTACGGCACCGACGCCCAGCGCGATCACTACCTGCCCCGTCTGGCCCGTGGCGAGGACATCCCCTGCTTTGCCCTGACCGGCCCGCTGGCCGGCTCGGACGCAGGCGCCATGCCGGATACCGGTGTCGTGTGCAAGGGTCAGTGGCAGGGTGAGGAGGTGATCGGCCTGCGCCTGAACTGGGACAAGCGCTACATCACCCTCGGCCCGGTCGCGACGCTGCTCGGCGTGGCCTTCAAGGCCTACGACCCGGACCACCTGCTGGGCGACCAGGAAACCCTGGGCATCAGCCTGGCGCTGATCCCCACCGACACCCCTGGCGTCACCATCGGCCGCCGCCACGTCCCGCTGGGCGCCGCGTTCATGAACGGGCCCAACAGCGGCAAGGATGTCTTCATCCCCCTGGACTACCTGATCGGGGGCCAGCCCATGCTCGGCAAGGGCTGGATGATGCTGATGAACTGCTTGTCGGTGGGCCGCTCGATCTCGCTGCCCGCCGTGGGCACAGGCGCGGCCAAGTTCACCAGCCTGGTGACCGGCCAATATGCGCGGATCCGCGAACAGTTCAACGTGCCCCTGGCGGCGTTCGAGGGCATCCAGGAATCCATGGCGCGCATCGGCGGCAACGCCTGGCTGATGGACAGCGCGCGTCTGCTCACCGCACAGGCGGTCGATCTGGGCGAAAAGCCCTCGGTGCTGTCGGCGATCCTCAAGTACCACCTGACCGAGCGTGGCCGCGAATGCATCCAGCACGCCATGGACGTGCATGCCGGCAAGGGCATCATCATGGGTCCGAACAACTACCTGGCGCGCAACTGGCAAGGAGCGCCGATCTTCATCACCGTGGAAGGCGCGAACATCCTGTCGCGCAACCTGATGATCTTCGGCCAGGGTGCCATCCGCTGCCATCCATTCGTCCTCAAGGAAATGGCGGCCGCAGCGCATGACGACCCTCATCAGGCCCTGCGCGCCTTCGACGACCTGCTCGGCCAGCACATCCTGTTCGCCCTGCGCAACGCCGCCAGCACCCTGGTGCTGGGCCTGGGACTGGGCTGCTTCGAACGTGCACCAGGCGATGCGCTGAGCCAGGGCTACTTCCGCGCGCTCGACCGTCAGGCCGCTGCGTTCGCCCTGCTGGCCGACCTGTCGATGATGCTGCTGGGCGGCTCGCTCAAGCGCCGCGAGCGCTTGAGTGCGCGCCTGGGTGACGTGCTCAGCTACCTGTACCTGTCATCGGCTGCGCTCAAGCGCTACCACGACCTGGGCTCGCCCGAGCACATGCAGCCGCTGCTGCGCTGGGCGATGGAAGAGAGTTTGGGCCAGGCGGAGAACGCGCTGTCGACGCTGCTGGACAACTTCCCCAACCGCTTCGTCGGCGGCGCCTTGCGGGTGCTGGTATTCCCGTTCGGCCGTCGTCATACCGGGCCGAGCGATGCGCTGGATGCCGAAGTGGCCGCCCTGATCGGGCGTAACCAGGGCGATCCGGCCCTGGAAGAGCTGCTGACCGGTTGCTACCGCCCAACCCACGAAGACGATGCGGTGGCGGCGCTGCAGCAGGCGTGCGACCAGCTCGACTTGGCCGCGCCCTTGCAGCGCACGTTGCACAAGGCCCTCAAGGAAGGCCGGTTCGTGCCGGCACCCGAAGAGCCTCTGCTCGATGCAGCGGTACGGGCGGGCGTGCTCGATGCCGAGCAGGCGGCGACCGTGCAACGGGCCGAAGCGGCGCGCCGGAAGGTCATCGATGTGGATGATTTCGACAAGGAAGCGTTGCTGCCAACGGTGGGCAAGGTGCGGTGAAGCAGCAAGCGAGGGCTGACCGTACAGGTGTATCCTGATTGCAAGGGCGTAGCTGATTTTACGGCCTCTTGAGAGGCCGATCGCGGCACAGGGGCCGCTCCCAGAGGGACCGCAACTGCCTGTACCACTGCGCAGGGTGTAGGAGCGGCCCCTGTGCCGCGATCGGCCCCACCGGGGCCGTAAAGTCAGCCCTTGCGTCTTCACAGCCGTTCTCGAACGGTCAGCCACCTACCTGCCGCTTGCAACCCACGGCTTGGGACCGCTCCCCCTTACCCCAACACCACCACCAGCTTGCCCGATACTTGATTCCCCGCCAACTCGGCATAAGCCGCTTCGGCCTCCGCAGCCGGATAAGCCCGCACCAGTTGCGGCTTGGCCCGCCCTTCGGCGAACAGCGGCCACACCTGCTCGTGCAAGGCCTGCAACAGCTGTGCCTTGAACCCATCATCACGGTTGCGCAGGGTCGAGCCGGTCACCTGCAGACGCTTGGCCAGGACCTGGGCCAGGTCGACTTCGGCACTGCGCCCCCCCATCAGGCCGATGATCACCCAGCGCCCGTCACGGGCGAGCAGCTTGAGGTTGAGCGCCACGTAGCTGGCACCGACCGGATCGAGTACGACGTCGAACGGCCCCTGCGCCTCGAGCGCCTGGAGGTCCTCACCGCGCAGCACGCCGCCTGCGGCGCCCAGGTCCTGGCAGTAGGCCAGGCGCTCGGCCGAGCCCACGCTGACCCAGACCGGATTGCCGAATGCCTTGCACAACTGGATCGCCGCCGAGCCGACGCCGCTGGCCCCCGCGTGCACCAGCACCTTTTCGCCGGCTTTCAGGCCACCGAGCTGGAACAGGTTGAGCCAGGCGGTGGCGTACACTTCGGGGATTGCGGCCGCTTCCTCCAGCGTGACGCCCTCCGGCACTGGCAGCACGTGGCGGGCATCGACCACCACCTCGTCGGCCATGCCGCCACCGGCGAGCAACGCGCAGACGCGATCGCCCACGCGCCAGTCGGCACCGGCGCCGACCTCGGTGATCACACCGGCACATTCCAGGCCCAAATAGGGGCTGGCACCTGGCGGTGGTGGGTAGGCACCGGCGATCTGCAACAGGTCGGCACGGTTCAAGCCGGCTGCCGTCACGCGGATGCGCACCTGGCCCGCGTCGCATTCCGGGGCCTGTACCTCGACCCAGCTCAGTTGCCCTTCAACGCCTTGCAATGCCTTCACAGTGCCTCCATAGTTGACCGATGAATGAGCCTGGGCACGTTTGCACCAGGCTTTTTTTGCAGTATGCGACCGGTCAGATGGAACCGGCCAAAGGAAAAGACGGCCTACTATGCGTGATCAATTGCCCCAGAGTCGAATCAGCATGAAGCACTTTCTGCCCGGCACCGCCCTCGCCCTGATGCTCGGCCTCGGCAGCGTGTCACTCTCCGGCAATGTCGCGGCCGCCAACAAGTGGGACGGGCTGCAACCCGACCGCGACGAGATCGTCGCCAGCCTGAACGTGGTCGAACTGCTCAAGCGCCACCACTACAGCAAGCCGCCGCTGGACGACGCACGCTCGGTCATCATCTACGACAGCTACCTGAAGTTGCTCGACCCGTCGCGCAGCTACTTCACCGCAAGCGACATCGCCGAATTCGACAAGTGGAAGACCCAGTTCGACGACTTCCTCAAGAAGGGCGAGCTGCAACCGGGCTTCACCATCTACAAGCGCTACCTCGATCGGGTGAAGGCGCGTCTGGACTTCGCCCTGGCCGAACTGGACAAGGGCGTCGACAAGATCGACTTCACCACCCACGAGCAATTGCTGGTCGACCGCAAGGACGCACCGTGGCTGAAGAACACCGCCGAGCTCGACGACCTGTGGCGCAAGCGCGTCAAGGACGAGGTGCTGCGCCAGAAGATCGCCGGCAAGGACCTCAAGCAGATCCAGGAGACCCTGACCAAGCGCTACAAGAACCAGCTGGCGCGCCTGGACCAGACCCGCGCCGAAGACATCTTCCAGGCCTACATCAACACCTTCGCGCAGTCCTACGACCCGCACACCAACTACCTGTCGCCGGACAACGCCGAGAACTTCGACATCAACATGAGCTTGTCGCTGGAGGGCATCGGTGCGGTGCTGCAGAGCGACAACGACCAGGTGAAGATCGTGCGTCTGGTGCCGGCAGGCCCTGCGGCCAAGACCAAGCAGGTCTCGCCGGCGGACAAGATCATCGGTGTCGCCCAGGGTGACAAGGAAATGGTCGACGTGGTCGGCTGGCGTCTGGACGAAGTGGTCAAGCTGATCCGCGGGCCCAAGGGCTCGGTGGTCCGTCTGGACATCATCCCGGCCAGCAACGCGCCGAACGACCAGACCAGCAAGGTGGTCTCGATCACCCGCGAGGCGGTCAAGCTCGAGGAGCAGGCGGCCAAGAAGTCGATCCTCAACCTCAAGCAGGATGGCCGTGACTACAAGCTGGGAATCATCGAGATCCCGGCCTTCTATCTGGACTTCAAGGCCTACCGTGCCGGGGATCCGGAGTACAAGAGCACGACGCGCGACGTGAAGAAGCTGCTGACCGAGCTGCAGAAGGAAAAGGTCGACGGCGTGGTCATCGACCTGCGCAACAACGGCGGTGGTTCGCTTCAGGAAGCGACCGAACTGACCAGCCTGTTCATCGACAAGGGCCCGACGGTCCTGGTGCGCAACAGCGACGGTCGCGTCGACGTGCTGGAAGACGAGCACAAGGGCGCCTTCTACAAGGGCCCGCTGACCCTGCTGGTCAATCGCCTGTCCGCCTCCGCGTCGGAGATCTTCGCCGGTGCCATGCAGGACTACCACCGCGCGCTGATCATCGGCGGGCAGACCTTCGGCAAGGGCACCGTGCAGACGATCCAGCCGCTGAACCATGGCGAACTCAAGCTGACCCTGGCCAAGTTCTACCGGGTGTCCGGGCAGAGCACCCAGCATCAGGGCGTGCTGCCGGACATCGCCTACCCGTCGATCATCGACACCAAGGAAATCGGTGAAAGCGCCCTGCCCCAGGCCATGCCCTGGGACACGATCCGTCCGGTGGTCAAACCGGCCTCGGACCCCTTCAAGCCGTACCTGGCGCAGCTCAAGGCACGTCATGAAGCCCGCAGCCTGAAGGACCCGGAGTTCGCCTACATCCGCGATCGCCTGGCCCTGACCCAGCAGCTGATGAACGAGAAGACCGTCAGCCTCAACGAGCAGGAGCGCCGTGCGCGCCACGACGAGATCGATGCCAAGCAACTGGCCCTCGAGAACGTGCGCCGCAAGGCCAAGGGCGAAGAGCCACTCAAGGAGCTGAAGAAGGAAGACGAGGACGCCTTGCCGAGCGAGCCGGAAGACACCAAGCCGGAAGACGACGCCTACCTGGCAGAGACGGGCCGGATCCTGCTGGACTATCTGAGTCTGAGCAAAAGCCGGTGAAGCGTTGAGTGTGTGTGTTTGACCCAAGGGGCCGCTGCTGCGGCCCCTTTTTCATGCAGTCGTGAATTCTGGGCGCCTGTGAGGGCTCGACGCCTCGTCGGCCGCGCACGCGTCTTCGTCAGCTCATCGTCCGATGTGGCTCAGGCTTCATCCGGGTAGGCGTGCTCGAACACCCGCACCACTTCGGAGGCATGCCAGGCAGCGGCTTCCAGCCCGTCGGCCGGCCCGGCGAAACGCCCGAGCCGCTCGGCGCATTCGAAAAACCCGGGCCGCGGCAGACGACTGGCGCCTTGGCTGATCACCAGGGCGCTGCGCAGGGGCTGGTCGGCCCGGGCATCGATCAGGGCCAGGTGCTCCAGCGCAGCGGTCAATGTCTGCATGGCAGGCGTGGGCAGCTGAAGACGTTCGATCAACGCGCGATAGGTCAGCAGGTGACGTTGACGGCGGGCCAGGTCAAGCGCGTCCAGCAGGCTTTGCCAGTGCTGACGGCTGATCCTGACCTGGCTCAAGAGGGATCGCTCCATCCCGGCAGTCCCAGCTCCCAGGCCAGGCTGCGGCGGATGGCGGCATCCGGCTGGCGCTCGCCGGACTCGATCATGGCGAGGTACGCCGGGCTGATGCCGACGCTGCGCGCCAGTGACTCGCGCGCCAGGCCTTTGGCTTCGCGCAGGCGTGGCAGCTCGGTCAAGGGATGGAGGACCGGTTCGACGTCGGTATCGGTCGAAGGCTCGGCCTGCGAAGTGGCCGAGGACGCCTGTTCGGTGACCTGTCCGGCGGCCTTGAGCAAGGCCTGGTAGTGCTCCCAGGGCAACACCGCATACTGCGGCTTGCCTTCGTGAATGATGACCTGTACATCCATGACGAAAACCCCTCTTCTCCGCGCGCCACGGCGTGTGGCGCTTCGGTACGACTGGGTGGCAAGTATATCAGGCGCTGCGCCTGCCTTACGGCTGACCGCGCTCCAGGCGAAGCGCCTCAGGGGTGTCAGGCAGGCGCTCCACTACGCGCAGCTTCTCGGGCGCCTGGGTATCGCGCCAGGTCTTGAACTTGGTCAGCTCGTCGCCGACGGTCTTGATGACCCAGCCCAGCACGGCGATGTCGTCGAGAAAGCCGACGCCGAGCAGCCAGTCGGGGATGGCATCGAGTGGGCTGACGAAGTACAGCAGACCGGCCACGATAGTGACGATGGACTTCTTGCTGATGTCACGGTATTCGCCACGCCACCAGGCCAAGCAGAGTGACTGCATGAGCTTGACGTCGTGGCGCAGTTGGCCGAGCTTCGGCCCCTTGCGCGCCACGGCGAACAGCAGGGCCGGCAGGCGGCCACGGCTGAGCAGGCGTTCGGCCAGGGGAAGGAAGCGACTGAAATTCCACGGTGCGTTCATTGAACCTCCAGCAGGAACGGGCAGGTTATCCACATTTACTGTGGATAACCTTGTGAACAGGGGGGCGTTTCCACGGTTTGAACCCTGTACGGCAAGGCCCGCACTCGAATCGGGCGTTTTTTACACACTTGTTTCAACGCCGGACCCGGTAGGCAGCACAGGTCGAGGTTGCAGACGCCGACTGCATGTCGACCCTGGAAGGCGGTCGGGGTTCGGCTGGGCTGTGGGGTGTTGGAGGTCTGCGTGGGGTCATGGTGTTCGTGCAGATTTCCGTGCAGAGCCCATCGACGGGAGCAGGGTTGACGCGTCTGGCGCTGTTGGCGAGGGTTCTGCTGATACATGGGGTGGCTGATTTTGTGGGCCCGCACGGTCCACGACCCAGGCACTGTGATGGCATCGGCGTGCTCGGTACCCTGAAACGAGCACGCCCCGTCGAGACGGGGCGTGTTCAGGTAGAGCGCATCCAGCCGCTTACTGGGCAGGCGTCTCGGCCGGGGCATCGGCAGGTGCATCAGCCGGTGCCTGAGGGGCCTGACCCTGGTCCTTGATGCCCAGCAGTTCGAGGTCGAACACCAGGACCGAGTTCGCCGGGATCAGCGGGCTCGGGCTCTGGGCGCCGTAGGCCAGTTCGGCCGGGATGAACAGCTTGTACTTCTCGCCAACGTGCATCAGTTGCAGGCCTTCGACCCAGCCTGGGATGACGCCGCTGACCGGCAGGTCGATCGGGCTGCCGCGCTCGACGGAGCTGTCGAACACCTTGCCATCGATCAGCTTGCCTTCGTAATGCACGGTCACGACATCGGTCGGCTTGGGCTGCGGGCCGTCGGCCTTCTTGATGACCTGGTACTGCAGGCCCGAGGCGGTGGTGACCACGCCGTCCTTCTTGCCGTTTTCCTCGAGGAACTTCTTGCCGGCGGCGGAAGCTTCTTCGCTGGCCTTGGCCTGACGTTCCTCGGCACGCTTCTGCAGGTCGCTGAAGGCAGCTACCAGCTCTTCGTCCTTCAGGCGCTGGTCCTTCTTGCCGACCGCGTCTTCGATCCCCAGCGCCACGGCCTTGGAGTCCAGATCGTCCATGCCTTCCTGAGCCAGGCTCTTGCCCATGTTCAGGCCGATGCCGTAGGAAGCTTTCTGGGAAGGCGTCTTGAGCTCGACGTCGCTGGCCTGCTTGTCGCAGCCGGCGAGAACCAGGCTGACCAGGGCAACCGCGGCCGCCAAACGATGCTGTTTCATGCTAGATCCTTGTTCATGCGCCATAAGGGCAATCAGGGTAAAGCCGCGAGCTTAGCAGGCGGTCGTCACCAATGGCTACCGGGATCAGAGCCCCTTTGGCCGCAGAAGTTCAGCCCTGGCCGGTAGGAAGGGGATTCGGCTTGGAGGGCCGCTGTCGTATCCTGCCCGTATCGCCCTGAAGCTGTCCCGAGCCTCCGCGACCAAGTGCATGGCGCTGACCGCTTGCGCCTGGCCGCTCGCGGCCCTTTCACTCCTGCCTACGCCTCGAATGCCGCCTCCAGCGCCTCGTTGATCGTGCGCAGCACCTTGACCCTGGCCCAGCGCTTGTCGTTGGCTTCCACCAGCGTCCAGGGCGCGATCGTCGTGCTGGTGCGGTCGACCATGTCGCCCACGGCCTCGGCGTACTGGTCCCACTTCTCGCGGTTGCGCCAATCTTCCTCGGTGATCTTGAAGCGCTTGAACGGCACCGCTTCACGCGCCTCGAACCGTTCCAGCTGGGTCTGCTGGTCGATCGACAGCCAGAACTTCACCACCACGACCCCAGCATCGCGCAACTGCTCCTCGAAGTCGTTGATCTCGCCGTAGGCACGCTGCCAGTCGCTCGGCGGGCAGAAGCCTTCCACCCGCTCCACCAGCACCCGCCCATACCAGGAGCGGTCAAAGACGGTGAACTTGCCCCGGGCCGGGATGTGTCGCCAGAAGCGCCACAAGTAAGGCTGCGCGCGCTCTTCCTCGGTGGGCGCGGCGATCGGCACGATACGGTACTGACGCGGGTCCAGCGCGGCGGCCACACGGCGGATGGCCCCGCCCTTGCCCGCGGCATCGTTGCCCTCGAACACCGCCACCAGGGCGTGCCGGCGCATTTTCTTGTGGCGCAGCAACCCCGACAGGCGCGCCTGCTCGGCGATCAGTTGGCGTTGGTAGTCCTCCTTGTCCAGGCGCAAGGTCAGGTCCAGGCTGCCCAACAGGCTGCGCTGGTCGAGGCTGCGCCCTGGGGGTGCGCTATGGCCGGTCGAAGTGGGCGGGGCGTCCTTGGCCAGCGCACTCTGCAAGGCCTCCAGGATGATGCGTCCGACCGCCAGGCTGCGGTAGTACGGGTCGACCCCTTCGATGATGTGCCAGGGTGCGTAGTCACGGCTGGTACGGCGCAAGACACGCTCGCCGTAGCGCACGAAGCGGTCGTAGGTCCGCGACTGCTGCCAGTCCAACGGGCTGATGCGCCAGCTGTGCAACGGGTCGTCCGCCAGCGCCTTGAGCCTGGCCTTCATCTGCTGCTTGGACAGGTGGAACCAGAACTTGATGATCAGCGCACCTTCGTCGCAGAGCATCTGCTCCAGGCGCTCGGCACCCGCGATCGCCTGGTCCAGCACGGCATTCTTGAAGTCGCCCTGCACGCGTCCTTGCAGCATCTGGCTGTACCAGTTGCCGAAAAACACCCCGGTCCGCCCCTTGGGCGGCAAGGCGCGCCAGTAGCGCCAGGCCGGTGGGCGAGCCAGCTCCTCGTCGGTCTGCTCGTCGAAGGTGCGTACTTCGATGAGG
Organism: Enterobacterales bacterium AN_CKDN230030167-1A_HGKHYDSX7; assembly: GCA_046940335.1. Taxonomy (GTDB): domain Bacteria; phylum Pseudomonadota; class Gammaproteobacteria; order Pseudomonadales; family Pseudomonadaceae; genus Aquipseudomonas. The sequence continues at coordinate 413,853 of JBKYML010000005.1, forward strand.
CGCGGGTCCATCCACTCGTTGAGCAACTTCACCGTCTCGCCCTTGCCGGCGCCTTCGATGCCGTTAATCAGGATGATCAACGGGAACCGGGCCCGCGCCTTGAGTTCGTACTGCGCCTCGAGCAAGGCCTCGCGCAGGGCTGGCTCTTCGGCATCGAAGACGTCCTTGTCGATACAGTGGCCGATTTCCGCGGATTCGAACATGTCTGGCTCCTTCGAGGATGGATGGGCCGACGCCTCGGCCTGGGTCGTTGCCGGTTGGACAGGCCAACGCAGTCGGTTGTTAGATCGCCTTGCGTGAATTCGGGCGCGAAGCACCCTAAAATGAGCGCTTCGCCGTCGTCGAGCCGATCATGTCAGATTCTCCCGCTTCCCCTGCCCCGCGCCATGCCCAGATCGACTGGGACGACCAGGGTCTGCCCCATTCGCGTCATTACGATGACGTCTACTTCTCCCGCGAGCAGGGCATCGAGGAAACGCACTACGTGTTTCTCGAGCAGAACCGTCTGCGCGAACGTTTCGCGGCCCTGGCGCCCCATGCCTGCCTGACGATCGGTGAAACCGGCTTTGGCACGGGCCTGAATTTCTACTGCGCCTGGCGCTGCTTCGCCGAGCATGCCCCGGCCGACGCGCGACTGCACATGGTCAGTGTGGAGAAGTTTCCACTCACGCGTGTCGACCTGGCGCGGGCCGCACGCCTCTGGCCCGACCTGGCGGCGTTTTCGCAGCCGCTGCTGGCGCAGTACGTCGCCGTACACGCCGGTTTCCAGCAGTTCCGCTTCGACGAAGGCCGGGTCACCCTGACCCTGCTGATCGGCGACGTGCTCGAGCAACTGCCGGCCCTCGACGCCCGGATCGACGCCTGGTTCCTGGACGGCTTCGCACCGGCCAAGAACCCGGACATGTGGACGCCTGCGCTGTTCGAACAGATGGCGCGGCTCTCGGCGCCCGGTACCACGCTGGGCACCTTCACCACCACCGGCTGGGTACGGCGTGCGCTGATGGCCACCGGCTTCACCTTGCGCAAGGTGCCGGGGCTGGGCAAGAAGTGGGAGATCATGGGGGGCACGTTCACCGGTCAACCGGCCGACGACGCGCCGACCGACCCCGTCGCACCCTGGTACCGCCGCCCACCTGCGGTGTCAGGTCCGCACCGGGCGCTGGTGATCGGTGCCGGCCTGGCAGGCAGCGCCACGGCCCGCAGCCTGGCCGACCGGGGCTGGGAGGTCGAGGTGCTGGAGCGTCATTCGGACGTGGCCCAGGAAGCCTCCGGCAACCCCCAGGGCGTGCTGTACCTGAAGCTGTCGGCCCATGGCACGGCACTGTCTCGGCTGATCCTGGCCGGCTTCGGCTATACCCGACGCTGGCTGACCCAGTTGCAGCGTGGCCACGACTGGGATGCCTGCGGTGTGCTGCAACTGGCGTTCGATACGCAGGAGGCCGCACGCCAGGCCAAGCTGGCCGACGCCTTCGACCCCAGCCTGCTGACGACGGTCTCTCGCGAGCAGGCCGAAGCGATCGCCGGGGTGGCACTGCCGGCAGGGGGCCTGTTCTACCCCGAAGGCGGCTGGGTGCATCCACCGGCGCTGTGTCAGGCGCAACTGGCGCACCCGCGCATTCAGGTTCGCCCCCATCACCAGGTCCTGCGCCTGGCCCGGGTCGACGGCCTGTGGCAGGCCTGGGACGGTGAGCAGCTGCTCGCCAGCGCGCCGGTGGTGGTGCTGGCGGGCGCTGCGCAGGTCCGCGAGTTCGACGGCTGCACGGGCCTGCCGCTCAAGCGCATCCGGGGACAGATCACCCGGTTGCCGGCCACTGAAAGCAGCCAGGCCCTGGGCACGGTGCTGTGTGCCCAGGGCTATGTGGCGCCACCCCGCGCCGGCGAGCATACGGTGGGCGCGAGCTTCGATTTCCACAGCCAGGACCTCACCCCCACGGCCCAGGAGCACCAAGGCAACCTGGACCTGCTGCGTGACATCTCCGCAGACTTGCATGCGCGCTTGACCGGTGACGGCGCGCCGTTCGACAGCCTGCAGGGCCGTGCGGCGTTCCGCTGCACCAGCCCCGACTACCTGCCGATCGTCGGGCCTCTGGCCGACCGCGTGGCGTTCGATGAGCGGTACGGCGCCCTGCGCAAGGACGCCCGCCAGGTGCCCGACCTGCCCTGCCCCTGGCTCGAGGGCCTGTACGTCAACAGCGGGCATGGCTCTCGAGGCTTGATCACGACGCCCGTGTGCGGGGAACTGGTCGCTGCGTGGGTGACGGGAGAACCCCTTCCCGTACCGCGCGAGGTGGCCCACGCCTGTCATCCGAACCGCTTCGCCCTGCGCGCCGTGATTCGAGGTGAACGCACGTTGAGCGGTCGCTGAAGAGAGGCGCTGGCCGTTTGTCAGCTCGCCCCGTCGGACTTCGGTTGTATTTGTACAAGGTGATAGAAAAAAGCCATTATTCGCCTGACAAAATATTGTCGTACTGTACCAGCGAAGTAACACTACACTGGGTTTCAACAACAATAGCGTGCGGAACTTTCCATCTCGCCTACCTATCGCAGAGTGGCACTCGATCAGGACATCGCCTGTCGGGAGGCTCTCCGATAGGGCTCGCGGTGCCTAATCCGAGGGTACGGCAGGCAATCTTGGACAGCTTTTCGGTGCGACATCGCATCGATCCGCCTGACAGCCAATTTTTTGGCGACTGAAGAACGTCACTTATTTCCAGGGAGAAGCAACCCCATGCGCGTCATGACCCCCCTCGCCAGCGCCGTGCTGCTGGCCAGCCTGTGTACGCACGCTCAGGCGATGTCGCTCACCGAGGCCATCCAGACCGCGGTCGACCAACATCCGGAGGTCAGTTCCAACCGCAACAACCGCTTGTCCGCCGATGAGGACGTGAAGTTCGCCAAAGGGGGCTTCTACCCGACCGTCGACCTGGTCGGTGGCTACGGTCGCCAGCGTTCCGACAACGCCAACACCCGTCGCCTGAACACCGACGGCACCACCAGCCGCGCCAAGGAAACCCTGACCTACAACCAGATCGACCTGCGCCTGCGCCAGCTGATCTTCGACGGCTTCGGCACCTCCAACGAAGTCGGCCGTACCCAGGCGGTGGTCGACTCGCGGGCCTACTACACCCAGGCCATCGCTCAGGACGTCGCCCTGCGCGCCATCGAGGTCTACCTGGAAGTGCTGCGCCGTCGCGAGGCGGTGACCCTGGCCAAGAACAACCTGCAGGCACACCTGCGGGTCAACGACCAGATCGGCCTGCGCAGCGAGCGTGGCGTGGGCAGCACCGCCGACCTGGACCAGTCCCGTGCGCGTCTGGCCCTGGCCCAGACCAACCTGGACACCGCCGAGGTCGACCTGGCCGATGCCGAGGCCAACTTCTTCAGTGCCGTCGGTCGCATGCCCGACGAGCTGGAAACGCCGATCGACATCCAGCCACAACTGCCGGCCACCCTCGACGAGGCCCGTCAGGAGCTGCAGGAGAACAACCCGTACCTGAAGTCGGCACAGGCTGACGTCAACGCGGCCGAGAAGCAGTACCAGGTCGCGCGCTCGACCCTCTACCCACGTCTCGACGCCGTGCTGGCCACTGGCACCACCGACAACCTGGGCGGCCAGAGCGGCCACACTAGCAACGACTGGCAGGCTGGCGTCGAGCTGAACTACAACATCTCCCGCGGCGGCAGCGACCGGGCGCGCATTCAGTCGGACGCGTACAAGGTCAACCAGGCGCTGGACATCCGCAACAACGCCCTGCGCCAGCTCAACGAGAACCTGAGCCTGTCGTGGAACGCCATGAACAACGCCATCAAGCAGTTGCCCAAGGCCCGCGAATACGCCGAAACCACCACCCGCGTGCGCCTGGCCTACCAGGAGCAGTTCGGCATCGGCCAGCGGACCCTGCTCGACGTGCTGGACAGCGAGAACGAGCTGTACACCGCCGCCCTGCGCCTGGACGAAGTGCGCTACACCGGCGAGTACTCCAAGTACCGCGTGCTGGCGACCATGGGTGACCTGCTGAGCAAGCAGCGGATCGTGCTGCCGGCCGAAGCGGTCGCGCGCAACGAGGTGCGCAACGAGGCCAGACTGCCAGCCATGCAATAAAGCCGGCCTTTCGACCGACTGTATGGTCGATTGCAGCCTTGGCTGTATGGCAAGGCCTGGCGGAGGGCGCGCTAGGCTTCGAAGGTGATTGGGCAAGGGGACGGACGCTGGCGTCAGCGCCATGCTCCCTGACCGATCGCCTTCTGTTCGCCGCGTAAAGGATCTACCCTCATGTCCAGCGTCACCCCCGCCCCCCGTCATCTGCTCGCCGACACCTCGCCTTCGGCCCTGGTCGCGGGCTTCATCGCCATGCTCACCGCCTACACCAGCTCGCTGGTGCTGATGTTCCAGGCTGGCCAGGCCGCCGGGCTGAGCGGTGCGCAAATCTCATCCTGGATCTGGGCCTTGTCGATCGGCATGGCGATCTGCAGTGTCGGCTTGTCGCTGCGCTATCGCATGCCCATCACCATCGCCTGGTCGACCCCTGGTGCGGCCCTGTTGATCACCAGCCTGGGCGGCGTCGCCTACAGCGAAGCGATCGGCGCCTACATCGTCAGCGCACTGCTGGTGCTGGTCTGTGGACTCACGGGCAGTTTCGAGCGGCTGGTACGGCGCATTCCGGCGTCACTGGCCTCTGCCCTGCTGGCGGGGATCCTGTTCCGGATCGGCAGCGAGCTGTTCGTGGCGGCCGAGCACCGTACCCTGCTGGTGCTGGGCATGTTCTTCAGCTACCTGCTGGTCAAGCGCCTGTCACCGCGCTATTGCGTGCTGGCGGCGCTGGTGGTCGGCACCGCGCTGTCCGGCGCGCTCGGCCTGCTCGACTTCAGCGGCTTCAGCCTGGAGCTGGCCCGGCCGGTATGGACCACGCCGACGTTCTCCCTGGCGGCGACCATCAGCATCGCCCTGCCACTGTTCGTGGTGGCGATGACCTCCCAGAACATGCCGGGCATGGCGGTGCTGCGCGCCGATGGCTACACCGTGCCGGCGTCCCCCCTGATCAGCGCCACTGGCCTGATGTCGCTGCTGATCGCGCCGTTCGGAGCCCATGGGGTCAACCTGGCGGCCATCAGCGCAGCGATCTGCACCGGGCCGCATGCCCACGAGGATCCGTCCAGGCGCTATGTCGCGGCGGTCTGGTGCGGGCTGCTGTACGCCGTGGCTGGGGTGTTCGGTGCGACCTTGGCGGCGTTGTTCGCGGCGCTGCCCAAGGAGCTGGTGCTGTCGATCGCCGCCCTGGCGCTGTTAGGCTCGATCATGAACGGCTTGAGCGTGGCCATGGCCGAGGCGCGCGAGCGCGAGGCGGCGCTGATCACGTTCATGGTCACGGCCTCTGGGCTGACACTGTTCTCGGTGGGGTCGGCGTTCTGGGGGATCGTGGCGGGGTTGGTTGCGCAGGCGATTCTGACGGGGCGCAAGGGGTCAGTGGGGCGGTGACGGACCCGACGCTATCGCGGGCAAACCCGCTCCCACAGGTCCGTGACAGCCGGTCTCAGCAAGGTGTGGCGGGGTTGATCGCGCAGGCGATTCTGACGCGATGAGGCGGGACGCCGCTGGCCCATATAGGAGCGGGCTTGCCCGCGATCGGGCCCGCAGGGCCCGTGCGTGCTGGAGCATGGATCGGGCGAGAAGACCATGACTTGCACATCAGATGACACCGCCCCCAAACGAAAAAACCCGGCCAAGGCCGGGTTTTCCGCACTGCGGGGACCGCTTACTTCTTGCTGCGACCCTTGAACGTGTTGTCGCGGGTATCGATGTCGATCATTTCATCGATTTCGATGAAGTCGGCCACCTGGATTTCAGTACCGTTGGCCAGTTTGGCAGGCTTCATGACCTTACCCGAGGTGTCGCCACGGGCAGCGTTCTCGGTGTAGACGACCTTGCGGCTGATGGTGGTCGGCAGTTCGACCGACACCAGACGGCCTTCGAAGAACACGGCTTCGCAGACGTCAGTCATGCCTTCTTCGATGTACGGCAGAACGGCTTCGATGTCCTCGGCGTTCAATTCGTACATGGTGTAGTCGGTGGTGTCCATGAACGTGTATTCGTCACCGTTGATGAAGGACAGGGTCGCTTCTTTACGGTCCAGGATCACGTCGTCCAGCTTGTCGTCGGCGAAGTAGACGGTTTCAGTCTTGTAGCCGGTCAGCAGGTTCTTCAGCTTGGTCTTCATGATCGCGCTGTTGCGACCGGACTTGGTGAACTCGGCTTTCTGTACCAGCCATGGGTCGTTGTCGATCCGCAGGACGGTGCCGGGTTTCAGTTCTTTACCAGTTTTCATTACGAAGTATCCGAATCTGGATGGATTTATAAAAAATCGAGGCCGCGTATCATAGCCAATTTCGGTAAAACTGTACCAGCGCCATGGCGAGGTCCGGCCGAGCGGCCTGCGCGGCGCTCCACTGCCGGGCGTGAGCGCGCCAGGCGTCCCAGTGCGGCAGCAGCCGACGCCAGGCCTGCCCCATGTCCCGATCGAGGTTCCAGGCGCGCCACAGGTTCGCCACGGCCTCGGCCATCGGCCCGGGGGCGCCGTGCAGGTACTGCGCGAGAAACGCCTCGAGCTTGTCCAGGTGGGCCTGTTCTTCCTGCACGTAGATGTGCCAGAGCAGCGGCCGGGCCGCCCACTGGGCGCGGACGAAGGAGTCCTCGCCACGCACGGCGTTGAAGTCGCAGCTCCACAGCAGGCGATCGTAGTCCTCCTGTCGCAGGAACGGCAGCACCTGCAGGGTCAGATTGCCCCGTCCCACGCACTGGCCGGGCGCCGGTACCGGTTCGCCCAGCCAGGCCTGCACGTCGCCCAGCACGCGCCCTTCGGGCACCAGCAGGTGATGCGGCTGGTCCGCCTCGGCCAGGGCCGTCAGCCAGCAACCCACCTGGGCATTTTCGTAGGCGAACAGCGACAGCAACCGCGCGCCTGGCGCCGGTCGAACCCCGAGCCCCGACAGGAACGCTTCACGCACGCATGCGTCGTCCTGCAGAGCCTGGCGCTGCGCAATCAGGGTGTCCTCGCGCAGCAGCCCGCCGGTGCCTGCCGTGAAGCCTGGGAAGAAGAACAGCATCCGCAGGCCGTCACCCTGGGGCGACCACAGCCCATGGCAGCCTTCGACCCAGGGTTCGGCGCTGAGGTATTCGAGGTTGATCAGCAGCGCCGGCACCGGACGCGCGCGCAAGGCCTCCCGGTACGCCTCGGGCAGACGGCACCCGAACGCGGCGATGACCACCTCGGCCGTGTCGGCCGTCGTCCAGGGCTCGGCCCAGCGGCACACGGTCACGCCTTCGAGGCGCTGGGTGTCGGCCGTGACGTCGGCGCATGGGCACAGGCGCGCGAAGGCTTCGAGATCGTCGACCCACAGCCGTACCGGCAGTGCATGCTCGTCGACCAGTTGCCGAGCCAGGCGCCAGGTCACGCCGATGTCGCCGAAGTTGTCCACGACCTTGCAGAAGATGTCCCAGGTGGCGCTCACGCCCGCTCCTCGTGTGTGGGCCCATGAAGCGGGCGATTGTGCGAGCAAATGCGCAGGGAGGAAAGTCTCCTGGCACCGATGACGGGGCTGCTGGCCTGCTGGGCCTCCCTCCGCTACGCTGCCCTGCAGGGCCGGTTCGTCGGCCTGTCCGTCGCGCGCAGGGCTGGCGCAGGCCCACCGCCATGCGACAATGGCCCACGTTCTTTCCGTCCCACAGGCACCACCATGTCCGAGTCCATTCGCCGCAGCCCCACGCCGCTTCAACTGATCCTGTGCATCGCCCTGGGCCTCTGGCTGGGCGCGGTCGCCATCGCGGCCAGCGCCTGGCTGGTCTGGCAGGTGTGGCCAAGCCAGGTCGAGCGCGTGCTGCCGGCGGCCCCGGCCAGCGCCGAGGTCCCCGACCGCCCCGCGCCGCCGCCGGGCACGAGCGAGGCACAGCAGCAGATGTTCGAGCGCTACCAGCAGACCCTGCAACGTGAACAGGACCGCCAGGCCGTGGACGCCGCCCAGGCCGACCCGCGCAACCTCGACAACCCGCGCTGCCAGTTCTGGCTGGAGCAGCACCGCAACGCGCCCACGGCCAAGAGCCAGGCCCAGGTCCAGGCGTTGTGCCGCTGACATGGACAAGCACGCCCTGCACCAGGCGATCATCGCCACCCTGGAAGAGAATGTCCGCACCCTCGAGCGGGCAGCGCAGACGGCCTACGAGGCTGCCACCGCCGAAGAGAACATCGCCGAGAACAAGTACGACACCCTCAGCCTGGAGGCCTCCTACCTCGCCACCGGCCAGGCCCGGCGTACCGCCGAGCTGCGCCAGGCGTTGCTGGCCTATCGGCAGCTGACCTTGCGCGCCTACGACCCCTCACAGGGCATCCAGGTCAGCCAGCTGATCGAACTGGAAGACACCGACGGCACCATTCGCCGGGTATTCCTTGGCCCCGAGGGCGCCGGCTTGAACATCACCCTGGCAGGCCGCCAGGTCACGGTCATCACGCCCCGCTCGCCGCTGGGCCAGCAGTTGCTCGGCAAGCGGGTGGACGACGAGATCCACCTGTCGATCGGCGCCACTGCGCAGTGCCTGTCGATCATCGACGTGACGTAAACCGTCTCGTCACTGTCCGCCCCCCTACCGCATCACCCGCTGTGATGCCCTGCCTTCATCCGAAGAGGTCCCGATGGATACCCCGCCCCTGAGCCGTGCCCTGATCCTGCTGATGGCCACGGCCACCGGCCTGGCCGTGGCCAGCAACTACTACGCCCAGCCCTTGCTGCACAGCATCGCCGAGTACTTTGGCCTTAGCACCGTCAGCGCCGGCAGCATCGTCATTGCCGCGCAACTGAGCTACGGCGTGGGCCTGGTCTTGCTGGCACCGCTGGGTGACCTGTTCGAGCAACGCCGTCTGATCGTGGTGATGATGGGCGTGGCGGTGCTGGGCCTGTTGATCAGCGCCAGCGCGCCCAGCCTGCCGTGGCTGATCGTCGGCACGGCGCTGACCGGGCTGTTCTCGGTAGTGGCCCAGGTGCTGGTGCCGATGGCCGCGGCGCTGAGTTCGCCGGCCGAACGCGGACGCGCCGTGGGGACCTTGATGAGCGGGCTGCTGCTCGGCATCCTGCTGGCCCGCACCGCCGCCGGGTTCACCGCCGAGCTGGGCGGCTGGCGCGCCATCTACTGCCTGGCGGCGGTGCTGATGGCGGTCTGTGCCATCGCCCTGCAGCGCAGCCTGCCCGTGCACCGCAGCCACGCCGGCCTGAGCTACCCCGCGCTGCTCGGCTCGCTGCTCACCCTGTTCCGCGAAGAGCCCGTGCTGCGCCTGCGCGCTGCGCTGGGCTTGCTGTCGTTCAGCCTGTTCGCGCTGTTCTGGACGCCGCTGGCCTTCCTGCTGGCCCGCGAGCCTTACCACTACTCCGACGCCACCATCGGTCTGTTCGGGCTGGCCGGGGCGGCCGGTGCACTGGCAGCGAACTGGGCCGGGCGTCTGGCCGACCGTGGCAAAGGCGCGCTGGGCACGACCGTGGGCCTGCTGGCGCTGCTGGCCGCCTGGCTACCCCTGGGCCTGGCCCAGACTTCGCTGGTCGCCCTGCTGGCGGGCGTCCTGCTGCTGGATCTGGCGGTGCAACTGGTGCACGTCAGCAACCAGAATGCGGTGATCGCCCTGCGTCCAACGGCGCGCACGCGGCTGAACGCCGTCTACATCACCTGCTACTTCATCGGCGGCGCCTTGGGTTCGCTGCTCGGCACGCAGTTGTTCGAACGGGCCGGCTGGATGGGCATCGTCTGGGCCGGCGTGGCCATCAGCACACTGGCCCTGCTGGTGTGGGCCGGCGCCGAGCGCACGCGGCGGCGCAGCGAGCGGGCAGCGGCCACCGTACGTTAGCGTCCGGCTGTCCCCGCAGACCGTCATCCCGGTCGAAACAAACGGCGCCGTCGACCGGCGCCCCTGCTACCATGCGCGCGATTTTTCGCCCAGCACGCCCGCGCCCGCGACGATCGCCCGCGCCCGGCCCTCGAGGAGCCCTGCATGCCCCTGCCCCGCCCCCCACTGCCGCTGGGCCTGCTCAGCCTGAGCCTGGCCCTGTACGGTGCACCTGTGCTGGCCGAGACCGGCATCGTACTCGACGCCCTGCGTGTCTCCGACACCTACGACGCCGACAGCGCGCAATCCCCTCAGGCCAGCGTCGGGCAGTTTCAGAACACCCCAGTGCTCGACACGCCGGCCGCGATCCGCGTGTTCGACCGCGCACAGCTCGAGGACCGTCAGGTGCGGCAGTTGAGCGAGGTGCTGCACGGGGACGCCTCGGTCGGCGAGAGCTACGCGCCGATCGGCTACTACGAGAACTTCAACGTCCGCGGTTTCACCCTCGATGCCGCCAGCAGCTACCAGATCAATGGCCAGACGGTCGTGGGTGAGCAGAACGTGGCGCTCGAGAACAAGGAACGGGTCGAACTGCTCAAGGGCCTGTCGGGGCTGCAAAGCGGCGTCTCCGAGCCAGGCGGGCTGATCGACTACGTGACCAAGCGCCCGGAGGACGTGCGCCGCGTGACCCTGTCGACCAACGATCAGGGCGAGCGCTATCTGGCCACCGACCTGGGCGGTTGGTTCGGCGGCGAGCGGCAGTTTGGCCTGCGCGCCAACCTGGCCCACGAAGACATTCGCAGCTATGTCGACCATGCCGACGGCCGGCGCGACTTCGCGTCGCTGGCGTTCGACTGGCAGATCACCCCGGACGCCACCTTGCAGCTCGACGCCGACTACCAGCACCGTGAGCAGCGCTCGGTGCCCGGCTATCAACTGCTTGGCGGGGATCGTCTGCCCCATCACGTGGACCCGAGCGACCGGCTGGCCTATCAGCCCTGGGCCAAGCCGGTGCAGAGCGATGCCCTGAACCTCGGCGGTCGCTTCGAATACCGCTTCGACGACTGGACCGGCACCGTGAGCGCCTCCCACAGCCGCGTGGTGATCGACGACTACAGCGCGTTCGCCTGGGGCTGCTATGGCGCCTCGAGCTGTGCGGACCTGGCCGTGCCGAACCACTTCAGCCCCGAAGGCGAGTACGATATCTACGACTACCGCAGCCCCGACGACACACGCCGCACCGATGAGCTGCAGGCCACGCTCGGCGGACGCTTCACGGCCTTCGGCCTGGCGCACGCCGTGACCCTGGGCAGCAGCGCCCGCCGTCGTACCCTCGACCAGCGCCCCTATTACAACGAATGGGTCGGCAGCGGCCAGATCGGCAGCGGAGCGCCCTGGGTCGAGCCGTCGACACGTGCGGTCGGTGCCAGCGTGCGACGTCTGGACAGCCGTCAGTACGGTGTGTTCTTCAGCGACCGCATCACGCTCAGTGAACGCTGGCAGGTGGTGGTCGGCGCGCGCGAGGTGCGCCTGGACGAGCGCGCCTGGGCCGAAGACGCGACCCTGGACCGGCATACCCAGCGCTACGAGCTGTTGCCCAATGCCGCGCTGCTCTACAAGCCGCAGGCCGACACCACGCTGTACCTGAGCTACGCCAAGGGCCTGTCGGACGGCGGCACGGCGCCCTGGTTCGCCCGCAACGCCGCGCAGATCCTGGCGCCGACCGTGTCACGGCAGCTCGAGCTGGGCGTCAAGCACGACTGGCGCGGCCTGAGCCTGAACGCGGCGCTGTTCCAGATCCGCCAGGCCTACCAGTACGCACGGCCACAAGACGGTGGCTTCACCTACGTCCAGCAAGGGCAGCAGAAGAACCTCGGGCTGGAGCTGGGGGCCAGCGGCGCACTGACCGACAACCTGCGCCTGCAGGCCAGCGCCGCCGCCTTGCGCGCACGCGTCGAGGGCAGCGGTACCTCGGTGTACGAAGGCCACCAGGCCCTGAACGTGCCGAACCTGCGCCTGGCCGTGCAGGCCGAGTACAGCTTGCCGGTGCCTGGCCTGGCGCTGCTGGGCGGGGCGCGCTATAGCGCCAGCAAGTACGCCGACCGCACCGGTGACGTCGCCGTGGGCGGCTACACGGTGGTGGATGTGGGCGGCCGCTACCGTACCCGCGTCGGCGGCTATGACACGACGTGGCGGCTCACCGTGGACAACCTGCTCGACAAGCGCTACTGGCGCGACGTGGGCGACTACCTGGGGGACGCCTACCTGTTCCAGGGCGCGCCACGCACGGCGCGGTTGTCGGCCTCGGTGGACTTCTAATGGCCTGCGCCCGGCCCTGTGGTGTTTCGCACAGGGCTGGACGCAGCCTGTCTCAACACTCGGAAACGAAAAACCCCCGGAGGCTTTCACCATCGGGGGCTCTTCTGAATGTGGCGGTGAAGAAGGGATTTGAACCCTTGATACGGTTTCCCGTATACACACTTTCCAGGCGTGCTCCTTCGACCACTCGGACACTTCACCGTTTCTCTTCAAGCTGTTCAGCCTGTCGAGGCGCGCTAATTTAGTCGAAGCCCCCGACGATGGCAAGCTTTTTTTCAGAATTTTCATGCGCTTAAGCCAGACGGCGAAAGACTGTCGCTGGCAACCCCCCATGGCTTGGTCCACGCGAAGGCCACGGCGCCCCGTCAACGACGCGCCTTGTCATGTCCGCACGGGCATTTTGGCTGACTGGCCGGTCAGCATTGCCGCTTTACCTGGCTCTCCGTGCTGGGTAACGTCGGCGCCACCTCCATCGAAAGGATGCTGTCATGACCGAGCTGATCACCTACCACTGCGAAGACGGTATTGCCCTGCTGACGCTGAACAACGGCAAGGTCAACGCCATTTCGCCCGCCGTCGTCGAGGCCTTCAACGCTGCGCTGGACCGCGCCGAGCAGGACCGTGCGGTGGTGGTGATCACCGGCCAGCCTGGCATCCTCTCCGGTGGCTATGACCTCAAGGTGATGACCAGCGGCCCCCAGGCAGCGATCGACCTGGTCAGCGCCGGCTCGACGCTGTCGCGCCGCCTGCTCGCGCACCCTTTTCCGGTGATCGTCGCCTGCCCCGGCAACGCGGTGGCCAAGGGTGCGTTCCTGCTGCTGTCGAGCGACTACCGGATCGGCATCGACGGCCCCTACAAGATCTGCCTGAACGAAGTGCAGATCGGCATGACCATGCACCACGCCGGCATCACCCTGGCGCGCGACCGCCTGCAACCGGCCGCCTTCCAGCGTGCGGTGATCAACGCTGAGGTGTTCGATCCGCAGGGAGCCTGTGAGGCAGGCTTCCTCGACAAGGTGGTGTCGCCGGAGCAACTTCATGAGACCGCCCTGGCCGCAGCCCAGGCGCTGAAGAAGCTGAACATGCGGGCGCACCGCGAGACCAAGCTCAAGGTGCGTAAGGTGCTGCTGGCGACGCTGGACGAGGCGATCGAACTGGACAAGGTGTACTGAGACTGCTGCCAGTTCATCAGGCAGAAGGCGCGCTGGCTCATGATCGCTGCTGGGTGAGACTGGCCGTGATGGGTTTGGAAAGCGCAGCTGTCTTTTTCTGCTACAGCGCAATGGCTGTTTTGTGGGCCTTTCAGGCCCAATCGCGGCACAGGGGCCGCTCCTACATGGACCGTGGACCGCCTGCCCTACCGCAGTGGGTGTAGGAGCGGCCCCGTGCCGCGACTGGGCCCGCAGGGTCCACAAAGCCATCGCCGACAAGCCCACTCCCACACCTCGACCGCAGTGCTGGAGTGAGCCAGATCCACGGCTGGCCAAGGGCCGCTTGCAGCCACCCTCCCCTTGCAGCCTTTCAGTGCACGGTCGTACACTGCACCGCGAACATCCGGTTGCGAGCCTTTCGATGCTTTCTCTCCTGCGCATGCTGCTTCTCGGTCTGCACGTCGTCCTGGCCAGCCTGGCGGGCCTGGTGATCGGCGTGTGCCGCCCGTTCAACCCCGACAACAGCCGTCTCTTCGCTCGCCTCTACGGCATCCCCGCCACGCGCCTCATGGGCCTGCGCCTGAAGGACGAGACAGGCCCTCTGGTTGACCAGCCACCTGGCTGCGTGATCATCGCCAACCACCAGTCCAACTACGACCTGTTCATCCTGGGCCAGGTGATACCGCGCTGCACGGTGGCGGTGGGCAAGAAGAGCCTGGGGCTGATCCCGCTGTTCGGCCAGCTGCTGTGGCTGGGCGGCAACGTGCTGGTCGACCGGGGCAATGCCTACCAGGCGCGCAAGGCCATGCACCTGACCACGCGCAAGCTGCAGAACGGTGCGTCGATCTTCATCTTCCCTGAAGGCACGCGCAACCGCGGCGAGCACCTGCTGGCCTTCAAGAAGGGCGCCTTCCACATGGCCATCGAGGCCGGGGTGCCGATCGTGCCAGTGTGCGTCAGCCGCTACGCCCACGACCTGAACCTCAACGCCTGGCGTCGCCGCACGGTGGTCGTGCGCTCGCTGCCGCCGATCGCCACCACCGGCTTGAGCAAGCAGGACATCCCGGCACTGATCGAGCAGTGCCGCACCCAGATGCAGCAGTGCCTCGACCGCCTGGAGCAGGAACGCCTGGACGACGACCGCCACCGCTGACATGCCTCTTGCCCGCCAGCGCGGCCGGCCCCAAGCTAGGCCGCAATCGGGTCGAGAGAGCAGGTCATCATGGGACGTGTCGTGGCGGCAGCGGTATACAGCGGTGGGCGCAAGGTCACCAACATCGGTATCGACCAGGGCCGTGAGTGGGCCGCCAAGCCTGGACACTTCGTCTGGATCGGCCTGGAGGAGCCCTGCGCGCAGGAGCTGGAGACCTTGCAGCACCAGTTCGACCTGCACGAGCTGTCCATCGAGGACGCCCTGGAAAAGCACAGCCGCTCCAAGCTGGAGACCTTCGGCGACGCGCTGTTCATCGTCACCTACTCGCCCGTGCGCCAGAACGGGCAGTTGCAGTTCATCGAGACGCACATCTTCGCCGGCAAGGGCTACGTCGTCACTTGCCGCAACGGCCACTCCACCTCCTACGCCCAGGTACGCCAACGCTGCGAGGCGCGGCCCCTGCTGCTCGAGCATGGCGAGGACTTCGTGCTGTACGCGCTGCTGGACTTCGTCACCGAGAACTACCAGCCGGTCAGCGAGGCGATCCACGAGGAGATCCAGTCGCTGGAGCAGCGCGTGCTGGCCGGCACCCTGGTCGAGGAAGACATCAAGCACCTGCACCGCCTGCGCCGCGACGTGCTGCGCATGAAGCGCTACGTGGCGCCGATGGTGGAGATCAGCGAGGAACTGCAGCGGCTGACGTTTCCCTTCATCGACAAGAACATGCGCCCGTACTTTCGCGACGTGCAGATTCACGTCAAACGGCAGATGGAGGACCTCTCCACCGTCCACGAGATCGCTAGCCAGACCATCGAGGTCGGCCTGCTGCTGGATACGGCGCGGCAGAGCGCGGTGCAGCGCAAGTTCGCGGCCTGGGCGGCGATCCTGGCCTTCCCCACGGCCATTGCTGGGATCTACGGCATGAACTTCCAGAACATGCCGGAGCTGAGCTGGCATTACGGCTATTTCATGGTGCTGGGGGTGATCGCGACGGGTTGCACGGGGCTGTATGCCAGCTTCAAGCGATCGGGGTGGTTGTAGGCGCAGCGGAGGGTGATCGTTTCGAGCGGACAGGTGTCCGAAAGACAGCCCGTGGGGGCCGGATTGTCAGCGATAGGGTTGGATCAGTCATTGCCTAGGCAGGTGGGTCCTGCGGACCCACCAAACCAGCCACTCGCCGCATCAGGCAAACAGACGCCCTCACAGCGTCGGGCGCCCTGCCCTGCCATCACTCCGCCGCGGGCGTACGCTTCTTCAACGGCGCCATCCCATCAGCGCTGGCCAGGGGCTTGGCCTTCGGCCGGGCGGCCGGCTTGCGCTTGGCGGCGGTCTTCTTGTCGGTCTTCTTGTCGGTCTTCTTCTCGACCTTTTTCTTCTTGCTGCCCGCCGCCTTGCCCGAGGCCTTGACCTTCTTCGGCCCGTTGTAGGTGCCCTTGACCTCCTTGATCACGCGACGCTCGAACTGCTGCTTGAGGTAGCGCT
Source organism: Enterobacterales bacterium AN_CKDN230030167-1A_HGKHYDSX7 (assembly GCA_046940335.1). GTDB lineage: Bacteria > Pseudomonadota > Gammaproteobacteria > Pseudomonadales > Pseudomonadaceae > Aquipseudomonas. The sequence continues at coordinate 429,818 of JBKYML010000005.1, forward strand.
CGATGCTCGACATCAGGTTCCAGTCGTTGTGGCACACCAGCGAGATCGCCAGGCCTTCGGCACCGGCACGCCCGGTACGACCGACGCGGTGCACGTACTCGTCGCCACTGCGCGGCATGTCGAAGTTGATCACCAGGTCCAGGCCCTCGATGTCCAGGCCACGCGCGGCCACGTCGGTGGCCACCAGCACCTTGGAGCTGCCCTGCTTGAAGCGCTCGATCGCCAGCTTGCGGTCCTTGGCGTCCTTCTCACCGTGCAGCACGAACGCCTTCACGTCCTGCGCCACCAGGTGCCCGTACAGGCGGTCGGCCCAGGCGCGGGTGTTGGTGAAGATGATCGCCTTCTGGTAGGTCTCGTTCTGCAGCAGCCACTGGACGATCTTTTCTTTGTGCTGGTCATGATCGGCGGTGATGACCTGCTGACGGGTGCCCTCGGCCAACTGCGAGACGCTGTTGAGCATCAGGTGCTCCGGGTCCTTGAGCACGTTGCCGATCACGTCACGCAATGCCGCGCCGCCGGTGGTGGCGGAGAACAGCAGCGTCTGCTCGCGGTTGGCGCACTCCTGGCACAGGCGCTCCATGTCTTCGGCAAAGCCCATGTCCAGCATGCGGTCGGCTTCGTCGAGGATCAGCACCTGCACGTGGGACAGGTCGAGGTTGCCGGCATTGAGTTGCTCGAGCAGGCGGCCCGGCGTGCCGATCAGCACGTCCGGCACCTTGCGCAGCATGGCGGCCTGTTCCTTGAAGTCCGCACCGCCCGTGACCAGGCCCGACTTGATGTAGGTGAACTGCGAGAACAGCTGCACCTGCTTAAGGGTCTGCTGCGCCAGCTCGCGGGTCGGCAGCAGGATCAGCGCACGGATCTCCACGCGACGCTCGCGCAGGTCGACCAGGCGGTTGAGCAGCGGCAACACGAACGCCGCGGTCTTGCCGCTGCCGGTTTGCGCCGTGACCCGCAGGTCTCGCCCTTGCAAGGCCAGAGGAATGGCCGCTGCCTGTACCGGGGTCGGCTCGACAAAGTTCAGCTCGGCCACGGCTTTGAGCAGGCGTTCATGCAGGGCGAATTGGGAAAACACGGGATGTAACCTCGGGCATGTGCGGAAATTCAGTTGCATAGGGTAACGTTTTCCGTGCCCATAGCCGAATTTCTTTTCTCCAACCGCCGGTCGTTCCGCGGTCTAATGACGCCTGATTTCGCAACGATGGCCGCACGCGCATTCCATGGATATCCGACAACTCTGGCTCGACGCCCTCGACCTCTGGGGCACCCTCGATCAACACCCACTGCTGCACGCCAGCCTCGGCCTGGCCGTACTCTTCGGCGTCTCGCTGATCCTGGGCCGCCTGGCCCGCTTCCTGGTCCTGCACGGCAGCCGCCTGCTGGCCCGCCAACCAGCCCTGCGCTGGCTCGACGACCTGCGCCACAACAAGGTCTTTCACCGCCTGGCCCAGACCACGCCGTCGCTGGTGATCCAGTTCGGCCTCAAGCTGGTGCCGGGCCTGAGCGCGGTGACCCTGCACTTTCTCGACAACCTGGCGCTGGCCTTCACGCTGCTGTTCATGACCCTGGCCCTGGCCAGCCTGCTCGACGCGCTGCTCGACATCTATGCCCGCACCGAGCACGCCCGCACCCGCTCGATCAAGGGTTACGTGCAACTGGCGAAGATGGTCCTGTGGGTGTTCAGCGCCATCGTCATCGTCGCCACCCTGATCGACCGCTCGCCGCTGCTGCTGCTCTCGGGTCTGGGCGCCATGTCGGCGGTGCTGCTGTTGGTCTACAAGGACACCCTGCTGTCGTTCGTCGCCAGCGTGCAGCTCACCAGCAACGACATGCTCCACGTCGGCGACTGGATCGAGATGCCCCAGGTCGGCGCGGATGGCGACGTGGTGGACATCACCTTGCATACGGTCAAGGTGCAGAACCACCCGTGAGTTTTCACTGATTGACTGATCCCCGTGAATTTCCTCAAAAAATGGACAGCCTCGACCTTCAGGGTTTCGCCAGGCTAGGACATCTATCCTCCCCGTCACCTCACTGCAGCTAGCCCAGAACGCACAGTGACCAGACTATGAGCGACCACTAACCTCCCTTCTGTACCCAGAGCATAAACGTCGCTAGGCCGGTGCATGCTCGACGGATCTGGATGCCACATCTCAAATGAGGGCTCAGCCTCAGGTGCGAGCCGCAACGCATAAGAACAGCTGAAAGTGCAGTTCACTCAGGTAGATGGAAGCCATACCTGCTGGCTAACCGCGAGAGGGTTGGTGAGACTGGGGAGATGCAGTAACAGCAGACATATATCAGTCGCCTTCAGTTACAGCCAAACCACCACTCAGGCTCGGTCAATCCTCCATGAGAGACCTACCACGATCGTGAGTCGAGTAGAAGCAAATCCGGTTCTCCCAGGCCTATCGCGACTGGTAGAGGACGCGTTGGGGTGAGTTGTGAGAAGCCCACGCTCTCGGCACCTTGTGTCAATTTCTCGAACGGCTGTGAGCACTAGCGAGAAATGCCAGACTGATGAGGTAATCCCGAACGTTAGAAGCCAATTGGATTGCGTTCAGTCCACCGTCAGATAGCGGACATTCCTTACAGAGAGTGCCACCTCGGTGTCCGTTGCAGTGCGCCAAGCGCCCGTTTGTCGGTGATCTGCTTGGGTATATATAAGCGCCGTCATCAGCCCACAATATCCCAACGAAACTCATTTCCACGTCTTTATATATATCAGGCACATATACCCCCACATGGCGAACCACACGTCAAAAACCATCAAGGCCTTGTGACACACGGCTTGACGGCTGCAAACTCAACGTCGCAATATAAGAACACCCCAAGAAAACAACATGTCAATTATACAGATATTATATTAAAAATCGAAAACGTATGCTAACGGGATACTTACAGCATACTTTGAACAGTGCTTGACAGGCTCACCTGGAGAACTTTAAATCCCCTACCCCGGCCAATTCGTCACACCTGAAAATGCCTGCAAGCGTCACTCGAACCCCACGAAAGATTCCATACAGGAAGTACCGATATGTGGTGCTGCCTCGCATCTCTGTTTTCAAAGCAGAAATTGCTGCCAATGATGAACTGCCTCCAGCGGCAACCATCATGCAAGGCAAATATATAATTCAGCCATTCAAAAGCGAATCGGGTAGGTACGAACTACGAAACGTCCCAATCATCCTAAAACCAGACGGCTCTATATGGCATCACGGATCTCTCTACTTACTTTCACGGGCATCTGAGTACAACCCTCCCACCGACCAAACACTTAGATCCTATGCGAAGGGCCTGGTTGACTACATCAATACCTTGGCCGTTGATCAGATAGATTATCTTTCCACCCCGATTCGAAAAAGCTCGCGCCCAACATATCATTACAGAGCCGAGCTTGAAGAAAGAATTACTAGCAATCTCCTTGCAGTAAGTACGGCCAACTCACGCGTTACTGCGGTAGTTAATTTCTACCGATGGCTGAAAAGTCGATACGACTATCATCCCACTCAAGACCTGTGGATTGAGAAAAAAAGCTACATTCGCTTCAGCAACCGGCAGGGCTTTAGCAGCGGAAAAGAAGTCGTTACTACAGACCTCAATATAAAACAATTGCAAGAAGTCAACACAGGCGAGTACATTGTCGATGGTGGAAAGCTATATCCATACACAGAAGAGCAACAGCGCGCACTCGTAAAAGCTCTCTTTGAAACCAGCAACACAGAGATGATACTGAGTTTCCTAGTAGCACTGACTAGCGGCGCCCGCTCGCTTGCAACTTATACCCTGCGAACATCTGACATACTAACCCCTGAAGCAGTAAAAGGCACCGAAGTAGCTATTGACATTGGACGCAACTCTACGGTCGACAACAAAAACAATAAGAAAATGAAAATTTACATTCCAGCATGGCTTAATAATCTTATTTATACATATATAAACTCCGACCGCTACCGACATAGAGCTGCAAAGGCAGGACAACCAACAGATGGGGCGCAATACGTCTTCTTAACATCGCACGGAAATCCATTCCACATAGCAAAAGGCGATATGAGGAGGGGTCAGAGTCAGCCGATCCAGGAAGGTGCCTCTGTTAGAAAATTTATCTCTGAGAAGCTTCAGCCAGCCCTAAACAAACTTGGATCTCCTTTCAAGTTTCGCTTTCACAATTTGAGGGCCTGTTTTGGCATGAATCTTCTAGAGGAAAAGCTTAAAGGTTTGCAGCCAGATTCTAATGCATTTACACGCGCACTGGGCAAAGTCCAACAGCGTATGGGACATGCTCACATCTCCACCACGGAAAGGTATCTGAGCTACCGTGACGATAAGGAACTTACGTTCCAAGCGCAGAGCATGTTCGAGCAACATCTACAAACGATCTCGGAACATTATGTATACAATTAAAATTAAATCATATCTACGTCAAGTCTCCGGCATTACTATAATCGAAATTGATAAGCTCTCGATGCAGGAGATCAACGCAAAAATTGATGAACTTGGCATCCACCAAGTAGCATTTGCGACGAAAGACGAAACAGTATTCCATGTCGGATCACACTGTTTTCGGAACCGTTATCGCATTGGAGCCACTGCCCTCTATCAATGCCAGAGGTTCGATCTGATTGAGAGCAGGTGCAAAGCACTGGACGGTTGGGCAAGAAACGTCATCACTGCTGTCAAAACCGGTGCAATCAGCCAACGTACGTTCAGCTCAAACGGCAGTGAACTGAATCAGTTTCTTTGTTGGAGTTACAAAAATGATCACTCAGACCTTTTTGATAGCGCCGAAAGGTACTACGAAGCTTACTCGGAATACTCCAAACTTGCATATGACAAACACATGGAGGGAAAATATTCTTACCATACCGCCGCGATCAAACAAAGCACACCATTTAATTTACTCTACTGGTTCTTTCCTGAATGCACATTTAACTTTAAGCCAGCGCTTCCTAAAGTACCTGTTAAGCATGGCTACAACGCAACTCCTGTCCCTCCGGAGCAACAGGTTGCTCATGGGCTGGGATTATGCACTGAAATTTTCAGTGCATTCACGGAAGCCCTACTGAACGGTTGGAAATATCCGTTCCAAGTAAATTTAATGAGTGAACGCCTCTGGGTGTTCCCTACGCTCTGGCTATGCCATACGCAAAGGGCAACACCACCAGAGGTTAGCACATGCCTATGGCATTACAAGTCCGGCACACTGATCCCCCAAACGCATGACTATAGGATTAAGCGCTATTACGAAGCTGTAGACACGATTGCGGAAGAGAATCAAGACCCCCAAATCCTGACCAATCACAGGCATCGTTTGGGAAAATGGGCGCATGACAGCTTTGTTTTTATGTTCGCTGCCAACACTGGAATGAACGAACAACAAATCAGAGATCTAGAATGGTTAACAGGTGAATACGAAATTGTACCAACCGCCCAGGGTTTCAGGACTGTAAAATGGCGCGCAGGCAGGAAAATTCAAAGCTTCACAATCACAACCCGATTTGTAAAAGAGTTTGAGCAGTATCTCAAGCTAAGATCATTCTTAACGCGAGAAAGGCCAACAAACTCCCTATTCATTCAAATACCCGTTTTGGTAGAAAAACGGTGGAGACCTTTGCAGCT